>NZ_JBQERC010000001.1:0-675519 GCF_056534665.1 Ruegeria sp. P8
CTTCTACAATCCGCGCCGAAGACACTCGGCCTTAGGCTGGAAAAGCCCCGTCGCTTTCGAAAGGAAAGTGGCTTAAACGAGCACTTGGAGCGGCACGAATACGTGACAGGTCCAGATGGCCCCACAAGCCTTCCGGATCGATACACCCCAATCGACGCACATCCCGGTGACAATCTCGCGCAAACGGCCAGGCTTCAGAGCTTTCGCCGAATGACATCCTGAAGCATCTCCCGGTCCAGCGTCAGGTCCGCCACAATCTTCTTCAGCCGGATGTTCTCGTCCTCAAGCCCTTTCAGCCGGCGCATCTCGTCCGGCAGAAGGCCCCCGTATTTTTTCTTCCAGTTGAAGTATGTCGCCTGGCTGATCCCGGCCTTGCGGCAGATCTCCGCGACCGGCGTTCCTTGCTCGCCCTGCTTCAGGATGAAGGCCTTCTGTGCCTCTGTGAACTTCGATGCTTTCATGCGATTCCGCTCCTCTCCCAGCCAGGGAAATTTAGCGGAAAACTCCAGCTCCGAACGATCCAGTTTTCAGGGGGCAGAGCAACGGCAGATAATGCCCAAGTTGAGGATGGTCTGAGTCCAAATTCAACCATCCCCTGAGGTATCAAAAGAACCAGTCTGCTTGAAAAGATACATCGGGCTGGACCAGGCCAGATGTCCATCTTCAGTTGTAACCCGAACCCAGATGGGGGTATCTCCCTCTGAATTCAGGGTGACCGCGCGTTCGATTGACATGCCGAAATCAGTCAAATGCTCGGGCAACCGTGTCACGGAAACTTTGCGATCCAGACCTCCGGCATCCAGGATCACTGAATCCGTTTCAAGTTCGTTCAGACCGACTTTTCCAGAAATCAGAGAGGTCACGATATTCAGACTTTCAGCGTCATCATCCAACCATATGTCAAAACCAACAAAGTTCCCGGTTGTCAGTAAATCAAACTCTACCAAGCCTTTGCCGGACCATTCCAGTTTCCTGTCATGGTTCCATGCGTTTATTGTCTTGAACTGATTGATGTTGGCGCCTGTTACCTCAACCTGACCAGTCCAAGTCGTTTGACGTCCACGGCCTCGATATTCTGCGCCATGGAAACAGATACGGTAGCGCCGTCCAAGATCACTTAGGCCATATGGCAAACAGCGTTCAAGAGTTTCAGTCCCGCGTAAGATGTCGACGGACAGTATGGGCGATTGGGTTTGAACCTGTACTGAAACCTGAGCCTGATCATCCTGCACTGCAGCAATATCACCCATCATGAGAGTGTTTGACCGGGTAAATTCAGCCCCCCCAACTCTGGGGTCACGCTCAAAAACACGGGCTGGATTGTCAAGTTCTGCCGCGACATCCAGATGCAGGCGGCCTCCGGTGGTTCCATAGTGGTGGCGGCGACGCATCGCATCAAAGATACCATCGCGGGTCAGTTCCGGCGCCAGGAAGCACGTCAAACCACCCAGGGCCCCGAAACTGGAAGCACCGGGATGGCTGGCGCCGGGGCGACCCTTGTGGCCGTCGGAATTGCATACAAGGCCATGACGGTAGCCCAGCTCAAAGCTGTCCTTCATCACCCATTCAAATGTGCCCCAGTCGGAATGTGCCTCTAGCGACGTGCGCAACCATCCGCCATCGGCCTGAGCGATATTCGCGGGCCGCCCGCCGATATGGGCATAGAGAACGCAATCCTCGTCCTTTAAGGCTTCAAACAGCGCTTTGGTCGTCGTTGCGTCCTGGTCTATATCCTCGCGGTCAATCAGCAACGCGTGGGAGGATCGGATCATTCTGCGCCCCTCGTGGCGGAAAAACACGTTGTGATCCCCGCCGGTGGGCGAATTCCCGGACCATTCGTATCCGGGGAAGGCAACGAAACTGCCGGGCTGATCAAAATCGGCTGTAACCTGGTTGATTTCGTCCCAGAACGCATTTTTGATCTGAAAGTCATTCGCTTGATGTGACATCACGTCCAGCGCGGCCAGATCCCTGCCAAACTCGAAATATTCTCGGATCGGGTTGATGCCGACAGTTTCGCCGCTTTGCCCGTGCAGATCACCCCAGTATGCCTGCAACACGCTGTTGCGCACGACCAGTGGATTGGACCGCACCAGAGCATTGCCGTCTTCATCACTGAGGGAGATGTTGATGATGCCCGGACCTGTGGCAGTCAAACCTGCTACTTTTCTGGCGCGTTGCCCGTGAGTGAACTTGACGGCCGAAGGAAGGCCGTCAACAGGTCCTTCTGCAGTCAGCCGATATGTGCCTTCCACCAGGTCAGACGGGTTGCCCCAAATATCATCTGCGCGCAGCAGCAATGAAAACTCTGTTCCCGGTGCCCGCAAGCTGGGCAGGATTGCACGCCACGTATGCGGCGCTTCAGGCAACACCATGACGGCGGGGCGCTCTGGCAGCGGTGCATAGTGGCGTGTGGCGCAGGCATCCACAAGAACGCGGAATTCATGCGCACTTTCGCAGAAGGTCTGCATCCTGAGGCCGGGCCCGCCCCCGGAGGTATCTCCGAAGGTGATTGTTATCGTCTCTCCCTCGCTCATGTGACCTTTGACAAGGGTAATACACAGTGATCGGTCCCAGGGGCGTTGGTGCCCAAGCCGTTCGACATCAAGGTCAAGGGCCGTGCCATTCGACGCCTGTGCCGTGACATAGTTCATCGCCGTCGGATCATTTGTCTGCAGCCGTCCACCATCATTGGTAAAGCGCTGGACAACTTTCAGGCCACCGGTGTCATCCAGTCCGAATTTGCCGACAGTATAGATCAGGCGAAAGGTCTGAAAGCTTCGGATACGAACAGCGTCATTGCCTTCCAGCCGCACGGAGCCATAGTCGGAGTGGTCTTGCCCCGGATGCGCATTGGGCCATACGTCCCCCATTACGCGATCAGGTATGACATGTTGATTTTGGATCATCTTATGTTTCATCTTTTTCAGCTTGTTTGGTCTACGTCTTCTGCGCGTTCTTTTCTGCGCTTGGCGGGGTAGTAGATGCCAAAGCGCCAGACAAAGAACAGGGTGAGCAGCGTGAAGGGCAGCGCGAAGGGCCGCGTGAAGAGGACGCAGATGCTGTCGTAGAGGATGATCGTCTGACGCAACGAATGCTCCAGCAGCGGACCAAGAAGGAAGCCTATGAACAGACAGACCAGCGAGTATCCTGTCTTTCTCATGAAGAAGCCGAGCAATGCGAAGGCAAACATCAGGCCAACTTTGAAAAACGAGGATGAAGGCACATAGACACCGATCACGCAAAGCACGACCACACAGGACAGAATGATTGGCTTGGGAACTCGCAGCGACAGAACCCAGATAGGGATGCCAGCGCGGCCAACAACAAGGTGAACGGCATTGGCCATCAGCATTGAAGCAAAGATACCGTAGATCAATGCACCATGCTGTTGCATCATGAACGGCCCAGGCGTTGCGCCATGGATCAGAAAAGCCCCCATGAGCAATGCCGCTGCAATGTTGCCGGGAATGCCCAATGCAATTGTAGGGATCAGGTTTGCACCCGACACAGCACTGTTTGCAGCCTCGGTCGCGGCAATGCCTTCGAGTTTGCCCTTGCCAAATTCTTCCGGGTTTTTGGAGGCGCGTTTTGCGGCGCCGTACCCAAGGAATGCCGCCAATGTGACACCAAGTCCCGGCAACATGCCCACGAAGGTCCCGATATAGGCGGACCGGAAGAGCGTCGGAATGCAGGCCTTGTATTCAGCCCAGGTCAGGTTTTGGTCAGCACGGTTGTAGGGTTTCGGTTTTATTAATTGATCCGCGGGCGTGCGCCGGCTGTCAAATAACTGGCTGAGAACAGAGCTGAGCGCCAACAGGCCGATGGCCAGAGCGTTCAGGGAAATGCCATCATAGAGGTCGATGATGCCAAAGGTCAGGCGCGGTGTCCCCTCGGCACGGTCCAGGCCGACTGTGGACAGAAACACGCCCAAAGCGGCGGCAAGCAGGCCTTTTGCAAGTGTATCGGATGACAGGCCCGCAATCAGCGTGAAGGCGAGGAACCCAACGGCCGTGATCTCTGCCGGGCCAAATCTAAGGGCGATTGCCGCAAAAGGCGCGGCCAACAGGATCAGAACCACATCTGACGCGAAATCACCGGTCACGGAGGAATATAGCGCCATCCGCATCGCCTTTTCGGGCTTTCCCTGCTGCGCCATCGGGTATCCGTCACGAGCGGTCGCAACGTTTTCAGAGCTGCCTGGCGCATTCAGCAGGATCGCCGGAATTGCGCCGCCGGACGTGCTTCCTTTCATGATCCCGATCAGGAAGGCGATTGCTGTCATCGGCTCCATGTAGAAGGTAACCGGAATCAGGAGCGTGAGGGCCGTGATCCCGCCGACACCGGGCATCACACCAAACAGAATCCCGATGGCGACGCCCAGAAAGATGAAAAGCAGGTTCCACAAGGTGAAGGCCGCGATGAAACCTTCGATCAGTTGCTCAATCATGAAACTCTCCCGCGGCTGCCTTAGAAGTTGATCAGGGGAAACTGCGGCAGGGGCACTTTCAGAACCTGCCAAAGCAGGAACTCGAGCAATGCCGGGAACGCCAAAGCGGTCACAAGAAGTGGAATGATCTTGCGGTATCCTGTGCAATACATGATCACGGCAAGGAGTATCACAGACGGAACCAGGAAACCGAGCGTCACCAGGCCGAAAACATAGATCGCTGACAGCACGACAACGACAAGCGAATCCACTACCTCGTTGCGACCAAAGGCCAGTGTTTCGTTTTCTTCGCTGTCTTCTGCGACCGCCGGAACCTGACCCAACATCACCCGAAAGGCATTCAGGGCTACAATTGTGCCCAGGGCGACCATGCTCCAGGCTGCCACCCTTGGCATGAAGCCAGGCGTTATGCCGCCATTGCTGCTGTTTGCACCAACGACAAATTCAGGAATGAGCCAGAAAACCGCCACAAGCCCCAAAAGTGCCAAGACGACACCTGACGCCAGGGTCGATTTTGTTACTGTATCAGTTGCCATGATATCCCCCCGTTTGTCGCAGCTTCTCATGAGGCTGCGACGCTGGTTTGCTGTCTTACTTGGAAGCGATATCCTGGTATTTCTCGGCCAGTTCACCGATTGTCGCAGTGACATCCGCACCGGATACGACCTCGACTTTCGATTTCAGGCGCTCTTCGACGATAGTGAGGAAGTCGGCGTCGTTCGCGGCGGCTTGCAGCGCATTCTCAAGGGCTTGAGCGACATCATCCGGAACCCCCGCCGGGGCCATCACACCAACCAGGCTGGGCATTGCCAAACCATAACCGCTTTCCTTGTAGGTCGGCGCATCGGGCGCACCGGACAGGCGTGTGTCATTCAAGGACGCCAGCACTTTGACCTGGCCATCGAAATTCGCGTGAACACCACCGCTATAGGACATGACGGCATTTCCCGCGATCAAAAGCTGCATGGCTTCCGCCCCGCTGTTCGCATTCACAATGCGCAGGTCCAGCCCCTCTTTTTCGGCAACGATATCAAGGAATGTTGCACTCATTCCACCTTGTGAAACGACTGGCAGTCCAGGATTGGCCTTGGCGTGTTCAACAAACTCGTTGAAACTTGCAAACGGCTGATCAGTTGGTGCAACAAATGCGTTCTGATAGTTGGCTAGAGCTCCAATGAAGCGAAAATCCGAGGCCTCAAAGTCTACTTCGCTTGCAATGGGATTCCATGCCGCGATCTCATCCACGCCGCCCAACAGAATGGTGTAACCATCTGGTGCGGAGTTTTTCAGAAAGCTTGCGCCAACAGAGCCGCCGCCGCCTTTGCGGTTTACAACAACGACGGGTTGGCCGAGTTCATTGCCCAAAGCATTAGCAAACACACGGCCCATCGTGTCAGTACTTCCGCCTGCGCCGTAAGGGATGATCATCGTAACGGCTTTGGATGGATAATCGGCAGCAACAGCTGGCAATGACACACTTGCTAGCCCAGCCGCTGTGGCAATCATGCCAAGCACCGAGCGGCGACCGATAGTTTTGTATGGGTTCATATTATGTTCCTCCTCTGATCCGGGAGAGATGTGCGCATCCCGAGTTTTCTCAGTGTGATTCACAATAACTACGTAGTTAAAAAAATCATTGCCAAATACAGAAGTTTAAAAATGCTGACAAAACAGTATATTATAGACTGCCTTTGGCGTATCTGGCAGAAAATTTGAAAATTAGAATTTGATATCATAGTTATTCTTGACTGGCAGGCACCCCGCAGTAGATCACGCACTGATGGCAAAGGACGACGATATGGTCATTTCTACGGGCAGATTTGGGGCAGAAAACCTCAGACGGTCTGTTCTCCTCGAGTACTATTCAAGGCTGCCGGAGAAAAAACCCAAAGCTGTTAAGACATATGAAGCATTTCTCAAGATGATTGAGGCTGGCTATTGGACGCCTGGTGATCAAATTCCTTCGGAGAAGGAACTGGTGAGGATACTACCTGTCGGATTGGCGACTGTGCAAACTGCACTCGGTCGCTTGGTTCAGGCGGGATTGCTGGAAAGGCGGCGCAAAGCCGGCAGCTTTGTAACTGAACCCGCTGCGGCAGGAAGAGAACTCACCTACTACAAATTCTTGGGCGACGATGGTTTGTTGTCGGTGAACGACGTTGAATTACGGATTTTCGATAGCCGCGAGCAAGGGCGGTGGAGTGAATTCCTCGGCTTCTCCAGCAAATACGTTTGCGTAGAACGCTTAATCGATGTTGGTGGTGAGTTTCGTATCTTCAGCCGCTTCTACCTTTCAAATCCAAAGTTCGGTTCTCTCTTGAGCATGGAAATTTCCGAACTGAAAGACATAACGTTCCGCATCATGTTCAGAGACCGTTTTGGAACACCGCCTCATGGTTTTGAGCGGAATATCTCGTTTACAAGGCTGAGTTTGGATATCGCAGAAAAACTCGAACGTTCTGCGGGCAGCACTGCAATACTGTATGAAATCTTCCAGTACACTTTGCGTGATGAAGCACTCTTTTTCATGGAAACAATCATTCCAGAAAACAACCGCACATTAGATCTCGGGTTGAGCGGTGCTTCTTTTGTTTGACAGGCACAGGGTTTGTATTTTCGACTTAGCCTGGTTTCTTCTACAAATGATGAAGCCGATGGCAGCACGAGCCATGGCGTCGGGGCAGCTAAAGTTTTAAGTAGACCATCGGACTAAACACCTAGGTATCGGACGGTGGGGCGAACAAGATGAATCCGCCTGTTTGTTCGCATTGTGGTAACTGTCGCGGTCAATTGCGATCGTCAGGTTCCTTCTAAAATCGAATATTACTATTCGGTTCGCCAATGGCGCTAAGCAGGAAGAAAACGACAGCTGTCAAATCAAGACCGCCAACCGCTGAAGCCGAGTTCCGCAAAACATGGAAAGCAACGCGGCAACACCTTATTGCCCAAGGCCAAAATTAGATTACCAGGTCCATTTGAGTGATGGATATTTGAAACCCTCATTCCTCGGACCCGGACAATCGGCCGGAAAATCATCAGACCTAAGCCCGATGTAGCGAAGCCGGGCCCGGGATATTCTGCCTCCAATACAGGATAACGCCTCGAACAGGATTGGAGACGAGAATGAATAACCGGAAAAGAACTGGTCAGCTTCTCAGCACGGTAGCGCTGGCGTCGCTGATTGTGATGACACCCTATGTGCCGGCTTTTGACGCAGACGGTCATCTGCGGTTGGAACCTGCTTACGCGTTTGCAAAGAGCGGGAAAGGGAGTGACGGCAACGGCGGGGATGATGACCATGACAGCAATTCCGGGTCGGGCAGCGGCGGTGATCGTGACGACAATTCCGGATCGGGTAAAGGTGGTCACGATGATGATGACGACGACGATGATGATGATGCCGATGGTTCGTCACGCTCGGGCCGGGGCGATAAGAAGGACCGGTCCCAGTCTGGGGGGCAGTCATCGGGGTCGGCTGGAATAACAAAGGTCGAAACAAGCGCGAGCGGCATTGAAGTACGCTATGCCGACGGTACCAAGGAAGAGATCGAAAACGGTCGATACGAAAGAAAGAATGCGCAGAACCGAACCGTCGAAGAACGACCTGCAACCGGTGCCGACGTTTCGCGCCTTCGGTCGATGGCAAACGGCATCTCAATCGATAGCGTGCGTTCGCAAGGGCAGAGCGGTGGCGCCGGAAGTCGTCCTGCAAAAATCGAGATTCAGGGCAACAATATCGAAGTCAGCTACACGAACGGCTGGAAGGAAGAGATCGAGGGCGGACGATACGAGTTGAAAGACCCGTTCAACCGGACCGTTGTTGAAAGAAACGCAACTGCAGCGGACCGCCAAAGGCTTCAGTCGGTCGCCAACTGAGCAACGAACTTTGACGAATGTGCGGGGCGGTTTCTTTTCTTGAGAGACCGCCCCGGTCATTGAGCGCCTGACCCTTAGTCGTTCTTGTTCCAGGCCTCATGCGCGATAAGAGCGGCCTCCACCCGGTTTCGCGCATGGAGCTTGGACAGGATCGCCGTCATGTAATGCTTGACGGTTTTCTCCTGTATTCCCAACTCATCGGCTATTTCCCGATTGCTCAGCCCTTTGGCGACGCGCCGAAGAATCTCCTCTTCGCGATGGGTAAGATCATCTATGGCGTCAGCTTCTTGCTGCGACCCGTTTCTGCGATTGATCTGAAGCAGCATACGCGAAGCAAGACCCGGCGAGACGAACCCTTCGCCCGAGGCGATACTGCGCAGCGAAGCTGTCAGTTCGCGCGCGGTCACACCTTTGACGATATAGCCAATGGCACCAGCCTCCAAAGCGTCTGCGACGTCACTGCTGTTTTCAGAGACCGTCAATATCGCGATGAAAGGCGGGTTCGCCATTTCAGCAATTCGACGGGTCGCGCTTATGCCGCCACCGGGCATCGACAGGTCGAGGATGGCGATGTCAGGTTGATGGGTTCGGACAAGGGAAACGGCCTCATCCGCGTTTGATCCGGCGGCAAGAACCTTGAAGCCGTCGGCCTCCTCCAATGTGCGGTGTAAACCGTCCCTGAAAATCGGGTGATCATCTGCGATAACGACTGAAGTTGTCATGATGCACTCATCTTTCTGGGAAGCAACGTCATAGCAACAGTGGTGCCCTTGCCTGGGGTTGACGTCACTTCGAACCGACCGCCAATGCTTTCGACCCGGTCACGCAAGCCGACAAGGCCCTGGCCCCCGTCCTCACGCAGAACCGTCTCGCCGGAGGGGGCGAACCCGGGGCCGTCGTCGCTGACCTGAACGGTAATGCGATCATCTTGTACGTCGCAGGTGACAGTGCACTGGGACGCGGGTGCATATCTTGCGGCATTGGAAAGCGTTTCCTGCAGGAACCGGAAAACGCACAACTTGCCCGAGATTGACAAATCAGGCGACGGATTGCCCTGAAAGGAAATACCGGGGCGAAAAGGGCTGTGCTCGGAATGGTCCTCGACAGCTCTTTTCACGACATCAACGAGCGCCAGGTTTTCGATGTCCGGCGCGAACAATCCCCGAGAAAGAGCGCGAATTTCTGCCAAAGACTTCTGCAACGACTGTTGAATTTCTTCGGCCTCGGTGGGCATCTCCGGCCTGTCGCCGAATGCGGCCTCCAGTCGAAGGGCGGCGAGCGACAGGTATTGGGCGGGGCCGTCGTGCAGCTCCGCGCCGAGTTTCCTGAGGAACCTGTCGGTTTGCGCGGCGTATCTTTCCGATGCATCAATGACACGCGACCGCAGCATGGCATTTTGCGCGGCCATCTTTTCACTTTCGGCAAGACGATCGTTCAGAAGGCGTCCTTGCCGTCGAATAGTGTTGTCGCCGATTGCGACAATGGAAAACAGAACAACCGTGCTTGCCGCAAAGGCCGAGCCAACGATCAACCAGCTTGTTCTTCGGGCTCTGGCCATGTCCAGTTCCAGCTGATCTGCCTTTTCATAAAACTCGGCGACGGCGATGATTTTCCCCGACCAGATTTCGCGAATGGGGCTGTAGACTTCCAGCAATGGAATGCCAAGCGCAGCCTCTGCCGCGCTTTCTTCGTCGTCCAACTCTTCAAATGAGCCCGAGATTTCTCCGTCCCACGCACGTTTCAGGTCATCTGTCGGCTCGAACCGGCGACCGATGATGGCGGGATCCGATGCGTAGGCAATCTCGCCCTCCTGCTTCCAGAACTTGTACGAGGCAATGCGTTCGCGCATCGGCTGGGTCATGAAGATCTCGTCCAGCGCCCGGCTGGCCTGTTCGGACAGTCGATCTCCATGCGCCAGCTCCTGGCTGAGTGGGGACAAAATGCTTTCCATGTACAATGCCGCAGAGTTGGCGGAATTTTGTACAACCGCGTTTTCGATCCGGTTCGATACCCAGTGACCTACAAACACCGTTGCAGTCCCCATGACCGCAACACTCGCCGCGAGAAAAACGCGCGACAAAGACCAGTTGCCAATTGTCAGGTCAGTAATTTTGGGTCTCATTTCGCAATTGACTATGAACGACAATTGCTTGACGCGCTACAGACCATGGTCTGATGCGCTTTTCAAATGTTCCAAACCTGATGCTTAGATCGGGACTTGGTCCTTTTGGGTGCACCCCGGCAGGTTCCCGCGTCCCGATCCCAGACCCGGTTCAACGGGTTTTCAAACACTCCGACAGGGTTTGCGCCATGTTACGAATGACTTGCGGGTACAGAGACGGCCCGGGTTCCAGTGCCGAGCCCAGTGGATCGATCACACCGGATTGCGCCGATGTTCCATCCAACACGGTTTCGACGATGCCCGGATTGAACTGTGGTTCAGACAATACGCAGTTGATGCCTTCGGCGTGAATGCGACCTTGGATAGCGGCAATACGCGCGGGGCTTGGGTCGGACGCGTCGCTCAGGGAAATCGCGCCCGATGCGGGGAAATCGAACGCGACCTCGAAATACTGGTAGGCATCGTGAAACACGACGAAGCTGCCGCCGCGAACCGGTTCAAGCAACTCTGCCACTTCTGCGGAAAGCGCGGTCATTTCTTCGCGCGCCGCTTTGGCATTTGCCAAATACGCAGCGGCGTTGTCGGGATCCGCTGACGACAGTTGATCCGCGATCAGGGTCAGCCAGGCTTTGGCATTCGTTGGCGACAGCCAGGCATGTGAGTCATGATCGTCATGATCGTCATGATCGTCATGACCTTCGTGATCGTCATGGTCTTCGTGACCCGCATCGTCCGCGTGATCATGCGCCTCAAACAATGCGTCTTCCCGGAACTCAAGAAGCGCCGTACCCTTTGCGTCCAATAGGGCAGTGGCGGTCGCGCCTTGGGCAAGAGTTTCTATCGCGCTGTCCAGCCATGGCGTCAGGTCTTCTCCTACCCAGAACACCAGATCGGCGTTTTGCAACGCGGCCGCCTCGGACGGGCGCAGATTGTATTCATGCGGTGAGGCACCCGGTGCGACGATCAGGGCAGGTGTTCCCACACCCTCCATTACACGGGCCACCAGCGAATGAACCGGGGCAATGTCCGCGGCAACGTTTGGCGCATCTGCGCGGGCCGGTCCACCCAGCAATGCAACTGTGATCGACAATGGAAGAAGAAGCGTTCTGGACATAGAGCTCTCTGTGTGATTTTATAACATTTCAAGTGGCAATACATGATATGAAATAACATGACAAGTGATGTGCACCCAGTACCTGGCAAAGACACCGCCCCGGTCGGGTTTCAGGAACATGACCACCAGAGCTGTGTCGCAACGGCCCTGGCATCTGCCGAAGCCCGGTGCAAAGAGGAAGGGCTGCGTCTGACGCCGGTTCGCCGCAAGGTTCTTGAGATGTTATTGCAAGAACATCGCGCCCTTGGTGCCTATGCAATCCTTGACCGGTTGCGCGACGAAGGGTTCGGGTCCCAGCCTCCGGTCGCTTATCGGGCGCTGGAGTTTCTTGTACAAAACGGCTTTGTCCACAAGATCGAGCGGCTGAACGCGTTTGTCGCCTGCTCTCATCCCGGCGCGGCGCATTCACCTGCTTTCATGATCTGCCGAAAATGCGACGCCGTAGCCGAGGCGCAGTCTGCCCCGTCCAAAGGTGTTCTTGGCGCTGCCGCGCGCGCGGCGGGTTTCGAGATCGAGCGAACGGTTGTAGAGGCTGAAGGTCTCTGCCCCGACTGCACCGAAAAGGCATAAAGATGGCCCTGATCACTGTCGAGAAACTCAGCGTCCGCTATGGCGCGCATACCGTGCTGCATCATGTGGATATGGTCATTGAACCGGGTGAAATCGTGACCATCGTTGGCCCGAACGGATCAGGCAAGACCAGCCTGCTGCGCGCCATTATCGGTGCGACACGGCCTTGTGCCGGTCAAGTGTCACTGAAGCCCGGATTGAAAATCGGGTATGTGCCGCAGAAGCTGCATGTCGATCCGACTTTGCCGATTTCCGTTGAACGGTTCATGCGTCTGACCGATCCTGTGTCGCGCAGGCAATGTGTCGAGGCGCTTGAATCGGCGGGTGTGCCGGATCTGTTGAAACGCCAGATGTCGCAGCTTTCCGGCGGACAGTTCCAGCGGGTGCTGCTGGCCAGAGCTTTGATCAACCGCCCGGACATATTGTTGCTGGACGAAGCGACACAGGGTTTGGACCAACGGGGATCGGCCAGCTTTTACCAGCAGATCGAGGCTGTCCGGCGCGAGACCGGATGCGCCATTCTGATGATCAGCCACGAACTGCACGTGGTCATGAGTGCGTCGGACCGGGTGATATGCCTCAATGGGCATGTCTGTTGCGAAGGATCGCCGGCTGTGGTCGCCTCGGCGCCCGAATATCGGGCCTTGTTCGGAACCGGAACAGGCGGTGCGCTTGCCCTTTATCGTCATGAACATGATCACCATCATGATCATGACCATGATGCGAGTACACAGGAAGCGGCGGAATAATGCTGGATGATTTCATGATGCGGGCAACGCTCGCCGGTATTGGCGTGGCGGTTGCCGCGGCCCCCCTTGGGTGTTTTGTCGTATGGCGTCGCATGGCGTATTTCGGCGATGCAACCGCACATGCCGCAATTTTGGGCGTGGCCCTGTCCCTGACGTTTCAGATGTCGATCTTCACGGGCGCGTTGGCTGTCGCTTTGGTCATGGCGCTGACCGTTTCGCTTTTGGCCGGTCGCGGATATGCGATGGACACGCTGCTGGGCGTTCTGGCACATTCTGCGTTGGCCTTCGGGCTGGTTGCAGTTTCATTCCTGTCCGGTGTCCGGATTGACCTTATGGCGTATCTGTTTGGGGATATTCTGGCGGTCTCCCGTTCTGATCTGATCGTGATCTGGGGCGGTGCGGCGCTTGTCGTGGCGCTGATTGTCTGGCGTTGGGCGCAACTTCTGACCGCGACATTGAACGAAGAACTGGCTTACGCCAGCGGATTCGATCCAAGACGAGAGCAACTGATCCTGACCCTGTCTCTTGCCGTGACCGTGGCGGTGGCGATCAAGGTTGTGGGTGTTTTGCTGATCGCCGCAATGCTGATCATTCCGGCGGCAGCGGCGCGTAACCTTGCGCGGTCACCAGAAACGATGGCCTTGATCGCAGCGGGAATAGGCGCGCTTTCAGCCATCACGGGGTTAAGGGCTGCGTATGTTTTCGACACTCCGGCAGGGCCTTCGATCGTCTGCGTTGCCGCGATCGTGTTTGCGTGCCTTAGCCTGATTGGATGGCGAACACAGGACAGGGCTTAATGGTTCCGTAGGTCTTCGCGGCCGTAGCATCCCGGTCATCCGGTAATGTGACCAAAGCGAAAACGCCACGAAAAAAGGCCCGCAAACCTGCGGGCCTTGATGCATTTCTACCCGCGTCGTTTACTGCGGGATATCGCCTTCCAGCCCTTCGACATAGAAGTTCATGCCAGCCAGCGTACCGTCGTCGGCCACTTCGCCCTCGGCCAGCCAGTCGCTGCCGTCCTGCTTCTTCAGCGGTCCGGTAAAGGCATGATAGCTGCCATCGGCCAGCGCCGCCTTCAGGGCCAGTGCCTCTTCTTTGATGTCCGCAGGAACTGCATCCGAAATCTCACCGATTTCTACCATGCCCGGCCCGATACCGTCCCAGGTATTGGACGAGGTCCAGGTGCCGTCCATCACAGCTCGCGTGCGCGCAATGTAATAGGGTCCCCAGTTGTCGATGATCGAGGAAACACGCGGTTTGGGGGCGTATTCGCTCATATCCGAAGCCTGACCGAAGGTGATCACGTTGCCCGCCTCTTGTGCGGCGGCCTGCGGTGCGGTCGAGTCAGTGTGCTGCAGGATCACGTCGGCGCCCTGTTCGATCAGAACCGATGCAGCGTCAGCCTCTTTCGCCGGGTCGAACCATGTATAGGCCCAGACGATCTTGAACTGTACATCCGGGTTCGCTTTCTTGGCGTGGATATAGGCCGAGTTGATACCGCGGATCACTTCGGGGATCGGGTAGGACCCGATATAGCCGATGATGTTCGATTCGGTCATTCTACCCGCGATATGCCCCTGAACCGCGCGGCCTTCGTAGAAACGCGCTGAATAGACCGAGACGTTGTCGGCGGTCTTGTAGCCGGTCGCGTGCTCGAACTTCACGTTCGGGAATTTCTTGGCCACATTGATGGTTGGATCCATATAGCCGAACGAGGTGGTAAAGATCAGATCCGCGCCTTCCAGCGCCATCTGGGTCATCACGCGCTCGGCGTCGGGGCCTTCGGGTACTGATTCAACGAATACAGTCTCGACCTTGTCGCCGAACTCTTCTTCGATCGCCAAACGGCCTTTGTTGTGTTCATAGGTCCAGCCGCCGTCGCCGACAGGGCCGACATAAACAAAACCGACCTTGGTTTTGTCTTGTGCCACTGCACCGGTCGCAAGACCAAGCGCTATCGCGGCAGTTGTCAGAAGTGATTTGAATTTCATGTAGTTACTCCCCAAGTTGGTTCAGTTGGCCCCTAGTGTGAGGCGTGGAAGGTCCGGCCCAGTGAGGCAGGTGCGCTGCTCTTGTCGGCCGAAAGGATCACAAGCACAAGGATCGTGATGAGATAGGGTGACATTGCCAGATACTCGACGGGAATGGCAACGCCCGCTGCCTGCAAATTAAGCTGTAAGACGGTAATGCCGCCGAACAAATATGCACCCAGCAGGACCCGCCATGGTTTCCAGCTGGCAAACACCACCAGCGCCAGCGCGATCCAGCCGACACCTGCGGTCATGCCCTCGGTCCATTGCGGCACACGGATCAGGCTGATGTAAGCCCCACCCAGGCCCGCGCAGGCCCCGCCGAACAGGATCGCCATGATGCGGATCTTGATGACCTTGTAGCCAAGCGCATGGGCGGCATCATGGTTTTCACCAACCGCCCGCAGGATCAACCCGACGCGGGTGTACTTCAGGACGGCCCAGACCACAGCGGTCAGCGCAATGCCCAGATAAAGGATGGGGTCGTGCCGAAACAGGATAGGGCCGATGACCGGAATATCGCTGATCAAAGGGATGTGGATATCGCCCATGCTGGGGGGTTTGACGCCCACATAGCTTTGCCCCATCAAGGCGCTGAACCCCAGTCCAAACAGGGTCAGCGCAAGGCCGCTGGCAACCTGGTTGGCCAACGCAAACTGTGTCAGCAGGACGAACAGCAGCGACAGCACGGCCCCGCCAATGGCGGCAGCAACAAAGCCCAGCCAGGGCGAGCCGGTTTCGACCGAGATCGCAAAACCGCTGATCGCTCCAACGATCATCATGCCCTCGACACCAAGGTTCAGAACGCCTGCCTTTTCCACGACAAGCTCTCCGATCGCGGCCAGCAGAAGGGGGGTTGCCGCCACCATAAGCGAGGCAACCAGAAGAACGGGATTGATTTGACCAAGGTCCATGATCACGCCACCTCGCTACGCGCCGCACGGATGCGGAAGTTTGTCAAAAGATCGAAGGCCAGCAGGAAAAACAGCAGCATTCCCTGAAACACCTGAATGGCTGCGGCAGGCAGGCCCAGCTGCGATTGTGCGATTTCGCCGCCAATATAGGTCAGCGCCATCAGGCCCCCGGCCAACAGGATACCCACCGGATGCAGGCGGCCCAGAAAGGCGACGATGATCGCGGTAAAGCCATAGCCCACATTGAAATCGATGCTGATCTGACCGGACGGGCCGGACACCTCGAACATCCCGGCCAGCCCGGCCAAGGCGCCCGAAATCCCAAGGCAGAACAGGATCAGCCGCGCCGGGTTCACACCTGCAAACTTCGCGGCGCGGGGGGCCTCACCCGTCAGACGGATATGGAAGCCCAGCATGTGACGGTTCAGCAATACATAGGCAAAGATCACCGCGATGAAGGCCGCGACAACACCCCAATGCATCCCGGAACCGGCAATCAGCTCGGCATTATGCGCGCTTTCATAGGATTGCAGGTTGCGCGATCCGGGAAAGCCGAACCCTTCGGGGTTTTTGAGAAGACCCAGCGAGACCGAGGCCAGCATCTGCTCGGCCACGTAGACCAGCATTAGCGACACAAGGATTTCGTTGGTGCCGAAACGCACCTTCAGCAAGGCCGGGATCGTTGCCCACAGCCACCCGCCAAATGCGCCTGCGACCACCATGATCGGGAAGATGTACCAGGCGTCGAGCGGATAGAAGGCCAGACCTGCGCCCGCGCCGAATATGGCGCCCATGATGTATTGTCCTTCGGCCCCGATATTCCAGATACCGGCCCGAAAACCCAGCGACAATCCGATTGCGATCAGCACTAGGGGCGCGCCTTTGACCAGCAATTGAGGGCGGTAATAGAATGCGAACTCGCCAAACAGCGGCTCCCAGAAGATGGTACCGATGGCTTCGACCGGATTTTTTCCCAAGATGGCAAACAGCAACCCGCCAAACACCATTGTCGCCAGCACCGCCACAAGGGGGGTCGCGTAAGACCAGGCCCTGGACGGCTGTGGCCGTTTCTCCAACACAATCATCTGCTCATCCCCCCAGATGTTTCATCTTTTCGCAAATACTCTCGCCGAAGGCGGCCTAGCAGATCACACATGTGCCACCTCCATGCCATGGGCGCCGCCCATCATCAGGCCAATCTCATCCACGGTCAGGCCGGTTGTCGGGCGCGGTGCGCTTAGTCTGCCTTCGTTCAAGGCTGCAAAACTGTCCGAGATTTCCATCAGCTCATCCAGATCCTGCGAGATGCAGATCACCGCTGTGCCTTTCGCCGCAAGATCGAGTATGGCTTGCCGGATCGACGCGGCCGCCGCGGCATCCACCCCCCAGGTCGGCTGGTTTACCACCAACACATCAGGGTTTTGCAGCACTTCGCGTCCAATCACGAATTTCTGCAGATTGCCGCCGGACAAGGACCGCGCTGCGTTTTCGGGCCCGGGCGTGCGAACGTCGAAGGCTTCGATGATCTTTTCGGCAAAACTCCGAGTTTCGGTCCATTTCAAGAAGCCATTTTTCTCAAGCCCTTCCCGCACAGATCCGGTCAGCAAAGCGTTTTCGGTCAGGCTCATGTCGGGTGCCGCTGCGTGGCCTAACCGTTCCTCGGGCGCGGTCAGAACGCCCAGCTTACGGCGCGCTGTCGGGCCGAGCTTGCCGATCGCCTGACCGTTGAACTTGATTGCATCCGCCGATGTCAGGATTTCCCCGGACAGCACGCCCAGCAATTCATCCTGCCCGTTTCCGGCAACACCGCCGACGCCCAGAACCTCGCCCTTGCGGACCGTCATGTGCACATTGCGCAATGCGGTGCCGAATTCCGAAGGCGAGGGGACTGACAGCCCGCTGACATCCAGCGCGACCTCGCCCAGTTCCCGGCCCGAGCGTTCGGGCGTCTGCAAGGTTGACCCGACCATCATCTCGGCCATGTCACGCGCCGAGGTTTCAGCGGGGACACATTCGCCCACGTTCTTGCCCAGACGCAGGATCGTAGCATGGTCGCATAGCGTTCGGATTTCCTCCAGTTTATGCGAGATATACAGGATCGAGGTTCCCTCGGAGCGTAGCTTGTTCAGCGTCTCAAACAGGATATCGACCTCCTGCGGGGTCAGAACCGAGGTCGGTTCGTCCATGATCAGCAGCTTGGGGTCCTGCAACAGGCAGCGGATGATCTCGACCCGCTGGCGTTCGCCTGCGGACAGGTCGCCAACCGTGCGAAACGGGTCCAGCGGAAGGCCATATGTTTCCGAAACTTCGCGAATGCGCGATGCCAGATCCCCCATCGGGGGCGGATTCTCCATCCCCAGTGCGATATTCTCGGCCACGTTCAGCGCGTCAAACAGCGAAAAATGCTGGAACACCATCGCGATCCCATCCGCACGGGCCGCGCGGGGTTCGGGCGGCGCAAACGGATTGCCGCGCAGTTTCATGGTGCCGCTGTCCGGCTTCACAAGCCCATAGATCATTTTTACCAGCGTGGATTTCCCCGCGCCGTTTTCACCCAGCAGCGCGTGTACTTCGCCTTCGCCGATGTCAAAGGACACCTGATCATTGGCCACAACACCGGGGTAGGCTTTGGTCAGCCCTTGCAAGCTCAAAAGTGGAATGGTCACGCGCTCAGGTCCTTCTTCAACTTGTTTTGCAGGGCCGGGCGCAGCAATTGTGCAGCGACGCCCACGGCGATCATATGTGGATGCTTCCCTATCGACGGGTCACCGATCGGGCAGGTGATCCGGCTTATCCGTTCAGGCGGATGTCCAAGGGCGGCCAGCCGCGACCGGAATCGCGCCCATTTCGTAGCCGAGCCAATCAGCCCCGCAAAGCCAAAATCGTGCAAAAGCAGTCTGTTGCACAGTTCAAAGTCAAGGCTATGCGAGTATGTAAGCACAAGATGTTCAGCGTCACATGGGGCATGGCGGACCAGCTCGGCCGGTTTTGCCGTCGGAACAATTGTCACGCCCGCTGGCACAGCGGCCGGAAAGCGCTGACGGCTGGTATCCACCCAGGTTATTGCAAGATCAGGAAGCGGGGACAGCACATCCACCAGCGCCCGGCCGACATGGCCCGCGCCCCAGATCCACAGATTGCGCGTGGGCTTGTGAACGGGTTCAACCATCCAGCCGTCAATCAGCTGCGGTTCGGGCGCAATCCCCTGTCCGCGCGCCGTCGCCAGCATTCGCTTGACCGACAGGGGCATCGCGCCATCCTTGGTCGGGCGCGCGATGACCGCATCGTCCAGATCATTGACGGTCTTTGCGTCGTAAACCTCGCTCAGCAACGACACGGCACCGCCGCAGCATTGCCCCAACTCGGGTCCAAGCGCATGATGCGTCAGGCGGGTTGGCGTGGTTTGCAACCGCGCGGCATTTGCTGCCTGGTATTCCAGAGTTCCGCCGCCGATTGTGCCGCTTTGCCCGCCGTCCCAGACCAGCATGGCGGCACCAACTTCGCGTGGAGACGACCCTTTGATCCCGGCGATGACCACCCGGACCACTTTGTCGTGGGTTTTGACCGCCTCCCTCAAAGCCTCAAGGTCAAATCCCATCAGATGCCTCCCTTCATCCTCTGGACGCCGCGCCAGACCTCTTCGGCGGTGGCGGGCGCGTTGAGTGCCGGATAAGTGTCCCCGCAGGCCGCCACCGCATTCGAAAGCGCCAGCCAGGCCGATATTCCCAGCATGAATGGGGGTTCCCCCACGGCTTTCGAGCGATAGATGGTGTCCTCTCGGTTCTCGCCATCCCAAAGTGCGACGTTGAATATGTCGGGCCGGTCGGAACAGGCCGGGATCTTGTAGGTTGAGGGCGCATGCGTGCGCAGGTTGCCGTTTTCGTCCCAGACCAGTTCCTCGGTCGTCAGCCAGCCCGCACCTTGCACGTAACCGCCTTCGACCTGTCCGACATCCAGCGCCGGGTTCAGCGAAGCGCCCGCGTCATGCAGGATATCTGTGCGCAGAATGCGGTTCTCGCCCGTCAATGTGTCCACAGCCACCTCGGTGACCGAAGCACCATAGGCGAAATAGTAAAACGGGCGACCGCGCCCCGCGATCCGGTCCCATTCGATCTTGGGCGTTTTATAAAAGCCGGTGGCCGACAGGCTTATGCGACCCTGATAGGCCAGTGCGGCAGCTTCGGCGAACGTGTACCGTTCTTCACCAACCGAAACGTGGCCATCCGTGAAAGTGACCGCAGAAGGGTCGGCCTGATGCCGTTCAGCCAGATAATCGGCCATCCGGTCGCGGATCGTATCGCAGGCCGCTTTCACTGCCATGCCGTTCAGATCGCTGCCCGAAGACGCCGCCGTGGCTGACGTATTCGGCACTTTGGCTGTATCCGTGGCGGTGATCTTGACCATCTCAAGCGGGATGCCAAAACGCGACGCGGCCACTTGTGCGACCTTCTGGAACAGGCCCTGACCCATCTCGGTGCCACCATGATTCAGGTGCACCGAACCATCCTGATACACATGCACCAGCGCACCGGCCTGGTTCAGATGGGTCAGTGTGAAGGAAATGCCGAACTTGACCGGAGAAAAGGCGATGCCCTTCTTGATCACGCTGTTTTCGGCATTCCATTTCTCGATGGCCGCTTTGCGCGCGGCATAGTTGCTGGACTTCATCAGCGCTTCGGTCATGCCATGCAGTTCGAAATCGCTGACCTCCATGCCGTAGGGCGTCGTGTTGCCACCAGCGGGCAGGGGGCGGACCGGGGCCGTCCCTGTTTCCACCGCGCCACGGCTGGTCAGGTCTTCGTGCGGGTCGGGATGACCCAGCGGTTTTTCGTGAGGTTGGACTTCGGCAACCTTATGCGCGGGCTCGTAATAGTTGCGACGGCGCAATTCCACCGGGTCCAGCCCAAGTTCATGCGCGGCGTGGTCCATCACACGTTCGATGGCAACCATCCCCTGCGGGCCACCAAACCCGCGATAGGCGGTGGCTGACTGCGTGTTGGTCTTCAACCGATGGCTTTCAATCCGGGCATTGGGCAACAGGTATGCATTGTCAGAATGCAGCATCGCACGGTCGGCGACGGGCAGGGACAGGTCCTGCGCCCAGCCGCAGATTGCGTATTGCAGAAAGGACACGCCCTGAATGTGACCCTGTTCGTCAAATCCCGCGCGATAGGAAATCCGGAAGGCGTGGCGTTTGCCGGTGATGATCATGTCATCATCGCGGTCATAGCGCATTTTGCAGGCTTTGCCGGTCGCCCGTGCAGCCACTGCGCAGGCAACGGCCAGCGCATTCCCCTGGCTTTCCTTGCCGCCGAACCCGCCACCCATGCGCCGGGTTTCGACGCGGATCGCATGCATGGGCAGGCCCAGAGCGTCCGCCACCTTGTGCTGTATCTCGGTCGGGTGCTGGGTCGAGCTGTGGACCAGCATGTCGCCGCCTTCATTCGGCACGGCAAGCGCAGCCTGACCTTCCAGATAGAAATGCTCCTGACCGCCGATCTCGAACGTCCCGTCGATGACGTGGGCGGCGCTTTCAATCGCGGCGTCCGCATCGCCCTTGGCATAGATGCGGGGCCCGTCTTCAAATCGGCTGTCTGCGGCCAGAGCTTCTTCAACCGTCAGGATCGGTGTTTCCTCGGCATAGTCGATCTTGCCCAACCGAACCGCCTTGCGGGCGGCCAGATGGCTGGTGGCAACCACCAGGAAAACAGGCTGGCCGATATAGTGAACCGTCCCGTCGGATAGCAAAGGCTCGTCATGGATCGAGGGCGAAACATCGTTGGCAAAGGGCAGGTCCTGTGCCGTCATGACCCTGACGACCCCGGGTGCCGCTTTCACGGCAGACAGGTCCATCGCGGTAATCGTGCCCTTGGCGATCGGGCTCAGGCCAAAGGCCAGATGCAATGTGCCCTTTGGCGTCGGGATGTCGTCCACATATCGGGCGGAACCGGATACGTGTAGCGGTGCCGCGTCATGGGGAAGGGGTTTGGTTACGCTCATGCCGATACCTCCAGCACGTTGGTCACTTGGCCCTGATCCTCAAGGAAGTACCGTTCCAGCATCGCTTTGGCGGTCTCAAGCCTGTACGTGGCCGAGGCGCGCATATCCGTAAGCGGTGAATAATCGTCGGCAAAAGCGGGTAGAGCGGCGTCAATCGCCTCGCGCGCCCACGGTTTGCCGATCAACGCGGCCTCGACATGGGTTGCCCGTTTCGGAATGCCAGCCATACCGCCAAACGCGATGCGCGCAGCCGCCACCCGTCCGTCTGAAATGGTAATGTTGAAACATCCGCACACGGCCGAGATATCCTGATCGAACCGTTTGCTCAGCTTGTAGCATTTCAACCGGTCCGCCTGACGCGGGAAGCTGACGGCTTCGACAAACTCACCCGGCGCGCGGTCCTGTTTGCCGTAATCGATGAAGAAGTCTTCCAGCAGGACTGACCGGCGTTCATCACCTTTGCGCAGGTGCAGCGTCGCACCCAATGCGATGAGCGCGGGCGGGTTGTCTCCGATTGGTGAGCCATTGGCGATGTTGCCACCCACAGTGGCCGCGTGACGGACCTGAACACTGGCATAGCGCCGGATCATTTCGGCATACGATGGGTGAATGTCCGCCAAGGCTTCGCCCATGCGGTTCATATCGACCATGGCACCGAAACGAATATCTTCGTCGGTGATCGTGATCTCTTTCAGATCGTCACAGCGGTTCAGGAAGATCACCGGATCAAGATCGCGCAGTTGCTTGGTCACCCAAAGCCCAACATCAGTTGCGCCCGCGACCAAAGTGGCATTCGGGTTCTCGGCATACACAGCAGCCAGCGCGTCGGACGAGCCCGGCAGCATGGGTGAGGCAGCGGGCGTTGCGACAGGCTTGTCTTTGACCCAGATAGGCACGGGCTGCTTCTCAGCCGCTTCAGCTGCGCGAATAATGGGAGCGTAACCCGTGCAACGGCACAGATTACCGGCAAGCTGTGTATCGTGATCCGTCGCGCCATTGGTGTGGCCGGCCACCATCGACATGACAAAACCGGGTGTGCAAAAGCCGCATTGCGACCCGTGTAAGTCAACCATGGCCTGCTGAACCGGATGGACCTCGCCATCGGGGCTGCTGGCGCCTTCGACGGTTCGAACCGCCTTGCCATGCAACTGCGGCAAGAACAGGATGCACGAGTTCAGGGCCTTTGCGCCACCCGCATCCGTCACCATGACAGTGCAGGCACCGCAATCGCCTTCGTTGCAGCCTTCCTTGGTGCCGGTCAGGCCACGATCTTCACGCAGCCAATCCAGCAGAGTGGCCGTCGGATTGATATCCGTCAGCTCCACTGTCTCTCCGTTCAGAAGAAACGTGATGTCCATTCGAGAAACCCGTCGCCTTACCCGGTTGCGCCCTGGTGGTGCCCTCCTTCGATGCGACGTAGAAAGAGTGGCGGGCGGATAGCTTGCCAATGGATGTTAGAAACAGCATGCGTGATCTGGCAAGAAAAACTGCCTGTATGATGCATCATTACAGCCAAATGGCGTGGATTTGCGCACCCTGTGTAAATATCAGTTGCTTGAAACTAAAGCGTTTTTTTGTCAGTGAAGATACCGCTTTCCGAAGCACCTTCTGGAAAATCCGAATAATCGAAAACGATTATTTTGCCAAACAACGGCGCAGGTTCCGGCTTTTGCATGCCTCGCGGCTAGGGTAGCCTGCCGTTCATGAGCAGTACCCCCCGATTCATTCACCTTCGTGTTCACACCGAATATTCCCTTCTGGAAGGGGCTGTGCGGCTGAAAAAACTGCCTGCCCTGTGCGAGAAGATGGGGATGCCTGCCGTTGCGGTGACTGACACGAATTCCATGTTTTCAGCGCTGGAATTTTCGGTGACAGCCAGTCAGGCCGGTGTCCAGCCGATCATGGGATGTCAGGTTGATCTGACTTATGTGCAGTCGCAACCGGGGGAAAAACAAAAATCGCCCGCGCCGCTTGTTCTGCTGGCACAGTCCGAGGCGGGGTACGAGAACCTGATGAAGCTGAGCACGTGCCTTTACGTGGACAAGGGCGGGCAGTTGCCGCAGGTCACGCTGGACGAGCTTGCGGACCGCGCCGACGGGCTGATCTGCCTGTCCGGAGGGCCTGACGGGCCGGTGGGCCGCCTGTTGCAACAGGGGCAACGTCCGGCGGCCGAGGCACTGGTGGATCGGCTGGCCGCGATCTTTCCGGATCGTCTGTATATCGAACTCCAGCGTCATCCGGGCGAGGACGGCCAACCAGAGGCCGAACGCCAGACCGAGCGCGGCCATATCGAGATGGCCTATGCCAAGAACCTGCCGCTGGTTGCCACCAATGACGTCTATTTCCCGACCTCGGATATGTACGAGGCCCATGATGCGCTGATCTGTATCGCCGAAGGGGCTTATGTCGACCAGCAGGAAGGTCGCCGCCGCCTGACCGCGCAGCATTATTTCAAGTCGCAGCAGGAAATGGTGACGCTGTTCGCTGATCTGCCCGAGGCCATTGAGAACACGGTCGAGATCGCGCGGCGTTGCGCCTTTATGGCTTATCGCCGCGATCCCATCCTGCCGAAATTCGCCGATGACGAGGTCGCTGAACTGCGCCGCATCGCGAATGAAGGCTTGCAGAAACGTTTGGCGGTAATCCCCCATGCGGTGACGCCCGAGGAGTATCAGGAGCGGTTGGATTTCGAACTTGGCATCATCGAAGGCATGGGCTTTCCTGGTTACTTCCTGATCGTTGCCGACTTTATCCAATGGGCCAAGGATCACGATATTCCGGTTGGACCGGGGCGGGGATCGGGTGCGGGCTCGCTGGTGGCTTATGCGCTGACAATTACCGACCTCGACCCGCTGCGTTATAGCCTGCTGTTTGAACGGTTCCTGAATCCCGAACGGGTTTCGATGCCCGACTTCGATATCGACTTCTGCATGGATCGCCGAGAAGAGGTGATCCGTTACGTGCAGCAGAAATACGGGCGCGACAAGGTGGGGCAGATCATCACTTTTGGTGCCTTGCTGTCCAAGGCCGCCGTACGCGATATCGGGCGGGTGCTGCAAATGCCTTACGGGCAGGTGGACCGTCTGTCCAAGATGATCCCTGTGGAAGGGGTAAAACCGGTTTCCATCGAAAAAGCCCTGAAGGACGAGCCGCGCCTGCGGGAAGAAGCGCGCAACGAAGAGGTGGTGGATCGTCTGCTGACATACGGCCAGCAGGTCGAAGGGCTGCTGCGCAACGCCTCGACCCACGCGGCTGGGGTTGTGATTGGCGACCGGCCTCTGGACGCGCTGGTGCCGATCTATCAGGACCCGCGATCCGACATGCCTGCGACCCAATTCAACATGAAATGGGTGGAACAGGCCGGGCTGGTAAAGTTCGACTTTCTGGGTCTGAAAACCCTGACCGTGATCCAGAACGCGATGGACCTGATCTTCAAGTCCGGACGGAAGCTGCATATCGCCGCCGATGGCACCGAGCTTTACGAACCTGCCGAGGGGGCCGAGAACCAGATCAACGCCATCCCGCTGGATGACGAGGCGACGTATAAGCTCTATTCAGCGGCCAAGACGGTCGCGGTGTTCCAGGTGGAAAGCTCGGGCATGATGGACGCGCTCAAGCGCATGAAACCCACCTGCATCGAGGATATCGTGGCCCTTGTGGCGCTCTACCGCCCCGGCCCGATGGAAAACATCCCGACCTATTGCGAGGTCAAGAACGGGCTGCGCGAGATCACATCTGTTCATCCGCTGATCGACCACATTCTTGAGGAAACTCAAGGCATTATCGTCTATCAGGAACAGGTGATGCAGATTGCGCAGGTCATGGCCGGGTATTCCCTTGGCGGCGCGGACCTGCTGCGCCGCGCGATGGGTAAAAAGATCAAAGAGGCGATGGATGCCGAACGCCCCAAGTTCGAAAAAGGCGCGGCAGAAAACGGGGTGGATGCCAAGAAAGCCAGCGAAGTCTTCGACCTGCTGGAAAAATTCGCCAATTACGGCTTTAACAAATCCCACGCCGCCGCCTATGCGGTGGTCAGCTATCAAACCGGTTGGTTGAAGGCGAACCATCCGGTCGAATTCATGGCGGGTGTCATGAATTGCGATATTCATCTGACCGACAAGCTGGCGATTTATTTCGAAGAGGTCCGAAAAGGGCTGGAACTGCCGTATATTCCACCTTGTGTGAACCGCTCTCAGGCCACGTTCGATGTTGATAACGGACATCTGGTCTATGCGCTGGGCGCGCTCAAGAATGTGGGTGTCGAGGCGATGAATCTGATCGTTGCGGGTCGCGCGGACAAGCCATTTGTCAACCTGTTCGATTTCGCCCGCCGCGTGGATTTGAAGAAAGTGGGCAAACGCCCGCTTGAGATGCTGGCCCGCGCCGGAGCCTTTGATGAGCTGGACCGGAACCGCCGCCGCGTTTTCGAAAGCCTTGATGCACTGGTGCAGTATTCGGCCGCGATCCATGAACAGAAGAATTCGAACCAGGTGTCGCTGTTTGGCGAGGCCGGAGATGACCTGCCCGAACCACGCCTGTCGCCG
Organism: Ruegeria sp. P8; assembly: GCF_056534665.1. Lineage (NCBI taxonomy): Bacteria > Pseudomonadati > Pseudomonadota > Alphaproteobacteria > Rhodobacterales > Roseobacteraceae > Ruegeria > Ruegeria sp. P8. The sequence continues at coordinate 26,370 of NZ_JBQERC010000001.1, forward strand.
ACCCCCGACTGGCTGCCGGCTGAACGTCTGAGCGAAGAGTTCAAGGCCATCGGCTTCTACCTCTCTGGTCATCCGCTGGATGACTATATGCCGGCCTTGAAGCGTAAACAGGTTCTGACGCTGGACGAGGTGACCGAGAAAGCCCGTTCTGGCCCGCTGATTGCCAAGATGGCCGGAGTGGTTGCCGGGCGGCAGGAACGGAAATCGGCCAAGGGCAACCGGTTCGCCTTTGCCCAGCTTTCGGACCCGACCGGCGCTTATGAGGTCACGCTGTTTTCCGACACGCTGGAGAAATGCCGCGAGTTTCTGGAAACCGGCGCTCAGGTGGTTCTGACCGTCGAGGCGACGATGGAGTCCGATCAGCTCAAGCTGCTGGGTCGTTCGGTTGGTCCAGCGGATTCTGTGGTGGCCGAAGCCGGGGCGACGGGACTGCGCATCTTTGTCGACGAAGCGCGGGCGGTGCCAACGATTGCAACGGTTCTTGAAGAAGCCGCAACCGCCGCCAAGGGTGCGGCCCGCGGCCCTATCCAACTGCTGTTGCTGGACCCAGGCCTGCCCGGCGACGTCGAAATCGACTTGGGGTGTGTGTTCCCGATCAATCCCCAGATCAAGGGCGCGATCAAATCGCTGGAAGGCGTGATGACTGTCGAAGAGATCTGACACCGCTTTGTTGCCAGACAGTTAGCGCACCGCTAGGCTGACCTTGCAAATATGTCTTCTGATCATGCCACGGGAGGGCGTTGATATGACGATTGCAGGTCTCAATTTCAGAACGATTGCATTGGGGGCGGCGGCATCGCTGGCTTTGGTTTCGGCGACAGCCACGCTTGCGGACGACAAGAAGAAAGAGAACACGATCAAAGGTGCTGTGATCGGGGCCGGGGTCGGGGCCTTGATCGGCGACGGCAAAGGCGCTGCCGCTGGGGCAATTGTTGGGGCGCTGATTGGCGCGAACTCGAAATAAGCGAGGGCGGGATGATGCGTTTGAACGCGATGAAAGTGATCACAACCGCCGCGCTGCTTACAGGGCCCGGTTTTGCCCTTGCGGACGAGGACGCCGAACAGATGGTGCAAGCGGCGCTGCCGCTCATGTATCACACATGCGCGTCGGTCATCGAAGAGGCTGACGGGAATGAAGAATACATTGTGGACGTGGTCGGCAAGATGACGGCGTTGTCACTTTATAACCGTCAGATCGACCTCGAAGCTCATGCCAGTTCGGACGAGGAAAAGGCCACGCTGCGCGAAACATTTGTGGCGGCTCTGAAAGACGGCTGCGCCGGGGATGAAAACGCCCTGCTGGGTGGCGTCGTCGACGATGCGGTGAAATCAACGCTGGGGCTGTAAGCTTTCAGTAATGTGGCGGGCGTTCGTCACCAAGGACAACGCCGCCTGACCCTTCCTGTGCGCGCTCGGCCTCGCGGTGCAGCAGCATCTCGACACGGCGGGTCAGCCGGTCAATCTCGGCCTGTTGCCGGGTGACAATCGCGTTCAGATCGTCAACCGTGCGGGTCAGATGGGCAATCTGTTCTTCCAGTTGCTGCATGGGATGCTCCTGTCTTTCAGGCTGCACATAGCGACCCTGTGACGCCTTGGCCAGAGAAAGCGCGCCTTGCCCAGATGCGGGCCATGGGATAGACCGCGCGCGGAACAGGTACACTCCCAAGGACGCCCCACATGGCCAAGCCCAAGAAACAGCCCCGCCCCAAGGCCGAAACGCCGAAAGGGTTCCGTGACTATTTCGGCGAGGAAGTCACGCAGCGCACCGAGATGCTGAGGACGATTGCGGGTGTCTATCATCGGTACGGTTTTGACGCGCTGGAAAGCAGCGCGGTGGAAACCGTCGAGGCGCTGGGCAAGTTCCTGCCCGACGTGGACCGCCCGAACGAAGGCGTCTTTGCGTGGCAGGAGTTTGACGAGGGCGGAAATGGCGACTGGATGGCCCTGCGCTATGACCTGACCGCGCCACTGGCCCGGGTTTACGCCCAGCACCGCAACGACCTGCCGACGCCTTACCGCCGCTATGCAATGGGTCCGGTCTGGCGCAACGAAAAGCCGGGGCCGGGGCGCTTTCGGCAGTTCTATCAGTGCGATGCGGATACGGTCGGAACCGCCTCGATGGCTGCTGATGCCGAGATCTGTGCAATGCTGGCTGACACGCTGGAAGAGGTTGGCATCCCGCGCGGCGACTACATCATCCGGGTGAATAACCGGAAGGTTTTGAACGGTGTGCTGGAAAGTGTGTTCGGCGAAGCAGATTTTGTTGCGGATACACTTCTACGAAGAGCAGTGAGTGGCTCGGAAAAGAAGGACGCCGTACTTCGTACGATTGATAAATTTGACAAAGTCGGCGAGGCGGGTGTTCGCGAGCTTCTGACTACTGGGCGCGAGGATGCTTCCGGCGCTTATATTAACGGTGTTGGCTTGACTGAAATGCAAGCTGAGCCCGTCATTGCCTTTCTTACCTCTAGAAGCGACGACACAGCAAAAACTCTACAAAATCTGCGATCAGCGGTAGGAGCCTCTATTGTTGGAAACCAAGGTATTAGAGAGTTGGAACAAATCGCTGAGTTGCTCGATGCAGGTCGATACGAAGCGGATCGGATCGAGATCGACCCCTCCGTCGTCCGTGGCCTGGGCTATTACACCGGTCCGGTCTACGAGGCCGAACTGACGTTCGAAATTTTCGACGAGAAAGGCCGCAAGCGGCAGTTCGGCTCGGTCGCGGGGGGCGGGCGTTATGACGATCTGGTCAAGCGGTTCACCGGGCAGGAAGTGCCCGCGACCGGCGTGTCCATCGGCGTCGATCGGTTGCTGGCCGCGCTGCGCGAAAAGGGCCGGATCAGCGCCCAGGCCAAAGGCCCCGTGGTCGTCACCGTCATGGATCGCGACCGGATGGCCGATTATCAGGCGATGGTGGCCGAGCTGCGCAACGCGGGCATCCGGGCCGAAGTGTATCTGGGCAATCCCAAGAACTTTGGCAATCAGTTGAAATACGCGGACAAGCGCAACTCTCCGGTTGCGGTGATCGAAGGCGGGGACGAAAAGGCAAAAGGCATCGTGCAGATCAAGGACCTGATCCTTGGGGCCAAGATCGCCGAAAGCGCCACGCTGGAGGAATGGAAAGAACGCCCCAGCCAGTTCGAAGTATCGCGCGCTGATCTGGTCGCGAAAGTGCGTGAAATTCTGGACAGTCAGGACTGACCCATGCCCAACCGTTCCCAGATACAGGCCCGTGCCGCGATGATGCGTGTCCGGTTCGAGGCTGCGGGCGCGCAGGTGGTGGATACGCCTCTGTTGCAACCCGCTGAAATGTTGCTGGACCTCTATGGCGAGGATATCCGCGCCCGTGCCTACGTCACCTCGGACGCGCTGCGGGGCGAGCAGATGCTGCGCCCGGATTTCACCCTGCCTGTTGTTCAGATGCACATGCGGGACGGGGCCGAGCCAGCGCGCTATACCTATTCAGGTGAGGTGTTCCGCCGTCAGGAACACGACCCGGACCGTTCGAACGAATATATTCAGGTGGGGTACGAGGTTTTTGACCGCGATGATCCCGCTGGTGCCGATGCCGAAGTGTTTTCGCTGATGGCAATGCAACTGCGCGGGCTGCCTCTGCGCGCAGCGACCGGGGATATCGGTATCCTAACCGCGGCTGTCGAAGGGCTTCGGACCACAGACCGCCGCAAGGCCGCGCTGATGCGGCACCTGTGGCGGCCGCGCCGGTTTCGTGCGCTGCTGGACCGGTTTGCAGGGCGTAAACCGGGGCCCGAAGGCCGTGACGCGCTTTTGGACGCGGACGACCCGATGGCGGTTAATGTTCCGATGATCGGCAAGCGTCGCGCGCCCGAGATTGCCGACCGGATCAAAGCCCTGCGCGAAGATCGCGCTGCGCCGCCGATCTCTGACAATGAGCTGGCCGGGTTGGAAACGCTGCTGAATGTGCGTGAAACCATGCCCTTCGCGTTGGAACAGCTGAGGGATGTGGCAGTGGATCTGCCGCAGATCACCCCGGCGCTGGACCGATTGGAGGCGCGGATCGCAGCCCTGCAAGCGCGTGGCGTCGACGTCGCCCGGCTGGATTTCGAAGCGTCTTATGGCCGGACATCGATGGAATATTACGACGGGTTTGTCTTTGGGTTCTACGCCGAAGGCCGTCCCGACCTGCCGCCTGTCGCCACCGGTGGGCGCTATGATGCGCTGACGCGCCGTTTGGGGGATGGGGCCGAAATCCCCGCGATCGGCGGAGTGATCCGCCCGGACCTGATGCTTGAAATCGAGGAGGCCGTGCTATGAGTGTGAAACTGGGCGTGCCCTCGAAGGGCCGGTTGATGGAAAAGACCGTTTCATGGTTCGAAAAACATGGCATCGTGCTGTCCCGCAACGGCTCGGACCGGGAATATGCGGGTAGGGTCGACGGGATTGACGGCGTCTCGCTGGTTCTGTTGTCGGCGGGTGAGATTCCGCGCGAACTTGCGTCGGGCCGTATTCATCTGGGCGTCACCGGCATCGATCTGGTGCAAGAAAAACTTCCGCGCTGGGAACAGCAGGTCGAAGAGATTGCGCAGCTGGGCTTTGGCAAAGCCGATCTGATCATTGCCACACCCGCCTGCTGGGTCGATGTGGACACGCTGGACGATCTCGATGCGGCGGCAGCAGCATTTCGCAACACTCACGGCCACCGGCTGCGGATCGCCACCAAATATCACCGACTGGTGCGGGAGTTCCTGACCGACGCGGGCGTGGCCGACTACACTCTGGTCGACAGCCAGGGGGCGACCGAAGGTACGGTCATGAACGAAACAGCCGAGGCAATTGCTGATATCACCTCCTCCGGTGAAACCCTGCGGGCAAACCACCTCAAGATCCTGTCGGACGGTCTGATCCTGCAATCGCAGGCCACATTGTGGCGCAGCCGGGTTGCAAAGGTCGACGCGGCGGATAAGGCGGTTCTGACGGAATTGCTGGATCGGCTGCGGTAATTACAGCACACCGATATCCGCTAGGGCGCGGTTGAGGTCATCGGGCAGGGCGTCGTCCTGCGCGCGCCCTTTCGGCAAGTCGGCTGGTGTATCTTCGGGCTTCAGGTATCGCCACCCCTGAAACGGGCGTTTCAAGGCGTTCTGGGTCCGATGTACGTTAGGGTCGAGAACGATGGCGCAGCGGCGGATACCGTCCTCGCCGGTCACCTCGTCCAGGCGCAGAATACGCTGACGGCACTGTACGACACCCTTGATGACCCAATAGATTGATCCGCCATTCAGAATCTCGGCATCACGTTTGGGCCACATGCGGGTTACGTGGCGCGGATATCCGTCCTCATAAAGCGGCATTCGGCTGTCCTGCCACGCGATCAGAGAGTCCACGCTTTCCGAACCAACCGAAAGTTTGATGAGGTTCACGTACTTATCCACAACTTTCCCACAGAGTCGTCCATTGGCTATCTATCCATTGTAGCTCAGGATTGGCTTTCATCAAGGTGTAGTGGGTGTTAGTCTGGATACCTCTTTCAGCACAGGGAATCACAGAGCGGTATGCAGTATACTGAGTCGATAACTCAAAATGATGATTTCGATAAATTGTAAAGATTGGCTCCCCGACCGGGTCGAGGAGCCAATGCAGGGGATGGCATGGTGCGGGGTGCGGCTTCCTATCCAACGCCCCGAGGGTTCGAGTCCCTCCATCTCCACCGTTTCTTGAGAGCTACGAGAGCCCTCAAGAAATTACCAATCAATTTGCCTATTGTGTGGTCTATGGTCAATTGGAATACAGCAGTTTTTTTGCTGGAATGAAGCCCTGAATATCATATATAGAGGATTTCTTACTAACTCACACTATAGATAGAGTTTCGATATGAGCCGCTTTGCCGCCCCCATCGCCGAGCAGATCTGGGACATGAAATACCGCTTCAAACAGGCGGATGGCACGCCCATCGATCAGACGGTTGAAGACAGCTGGCGACGCATCGCCCGTGACCTCGCGCGGGTCGAGGACGACCCGGATCATTGGGAAGACAGGTTCTACGAGGCACTGGAAGATTTCAAATATCTGCCCGCCGGGCGCATCACTGCTGGCGCAGGCACCGCGCGGCAGGTGACACTGTTCAACTGCTTCGTTATGGGCACCATCCCCGACAGCATGGGCGGTATCTTTGACATGCTGAAAGAGGCCGCGCTGACCATGCAGCAGGGGGGCGGGATCGGCTATGATTTCTCGACCATTCGCCCGCGCGGCGCGGATGTGAAAGGTGTGGCGGCAGATGCCTCTGGCCCGCTCAGCTTCATGGATGTGTGGGACGCAATGTGCCGCACAATCATGTCCGCGGGCTCGCGCCGGGGGGCGATGATGGCCACCATGCGCTGTGATCACCCTGATATCGAACAGTTCATCACCGCCAAATCCGACCCGGCCCGCCTGCGCATGTTCAACATGTCGGTGCTGGTGACCGATCCCTTCATGGAGGCGGTCAAGGCCGACGGCCCGTGGGAGTTGCAGTTTGACGGCAAGATCTATCATACCGTTCAGGCGCGCGATCTGTGGAACAAGATCATGCAGGCCACGTATGATTATGCCGAACCGGGCGTGATCTTCATCGACCGCATCAATCAGGCCAACAACCTGAGCTATGTTGAAACCATCGCCGCGACGAACCCCTGTGGCGAGCAACCTCTGCCGCCTTACGGGGCTTGCCTGCTGGGCTCGATCAATCTGGCGCGGCTGGTTGCCGAACCGTTCGGGGATGCCGCGCATCTGGATGAACCGGCGTTGCAGGAACTGGTCGCGACAGCCGTGCGCATGATGGATAACGTCGTGGACGCCTCGAAATTCCCGCTGGCCGAGCAAGAGGCGGAAGCGCAGGACAAGCGCCGCATCGGGCTGGGCGTGACGGGTCTTGCGGATGCGTTGCTGATGCTGGGCCTGCGCTATGGGTCCGACGAGGCGGCGCGCCAGACGGAACGCTGGTTGCACGCAATCGCCCGCGCCGCATATCTGGCCTCGGTCGATCTGGCTAAGGAAAAAGGCGCGTTCCCCCTGTTCGACGCCGAGAAATACCTGGCCAGCGGCACAATGCAGCAAATGGATGACGACGTCCGCGATGCGATCCGCGAACATGGTATCCGCAACGCTCTGCTGACCTCGATCGCACCCACGGGCACGATTTCGCTTTATGCCGGGAACGTGTCGTCGGGGATTGAACCGGTCTTTGCCTATGCCTACACCCGCAAGGTTCTGCAAAAAGACGGCTCGCGCACCGAAGAAGAGGTCGTGGATTACGCCGTTCAGATGTGGCGCGACAAGTTTGGCGACGCAGCGCTGCCGGACTATTTCGTCAATGCCCAGACTCTGACACCGTCGGATCACGTCAAGATGCAGGCGGCAGCGCAGAAATGGATCGACAGCTCGATCTCCAAGACCATCAACTGCCCCGAGGATATCAGCTTTGACGCCTTCAAGGATGTCTACATGCAGGCCTGGGATCAGGGCTGCAAAGGGTGCACGACCTATCGCCCCAATGATGTGACCGGCTCGGTTCTGACCGTTTCGGAAAGCGACGATAAGGCGCCGGGGGAAAGCGCGAATGCGCCTCATGAAATTGAAGGCGGCGACGTCATTTACATGTCCGAACCGCTGGATCGCCCGCAATCGCTGGAGGGGTCGACTTATAAGTTGAAATGGCCCGATAGCGAGCACGCGATTTATCTGACCATCAACGACATCATCATCTCGGGTCGCCGCCGCCCGTTCGAAGTGTTCATCAACTCCAAGAACATGGAACATTACGCCTGGACACTGGCGCTGACGCGGATGATCTCGGCCGTGTTCCGCCGGGGCGGAGACGTGTCCTTTGTGGTCGAAGAGCTGAAAGCCGTTTTCGACCCGCGCGGCGGGGCGTGGGTGAAAGGCAAGTATATCCCATCGATCCTGGCCGCGATCGGGGGCGTGATCGAACAGCACATGGTCGCCATCGGCTTTCTGGAAGGCGAGGGGATGGGGCTGAAATCCGACCCCCAGGCGCAGGTGGTGAACTTAGACGCGCCACGCGGCAAAGCCTGCCCGTCCTGCGGTCAGTACGACATGGTCATGATCGAAGGCTGCATGACCTGCCGCAGCTGCGGTCATTCCAAATGCGGATAGGTATGAAGCGCTGAACGAAATATATGTGGCGTGTCACGCGACATGACCTAAACGTTTCAATAGGTCATTTTGGCTGGAGATATGAGAAAACGGCCACGGATTTCTTCCGGGGTTGTCCTGTGTCGAAACGCTTCTTCAGGATAGAGGGTATGCTAACAGATGCGCAAATCCTGATCATGCGATTGCAACAGCGCCACAAGACTGCCAGACCGCGCAGCTTTCTCGGCTGTCGACCACCTGTTCCTAAAGTGTTCATACGGGCTGAACAGCGTCAACTCAGGCATTAGCATTCAACCCGAGCTGCCCACTGGGGTCTGCTCTCTAGGCGCCGCCCCGAAACAGCGAGAACCCCCATGGGGTGAATTTGAATGGCAAATGGAAGTGTTCCTCAACACGTTCGATGCCAAAGCGAAAGACCGCGGTCTCGAGGAACGAGAGATCCGGCAGCAAGCGACCAGCTTGCCGATAGTAGTCCCCGACCTCGAACTCGACCTCATAGAGGCCTGGCTGCACATCTTGGCCCGTGCTGACCGGATGGAGCAGCAGCCCGTCCGCGCCACAGACTCCGGATGCGATCTCCGTTCTCGCAGGACGCACGTGCCATAGCCGAACAGCCAGGCCGGCAGCGGGTATGCCTTCGGCAACATCCACCGCATGAATTGAAATTCCTCCAGCATCCGGACCGGTTGGATTGGTCTGAGGTGTCACGGCGCAATTCTCCTCCTTTGCGGAGCTCCATGCAGATCGCAAGCTCCATCGATATGGTTCTGTCATTTCATTATCTGCCACAGAGAAGGAAGCGCCATTTCAAAATACAGAATAGGCTGTTAGCCTAGTCGAGACTACGCCGACCGGCTTTGGCGCAAAGCGTCGTCACGTTTTCCCATGCCTCGGAGGGGGTCTCAAGAAATGGCACTTCATCTGGTTCCGCGCGCACTTCAATATCTAGAGCAGGTCGCGCAATCTGGATCAATCCAGGCGGCGTCACGGGAACTCGGTATCTCTGCATCTGCCGTCCACCGGCAGATCGTGGCGATAGAGGAGGACTTGGGAGAGGCTCTGTTTGACAGAGATCCCAAGGGCCTGACCTTGACACCCACAGGCAAGCTTGTTCTGGACCTTGCACGCGGTTGGCGCCTCGACAACGCGCGCCTGTGGTCTACTGTCCAGGAAAATCGAGGCATCGAACAGGGACATTTCAGGCTCGCCGCTATGGATAGCATGGTCAACGGTTTCGTGCTTGAAGTGGTGCGAGCCGTCGCTTTGGATTTCCCGATGGTCACCGTCGATGTCGAAATCATGAGCCCGGACGCCGCCGTCAAAGGCGTTCTCAACGGCGACTTTGATCTCGCTGCTGTTGCAAATGCACCGCCCGTCGATACGCTCGACTTTCATTGGCGACGAGAGTTTCCGCTGGGATGCATCGCCACGAGAGATCATCCGGTGGCGACCAAGTCCTCGATAAGTTTCTCGGAATTCGTGGCGAATCCCGTCGTGTTCCAGAGCTCGGCACTGTCCATCCGGAAACTTCTTGAGGTTCGTCATGGATGGCTCTTCGAGCAGGCTCGCACGCCAGTTGTCGTCAACTCCATTCAACTCATGAAGCTGCTTGTCGCGACAGGCAGGTATGTCGCTGTCACTTCGGAGATCGATGCAGGGCCGGAGATAAAGGACGGCCGGTTCGCCTTTGTCCCGATTAGCGACAAGGATGCGTTTCGTCAGAGCATCTCTCTGATATCCAACGCTCAGATGCCGATTTCAGCCCTCCGTCAGAAGATCCTCGACCTATCAGTCCGGTGTCTTGATGACCTCTCTGGAACGTCCGGTCACCCGATCTGACGTGGTGTTGAATCTCGGCGAGCCTCGAGAGAGATTTTCAGATCATTCTAAAAATGCGAATGTATCGTAAACTTTTATTCTATGGACGACAATAGTGCCTCTGCCTACGCTGTACCGTAGGGGGACGTCACATGACATCATTGGAAGACTTAAATCATGCGGACGATCAGACGGCGCTTGGCTACATCGAACCCTTGATCGAACGAGCGCCCGAGGTGGCGAAACGGGTGGTCTCGCACCGGCCTTTTCGGGATTTGGATGCGCTGACGACGGCCATTCATCGAGAACTCATTGCCCTGAGCGAAGCGGACAGAATTACCCTGTTTTGCGCGCATCCCGAACTCGCGCCCGACAATCCCCTGACCTTGACGGCGGAATCCCAAGTCGAGCAGGGGCGGTTCGATCTCACCTCTCCCAAAAGCGAATACCGAGACCGACTTGCATCGATGAATGCCGCGTACCGGCAACGCTTTGGTTTTCCATTCATTACCGCCCTGGCACGCCATGCTGATTTGGACAGCGTAATCGCTGAGTTCACTGATCGTCTAAAGGCCGATCGCGCCTCCGAAATCCGCTCTGCAATCGACCAAATCTCTGCCGTAAGCGCAGCCCGCGTGCTTGCGATCTTCAGGCAGGCCTCGAAACCAGACATGCACGGAAAAGGGGGCGCAGTGACAAGAGGGACCGGGCATGCCAGTTGATCCCGAACATTTGGACGCCGACGACCGGGTGCCGGAAGGAAGCCACGGAGCGCTCGGTTGGGGCGGCGAGATCGGAGGGTTGGCGCTCTTCAGTCTGAGTATCACCTTCATGGTCGGTGGCTGGCAGTTGGGGCTCGGGGTCCCGACCCGCCTCGGAACCGGGGCCTTCCCATTTGTCACCGGAGCCATTCTTGCGATCCTGGCTCTGATCATCTGTGTGGAAGAGCGGCGCGGCGATGGCATCGCCGAGACACCGGACTGGATTGAGCTTTTCGCGATCTGCGGGGCTCTCGCCATGTTCGCGGTCACAGCCGATTGGCTTGGACTCGTTCCCGCAGTCTTCCTGACCGTGATCGTTGCCAGCCTGCCGGACCGCACACTTTCTTGGATCGGAAAACTGATCCTCGGGGTGGTCGTGGCGCTCGGATGCTGGGCAGTCTTCATCGAACTGCTGAATCTGCCTCTCCGGCCGTTTCCGGGAGGCTGACTATGGATGTCCTAACACTCTTTTACCAAGGCCTGCTGGTGGTTCTCGAGCCGCAGAACCTGATGTACTGCTTCATCGGGGTGTTTTTTGGAACCTTCATCGGTGTTCTGCCGGGCATCGGGTCGATGGCGGCGATCGCGATGATTTTGCCGCTCACCTTCTATCTCGATCCGACACCCGCCTTGGTGATGATTGCCGGTGTCTTCTACGGCGCGGAATACGGCGGATCGACCGCTTCGATCCTGATGAACGTTCCAGGCACGCCGGCGGCCTCGATCACCGCGATCGAGGGGCACGCCCTCGCGAAGAAAGGCCGCGCAGGCGTTGCGCTCTTTTCGACAGCTACCGCTTCTTTCGGAGGCGGGATTATCGGTATGATCGTGATCGCCGTCCTGTCGCCGTCCCTGGCGCAGCTCGCGCTCAGTTTCGGACCACCTGACTATTTCTCTGTCCTTCTTCTAGGCCTGATCGCAGCCTCGGCCGTGAGCAACGGCGGTGCGTTGAAAGGAATCGCGATGGTGGTGACCGGCCTGATGCTTGGTACAATCGGCATCGACCTGACCACAGGAGACCTCAGGTTCGCCATGGGCATTCCGGAACTGCGAGATGGCGTACACATCGTAATCGTGGCGATGGGTCTCTTCGGCGTGACCGAGGTCATCGCGTCGATCCGCACGGCGACCAGCGGAAAGGCGGCTCAGACCGTCGACTACAACGATTTCTATCCCTCAAAAGAAGAATGGAAATCACTGCCTGCACCGATCTTGCGTGGCGGTGCGATCGGATCCTTCATTGGTGCTTTGCCAGGCACCGGCCAGACCATTGCTGCGGCCCTTGCCTATGCGGTCGAGAAGCGGGTGAACCGCCGGCGGAAGGATTTTGGTACCGGTGTGGTTCCTGGCGTGGCAGTTCCCGAGGCAGCGAACAACTCGGCGACTCAAACGGCCTTCATTCCCACCCTCACCCTGGGGGTGCCCGGCAGCCCGCCAATGGCGATTGTTATTGGGGCACTGATGATCTACGGGATCACGCCAGGACCCCGTCTTCTCACTGAACAGCCCGACATGTTCTGGGGTCTGGTCGCGAGCTTTCTCGTAGGCAACATTATGCTGCTGATCCTCAACGTACCCTTGATCGGCATGTGGGTTAGGCTTCTTAAAATTCCCTACAAGTATATGTACCCGACGATTATCGTTCTGATCTGCATGGGTGTCTACAGTCTGAACAACAACGTGTTCGACGTCTGGTTGACGCTGGTGATCGGTGCCGTCGGTTACGTCATGAGACTCTTCCGCTTCGAGCCTGCGCCCCTGCTCTTAGGGTTCGTTCTCGGCCCGCTCATGGAAGAACAGCTGCGACGCTCGATGCTTCTGTCTCGTGGCGACCCGATGGTGTTTCTGCAGAGACCCATCAGCGCGACGCTGATCGCAATCACTGTCGCCATTCTCGCATTTGCTCTGTTCAAGACAGAGCAGAACCGACGCCGCCGTCGCGCGGCCAAGAAAGCCAATCAGGGAGAAACACCAACATGAGAATTGACCGAAGACTACTTATGAGCACCGGAGCCGCAGCGGCCCTCTTTCTGCACGCACCTGCGGCACTGGCAGAACCCGGAGCCTGGAGCGATGAGCCGGTCAGGATCGTTGTGACGTTCCCGCCAGGCGGCACAAGCGACCTTGTCGCAAGACTGCTCGCCCAGCACCTCGATACCGATTTCGGGCAGAAGGCTGTGGTCGACAACCGTCCGGGGGCGGCAGGAACGGTTGCGGCCGACTACGTCGCGCAACAGGCTCCTGATGGCACGACGCTGATTCTGTCGAACAATGCGCCCTTCACGATCGCACCGACGCGGTTCCAATCGATTCCCTATGAACCGCTCGATGGATTCACGCATGTCGCCTATATAGGCGCGTCGGCGCCCGGCCTCTTTGTTCAGCCCTCCTCCGGGATCACCTCGCTCAACGAGTATGTTGCGTTTGTCAAAGAGACCCCGATGACTTTTGGTTCGAGCGGCGTGGGCTCGATCTCCCACATTCTGGGAGTTGCCGTCGATCAGGCGCTCGGGGTGGAGTCGATCCACGTGCCTTACCAGGGCAGCTCTCCGGCGATCCAAGATTTTCGCGCCGGCGTGCTGGACAGTTTCTATGACATGGTCGTTCAGAACAGCGAGATGATCGAAGACAACGAAGCCGTCGCGATTGCGATCGCTTCACTTGAGCGGAACAAGGAAATTCCTGACGTCCCGACCTTTAGGGAGCAGGGCTACGACATCGTGATTGAGAACTGGGTCGGCCTGTCCGGACCGGCGGGCATCGACCCGGCAACAGCCGAGACAATTCACGACACCGTCCTTGCTGTTTTTGCCAGTCCCGATGTCCAGGAACGGCTAAAGGAACTCGGGATTACGCATGCGGCGATGTCGACCGAGGACTACACAGCCTTCGTTGCGAACTCGATCGAGGTCTGGGCGCCCCTGATCGAATCGGCCGGAATCAAGGAGTAGACTGCTTTGGTTTGGTCGCCATGCTCATCTTGTATGGCGACCAGTCTCCTGCGGTTTATGCCGCGCAAGCCGATGAGACTCATCTGAGACTTTGGCCCGGCATCACCTCCCTTAGTTGCCCCGTCTGACAAGTTCAGTGGACTATGCAAAGTGAACATCAAAGTGTTTTAACGCTTCAGAACTTTGAGGAAAATCAATGTCTGGCTATCTCACGACCCATGTTCTCGACACCGCGCGCGGCCGCCCGGCAGAGGGAATGAAGATCGAACTGTTCCAGATCGAGGGCGACCGGCGCACGTATCTCAAGACGCTCACGACAAACGGCGACGGTCGTACCGATGAACAGGTGTTGCCGACAGAACGGTTTGCAAAAGGCGTCTATGAACTTGTCTTCCATGCCGGAGACTATCTGGACCTGACTGGTGTTGCTCCCGAAACGCCTCGCTTCCTGGACGTCATCCCGCTTCGGTTCATCATGTCGGAAGCGATCCACTACCATGTACCGCTCCTGCTCTCGCCATTCAGCTACGCAACCTATCGCGGCAGCTGACCGCTCTACAGGTATCATGGACGGCGAAAAAGCCGCGCCCGAAAATCGTCAACATATCAAATTGGAGGCTTCGCCTTTCCAGTCGTTAGAGTTGAAGCGGGTGAAAGGGTTCTGTCGCATATTTCGTCCCTACCTGGCAGGTCGAACGCAGTTCTGGTAGCGCGTGCTGGAACTGACAGGAGTAGGTCGTGACGACCTCAGACACGGGTGGCAACTATTCTGTGGCAGAACCGAGGGCGAACTCGGCCAAGAATACCAAACTGCTGTACATTCCCGATCATCAGGTAATCAAGAACTGCGAAACAGAACCGAGCAATGTTCGCCTGTGTTTCACAAAATTGTAGCAATGTGAATCCTGCTAGAGCATTGGTGGTTAGTTCCAATGCAAAATCGTATTCTGAGAGTGTGTTGGTTTCTTGGGACGCGCCAATTTTCCGGTATTTATTTCGCGTCTACGTCAATCGCCTTGCCCAGTGTTTTAAGCAATTCATTCAGGTTTTCGCGCTGCGTGGGTGATAACCCTCTCAAGAGCCGATGTTGTGTTTCAACGTGATCTGAAACGACATTTTCGATTTTTGAGAACCCGGCCTTGGTCAAACGTATCAAAAAACCCCGTTTATCTTCAGGATTTGGTACGCGCTCTACCAGACCTGCCTTGACGAGCTGGTCAATCCGGTTGGTCATTGTCCCGGACGTCACCATGGTCAGATCAAGCAATTCCCCGGGCGACAAGCCTTCAGGCTTTCCGGATCTGCGCAGAGTCGCCAGTACATCAAAGCTGGCGAGGTTTAGCCCGTAAACCTTCCAGGTTTTGTCCATCTCTTTTCTGAGTTGAGCCACTAGGCGGGAGAGACGCCCAATCGTTTCCATCGGTCCGACATCAAGGTCGGGTCGGGCTTTGTTCCATTGCGAAATGATGCGATCGATCTGGTCCATGGAAGCATATTGCGAAAATTTATCTTGACGTCAAGAGAGTTAAGAATATCTTGATGTCAAGATAAATGGAGATTCCTCATGAAACATCATGTCGACATCGCGCTCACTGCAATCGCGCCGCTGGTCTGGGGCAGCACGTACTACGTTACGACTGAATTCCTTCCGGCCGGGTATCCAGTCACTATGGCTGCCCTGCGGGCTTTGCCCGCTGGCCTGCTATTGCTTGTTCTTGCCCGGCAATTGCCGCAGGGTATCTGGTGGATACGCGCCTTCGTTCTCGGTGCGCTCAACTTCACCGCGTTCTGGACATTGCTATTTGTGGCGGCATACCGGCTGCCTGGCGGTGTAGCCGCAACTGTTGGGGCGGTTCAGCCTTTGATTGTCGTATTCTTGGCCGGGGTACTGATTGGTACGACGGTCAAGGTGTCTGCGGTGGTCGCGGCACTGATCGGTATCTTTGGGGTCGGACTTCTTGTTCTTGGTTCGGGGATTTCACTTGATCCGATTGGAGTGATTGCGGGCATCGGGGGCGCAGCTTCCATGGGGGCGGGCACAGTTCTGACCCGGAAGTGGCAAGCCCCTGTGCCCCTTTTGACTTTGGCGGCCTGGCAACTCACGGCAGGGGGGCTGTTGCTGGTACCTTTGGCGCTTCTGTTTGAGCCTGCGTTTCCACCATTGAATACGCAAAACATCACCGGCATCGTCTATCTCACTCTGATCGGGGCTGCGCTGACATACATCTTATGGTTCCGGGGCGTTTCCCGGATCGAACCCGGCGCTGTTTCAGCCCTTGGTTTTCTCAGCCCGCTTTCCGCAGTCATCATTGGATGGATGCTTCTTGGTCAGGCTTTGACGCCCACCCAGATCGCCGGAGCCGGGGTTGTGCTCACGGCAATCTGGCTTGGACAGCGTGCTGGGCAGATGGGCAATTCCGTACTTTCAAGAACTTCCAATTCACACCTCGTCTCAAAAGGAGAATGCTCATGAAACTTGTTGTATTTGGTGCCACTGGCGACGTCGGTTCTCGTGTCGTGACTGAGGCCATTTCGCGTGGCCATGAGGTTACTGCGGCAGTTCGAAATGAGGCGGGGCTCAAAAAACTACCCAAAGGTGCCAAGCCGGTTGTTGCAGATGTCGCAGACCCTGCAGCATTGGCCGCTGCGATGGCTGGCCAGGATTTGGCCATAAGCGCTGTGCGTACACCGGCCGGGCGTGAAGGCGAAATTGTTGCTTTGACCCGATCCATCCTGCATGTCGCATCTCTTGTCCGTCTTCGTGTAATTATTATTGGGGGTGCCGCTCGTCTGCATATGCCCGATGGCAGTCCGCACACTGTCTTATCAGATCCAGACTTTCTGCCTGAAAGCATAGTCCCAACCGCACGTGCATCAATGGCGCAGTGGGAACTCTGTTCATCGGATGCCTCAGCAAACTGGACCTATGCCAGCCCGTCCGCCTTATTGCAGCCCGGTAAACGCCTGGGCGTCTTCAGAACCGACACAGATAACCTGATTGTTGATGACGCCGGCAACTCAGAAATCTCCATGGAAGATTTTGCAGTGGCAATTGTAGATGAGGCTCAATCGCCCAAATTTCCACGCGCCGCCTTTACCGTAGGTTATTGAACCCCCAACGATCTAGTCGTTTTGGGAGAGCGCCCCGCCTGCAGTTCGCAAGCGGGGTGTTTTCTCGAATGCGGTCTCGTCACGCGACCTTACGAAAACGAACAGGCCGCGCCACGGCATCGACGGTCGCTGACGTAAGGCAGCTATGAGCCGATTCAACAGGGCGGTCCATGGCGGCTGGTGAAATACTGCAGGTGCACCAATGACCGAGAAGAGCCCTATCGCCACAGGGCAGGTTAATGTCTCACCCAGGATGGCCAGACCCGGCATCACACCGACACCGGCGCGCAGATACGCCTGGCTTGCGACGTCCATGGACCCTAGCGTGCGCACCAGTTTGAAATAGATCGGCAGGGCCACACCAGTGCACAAGGTCAAAAGAACGCTTGTTGCCGCCAATGCTGTTACATTCGGCGTCAAGGTCCATGGACGGTCCAGCAGCAGCTTAGCGCCCATCACCAAAACGCTCCGTCGGATCGCATGTCTGACTAAGGAAGTGTGACCACCACTCTCACGAGTGGGTTTTTCCATCTTGATCTCTGATCAGAAACCATTCCCTGGGTCGCCGCAGCAAGCTGATGCTCAGATAATCAGCTTGGATCAAGGCAAACACATATTTTTGATTCACTTCTGCAACATTCTTGTGAATGCTTCATTCCTGTCTCTTTTCCGCCGGATTTGGTGCTGATAAGCAATGATTGAATATCGGGATGTTAAATAGTGCGAGTGGGCAGATGAGAGCCGGAGTTAACGGTCAGGTAGCCATTTCATGGGATCAAACTGAAATTGACGGACTCGAGGACGCGCCTCTGGCGTGTCTGGCCGTCGGCGCGGCTTGGTCATGGCGCGGACAGGCGATAGTGCTGAGCGCAGAAGCCGAGAACAGCGTCGAACAGATTGGATATGCGCGGGGCGCTGCAACCCGCATACAAAACCGCTTCCCGATTGTCCGGGAAGTTTCCGGCCACGTGACCGGTGCTTTGACACTTACCAATGGGTCGCAGCGGTTTTCAGCCAACCTTGTTGCCGACACCAATGATGCAGCGCCGACCATCGTTTTCGATGGCGCTTGCCCGCCACGGGATGAAGAATTCTGGATCGTCGACGTGACCGAGGTTGTGATGGTGCACAAGGCGGGTGCTGAAGGCGGCGGGAACGTCGTTGCATTTCCAGCCTGAACGCGATCTGCATTTTTCTTTATGAAAGCGGTGTGACGGCAACCGTCGCTATGCGCGCAGGGGCCTGTGCTGCCTGCGGCGAACATATCTTTGCAGATATTCGAAACTGCGTTGAATGCCGTGTTGACTCTGCCGGCTTTGCGGATATAAGCGCGGCTTCATTGGTGTTGGTGGCCCCCGCAAGGGGAAGCCTGTCATGAGGGAAACCTCAAGAGGACAACGCCCTTCATAGTTGCCCGCTTGGGCATCGACCTAAAGAAGGAGATCAGCCGTGACCAAACGCACGTCTGCCAAGTACAAAATCGACCGCCGGATGGGCGAAAACATCTGGGGTCGTCCGAAATCCCCGGTCAACCGTCGTGAATACGGCCCCGGCCAGCACGGCCAGCGCCGCAAAGGCAAACTGTCGGACTTCGGTCTGCAGCTGCGTGCCAAGCAGAAGCTGAAAGGCTACTACGGCGACCTGACCGAAAAGCAGTTCCGCCGCATCTATGCCGAAGCCGAGCGTGTCAAAGGCGACACCGGTGAAAACCTGATCGGCCTGCTGGAGCGCCGTCTGGACGCCGTCGTCTATCGTGCCAAGTTTGTACCGACCGTCTTCGCTGCGCGTCAGTTCGTGAACCACGGCCACGTCAAAGTGAACGGCAAGCGGGTCAACATCCCCAGCTACCGTGTCAAAGAAGGCGACGTCATCGAAGTGCGTGACAAGTCCAAGCAGCTGGCTGTTGTTCTGGAAGCTGTTGCCTTGGCCGAGCGTGATGTTCCTGACTACATCGACGCCGACCACTCTAAAATGACCGCAACGTTCGTTCGCGCACCGGGCCTGAGCGATGTGCCGTACCCGGTCATGATGGAACCGAACCTGGTCGTCGAATTCTACGCGAAGAACTGATCTTCGCTTTCCGACCTGGAATTCAGAGCCGCACCTTTGGGTGCGGCTCTTTTCATTTTCAGCCCAGCAGAACGATATCTGACGCGCCTGCGCTGCGACGCAGCTCGTGAATGTCTTTTAGTTCCGGGTCGTTGATCCATCCCAGTGCAGCGTCCCGGTTGGGAAAGGAAAGCAGGGCTGCAACGTCAGGTAAGTCCGGTGTGCCGTCCAGCGCGGTTGTTTCAGCAGTCGCGTGTTCGACCTTTCCGCCATGGCGGGCCAGTGCAGGCCCGGCCTGCTCGCGATAAGCGGCCAGAGCGTCGGGATTCTTTACGGTGAGTTTTGCGTAGGCATAGATCATGGCTTTGCTCCTTGATGTGTGGGCAAAAGCTAGGGTGTGATCTGCTTTGCGAAAACGCGTGTATTTGCATCATTGGTATGCGAATTTGCATGTATGGATATTCATTGGGATGATTACCGGGCCGTACTCGCCGTGGTCCGCAGGCGTACCCTGTCCGCCGCGGCACAAGAGCTTGGCGTCAACTACACAACTGTCGCGCGCCGTATAGCCCGCGCCGAAGCGGCGACAGGCGAAGTGCTGTTCGAAAGGCTAACCGACGGGTATCGGCCGACAGAAGCAGCGCATCTTGTCGCTGCATATGCTGCCCGGATGGAAAGCGCAGAACATGCGATGCTGCGTGGTTTGTCAGGGCGGGATGCCCGGTTGGAAGGGCAACTGACCTTAACTGCGCCGCAACTCTTAATTGCCCATGTGCTGGCCCCGGCGCTGGGTGATTTTGCTCAAAGGCACCCTGCTGTGTCTTTGCAGGTGCGTGCAGCAAACGAGATTCTGGATCTTAATCGGCGCGAAGCCGACATAGCGATCCGGATCAGCCGCAACCCCGGCGATACGTTGAAAGGTCTGCGCCTGACGCAACAGCACAGCGCTTGTTTTGCCACGCCTGAATGGGCCGCGCGAATGCAGCAAGATCCGAACGCGCCCGTGGATTGGTTGCTTTATGAAAAGCAGCCGAACCTGCCGGACGGCGTCGACAATATCTATCCGAACTCGCGCATACATATGCGTTTTGATGACATGGTTGCGATGGCGGGTGCCGCACAATCAGGGTTGGGCGTTGTGCGCATGCCGGTGTTTCTGGGCCGCTCACTTCGGGGCTTGGTGCAGGTTCCGGTTCTTTCACCGCAACCCTACGCAGATATCTGGATCGTGGCGCACCCGGATGTTTGGCCTTCGGCAAAACTGGTCGCGTTCCGCGATATCATGGTGCCCTTTTTCAAACAAAAACGCCCGCTGTTTACGGCGTAATCATATCGGCAAGGGCCGACCTTCGGCGATTGCTTCCATCGCGAAATACGACGTGACGCTGTCCAGCTCGACCTTTTCGATCAGCCGTTGATACACCTTGTCGTAAGACGCCATATCCTGTGTGACGACTTTCAGCTGATAATCGTAGTCACCACCAATCCGATGAAAATCCACGACCTCGGGGATCGTCAAAACGTGGCTGCGAAAGGCCTGTAGCCACTCGGCCGAATGATGCCGCGTGCGCAGCATGACAAAGACCACAAGGCTCAGGCCCAATTTCTCGCGTGCGATGCGGGCGGTTGAACCGATCAGGACGCCATCTTCGTTCAAAGCCTTCAGCCGCCGCCAGCAGGCGTTCTGCGAAAGCCCCGCACGATCCGCTAACTCCCGTTGCGACAGGGTGGCGTCCTTCTGCAGTTCTTTCAGAATGCGTGTGTCAATTTGATCCAATTTTGATGCCATTACTGATCATATGACACAAAGATTTTAAAATCTATGCAATAATAGGTGAAGTTTTCGCGCTGACAATAAATCACATTAGTCGGACAGTTAGGAGCCAATGCAATGTCCCTGTCCAAGTTTCGTGCGGAACTCTGTTCCACCGCTCACAATTCAAACCTGCGCGATGGGCTGATCGGAGAGAATGTTCTGATCCCGGGTCTGCATGGGGACGTGCCGCTTGTCTATGCGGATTACGTCGCTTCGGGTCGCGCCTTGCGGCAGGTCGAAGACTTTGTGGCGCAACATGTGTTGCCGTTTTACGCGAACAGCCACACCGAGGCCTCTTACTGCGGATCTTACATGACACATCTGCGCCGCGAGGCGCGGGCGGAAATAGCCCGCATTGTTGGTGCCCAGGAAGAGGACGCGGTGATCTTCACCGGGTCTGGCGCCACTGCGGGGCTCAACCGGTTGGTCAGCCTGCTCGGGGTGGCAGAGGCCGACCAACCGGTTGTCTTGATTGGTCCGTACGAGCATCACTCGAACATCCTGCCGTGGCGGGAAAGCAAGGCACTTGTGGTTGAAATCCCCGAAGCCGAAGGTGGCGGTGTTGACCTGGGGGCGCTGGAAACCGCGCTGTTGACCCATGCAGGCGCAGATCTTCTGATCGGTTCCTTTTCGGCGGCGTCCAATGTAACCGGAATTGTCACGGACCCTGATCCGGTGACGCGGTTGCTCAAGGCGCACGGCGCTGTGGCGATTTGGGATTACGCCGGGGGCGGGCCTTACCTGCCGATGGATATGGGGCCGGCGGACGCGCGCAAGGATGCGATTGTCGTTTCCCCGCACAAGTTCCCGGGCGGTCCGGGGGCGTCGGGTGTTCTGATCGTAAACCGGGCTGCGGCCAAACGGAACTGCCCCAGCTGGCCGGGCGGCGGCACCGTCAGTTTCGTGTCACCGTGGCGGCATGACTACAGCGCGGACCTGTCTGCGCGGGAAGAGGCGGGAACGCCCAACGTGATCGGTGATATCCGAGCGGCGCTTGCCTTTATCGTCAAGGATGTCGTCGGCACAGAAGAAATCGCAAGACGCGAGGCGCAGTACAACCAGATGGCGCTGGACGGGTGGAAGGATAACCCGCACCTGACATTGCTTGGGGTCAATAATTCGCATCGCCTGCCGATCTTCTCTTTCCTTGTGCGCGACAACGCGGGACAGCCTGTGCATCAGCAGCTGTTTACCCGGATGCTCAGCGACGTCTACGGCATTCAGGCACGTGGCGGGTGTGCCTGCGCAGGGCCTTATGCCCACCGCCTGCTGGGGATTGACCGCGCCGCGTCCGAGGCGCTGCACGCGGCTTTGTCTGCGGGCGAAGAGATGAAGAAACCCGGCTGGGTACGCCTGAATTTCTCGTACCTGATGAGCGAGGAAACGGTTCAATTCATCATCGACAGTGTCAATGATCTGTCCCGCCGTACCGAGGAATTCGTGCCGTATTACAACGCCGACCCGGCGACTGCGCGCTTCAAGGCCGCATGATGGAATTGTCGCTTTTCTCAATCCGTTGAGACAGGTATGAGGGGCCCAATCAACGGAGCCTCTCATGACCAAGATCACCCCGCAACCCGGCATTATGGACATCGCGCTTTATCAGGGCGGCCAGTCGCATGTGGCGGGGGTTGAGCATGTGATCAAGCTGAGCTCGAACGAGAACCCGTTCGGCCCCAGCCCCAAGGCAATTGAGGCGGTGCGCGACAGCGCGGCAAATTTGCATCGGTACCCCAACACCGACCACGCCAGTTTGCGCGCGGCCATCGGCGCACGTCACGGGCTGGACCCTGCGCAGATCATCTGCGGTGTCGGCAGCGACGAGGTGCTGCAATTCATCGCTCAGGCCTATGCAGGGCCGGGGGATGAGGTGGTCTATACCGAGCACGGGTTCTCCATGTACCCGATCATTGCCCGCATGGCAGGTGCCACGCCGGTCATGGTGGCCGAGCGCGACCGCAAAGTTGATGTGGATGCCATTCTGGCCGCCGCAACCAGCCAAACGCGGATCGTGTTTGTCACCAACCCCGGTAACCCGACCTCGACCATGATCTCGAACGACGAACTGGACCGTCTGGCGCAGGATCTGCCTGATACCTGCCTGATGGTCTTGGATGGCGCCTATGCCGAATTCGTCGACGGTTTCGATGGTGGCGCGTCATTGGTGGATGCGTATGAGAACGTGATCATGACCCGCACATTCTCGAAAGTGTACGGGTTGGGCGGGATGCGGGTCGGCTGGGGGTATGCGCACCAATCGATTATCGATGTTCTGAACCGGGTGCGTCAGCCCTTCAACCTGTCTTTGACAGCCCTGGCCGCAGCCGAAGCAGCGATCAGCGACGTCGATTTCCTGACGTTCTGCCAATCTGAAAATGCGCGCCTGCGAGTGTGGCTGGCCGAGGAGCTGGACAAGATCGGCGTGCCCTCGGACCCGTCCTGCACCAATTTCATCCTCGCGCGTTTTGCCGACAGGACCGAGGCCGAGGCCTGTGACGACTATCTGAAGACGCAGGGTTTGATTGTCCGCCGGGTTGCAGGCTACAACCTGCCGAATGCCCTGCGGATCACCGTGGGCGATGAGGAAGCCTGCCGCCGCGTCGTTGCGGTGATTACAGCATTCAAAGAGGGCGCAGCATGAGCCAGATTTACGACCGGGTTGCGCTGATCGGGCTTGGCCTGATTGCCTCCTCCATGTTCTGGGCGATCAAGCGTGGAGGCCTGGCCGGGGAAGTGACCGGCTATGCCCGGTCCGAGGCGACACGTGACACGGCGCGCAGAATCGGGCTGTGCGACCGCGTCTGTGACACGGCGCGCGAAGCGGTCGAAGGTGCGGATCTTGTCGTTCTTTGCGTGCCCGTGGGGGCAATGGGGGCCGTCGCAGAAGACATCGCGCCCGTGCTCAAGCCCGGCGCGACCCTGTCGGACGTGGGGTCGGTCAAGCGGCATGTCATTCAGGCGGTTCAGCCGCATATCCCCGAAGGTGTGCA
Organism: Ruegeria sp. P8; assembly: GCF_056534665.1. NCBI lineage: Bacteria > Pseudomonadati > Pseudomonadota > Alphaproteobacteria > Rhodobacterales > Roseobacteraceae > Ruegeria > Ruegeria sp. P8. The sequence goes on from NZ_JBQERC010000001.1 coordinate 50,002, forward strand.
TTTCATTCCCGCGCATCCTTTGGCTGGGACAGAGCATTCCGGTCCGGAATCGGGTTTCGCAAAATTGTTCGACAATCGCTGGTGCCTGCTGGTGCCTGTCGAAGGGACCGACCCGGATGCAATCGCCCGCCTTCGGGCGTTGTGGGAAGGTATGGGGTCCCATGTGGATGAGATGGACGCCGATCATCACGATCTGGTTCTGGCCGTCACGTCCCATGCGCCGCACCTGATCGCCTACACGATGGTTGGTGTGGCCGACGATCTGCGCCGGGTGACCGATAGTGAAGTGATCAAATACTCGGCTGCGGGTTTCCGGGATTTCACCCGCATTGCGGCATCTGACCCGACCATGTGGCGTGATGTGTTCCTGTCCAACAAAGATGCGACGCTGGAAATCCTGGGCCGGTTCACGGAGGAGCTGTTTGCGCTGCAACGTGCCATCCGCACCGGGGACGGGGAACATTTGTTTGACTACTTCACCCATACCCGTGCTATTCGTCGCGGCATCATCGATGCGGGGCAGGACACGGATGCTCCGGATTTCGGGCGGGGAAAGGCAGGTTCATGAGGTCATACCGGGGGCAATTTCTGATCGGGATCATGGCGTTGTGCGCCGTGGCCACACAGGCAGCCCCTCTGGAACGATCTCTGGTCCCACCTGCACGTCCGATTCTGGACCAGCAAAACGTGCAGGTTGTGTCCGCCGTTGCCCCGGTGTCCGTCGCGGTCATAACCGATCTGCGCCCCATCTCACGTCCGGTTTCACCGCAGGTCACTGCTGCACTGGCGCGACCTTCGGATTTGCCGCTGCTGGGGCCCGACACCTCGCTGATGCCTAACATGAGACCTGAATCGCTTGAACAGCAGGTGCTTTTCAAAAAACACAAACTGCGCAAAGGGTCCGTTTGCGGAGATATCGCCATTCAGGGCAAGCCCGTCGGAAGGGTCGGCAGCGAGAATTCAGCCTGTGGCGTAAAAGATGCGGTGCAGATCACCTCTGTTTCCGGTGTGGCACTCAGCCGCCCGTCGACAATGGATTGCGGCACCGCCGTTGCGCTGAACAAATGGGTCGACAAGACAGTCAAACCCACCTTCAAACGCCGCGGCCCCGTGGTCGAGTTGCAGGTGGCGGCTCATTATGCCTGCCGAACCCGCAACAACCGCAAAGGCGCGCGGATTTCCGAGCACGGCAAAGGACGGGCCATCGATATTTCAGCCTTCAAAATGGCCGATGGCGAGGTGGTGACCGTCTTGGAAGGATGGCGCAAGAACCCGTCAAAGAAGCAATTGCAGAAGATCTGGCGCGGCGCGTGTGGCCCGTTCGGCACCGTTTTGGGGCCGAACTCGGACAGCTACCATCGCGATCATTTCCATCTGGATACGGCACGCTACCGCAGCGGAGCGTATTGCCGTTAACGCAAGATCAGCCGCGGAGCAGGGCCCAGCGGCACCGGCCCCAGAGCGACAAAACCATCCCGGAAGTTTAGCCGAAGGTCCAGTGCGTTGGGGTTGCCGCCCAGCCCTGCCAGAAAGTTCAGTGCACGGGTGACAGGATCAACCGCCTGATCGGGCAGGGCGCCTGCCGCGTTTGCCATGTCGATCATATCACGCCAGTTCTCGGCTTTGACGGCGATCTCACCACTGGGAACACCCTGCGCGTCTACATCCAGTTTCCCAGCCGCAAACAGACGCAACCCACCCCATTTGATCTCGGCCAGTCGCAGGTCGATGGCCACGGGCTGCGGTCTGCTGTCCTCCAGCGCCGACCTGTCCCAGACTTTGCTGAACGTGGTGACCATGTCCAGTTCCAGCGTTTCGAAGGACTGCGGCAGCGACGCGGCCGAATTCATAAGGGCCCGCAACCGGTCGCCGGGTGTGAACCCATCCGCGCGGGCGGTAATGGCATAGGCTTCGGGCAGGGATGTTTGCGCCATGATCAGGCTCAGGGTGTCCCCGGCGGCCAGTGCAGTGGTGTTCTCGGTCACCGACCATGCCCCTGCCGTCAGCGCCAGTTTCTCAAGCACAAGCGAAACGCCGGGCTGCAACTGTAGTTCTGCAATCAATTCATCGGCGACAATCGTTGAGGTTTGATCGTAGTAAGACAGTCGTTGCGGCGTCTCGGCAAACCGCAGCACCTGCCGGCCGGGCCAGATCGCGGGGCTTTCGAATTCGATCCAGTCCGCACGCCAGGCTGTGCCATTCACCGGATCTGCAAGGGCAGGGTTGTTCAGACGAGTCACGTGATGGGTCGGATACCCTGCCGTTGCCACGTCCGAGAAATCAGCCAGCCAGCCGCGCGCCTGTTGTTGATCAAACCAGCCAGTGATTGCCGCGCGCAGACCATATCCGGCGACAAACCAATATGCGCTCCACAGGACGCCGATAAAAATGATCACTCGTATGACACGGCGCATGAGCTTTGGCCCTTTTTCCTGCCTCGGAATTGATGTTTATAGGCCCAAACGGGCAAGGACCAGTGCAATGACGATGTGGGTTTTCGGTTATGGATCGCTGCTGTGGAATCCGGGCTTTCCGGTCGCGCGCAGCGAACGCGCGACACTGCATGGCTATGCCCGGTCCTTCTGCATGAGCTCGATCCACCACCGGGGAACCGAGGAAGAACCGGGGCTGGTGCTGGCGCTGGACGAACAGGCAAACGCGACCTGCACCGGTCTGGCCCTTGCGGTTGAAACCGGTCACGAAGACCGCACCCTGCACGAACTGCGCGAGCGCGAGCTGATCTCGTCGGCCTATGTCGAACGTATGCTGGATGTGCATCTGGAAAATGGCGACATTGTCAACGCCGTGACCTATGTGATCGATGCCGACCATGTGCAGTATTGCGGCGGGATGCCGTTGGAGGATCAGGCCCGGATCATCGCCCATGCGGTTGGCGGGCGCGGCCCGAATGACGAATACCTGTACAATACCGCCGAACATCTGGCCGAGATCGGCCTGCGCGACGCCGATCTTGAGTGGTTGGCGCAACGGGTGCGCAGTATTACCGCATAAACTCTTGGCGTCACCAGTGGAATTTCGCTAGTTTCGACGCAGAGCAGGCAAATACCGGGAACCACGCGCATGGCGCAGGCACATCAGGGCGCGAGACCCCATTTCTCGCATCCAACACGGCAGATTCTGTTGATGTTGATGGCGATCGGCCTGTCCGGGCTGGGTGTGTTTCTGGCGCTGCCCTATGTGTTACCGGTGTTCTTCGCCAACCCGTACCTGAACGGCTTCATCCTGATGGTTTTTCTGATCGGCGTTCTTGCCTGTTTCTATCAGGTGACGCAACTGATCGGATCCGTACGCTGGATCGAGGCCTTCGTCGGCGGTGTTGTTCGCGAAGACGCCCGCACGCCGCAATTGCTGGCTCCTTTGGCCTCATTGCTGCGCGAACGGGGCGCGCGGTCGCAGATCAGCTCCACTTCAACCCGCTCGATTCTGGATTCCGTAGCCGAACGGGTCGAGGAAGAGCGGGAGATCACCCGCTATATCACCAACGTACTGATCTATCTGGGTCTTTTGGGCACATTCTTCGGTTTGGCGACAACCGTACCTGCCATCGTTGATACGATCCGCAGCCTTAATCCGCAAGAGGGCGAAGAAGGGCTGGCCGTGTTCAACCGCCTGATGACCGGGCTCGAGGCGCAGTTGCAGGGGATGGGCGTTGCGTTCGGATCGTCTCTGCTGGGTCTGGCCGGGTCGCTGATCGTCGGTCTGCTCGAAGTTTTCGCAGGGCACGGCCAGAACCGCTTCTATCGCGAGCTCGAGGAATGGCTGTCTTCGATCACCCGTGTAGGTTTCGCGGGTGGAGAAGAAGGCGGTGCCGAAATTGCCGTGCTCACGCCGGTGCTGGACGCTATGTCCGAACAGATGGATGCGTTGCAGGATCTGTTTTCAGCGCAGGAAAGCGAGCGCGCCGAGGTTTCCGCCAAGTTGGGTTTGCTGGTCGATGTGATCGGTGAGATGAACAACCGTCAGGCCAATACCGAAGGCGTCACCTCGGCTTTGGAACGCGTGGCGCTGGGTCAGGAAGCCCTGCTGGATCACATGCGCGATCACGGCGCGGGTGAAGGCATCGACGCCGAAAGCCGGATGCGCCTGCGCTCGATGGATGTGCAGCTGCTGCGTATCCTCGAAGAGATTTCGGCGGGCCGTCAGGAAAGCATGAACGAGTTCCGAAAGGATATAGAACTGCTGGTCAAGGCGCTGACCCTGCCGCGCGGTGCGGTGCGTACCACGCCGGAAGGAGAATAACCCATGGCGCTGTCCCGCCGCACCGGTCAACGGTTCCAGGGCTCGGTCTGGCCCGGTTTCGTCGACGCGATGACGGGGCTGTTGATGGTGCTGACCTTTGTGCTGACCATCTTCATGGTGATCCAGTTTGTGCTGCGCGAAACCATCTCGGGTCAGGAAGACGAACTGACCACATTGGCCGACGAAATCGCAGCTCTGGCGGGCGCGCTGGGGCTGGAAGAACGCGAAAACAGCCGGTTGCAGGCGCGACTTGGGGCGTTGAACACCACCCTGTCGCGGGCTGAAGACGATCTCGCGCAAGCCCAGTCACTGATCGCGTCACTGACCACCGAGCGCGACCGTCAGGCTGCCGCATTGGATCAGGCACAGACCCGGATCACCAACTTCGAAGCGCAAGTTGCCGCCCTGCTGGCCGAACAGGAACGGGCACTGGGCGATATTGCAGCGCTTGAAACGCAGCGCGCGCAACTGTTGACCGAGCAAGAGGCGCTGAACCTGGCGCTTGCCCAAAGCCGCGAGGAAATCGACGCGCAGACCGAAGCCGCCCGTTTGGCCGCTGCCCGCCGGGAAGCACTGGAAGCGCTGGTGGCGGATCTGGAGCAAGGCAGCGCCGACCGGGACGCCCAGATCACCTCCCTTGAACAGCAGCTCAGCGATGAAGAGGTCGCCCGTCTGGCCGAAGCCGCCGCCGCCGAGGCACTGCGTAACCGCCTTCAGGATGCCGATGCCGAACTGACGGCAATGACACTCGCACTCGAAGCGCAACGCAAAGAGGCTGAAGACACACTCACCCTGTTGGCCGCAGCACAGGCGGCGCGTGCCGCGTTGGAGCGTCAGTTTGGTGACGTGAATCCCGATGAACTGCGGGCCCAGCTTGAAGCCGCTTTGCAGGCGCAGACGCAAGCGCAGGCGGATGCCGATGCGCAACGCTCTCTGGCCGAGCAGCGGCAGGCCTTATTGGACCTCGCCAATGCGACGCTTTCGGATGAAAAAGAAATCTCTGCCGAGGCGCAGCGAGAGGCCGCCCTGCTGAACCAGCAGATCGCCGCCCTGCGCGGGCAATTGGGCTCTTTGCAGGCTTTGCTTGATGATTTCGAAGAACGCAACGCCGCCGCCGAGGTGCAGATTCAGACCTTAGGGCAGGACCTGAACGCCGCACTGGCCCGTGCCGCATCCGAAGAACGCAGGCGCCGACTGCTGGAAGAAGCGGAACGCCTGCGCCTTGAGGCCGAGGCCGAGGCTCTGGCCGGGCAGAACCAGGAACTGGCGGCACAGGCCGAGGACCTGCAACGCTATCGCTCGGAATTCTTTGGTCGTTTGCGGGACGTCCTTGGCGGTCAGGAAGGGGTGCGCATCGAAGGCGACCGGTTCGTGTTCTCGTCCGAGGTTCTGTTTCCGACCGGGTCCGCCGTGCTGTCCGCAGAAGGGCAGCAGGAAGTCGCCAAGGTGGCCAGCATCCTGCGCAGTGTTGCCGCTGAAATCCCGCCCGGTCTGAACTGGGTGATCCGGGTCGACGGCCACACCGACAACGTTCCTCTGGCCGGGTCGGGCAGGTATCGCGACAACTGGGAGCTCAGCCAGGGTCGCGCGCTGTCGGTTGTGCGCTATATGGTTGACGCACTGGGCATTCCGCCCAACCGTCTTGCAGCCAACGGGTTTGGTGAATTCCAGCCCGTAAACCCCGCTGACACGCCCGAGGCACACGCGCAAAACCGCCGGATCGAGTTGAAGCTGACCGAAAGGTAAGGTCACTGGCCCTTAGCAGCCACGAAAACAAACAGCCGATCCGCAACCGGTTATTGGCGATACCGACCCCAGCGACCCGAACCGTTGGAAAATCAAGGCGGTGCATGTCCGCCAGACGTTTCACACGCAGCCTAACCGAGATAGCTAACGCGCCCCCGGTTGAGCAGATAAGTCCTTGCCTGTGCTGGGCGAAACAAAAAAAACCCGCCTTGGTAGGCGGGTTTTCTGATAAATGCGGCGGGCGATCAGTCCGCCGTCAGAAGCGGAGGCTTGTCACCCGAAATGCGCGGTTGATCCGGGCCAAGGATCTCAAGATCCAGATCACCCTTCTTGACCGAGACACGGACCACACCACCTTTTGCCAGCTTGCCAAACAACAACTCTTCGGCCAGCGGTTTCTTGATGTATTCCTGAATGACGCGGCCCAGCGGGCGCGCACCCATCTTGTCGTCATACCCTTTATCCGCCAGCCATTCGGCGGCTTTGGGTGTCAGATCAATGGTCACACCACGATCCAGCAACTGCGCTTCCAGTTGCAGGACGAATTTCTCGACCACCTGCAAAATGACCTCTTTCGGCAGCGGCGCGAACGAGATCACGGCATCCAGACGGTTGCGGAATTCCGGCGTGAACATGCGTTCAATCGCGGCGGTGTCTTCGCCCTCGCGACGGTCACGACCGAACCCGATCGCGGCCTTGGCCTGCTCTTGCGCCCCCGCGTTCGAGGTCATGATCAGCACCACGTTGCGGAAGTTCACCGTACGGCCGTTGTGGTCGGTCAGTTCCCCATGGTCCATCACCTGCAACAGGATGTTGAACACGTCCGGGTGCGCCTTTTCAATCTCGTCCAGCAGCAACACACAATGTGGATGCTGGTCGACACCGTCGGTCAGCAGGCCCCCCTGATCGAACCCGACATAGCCCGGAGGTGCGCCGATCAGACGGCTGACCGCGTGTTTCTCCATGTATTCCGACATGTCGAAACGCAGCAGTTCAACGCCCAGCGTATCCGCAAGCTGCTTCGCCACCTCGGTCTTGCCTACACCGGTCGGGCCGGCAAACAGATAGTTGCCGATGGGCTTTTCGGGTTCCCGCAGGCCGGCACGGGCCAGTTTGATTGCGCTGGCCAGTGCCTCGATCGCCAGATTCTGCCCAAACACCACCCGTTTCAGCGAGGCTTCGAGATCTTTCAGCACCTCGGCATCGTCCTTGGTGACGTTCTTGGGCGGGATGCGGGCGATCTTGGCAACCACGGCCTCAATCTCTTTGACACCAATGGTCTTGCGCCGTTTGCTTTCCGCCACCAGATGCTGCGCCGCGCCAGCCTCGTCAATCACGTCGATGGCCTTGTCGGGCAGCTTGCGGTCGTTGATGTAACGTGCCGACAGCTCGACCGCGGTTTTGATCGCATCAGCGGTGTATTTGATGTCGTGATGTTTTTCGAAATAAGGCTTCAGACCGCGCAGGATCTTGACGCTGTCTTCAACCGAAGGCTCGTTCACATCGATCTTCTGGAACCGGCGCGACAGGGCTCGGTCCTTCTCGAAATGCTGGCGAAACTCTTTGTAGGTGGTCGAGCCCATGGTGCGCAGCTTGCCGCCCTGCAACGCAGGCTTCAGCAGGTTCGAGGCATCCATTGCCCCGCCCGAGGTTGCACCGGCACCGATCACGGTGTGAATTTCGTCGATGAACAGCACCGCGTCGGGGTGCTCTTCCAGCTCGGTTACAACCGCTTTCAGGCGTTCCTCGAAATCGCCGCGATAACGGGTCCCGGCCAGCAGCGCACCCATGTCCAGCGAGTAGATGGTGGTGTTTGCCAAGACATCCGGCGCCTCTCCGGCGACGATCTTGTGCGCCAGACCTTCGGCGATGGCGGTTTTGCCCACGCCCGGATCGCCCACCAGCAGCGGGTTGTTCTTGCGGCGGCGGCACAGCACCTGGATGCAGCGTTCCACCTCATCCGCCCGCCCTATCAGCGGATCGACATCACCCGCACGCGATTTCGCGTTCAGGTCAATGCAGTATTTCCCAAGCGCACTTTCCTTTTGTTCCGTGTCGCCGGAACCTGATTGAGCTTCTTCTTCCACCTGATCCGCTCCGGACACCGACCGGCTTTCGCCATACGCAGGGTCTTTGGCCACGCCATGGGCGATGAAATTGACCGCGTCATACCGGGTCATGTCCTGTTCCTGCAGGAAATAGGCGGCATTGCTTTCGCGTTCAGCGAATATCGCGACCAGCACATTGGCACCGGTCACTTCGGTCCGGCCCGAGCTTTGTACATGAATCGCGGCGCGTTGAATAACGCGCTGGAACGCTGCCGTTGGTACGGCTTCGGACCCGTCAATATCCGTGACCAGATTCGATAGGTCCTCGTCGATGAACTCAACCAGAGTGCTGCGCAACTCGTCCAGATCAACGCTGCACGCTTTCATGACGCGCACCGCATCGGGTTCTTCCAGAAGCGCCAGCAGCAAATGCTCCAGCGTTGCAAATTCGTGTCGCCGTTCATTCGCAGCCGCAAGGGCCGCGTGGATGGCTTGTTCCAGTGTGCTCGAGAATGAAGGCACGCGGGTGCTCCTCTGTCTTGGGTCAGAAGGGGGCGGGCTTTCGGCCGGAACCCCATCCCAACCATGTCCTCATACTATTAGAGTTTGGTTGATCGTGGCCCGGCTTCAAGGGTTTTCTTTCACTTGACAGTCACATTTGTTGTGACCGTGGCCGTGAAGAGGGGCAAATAAGCATCAGAACCTGTCTTTTCTACCCCGAATTTCGGCGAAAACCGCCACAGGATCGGCGTTTACCATACCAAGATGGGCCTGAATCGCCGGATCAGTGGCCCTCAGAAACGGGTTGGTGGCTTTTTCAAGCGCCAAAATCGACGGAACAGTGGCTTCGCCAGCGGCGCGGGCGCGGTCGATATCGGCAATTCGCTGTTTCAGCGCAGCGTTCTCGGGATCGACGGTAATGGCGAATTTCGCGTTGGATTGTGTATATTCATGCCCCGAACAGACAAGGGTGTCGTCCGGCAAAGCGGCCAGCTTGCTCAGCGACGCCCACATCTGCGCCGGGCTGCCTTCGAACAGACGCCCACACCCGAGGGCCATCAGGCTGTCAGCGGTAAAGACGACCGCGCTTTGCGGAAGATAAAACGCGACATGACCAACCGTGTGCCCCGAAACGTCCAGCACCTCGACCAGTTCGCCACCCACCTCAAAGCTGTCGCCTTCGGCAACCTGCTGGTCCAGCGGGGGCAGGCGGTGCGCGTCGGCGGCCGCACCGATGACCTTTGCGGGGTGATGGGTCAGAATTTCGGGCAGCCCTTCAACGTGATCCCAGTGATGATGGGTCAGCAGCACATGTGACAAGCTCCATCCCCGATCTTCCAGTGCTGCAAGAATCGGCGCGGCTTCGGGCGCATCGATCAGCGCAGTCTGGCCATTGCCGCTGTCATGGGCCAGAAAGGCGTAATTGTCGCTGAGGCACGGGATTGTAACGATTTCAAGAGGCATGGCCTTTTGCCCTTTCATTGCTAGACTGCGCCCAGCTAAGCCGATTGACCGGATGTCCGCAATGCATCTTGATGTGCAGGATCTGAGGAACTTCTACTACCGCAGCACCCTTGGGCGCGCGGCACAGGCAGCTATTCGCGGGCGGCTGACCGAGCTCTGGCCCGAAGCCAAAGGTCAGACCGTTGCCGGTTTTGGCTTTGCCGTGCCGCTATTGCGCCCTTATCTGGCCGGTGCGCGCCGGGTCATCGGGCTGATGCCCGGCCCGCAGGGCGTGATGCCCTGGCCTGCGGGGATGCCCAATGTCTCGGTGCTGACAGAAGAAACCCGGTGGCCCATTGAAACCGGTCACGTGGACAAGCTGGTGGTGATGCACGGGCTGGAAACGTCCGAGCGGCCAAACCAGCTGCTGGAGGAATGCTGGCGCGTTCTGGGCCCCGGTGGCAGGGCCGTGTTCGTTGTTCCGAACCGGGCGGGTCTGTGGTCACGTACGGACAAAACGCCATTTGGCTTTGGTCGTCCCTATTCCGCCACCCAGCTGGAAAATCAGCTCAGATCACACTACTTCCTGCCCGAGGCGCATTGCTCGGCTCTTTACATGCCGCCATCCTTCCGGCGGTTCTGGTTGAAATCGGGCAGTCTGATCGAAAAAACCGGGCAGCGCATTCCAACTGTCATGGCAGGCGGGGTGTTGATGGTCGAGGTCACAAAGAACATTCACCCGCCTCGGGGTAATGTCACTAAAGATGCCATCAGGAAGCCGATCAAGGCGCTGGACGGTCTGCTAAAGCCTGCATGACAACCGCGTGCATCCCAAAGTGACAAATTCGCGAGAAAAAAGTCACAGGAATCGCAAAAACCTGCATATTCGTAACATTTTTCAACTGCCGCAACCGGTCCAAACGGTCGCACTTGATGTAAGTGTATGTAAATTAACATTTTGTGGATAAATCCGTTACCGCTATAGCGTATTGCTTGGTTGGTTCACCTCTGCTACATCCCCGGTGATTTTGATCCCCGACCGTCTGGCCGGGGTTTCCTCACGCCCCAAGGTAGCGGCCGCTACCCAAAATCGGGGCCTCAAATATCGGAAGGGTGGACGTGTCCGAACCAGCTTCGATTTCCACAGGCATCGCCGAGCGCTATGCCACCGCGATCTTCGAGATCGCAAAAGAGAATAATGACCTTGCGGGTCTGGAATCCGGCATCAACGATCTGGCAGCAGCACTGGGCGACAGTGCCGACCTGCGTGACCTGATCGCATCGCCTTTGATTTCGCGGGCCGAGCAGGAAGGAGCAATTGCCGCTGTTGCTGACAAGATGGGGCTGAACGCCATCCTGCGCAACACGCTGGCTCTGATGGCGCAGAAACGCCGCCTGTTTGTTGTGCCGCAACTGGTGCAGGTGCTGCGTGACATGCTGGCTGATGAGCGTGGCGAAGTGACCGCCGATGTCGCCTCGGCCAAGGCGCTGACCAAGACACAACTGGAAAAACTGTCCAAGACGCTGTCCGAGCGTGTGGGCAAGACCGTAACTATCAATGCGACCGTTGATGAAAGCCTCATCGGCGGTCTTGTCGTCAAAGTGGGCTCGAAAATGATCGACAGTTCGATCCGTTCGAAGCTGAACTCCCTACAGAATGCAATGAAAGAGGTCGGATAAATGGGAATCCAAGCTGCAGAGATTTCTGCAATCCTGAAGGACCAGATCAAGAATTTTGGTCAGGAAGCCGAAGTGGCCGAGATCGGTCGCGTGCTGAGCGTCGGTGACGGGATTGCCCGTGTATATGGCCTGGACAACGTTCAAGCCGGTGAGATGGTCGAATTCCCCGGCGGTATCATGGGGATGGCGCTGAACTTGGAAAGCGACAACGTCGGTGTCGTTATCTTCGGTTCTGACCGTGACATCAAAGAAGGTGACACCGTCAAGCGCACAAACTCGATCGTGGACGTTCCAATCGGTGACGAGCTGCTGGGCCGTGTTGTTGACGGTCTGGGCAACCCGCTGGACGGCAAAGGTCCGATCAATGCCACCAAGCGCGGCGTTGCAGACGTCAAAGCACCCGGTATCATTCCGCGTAAATCGGTGCACGAACCGATGGCAACCGGCCTGAAATCGGTTGACGCGATGATCCCGATTGGCCGTGGCCAGCGCGAGCTGATCATTGGTGACCGCCAGACCGGTAAAACCGCCGTGGCTCTGGACACCATCCTGAACCAGAAAGTCTATAACGAAGCAGCGGGCGACGACGAGTCGAAGAAACTGTACTGCGTTTACGTTGCGATCGGTCAGAAGCGTTCGACCGTTGCCCAGCTGGTGAAGAAACTGGAAGAATCCGGTGCGATTGAATATTCGATCGTTGTCGCCGCAACCGCGTCCGACCCGGCACCGATGCAGTTCCTGGCACCCTATGCCGCAACCGCGATGGCAGAATATTTCCGTGACAATGGCCGTCACGCGCTGATCATCTATGATGACCTGTCGAAACAGGCCGTGTCCTATCGTCAGATGTCGCTGTTGCTGCGTCGCCCGCCGGGCCGCGAAGCCTATCCGGGTGACGTTTTCTACCTCCACTCCCGCCTGCTGGAACGTTCGGCAAAGCTGAACGAAGACTTCGGTGCTGGTTCGCTGACGGCTCTGCCGGTTATCGAGACCCAGGGTGGTGACGTTTCCGCCTTTATTCCGACCAACGTGATCTCGATCACCGACGGTCAGATCTTCCTGGAAACCGAACTGTTCTATCAGGGCATCCGTCCTGCTGTGAACACCGGTCTGTCGGTTTCGCGTGTGGGCTCGTCGGCTCAGACCGACGCGATGAAATCGGTTGCCGGTCCGGTCAAGCTGGAACTGGCTCAGTATCGCGAAATGGCGGCCTTTGCGCAGTTTGGTTCCGACCTCGACGCCGCAACCCAGCAGCTTCTGAACCGTGGTGCGCGCCTGACCGAGCTGATGAAGCAGCCGCAGTACTCGCCGCTGACCAACGCGGAAATCGTCTGCGTCATCTTCGCTGGCACCAACGGCTATCTCGACAAGATCGATGTATCTGACGTTGGCCGCTACGAGGCCGGTCTGCTGGCGCATCTGCGCGGCAAGCACGCAGACCTGCTGAAGTGGATCACCGACGAAGATCCAAAGATCAAAGGTGAAGCGTCCGACAAACTCAAAGCAGCGATCGACGAATACGCCGCGACCTTCGCTTGATAGGAGGTTCCGATGCCTAGTCTGAAGGACCTTAAAAACAGGATCGAGTCGGTCAAATCGACCCGCAAGATCACCAAGGCCATGCAGATGGTCGCGGCCGCAAAACTGCGCCGCGCCCAGGAATCTGCCGAAGCCTCGCGCCCTTATGCCGAGCGGTTCAATGCCGTGATGGCGGGGCTGGCGGCGTCGGTTGGGGGCAGCGACAGCGCCCCCAAGCTGCTCCGTGGTACGGGCAGTGATGATGTCCATCTGCTGGTTGTGTTGACAGCTGAACGCGGCCTGTGTGGCGGCTTCAACTCGAACATCGCCAAGCTGGCCCGCCAGAAGGCGGAAGAGCTGCGCGGCAAGGGCAAGACGGTCAAGATTCTGACCGTCGGCAAGAAAGGCCGCGACGCGCTCAAGCGTGATTTTGGCGATCTGTTCGTTGGGCATGTGGACCTGAGCGAGGTCAAGCGTCTGGGTTATTCCAACGCGCAGGACATCGCAAAGGACATCCTGTCCCGCTTCGACGGGGGCGAGTTCGACGTTGCCACGATCTTCTACTCGAAGTTCGTCAACGTTGTGACCCAGATCCCGACGGCACAGCAAGTCATCCCCGCCTCGTTCGAGGAATCGGAAGGTGACGACAGCGGTGCCATTTTCGACTACGAGCCCAGCGAAGAGGCCATTCTGGCCGACCTGCTGCCCAAGGGGGTTGCGACCGCGATCTTCTCGGCTCTGCTCGAAAACGGAGCGTCTGAACAGGGCGCGCGGATGTCCGCAATGGACAACGCGACACGCAACGCGGGTGAGATGATCGACAAGCTGACGATCCAGTTCAACCGCTCGCGTCAGGCCGTGATCACCAACGAGCTGATTGAAATTATTTCCGGCGCCGAGGCGCTGTAGAGACAAACCGGAGACGAAACATGGCGAATGCAAAAGGCAAAGTCACACAGATCATCGGGGCCGTCGTCGACGTGCACTTCGAAGATCAGCTGCCTGAAATTCTGAACGCGCTGGAAACCACCAACAACGGCAAGCGCCTGGTGTTGGAAGTTGCTCAGCACCTGGGTGAAAACACTGTCCGCACCATCGCGATGGACGCGACCGAAGGTCTGGTCCGTGGCGAAGTGGTCACCGACACCGGCGCACCGATCTCGGTGCCGGTCGGCAATGCTACTCTGGGCCGCATCCTGAACGTGGTCGGCGAGCCGATCGACGAAAAAGGTCCGGTTGAGGCGACCGAAGCGCGCGCGATCCACCAGCCCGCACCGACCTTTGCCGAACAGTCGACCGAGTCCGAAGTACTGGTTACCGGCATCAAGGTGGTTGACCTGCTGGCCCCTTACGCCAAAGGCGGTAAGATCGGCCTGTTCGGCGGCGCCGGCGTTGGCAAAACCGTTCTGATCATGGAACTGATCAACAACATCGCAAAAGTGCACTCGGGCTTCTCGGTGTTTGCGGGTGTTGGTGAACGGACCCGTGAAGGCAACGACCTCTACCACGAGATGATCGAATCGAACGTGATCAAGCCGGACAACCTGTCGGAAAGCCAGGTGGCCCTGGTTTACGGTCAGATGAACGAACCTCCGGGTGCGCGTGCGCGTGTTGCTCTGACCGGTCTGACCCTGGCCGAGCAGTTCCGCGACCAGTCCGGTACCGACGTTCTGTTCTTCGTCGACAACATCTTCCGCTTCACGCAGGCGGGTTCCGAGGTTTCGGCTCTGCTGGGTCGTATCCCGTCCGCTGTGGGCTACCAGCCGACACTGGCCACCGACATGGGCGCCCTGCAGGAACGCATCACCTCGACAAAGGCCGGATCGATCACTTCGGTGCAGGCGATCTACGTGCCTGCGGACGACTTGACCGACCCCGCGCCGGCAACCTCGTTTGCGCACCTCGACGCGACCACCGTTCTCAACCGTGCGATCTCGGAAAAGGGTATCTACCCTGCGGTTGACCCGCTCGACTCGACCTCGCGCCTGCTCGACCCGGCCATCGTCGGGGAAGAGCACTACAAGGTTGCGACCGACGTTCAGCAGATCCTCCAGCGCTACAAGTCGCTGCAGGACATCATCGCCATCCTCGGCATGGACGAACTGTCGGAAGAGGACAAGCTGACCGTGGCCCGTGCCCGTAAGATCGAACGCTTCCTGTCGCAACCGTTCGACGTGGCCGAGGTCTTCACCGGCTCGCCGGGTGTTCAGGTTCCTCTGGATGTCACCATCTCGTCGTTCAAGGCCGTTGTGGCTGGCGAATACGATCACCTGCCCGAGGCAGCCTTCCTGATGGTTGGCGGCATCGACGAAGTGATCGCCAAAGCCGAAAAAATGGCAGCAGCAGCCGCCTAAGGAGTATCCCTGATGGCAAACACGATGCATTTCGACCTCGTCAGCCCCGAGCGGAGCCTTGCTTCGCTCGAGGTCACCGCGGTCCAGATTCCCGGCGCGGACGGGGACATGACGGCGATGCCCGATCACGCCCCCACCATCACAACGCTGCGCCCCGGTCTGCTGAAGGTTGAGGCACCCGAAGGGTCCAGCGAATACCTGGTCACCGGCGGGTTTGCCCAGATCAACGGCGACAGCCTGTCGGTTCTGGCCGAAAAGGCGGTTCCGGTTTCGGAAATCACCCGTTCGCATATGGACCAGCTGATTGCCGAGGCGCGCGCCTCGCACGAAGCGGCAAAAGGCGGCGACGATATGTCGATCGTCGACGAAGCCGCCAAGCTGCTGGCCGACATGGAAGCGCTTGGGACGCATATGAGCCTTTAATTGGCTTAACACTGAAAAACTGGAACGGCCTCGCAATTGCGGGGCCGTTTTTTTGTCGTGCTTTTGCCAGAAAGCCGGGGTAAGTTGCGGAAATTCAAGTATAATGATGAAAACATGAAAAAATTTCTGACCCATCCCATTGGCATCGATCAGGGTGAAAGTGTTCTGTTTTCGGAATTTGCCGAAGGCGGGGACATGTGGACTGGCGAAGGCCCCCGCGAACGTCGGAAACCCATCCAATTCAAGGACACGTTTCTTAGCCCGCCCATGGTTCAGATCGGGATTTCCCTTTGGGATGTCGACACATCATCAGCCCTGCGCGCCGAGGTTCAGGCAGAAAACATCACCTCGGAAGGGTTTGAAGCGGTGTTTCGGACATGGTCCGACACGCGGATTGCCCGCATCCGGATCAGCTGGACTGCGTTTGGAGAGGTGGCACACCCGGACGACTGGAACATTTCCTGATCCGGGGCTTACAGGACAGGCGCAGGACTCAGTCGTCTTGCGCTTCGATCATATCGACCCGTGTGGCGTGGCGGCCACCTTCGAATTCGGCACCCAGAAACGCATCCACAATATCCAGCGCCTGACCTTCGCCGACAACGCGCGCGCCAATCGACAGCATGTTGGCATTGTTGTGCTGGCGGATCATCCGCGCAGAAAACGCATCCGAACAGACACCGCAGCGAATGCCGGGCACCTTGTTTGCGGCCATCATGATGCCCTGACCCGTGCCGCAGAGGATAATGCCCAATCCGCAATCCCCCGAAGCCACGGCCAGTGCCGCGGCCTTGCCGTGTTTGGGGTAATGGGTGCTTTCAGGGGTCGTCGGGCCGATATCGACCACGTCCCAGCCTTGCTGCGCGATGTGGTTGGCCACGGCCTGACGCAGCTCGATTGCCGCGTGGTCGCTGGAAAGAACAATGCGTTTGTTGCCAGTCATGGAGATCGGTCCACTTGTGTCGTTGATCGCGCACATGGGTCAGGCTTGTGCGCAATCGATGGTTCAAAAAGAAAGGGACGACACATCCCGTCGCCCCGTCCAAACTCAATCCATCTGGTACATGGATTCGTAGATCGGCGTCAGTGTCTTGTCTTCGAACAGGGATGACACGCTGGTTCCGTTCCAGATGTTCAGGATCGCCTGCGTAAAGATAGGCGCGGTCGGAACAATGCGGATGTTCTTGGCGCCCAAAATCTCTTTGGTCGGTTGGATCGTGTCGGTCAGCACCAGCGACTTCATCACCGAATTTGTCACCCGTTCCACCGCAGGGCCGCTCATGACGCCATGCGTGATGTAGGAATGAACTTCTTTCGCACCGTTATCCAGAAGCACCTGCGCCGCCTTGCACAGCGTTCCGGCGGTGTCGCACATGTCGTCGACGATCAGACAGATCTTGTCCTTCACATCCCCGATCACGGTCATCTCGGCGACTTCGCCCGCTTTCTCGCGGCGCTTGTCCACGATCGACAGAGGGGCGTTGATCCGCTTGGCCAGTTCACGCGCGCGGGCAACGCCGCCCACGTCGGGTGAAACCACCATGATTTCATCCAGATTTCCCTTGAACTGATGCTTCACATCCAGCGCAAAGATGGGCGAGGCATAAAGGTTGTCCACGGGCATATCGAAAAAGCCCTGAATCTGGGCCGCGTGCAGGTCCATTGTCAGGATCCGTTCGATCCCGGCCCCGGTCAGCATGTTGGCCACCAGCTTGGCGCTGATGGGCGTGCGGGCCTTGGTGCGACGGTCCTGACGAGCGTACCCGAAATACGGGATCACGGCAGTGATCCGCTGCGCGGACGACCGGCGCAGGGCATCTGCGATGATCAGCAGTTCCATCAGGTTGTCATTGGCCGGGTTCGAGGTCGGCTGGATAATGAACATATCCTCGCCGCGCACATTCTCGAACACCTCGACGAAAATCTCACCGTCGTTGAACCGTTCGACACGCGCATCGACCAGACCCTGATCAACGCCTCGGTACAGGCTCATGCGGCGTGCGATGGCTTGGGCAAGCGGAAGGTTGGCGTTCCCAGCGATAAGCTTGGGTTCGTGAAGTGTCGGCATCGGCTGAAGTCCCCGGGCAGCAATGGCAATGTGACAGAATCGTGATGTTGACACCGCTTAGCATGGCCTTACCGTCCCGCAAAGGTAACGCAGCGGAGAAAGTGCACATGACCCAGATTGACTACTTTTTTGCGACACTCTCGCCCTATTCCTATCTGGCAGGGATGCGGCTGGAAGAAATCGCGGCGAAACACGGCGCGACGATCAACTATAAGCCGCTGGACATTATCGCCCTGTTCGCGCGCACCGGGGGGACCCCTCCGAAAGACCGGCATATCTCTCGTATCGAGTACCGCGCACAGGAGCTGCTGCGCCAATCGAAGAATCTGGGGATGGAGTTCAATCTGAAACCCGCGCACTGGCCGACCAACATGGCCCTGTCATCTTATGCGGTTATTGCCGCGATCAAGGACGGCTCGGGCGATGTGGGTAAGCTGTGTCATAGCTTCCTTCGCGCCTGCTGGGCCGAGGAAAAGGATATCGCACAGGACGATGTCATCCGCGAATGCCTGACGCAAGCCGGGTTTGATCCCGGTCTGGCGGACAGCGGCTTGCTGGTGGGGGCAGAAACCTATGCCGCCAACCTCGAGGAAGCCGTGGACCGGGGTGTCTTCGGCGCACCGTTCTACATCACGCCCGACGACCAGCGGTTCTGGGGTCAGGACAGGCTGGACGATCTGGACCGGCATCTGGCCGAGATGAACGGGTGACGGTCAGGGCCACGATGCAATCCGTTTTCGTCAGGCACTTGGGTGAGGGGAAGCGGAAACTGCTCGCCCTCCATTGCACGATTGCGCATTCCGGTGCCTGGTCAGGTTTGGCCAGTGCGCTGAATGGCTGTGCGACATTTGTTGCCCCGGATATGCTGTCGCATGGGCGCAGCCCGGATTGGGGCGGGCAGGTTGATTTCTTTGACGCAGTGACAAGACCGGCCTTGGCTGAATTGACGAAACCCATGGATCTGATCGGGCATTCCTTTGGGGCGATGATCGCACTCAGGTTGGCGATTGAACATCCCGAGCGCGTGCGCAGCCTGATCCTGATCGAACCCGTGTTCTTTGCAGTTGCGAAACAGGATGCGCCGCTGTTGTTCGAACAGCACGAACGGGACTCCGAGCCGGTCAATGCGGCCTTCGCATCTGGTGACAAGGTTTTGGCCGCGCGCCTGTTCAACAGGGCGTGGAGCACGAAGATCAGCCCCAAATGGCCTGATTTGCCCGAACGCACGCGGGCAAATATGGTGCGTGGAATCGATGCGGTTCCGGCTGTGCAGCCTGTGCTCTACGATGATCAGGCAGGGTTGCTTGACGCCGATCAGCTTCGGCGTGCATCGATGCCGACCCTGCTGCTGAGCGGGTCAGAGACGCCGCCGGTGATCCACGCGATTTGCGCAGGGCTGAAACGGCGCCTGCCTGATGCACGCCATGAACGCATCAACGGCGCAGGGCACATGCTGCCGATTTCACACCCTGATGAAACCGGCGCTTTGCTGCGGGCGTTCTGGCAGGCCAACGCCCCGTTAGGCGTTAAAGCAGATTGAGAAACTGATCGATCTCCGCCGCTCCGATGGACCAGTCGCAAACCAGCCTGCACGCGAGGTTTTCGTTTTCATCCTCGCCGTCCAGCTCTGCCCCCCAAAGGTGATAAACCGCGCCGGCCTCATGCAGCTGCTTGTGCTTCGCGCGTGGGAATGAGGCAAAGATCATATTGGCCTGCGGTTCGTGCAGAAACGCGGCCCCCTTGGCGCGCAAACCTTCGGCCAAGCGGGCGCAGTTGTCATTGGCCTGACGTGCCATCTTCAGCCACAGGTCGTCTTCCAGATAGGCCGCCATCTGAGCGGACAGATAGCGGTGCTTGGAAAACAGATGCGCCCCGCGCTTGCGCCGCAGCTCAAACTCCCAGGCTTTGCTTTCATCAAAGAACACCACCGCCTCGACACCCATCAGACCGTTCTTGGTGCCACCAAAACTGACAGCATCCACACCTGCTTTCCACGTCATATCCGCCGGGGAACAGTTCAGCGCAACCAACGCGTTGGTAAAGCGCGCGCCGTCCAGATGTACAGGCAGGCCGTACGTCTTGGCGACCCCGCACAGGGCCTGCAACTCTGCCAGCGAATAAACCGATCCGCGCTCGGTCACTTGTGTGATCGACACGGGTCCGCGCTGCGGCCCATGTACGCCGCGTGTTTCTTCACCCAGAATTGACCCGCGCAGCGCCTCAGGGGTCATCTTGTCTCCGCCCGGAACCAGGGTCAGCTTGGCGCCGCTGTAAAACTCCGGTGCGTTGCATTCGTCCTCGTGGATATGCGCGACTGGGGAACAGAAAACCGTTTCCCAAGGCTTTGACAATGTTGCAAGGGCCAGAGAATTCGCGGCTGTCCCCGTCGCCACCAGATAGACCGCAGCACCCGGAGCCTCGAAGATGCTGCGGATACGGTCGCGCACCTCGTTCATCAGCGTATCCGCACCATAGGCCATCTGATAGCCCTGATTGACCTCGGCCAGCCTGGCCATGACCTGCGGATGAACCGGCCCGGAATTGTCAGACGCGAAATGCATCAGCTTGGCTCCTCGATTATGTAATCTTCCCACTCTTCCATGGGTGTCTCAAACTCGGACACTGTGCGCCCCTGAACCGAGACCCCGGCGGCATGCACACTGTCCGCTGTACCAGATATCAACGGGTGCCAGTCGTAAAGCGGTTTGCCTTCCCACAGCAACCGATACGCGCAGGTTTGTGGCAACCAATAGGCATGTTCGTCGATATTGTCGGGGGTCATGACGATGCATTCGGGCACGAATTGATGCCGGATGTCGTATTGTACGCAGCGGCAGCTTTCGTCATCCAACAGGCGGCACGCGACGCAGGTCAGGGCAACCTCGCCCGTGTCTTCATCTTCCAGCTTGTTCAGGCAGCATTTGCCGCAGCCATCACATAACGCCTCCCACTCGCGCTGGTTCATTTGGCGCAGGGGTTTGCGCTCCCAAAACCGGGCAGGCAGGCCCGTGCGTTCAATCGGATCAACACTCATAGGGTGGTCAATATACCGCGGGCCTGTTTGCAGTCGGCATCCATCTGCGTGATCAGACTCTCCAGCCCGTCAAATGTCATCTCGGGGCGCAGAAAGTCGATCAGACCCACCGACAGCGTCGCCCCGTACAGATCGCCCGAAAAGTCGAACAGGAAGGTTTCGATATTGGGCACCTGGCCGTTAAACATCGGACGTACCCCGATCGAGGCCGCGCCGTGATAGCTGCCTTTATGCGGCCCATCCAACACGTCCACCAATACGGCGTAGACACCGAACTTTGGCGGGTGCAGCCCTTCGATGGACATATTCGCGGTGGGAAAGCCCAACTCGCGCCCGCGCTGTTCGCCCCCGATCACTTCGCCTTCGATCCGGTGCCAGTGTCCCAGCATCGCGGCTGCGTCCCGTGGTCGGCCGTCGCTCAGCGCGGTGCGAATGGCGGTTGAGGACACAACGTTTTCCGACCGTTCCATCAAAGGCGCAATCGTCACGCCGAACCCCATGTCCCGCCCGAACCGCACCAGATCCTGCGCCGTGCCGCTGCGGCCCTTGCCAAAGCAGAAATCGGCCCCCACCACGACATGCGACAGGCCCAGCCCGTCGCAGATCACGTTGCGTGCAAACTCTTCCGGCGATAGCCCTGCCAGCGCGGCGTTGAACGGCAGTTCATACAGCTTCTCTACGCCCAGCTTTTCCAGCCGGTGCGCCCGCGCATTGCCCCGCATCAGGCGGAACGGAGGCGTGTCCGGCGCAAAATACTCCCGCGGATGCGGCTCGAAGGTCAACACACCCAGCGGCGCGTCTGGCGCAGCATTACGGGCCAGTTCGATGACCGACTGGTGCCCCAAATGAACGCCGTCGAAATTCCCGATTGCCACGCTGGCGCCGCGATCTTCTGGCTGGACGAACTGGATATCCCGGATGATGTGCATAGACGATTGCGTAGCGGCGCGAGTCAATTTGTTCAAGCGGCAGTTTGAATTCCAAGAATGCGATCCTGCGAATGAGCTTTGAACATTTCGCTTGGCCGGGAAAATGCACGAGGCCAATCCAAGTATTTCAGGTCAGGCGCCTCCAACCGCTTGATTCAAAAAAAACTCTGGGTTTAGACTGAAAATCCGGTCCCCTGGATTTAGGCGCACCGGATCAAAGCCCGGCCAGGTTCGAACGAACCCAGCACAGGAGGCAGACCCATGTACCGAATGCGACTGTTCGCGATTCGTCATGCCCGCACTTTCGAGTGGATCTATAAATGTGTCGAACGCGGCATGGTCGCGATGGACCCGCTATTTGCAAAGATCGGATATAACCGCGTCGAACGCCCCATCGCACTGGTCGAGAAGGGCGTCAAAACCCTGTTGTTCGATTGCAAGATGTGCGGGCAATGCGTGTTGTCATCCACCGGCATGTCCTGCCCGATGAACTGCCCAAAGCAATTGCGCAATGGCCCATGTGGCGGCGTACGTCCCGGCGAGTTTTGTGAGGTGAAGCCGGATATGAAATGTGTCTGGGCCCTGGCTTGGAACGGAGCCAGCCGCATGCGGAACGGAGCCGACAAGATAAAAGAAGTTCTGCCACCGGTGGAGCACACGTTGAAAGGCTCGTCATCCTGGTTGCGGGTCAGCCGCGAGATTGCAGCGCACGAGCGCGAGACCCGGGATGCTGCCCGATTGGCGCTGGCCGAGGCATTCCCCGAAGCGCGCGAGAATGAACCTTCTGCGGCACCACTGGCCGCCGAACCACCCAACGCGATAAACCGGGAACTGAAGAAATGAGTGATACCCATCGCAACGAGGTGGAGCCGATTGGCTATGTTCCGGTTCCCCAAGGATATGTGTCGCACAGCCGGTTGGAAAAGGTACTCCGTTCAGGCCGTTTCGCAGTCACAGCCGAATTGAACCCACCCGACAGTGCCGACCCTGAGGATGTTTTTCAGGCGGCCCAACCGCTTGGTGAAGTGGCTGACGCGATCAATGCAACCGATGCTTCGGGCGCGAACTGTCACATGTCCTCGATTGGGATTTGTGCCTTGCTGACGCGCGCGGGTTATTCTCCGGTCTATCAGATTTCCTGCCGCGACCGGAACCGGATTGCCATTCAGGGCGATGTTCTGGGGGCTGCGGCGTTGGGCGTCAGTAACGTGCTGTGCCTGACCGGCGACGGCGTCGGCGTCGGGGATCAGCCGGGGGCAAAACCGGTTTTCGATTTCGATTCCCTTACCCTGCTGCGGACGATCCGCACGATGCGCGATCAGGGAATGTTCCTTTCTGGTCGTAAGATCACGCGCCCGCCGCAACTGTTCCTTGGTGCTGCCGAAAACCCCTGCATACCACCTTATGACTGGCGACCTGATCGTCTGGCAAAGAAGGTTGAGGCCGGGGCCGAGTATATTCAAACCAATTACATCTACGACATTCCGCTGTTCGAGAAATTCATGGCGCGGGTGAGGGATGCGGGACTGGACAAGAAAGTGTTCATCATCGCGGGCGTCGGCCCCATCGCGTCAGCGCGTGCGGCACGCTGGATGCGCAGCAATGTTCCCGGCATTCACATCCCCGATCAGGTCATCGAGCGGATGGAGAAAGCCGAAAAGCCAGCTGACGAGGGCAAGAAGATCTGTATCGAACTGATCCAGCAGATCCGCGATATCGCGGGGGTGTCCGGCGTTCATGTGATGGCTTACAGGCGCGAACACGTGGTGTCAGAGATCATTCTGGAATCCGGTGCGTTGAAAGGGCGAAAACGCGCCCGCCCGTCCTGAAAGGCACAGGCAAAAAACAGCGTCCAAACAAAAAAGGCGCCGGTCGGGCGCCTTTTGCATGGAAGTGTTCGCCGATCAGTCGAACTTGCGCGACGGGGCCAGTACCATGGCTTCACCGATCAGAACCTTCTTGCCCTCGACCGAGCAATGGCAATCCAGTTTGACGCGACGCTTGGAAAAGTCGATGTCGATAACTTTGACCTCGGCGTAAACCATGTCACCGGGGCGCACGGGGGCCAGGAACTTCAGTGACTGCCCCATATAGACCGTGCCATGGCCCGGCAGTTGTTCGCCAATCACGGCCGAAATCAGCCCAGCTGTCAGCATCCCGTGCGCGATGCGCCCTTCGAAGATTGTATCGCGGGCATAATCATCATCCAGATGCACCGGATTCCGGTCTGTCGAGATCTGCGCAAACATCTCGATATCTTCGTCCGTCACCACTTTGCGCAGGTGGCGGGACATGCCCATTTCGATGTCTTCGATACAGATCGTTCCGCGTGGAAGATTGTCCAACATGTTGCCCTCACTCGAAATCGACCGAGAAAGAAAAAACCACTATCCGGCCTAGGTTGGCAACTTTATTACTTCGCAGTTGCAGAAAATCAAGTCTTTTCTTGCTACCTCAATCGACCGATTGTGTAGGTCGGGTTGATCTTTTCCCTTTCGATATAAGCTGTTAGGGATTCGTGATCCGGATGGTGCGACGTTTTTGTCTCAGCCGCCGCCAGCCCGCCCGAAATGAACAGGGAATCAATGCCTTCACCCATGCCCCCCAGAATGTCCGTATGGGGGCCGTCGCCGATCACCAGAATGTCGCCGTCCGGGATATCATGGCCCAGTTCCTGCAACCTGCGGCGCGCCAGATCGTAGATCGGCGGGTGCGGTTTGCCGAAATACAGGCTCTCGCCGCCCATCTCGGTATAGAGCTTTGCCAAAGCGCCGGCACACCATTCGCGCACCTCGCCGCGATCGACAACAATATCGGGGTTTGCGCATAGCAGCTTCATGCCCATCTGCTTGGCATAGAGGAAATCGGGGCGGTTCACGTCCGGGTCAGCCATCGGATCAAAGGGACCACAGCAGACGATCCCTTCGGCCTCTCTTAGCGGGACACGTTCGATATGGATCGGGTGGTGCAGCAGTTTCAGTGGCTCGAAAAAGCCCGCATCGCGCTGCCATTCCCCCATGAAGTAAACCTTGTGCCCGACAGCGCCACGGAACATCGCCGACCGCGCGGAATCGCCGCTGGTGGCAATGGTGTCATAGGCGTCTGCGGGAACATTGAACTGCACCAGTTGCTCGGCCACACCCGCGCGGGGTTTGGGCGAGTTCGTGACCAGCACGACAAGCCCCCCGTCCGCGCGATAGGCTTGAAGGGCTGCAACAGCTTCGGGATAGGCCGTGATCCCGTTGTGAACGCACCCCCACAGATCGACAAACAACGCTTTGTAGCGGGCAGAGATTTCGGAAAGCGCGTGAACGATCTGGGTCATATGTGGCCTCAAGCTGAAACTGCACGAGCCTTATGACCGATTGGCAAGGGATTGGCCACCAATCGATAGGTGGCCACCCTGTATTTCATCTGTCGGGTACAGGTCTGCCCAAGCGCAATGCCGGATGCGCAGGCCGAAGACCAATAATGCGGGGTCCGTTTTACTCAGAACGACAGACCCCGCGTGTTTCTTCAGACCTTCAGGTTCGGAATGATCTGCTTTTTACGGCTCATGATGCCCGGCAGAACCACAGCGTCGCCATCGACGGATGCGCCAAAGCTTTTCTCGGCAACGGTTTTGACCAGATCGTTGGGCACCAGCAGAGTGGCTTCCTCGTTCAGGATATCGACGACGAACAGCAGCACCTGATCGACACCGTCTTCCTTGGCGACATCCACCATCGAACCCGCCAGGCTTGCCTTGCGGTCCAGAATGACGCCCGGCGCAGTGGTTTCCAGAACCGAAACGCGGAATTTGGTGCCATCGACCTCGTATTCCTTGCTGTCCATGCGGATCAGTTCGGCATCCGAGAAGGACGAGACATCCGATTTCGCCGCAAACATGTCTGCCGCGTAAGCCGAGATATCCAGCTCCAGCTCGGCTGCCAGCCGCTCAGCAACCTCGCGGTCATGGGGCGTGGTGGTGGGCGAGCGGAATTCCAGCGTGTCCGAGAGGATGCAGGTCAGTGCCGCGCCCTTGATGGCATCGGGCATCTTGGCCGCATCGTCGCCCATCAGGTCGACCATGATGGTGGCCGTGCAGGCCAGCGGGCGCACGGTGATGTCGATCGGGCCTTTGGTTTCCAGACCACCGACCAGCTTGTGGTGGTCGATGATGGCGCGGATGTCCGCGTCATTGACATTGGCGGGCAGTTCGGCGGGGTTGTTGGTGTCGACGATGACCACCGGAGTGTCCGCGGCCAGATCGTCCAGGATGCGCGGTTTGGGCAGGTCCCAGTTGTCCAGCATGAATGCCGCTTCGGTGTTGGGTTCGCCCAACAGCACGGGCTCGGCCTGCACACCTTTGATTTCGTTAAGGTACCACGACCACAGGATCGGCGAGCCTGTGGAATCGGTGTCGGGGGATTTGTGGCCAAATACGAGCGTTGTCATGTCAGCGTCCTGCGGAATGGAAATTTGCGCGCCTTATAGGGCGGACAAACGTCCTTGTCACGCCACAGCAGCCCGTCTGCGACGCTTGGTCTGAAAACCGCTGAACCGGCTTAGAAAGCGGCGCGTGTCAGCGTGTATCCGGCCTGCCACAGCTGGTTCAGCAAACCGTGATCGTCACTCAGATGACCTGCGCCGACCGCGATCACTGCCGTCTGATCCGTGATGGCCAGAATATGCTCCATCCACAGGGCATTCCGCTGGACCAGCATCTGCTGCTCGAACCCGTTCCATTCCTCATCGAAGACGTCCCGGCTCAGCCCGGATTCCTCGAACCCCTGCAGGCGGGCAAATTGTATGATCTCGGCGTGCTTTTCTTCCAGATATCCATTGGCCATGGTGGCCAGTTGATCGTTGCTTCCCATCATCGCCCCGGACAGGCGCACCAGTGACTCGACCTGCTGTTCCAACGGGTGGCTGTCGAACATGGCGATCAGGTCGTCGATACGTTCCAGCGAGTGTTGCGGAATGCCGTTTTCTGCGGCCAGATCATTCAGGCGGGCGTCCATGCCGTAGGTCCCGTTCGGATCTTCCATCATGCAGGGCGGGATGCTCAGCATCATGCTCAAGAACCACGGTCGCATTTTGGCCGCCATCCAGCCGGGAATGCCGCGCTGGTTCAACGCGGTCGAGAATGCGGCCCAGTCTTCATCTCCCATCAGGTCGATCAGGGTCGGCCCGGATGTGATCATTACAGCGTTGAGATTATTGGCCAGGTTTTTTTCGAATGCGTCCATGTCAGTCTGGGTGACTTCGAAATAGAACGCGTCAGCCTTGCTCAGGTCCGGAGACAGGCGTTCAACCACCTTTTCCATGCGTTCGTCATACGTGTGCAGGGTGCCAATGATGTGCAGAACCGTGTCATCCTTGCGCGCAATCCAGTGGTTGCCTTCCGGAAAGGGGATGTCCGCCACCGCGCGCTGCAACTCGGCCCGCGCGTCATCCGACAGCTGCGGGCGCAGGTCCTGCCCATCGCACGCAGCCGCAGCCGTGATCGGGGCCAGTAGAAAAGCAAGAAATGTCAGCAGGCGCATGAACCCATCCGGTGTTGTGTCATCAAGGTGTTCCAGACATAGCCATGCCTGCGACCCATGTTCAAGCAACCCGTCTGGTATTCCTCAACAATCTGCGTAGCATAGGCCCATGAACCGCGAGCAGGACCTCTATCCCCCGATCAAGGCGCTCTTGGAGCGTCAGGGATACATCGTCAAAGGAGAAGTGGGCGCTGCCGACATCGTCGCGATGCGCGAAGACGAGCCGCCTGTGATTGTCGAGCTCAAGCTCAGGTTCACGCTGTCCCTGTTCCATCAGGCAATTGCCCGCCTGAAACTCACGGATCAGGTCTATATCGGGGTCAGCAAACCCACCGGGCGCACGGCCCGACGGGCGCTCAGGGACAATATTGCGCTGTGCCGCAGGCTTGGTCTGGGTCTGATCACCGTGCGTTCCGATGGCACGGTCGAGGTGCAATGCGATCCGGGCCCCTATGCGCCGCGCAAGAACAAGGCCAGGGCGGCGCGGCTGCTGCGCGAATTCGACCGGCTGGAGGGCGACCCCAATTCCGGGGGCGCGACACGTCATGGGATCGTGACGGCCTACCGCCAGGATGCGCTGAAATGCGCGGCCTTTCTGGCCGAACACGGCCCGGCCAAAGGGGGCGAGGTCGCCAGATCGGTGGGTGTTCCGGTCGCCACCCGGTTGATGCGGGAAAATCACTATGGCTGGTTCGAGAAGGTTGAAAAAGGTGTCTACGCACTTACCTCTGAGGGAACAGACGGCTTGAAACACTGGGCCTACAGCTGGGAACAGGCCGACTAGGCCGTTCTCAAAAAAATCCCAAACACCTTGTTGACTCGGCGTTTTAGACTCCCTAGCTATGCGTCGTTATCACTCACACACACCGAGTGCTAACGCCTCGTCGAATGGCGAGGGGAGGATAAACAAAACTTTGAGCCCAAGGAGCTGCAAAGATGGCATTGAAACCGCTTCATGACCGTGTGCTGGTTCGCCGTACCGAAAGCGATGAAAAAACCGCCGGCGGACTGATCATTCCTGACAGCGCAAAAGAAAAGCCCAGCGAAGGCGAAGTCGTCGCAACCGGCGAAGGCGCGCGCAAGGACAGCGGCGAGCTGATCGCAATGGCGGTCAAGGCTGGCGACAAGATCCTGTTCGGCAAATGGTCGGGCACCGAGGTCCAGGTCGACGGCGAAGAGCTGCTGATGATGAAAGAAAGCGACATCATGGGGATCATCGAGTAAGCCCGCGCTTTCTCTGATCTTCCACTCAACACATTTTCTCAAGGAGAAACGACATGGCTGCAAAGGACGTCAAGTTCGACACCGATGCCCGCAACAAGATGCTGAAAGGCGTCAACATTCTGGCGGATGCTGTCAAAGTGACCCTGGGCCCTAAAGGCCGCAACGTGGTTTTGGACAAATCCTTCGGCGCACCGCGCATCACCAAAGACGGTGTTTCGGTTGCTAAGGAAATCGAACTGGAAGACAAGTTCGAAAACATGGGCGCGCAGATGGTGAAAGAAGTCGCCAGCCGCACCAATGACGAAGCCGGTGACGGCACCACCACCGCGACCGTTTTGGCGCAGGCCATCGTAAAAGAAGGCCTGAAGCAGGTTGCAGCGGGCCTGAACCCGATGGACCTGAAGCGCGGCATCGACCTGGCAACCGCCAAAGTTGTCGAAGGCATCCGTGCTGCTTCGCGCGAAGTCAAAGACTCGGCAGAAGTTGCTCAGGTTGGCACCATCTCGGCCAACGGCGAAGCTGAAATTGGCCAGCAGATCGCGGACGCGATGCAGAAGGTTGGCAACGAAGGCGTTATCACCGTCGAAGAAAACAAAGGTCTGGAAACCGAGACCGATGTTGTCGAAGGTATGCAGTTCGACCGCGGCTATCTGTCGCCTTACTTCGTCACCAACGCAGACAAGATGGTGGCCGAGCTCGACGACTGCATGATCCTGCTGCACGAAAAGAAACTGTCCTCGCTGCAGCCGATGGTTCCGCTGCTCGAGCAGGTGATCCAGTCGCAAAAGCCGCTGCTGATCATTGCAGAAGACGTTGAAGGCGAAGCGCTGGCAACTCTGGTTGTCAACAAACTGCGCGGCGGCCTGAAAATTGCTGCTGTCAAGGCACCGGGCTTCGGCGACCGCCGCAAAGCCATGCTGCAAGACATCGCAATCCTGACCGGTGGTCAGGTGATCAGCGAAGATCTGGGCATGAAGCTTGAGAATGTCACCATGGACATGCTGGGCACCGCCAAGAAGATCGAGATCAGCAAAGACGAAACCACCATCGTCGACGGTGCTGGCGAGAAAGCCGAGATCGAAGCACGTGTTGCTCAGATCCGCACCCAGATCGAAGAAACCTCGTCGGATTACGACCGTGAAAAACTGCAGGAACGCGTTGCCAAACTGGCAGGCGGTGTTGCCGTTATCCGCGTCGGCGGCATGACCGAAGTTGAAGTGAAAGAGCGTAAGGACCGTGTGGACGATGCTCTGAACGCAACACGCGCAGCCGTTCAGGAAGGCGTCGTTGTAGGCGGTGGTGTTGCTCTGGTTCAGGCCGGTAAAGCACTGGAATCGCTGAAAGGCGCAAACGCTGATCAGGACGCAGGCATCAACATCGTGCGCAAGGCCATCGAAGCGCCGCTGCGCCAGATCGCCGAAAACGCAGGCGTTGACGGTGCGGTTGTTGCAGGCAAAGTGCGCGAATCTTCGGATCCGGCCTTTGGCTTCAATGCTCAGACCGAAGAATATGGCGACATGTTCTCGTTCGGCGTGATCGACCCGGCCAAAGTTGTCCGTACCGCTCTGGAAGATGCGGCATCGGTTGCCGGCCTGCTGGTCACCACCGAAGCGATGGTTGCAGACAAGCCGCAAAAAGATGCGCCTGCTGGTGGCGGCATGCCCGACATGGGCGGCATGGGCGGCATGATGTAAGCACGTCGAATTCGCCTAAGCGAATTCTGACGACCCCTGACAGGCGTTTGGCTGCAAGGTCAGGCTGTCGAGAGGGGAAGCAAAGTGCTAACGGACGGGGTCGCCTTTTGGCGGCCCCGTTTCATTTCCGATGGCCGCAATGCGGCCATGCCTCCGGCGGGAGTATTTTGGAAAAGATGAAGGCAGGGCCGCGTGTGCCCGAATTGTGAGTGTCCAACTCGCCACCAAGTCGGTATGTGGTTGAAATGCGACTGTTCCTTCTGACCGCCCTGACCATGTGCGCCTTTGCGGCGAACTCCATTCTGAACCGGCTGGCTATCGACAGCGCGTCCAGTGATCCTGCGGGGTTTGCCATTATCCGGGTTCTGGCGGGGGCGTTGGTTCTGGCCGCACTGATCCTGCTGCGTAGAGGACATTTGCCCCTTCGCAACCGCAGGCGGATCATCGGGGCCGGGTCGCTTTCCCTGTATATGATCGGGTTTTCAATTGCCTATCTGACGTTGGATGCGGGGCTGGGCGCACTTATCCTGTTTGCCGTTGTGCAGATTACCATGTTCGCCGCCACCGCCCTTGCCGGGGTCAAACCCACCCGACGACAGCTGGCCGGGGCAGCGATTGCACTGGGTGGTCTGGCCTGTGTCCTGTGGCCCACAGGAACAGTGCAGGTCGATCCAACCGGAACCGTTTTGATGATCGCAGCCGGGATCGGCTGGGCAGCCTATTCACTGGTCGGGCGGTCCGAGCCTGATGCGTTGCAGGGCACGGCCGCAAATTTCATCGTCGCGCTGCCGGTAACCGCGCTGGCCCTGATGGCCACAGGGGCAGAGTGGCACATGACCGGATTGGGCTATCTCCTTGCGGCCTTGTCAGGTGGCGTGACCTCGGGTCTGGGATACGCCTTGTGGTATCGCGTTCTGCCCCGGCTGGCACCTTCAACGGCGGCGGTCGTCCAGCTCAGCGTGCCGGTGATCGCGATTGTGGGCGGCGTGGTGCTGTTGGGGGAAAGCGCGGGTGTGCGGCTGCTTGTTGGTGCGGCGCTGGTTTTGGGCGGTATCGCGCTGGCTGTCCTGCGACGTCAACGTGGGAAGGGCTTTTAACGCAGGCGCACAGGCTTTATCTGGCGGGTATGAGAATTCTGATCGCCCTGCTTTGTTGCCTTTTTCCCGCCGTGGCCAGCGCGAAATGCGTTGTCCTGCTGCACGGTCTGGCCCGGACCGAGGCGTCATTCAGCGTGATGGAGCAACTGTTCAAAGCGAATGGCTATTCCGTCGTGCGCCCCGGTTACCCATCGACCGAAATCGGTATCCCCGAACTGGCCGAACAAACCATCCCGCAAGCATTTGCAGCCTGCGGCAGTGACACCGTCAATGTCGTTGCGCATTCCATGGGTGGCATCCTGTTGCGATACTGGTTGCAGGACCACAGCCCTGAAAACATGGGCCGTGTCGTCATGCTGGGGCCGCCCAATCAGGGTAGCCAGCTGGTCGATGAACTCAGCGCGTGGGAGGTGTTCGGATACCTGAACGGCCCGGCCGGACTGCAACTGGGTACGGGCCCGGATGGTATTCCCAGCCGCCTGCCGCCCGTGGATTTCGAACTGGGGGTCATCGCAGGTGATCAGTCCCTGAACCTCGTGTTTTCATCTCTGATCGACGGTCCTGACGATGGCAAGGTGTCGGTCGAATCCACCAAGGTCGAAGGCATGGCCGATCATCTCGTCTTGCCGGTGACCCACACCTTCATGATGAACAACCCGCAGGTCATGGCACAGGCTTTGCACTTCATCGAATTTGGTCGGTTTGATCCCCAGATCACTTGGCTGGATGGTGTGATGGACGTAATAGACGAGATCTGCATCGGGCAGAATTGCTCGGAACCGGGGGCGGAGCCATCAGAATGACCACATTGGAACTGACATTGACCGGTGCCGAGGTTCTGCTACCGGATGAAGGGCTGTCACGCGCGGAGCTTTCCGTTGCAGGTGGGGTCATTCAGAAAGACGCAACCGGGCGGCGGATTGACATGACCGGGTTTCTTGTTCTGCCAGGTATTGTCGACTTGCACGGCGATGGGTTCGAACGCCATATCGCCCCACGTCGCGGCGCGATGAAGCAGATGAATGAGGGCATTCTGTCGGTCGAGGCCGAACTGGCCGCCAACGGCATCACCACAGCCGTTCTGGCGCAGTTTTACAGCTGGGAAGGCGGCGTGCGCGGCCCGGACTTTGCCGCGCAGGTGTTTGCGGCCATCGCAGCGGTCAAGGGCAGCACGGTCACCGATCTGATCCCGCAATTGCGGTTCGAGACCAATATGCTCGCGGATTACGACGGGCTGGCCCGTCGCATCGCCGATTGGCAGGTGCCATACGTGGTCTTCAATGATCACCTGCCGCATGATCGTTTGGCACAGGGCAAGAAACCACCGCGCCTGACCGGGCAGGCATTGAAGGCCGGACGCAACCCAGAGGCGCATTTTGCGATGCTGCTCGACATGCACGCCCGCAAGGCTGAGGTTCCGGCCGCGCTAAAAGCGCTCTGTTCGGACCTTGCGGACATGGGCGTGCGTCTGGGCAGCCACGATGACGCAACTGCCGAGGCGCGCGCTTGGTGGCGCAGCCAAGGGGTGCGTATTGCCGAGTTTCCCGAAACGCTTGAAGCCGCCGAGGCGGCGCGCGCTGCCGGGGATCACGTCATTCTCGGCTCGCCCAATGTGGTCCGCGGCGGCTCGCATAAGGGTAACGCCAGCGCGGTAGAGCTGATTGCGATGGGGCTCTGTGATGCGCTGGCCTCGGATTACCATTATCCCAGTCCACGCCGCGCGGCGCTGATGCTGGCCAAAACCGGGCTGCTGGATCTGGCCGGTGCCTGGGCGCTGATCTCATCCGGCCCCGCGCGGGTGCTGGACTTGCAGGACCGGGGCACGCTTGCCGCGGGCAAACGCGCCGATCTGGTAATCCTTGATGCAACCACTCATCGGGTCGCCGCGACATTGGCGGGCGGGCGCGTCAGCTATATGTCTGGGGATATCGCAACCCGCTTTGTGGGGTAAAACCAGACCAGCTTCACCTTTTTCCAAATCCTCTCGCCGAAGGCATCGCGCCGTAGCGCGATATTCTACCGCTTGATCCGGTTGAAATGTCCCATCTTGCGACCGGCCTTGACCTCGGCCTTGCCGTAAAGATGCAGCGCGACGTCCCGTTCGCGCGCCAGCTCGGGCACGCGGTCCATATCGTCGCCGATCAGGTTCTCCATCACCACATCCGAGTGGCGCTGCCCGTCGCCCAACGGCCAACCCGCCACCGCGCGGATGTGCTGTTCGAACTGATCCACGGCGCAGCCATTCTGCGTCCAGTGGCCCGAGTTATGCACGCGCGGCGCGATCTCGTTCACGATCAGTCCGCCGGGTGTTACGAACAGCTCAACCCCCATGACACCGACATATTCCAGAGCGTTCAGGATATTGGCCGCCAGCAGGATGGCATCGGTGCGCTGGGCGGGGGACAGTCGGGCAGGGATGGTGGTGGTGTGCAGGATGCCATCGCGATGCACATTCTCACCCGGGTCGAAACAGGCCACCTGACCGTCCAGCCCCCGCGCAGCAATGATCGAAACTTCGTGCGAAAAATCAACGAACCCCTCCAGAAGGGCAGGCGCACCAGCCATATCGGCCAGCGCGGCCTCGGCATCCCGGGGGGTGCGCAATCTGGCTTGTCCTTTGCCGTCATAGCCAAAGCGGCGGGTCTTCAGGATGGCGGGCGTGCCGATTTCTTCGATGGCCGCATTCAGGCTGTCCAGATCGGTGATATCCGCAAACGGAGCCGTTTTCAGGCCAAGCCCCTGCAGGAACGTCTTCTCGGTCAGGCGGTCCTGACTGACCCTCAATGCCTCACGCCCGGGACGAATGGGGCGATGGGCTTCCAGAATATCCAATGCCTCGGTCGGGATGTTCTCGAACTCATAGGTGATGACGTCCACCGCATCGGCGAAGGCCGTCAAGGCGTCGATATCGTCGTAGGCCGCTGTCGTAACCCGATCCGCAACCTGCCCGGCAGGCGGGTTTGCGCCCGGCTCGTAGATGTGGCTGACAAACCCCAGCCGAGAGGCTGCCACCGACAGCATCCGGCCCAGCTGGCCGCCACCCAGAATCCCGATCACTGCACCTTGGGCGAGCATCTCCGCCATCGTCAATTCTCCAAACGTTTTCCAATTGCGCCAAGCGCCGCTCTCAGCGCCTCATGCGCGCCCTGTTCGATCAGGGTGCCCGTCATTTGCAGGCTCAAAGTACCTTCGGTCGCCAAAGCGTCGCGCTCCTGTGCCAACCGCCCGGCTGTGCCTTTTTCCATCGCGGCGAGAAAACCCGCCATCAACTGCGTGGTATAGAACTCGGCCCCGTCCGCATCGCCGGTTACGTCACCCAGCCATTCGGCCCCGGTGGCCATCAGATCCAGAATGCCGGGAACCATGGCACAAATGGCAAAATGCGCGTTCAGCGCCACCTCATCCGCAACCTTGACCACGGGGTTTTCCGGCTCAAACAGCTCGGCCAGCAAGCGGTCATTGCCGAACGCCGCCATCGGACAGCCACCGGACTGCAAGAACCCCAGTGGGATGGTTTGGACGAAATCCGACGCAGGGGCGCAAAGCTTGGCCAAATCCTCGGCGGAAACGGCCGCCATAACTGACACGACCTGCTGATCGGCACGAAAGGTAAGGGGGGCCAGAACCTCGGCCGCAATATGCGGGCGCAGGCACAGGAACACGATGTCCGAGGCGTCAATCACCGCTTGCGGCGGCGCGATAGTCACGCCCAGTTCGGCCTTCAGGGCGGCCGAGACCTCGGCGTTGCGTTCTGTCACGCTGATCTCATGCCCTTTGGCGGCCATCAGCCGCGCAATCGGCGCGGCGATATGCCCGGTGCCGATAAACCCGATCCGGCTCATCCCTGCGGTTCCTCGGGGATCGAGGCGGACAACGCGTCACGCCAGGCATCCAGCCGCGCGGCCAGGGCTTCATCCTGCAAGGCCAGAATGCCCGCTGCCATCAGGCCCGCATTGGCTCCGCCAGCCGACCCGATTGCCATGGTCGCCACCGGAAAGCCCTTGGGCATCTGCACAATGGAATACAGCGAATCCACCCCCGACAGGGCCCGCGTCTGCACAGGCACGCCAATCACCGGTACGCGTGTTTTCGAGGCCATCATACCCGGCAGATGTGCCGCTCCGCCAGCGCCCGCGATGATCACCTGCAACCCGCGTGATACGGCGGTCTTGCCATAGTCCCACAACCGGTCCGGGGTGCGATGGGCCGAAACGATACGCGCCTCATAAGCGATGCCCAGTTCATCCAGAATATCTGCGGCTTCCTTCATCGTGGGCCAGTCCGACTGGCTGCCCATGATGATCCCCACTGTCACATCGCTCATCCGCTTACGTCCCCGCGCTCAGAAAGAGCGCGCACTATAGCCAAATCCGCTTTTGTGGCAATGCGGTACAGGGCGTTCAGGCAATGATATCGGGGGTCAGGCGGTCTTCGATCAGGCGGATGAAGTCTTTCAGGCGCAGTTTTTCCTTTTTCAGACGCCGAAGGGTCAACTGATCAGCCGTTCCTTTTTCGTGCAGCGCCTCGATCGCCTCATCAAGGTCGCGGTGCTGGCGGCGAAAAACCTCCAACTCAACCCGCAGAACTTCTTCGGTTTTCATCGAAAGGTCGGTGGGCGCGTTCATTGGCGACTCGGGCTTGTTGTGGTGCTTGCCCAACAAGATAGTGTGTCAGACGTTATCGCGCCAGACCTTGTGGACATCCTGTTTTCTTCCCATATTCTATAACAAGCGGTTGCCGGAACGGGACCGCGCACCACGTCGCTTTGACAATAAAGGACGAAAATACGTGTCGAAACTTACTCTTGGCTCATACCCGCATCTTTTGGGGTTCGAGCAGCTGGAACGCCTTCTGGAACGGTCTGCAAAGGCCGGTAATGAAGGATACCCGCCCTATAACATCGAACAGACCTCGGACTTTTCCTACCGCATCACCCTTGCGGTGGCCGGGTTCGCCGAAGAGGATCTGTCGATCACCATCGAGGATCGCCAACTGGTGATCCGGGGCCGTCAGCGCGACGACAGCGAGGGGCGCATCTTCCTGCACCGTGGTATCGCGGCGCGTCAGTTTCAGCGCATGTTCGTGCTGGCTGACGGGGTCGAGGTGGGAGAGGCGATCATGGAAAACGGTCTGCTGCATGTGGATCTGACCCGCGCCGTGCCGGAAACCGTGGTTCAGACAATCAACATACGGAAGGGGTAAGAGCAATGAATACACCGATTGAAATCAACACCGAAGGCGATCGTATCGTCTATGTGAAAACAGTCGACGTTGCCGATCTGCCGCGTGATCTGCGCGATCAGGCAGGTGATCTGGATCACCTTTATGCCGTGCACGATTCCGATGGGCAGCAACTGGCGCTTGTGGCCGACCGCAAGCTGGCCTTCGTTCTGGCCCGTCAGCACGACCTGTCACCTGTGGCCGTTCACTGAACGGCCCCTTTGTCCGGTGGGGCTGAAACGTTGCCCGCAACACACGCGCATCGGCGAAACTGCCGCTTTTAACCTGTAACGGAGCCGACTGCATGAGCTGGTTTGAATTCGACTGGGTAGACGCCTTCACCAATCGTGCATTCGGCGGCAACGGTTGTGCCGTGGTCCACGGCGGCGCGGGTCTCTCGGCCGAGGTCTGCATGGCCTATGTGCGCGAAACCTCTCTGGTCGAATGCACATTCACCGGCCCGTCCGACGTGGCCGACATCCGCGTCCGTTATTTTCTGGCCAGCCGTGAAATTCCCTTTGCCGGTCATCCGACGATTGCCACCGTAGCGGCGATGCGGTCGCGCGGCATGATCTCCGGTGATAACCTAACGCTGGAAACCGGCGCTGGTATCGTTTCGATCGGTTTGCAGGGCGAACAGATTGAGATGACGCAGGTCGCACCGCAATTTGGTGCGCATGTGCCAGCCGATCTGGTGGCAAAGGCGATCAGCCTGCCGCAAGAAGCCATCATCTCGCCACCCCGGATGGTTTCAACCGGCTTGCCCTTCTGTATTACCGTTCTGCGCGATCATGACGCTTTGCGCGCGGCCCGCCTGTCCGAGGACGCGCTGCGCAAAGTGGCTGCGACGGCAGGGTATTCCGGCTCGGACATGGCCGAGCCTTTCCTCGTGACGCTCCAAGGGGCCACCGACGCGGGCGATACGTTCTCGCGCCTGCTCATGGCCCCGCCCAGCCCGCCCGAGGATCCGTTTACCGGGTCCGCCACCGGGGCCATGGCGGCCTATCTGTGGAAATATGGGCTGATGACCAAAGACAGTTTCGTTGCGGAACAGGGTCACGATATGGGTCGCCCCGGTCAGGCTGTTGTCACGCGCGTTGGCCCCACCGACGTGATGACGGGAATCAAGGTAGCCGGTCAGGGGCATATCCTGA
The DNA here is from genome assembly GCF_056534665.1 of Ruegeria sp. P8. Classification (NCBI taxonomy): domain Bacteria; kingdom Pseudomonadati; phylum Pseudomonadota; class Alphaproteobacteria; order Rhodobacterales; family Roseobacteraceae; genus Ruegeria; species Ruegeria sp. P8. The sequence continues at coordinate 87,422 of NZ_JBQERC010000001.1, forward strand.
TGCGCGGGCAGGTGGATCTGCCAGAAGCCACTCAGTAGCCGAACCGTTCCCGTCCCCAGGGACTGCCCGGAACGCCTCAGCCCATAAAAACAAAAAAACGGCCCCCGAAAACCGGAGGCCGCTGCATTCATTCATCTGGTTCAGCCTGCTGCGATCAGGCCCATGCTTTCCAGCTTCAGCAGCACCTGATGAGCGCAGTTGTCGACCTCGACATTCTCGGTCTCGACACGCAATTCAGGGTTCTGAGGCACGTCATACGGGTCCGAGATACCGGTAAATTCCTTGATCTTGCCCTCGCGCGCCAGCTTGTACAGACCCTTGCGGTCGCGCCGCTCACACTCTTCGATGGTGGTCGCGACATGCACTTCGCAGAAGGCACCGAACTGCTCGATCTCTTCGCGTACCGCGCGGCGCGTGGTGGCATAAGGTGCGATCGGCGCGCAGATGGCGATGCCACCGTTCTTGGTGATCTCGGATGCCACATAGCCGATCCGTCGGATGTTCAGGTCGCGATGCTCTTTCGAGAAACCCAGTTCGGATGACAGGTTTTTCCGCACGATGTCGCCATCCAGCAACGTGACCGGACGGCCCCCCATCTCCATCAGCTTGACCATAAGCGCGTTGGCGATGGTGGACTTGCCCGAGCCCGAGAAGCCGGTGAAGAACACGGTAAAGCCCTGCTGGCTGCGTGGCGGCTTGGTCTTGCGCAGCTCGGCCACCACTTCGGGAAAGCTGAACCATTCGGGGATTTCCAGACCCTCGGCCAGACGGCGGCGCAGCTCGGTGCCCGAGATGTTCAGGATCGTGACATTGTCCTTGTCCAGAATCTCGTCATTCGGCTCGTATTGCGCGCGCTCCTGCACATAGACCATGTGCTTGAAATCGACCATCTCGACGCCGATCTCGTCCTGGAACTGGCGGAACAGATCCTGCGCGTCATAGGGGCCATAGAAATCTTCCCCGGCCGAGTTCTTGCCCGGACCCGCGTGATCGCGACCCACGATGAAATGGGTGCAGCCATGGTTGGCGCGGATTAGCCCGTGCCAGACCGCCTCGCGCGGGCCAGCCATGCGCATCGCCAGATTCAGCAGGCTCATCGAGGTGGTGGACGCGGGATACTTGTCCAGCACCGCCTCATAGCAGCGCACGCGGGTAAAGTGGTCTACGTCGCCCGGCTTGGTCATGCCCACGACCGGGTGGATCAGCAGGTTGGCCTGCGCTTCCTTGGCGGCGCGGAAAGTCAGTTCCTGATGCGCACGGTGCAGCGGGTTGCGGGTCTGGAAGGCCACGATCCGGCGCCAGCCCAGCTTGCGGAAATAGGCGCGCAGCTCGTTTGGTGTATCGCGGCGACCGCGGAAGTCATAGTGAACGGGCTGCTGGATGCCAACAATAGGGCCACCCAGATAGACCTTGCCCGCCACATTGTGCAGATAATTCACCGCCGGGTGGGCATCGTCATCGGCACCAAAAACCTTCTCGGCCTCGCGGGCCTTGTTCGGGGTCCAGCGGTCAGTGACCGTCATGGTGCCCAGAATCACGCCTTCCTGATCGCGCAGCGCGATATCCTGACCCAGTTCGATCTTGTCCGCAAAGTCTTCACTGACGTCCAGCGTGATGGGCATCGGCCACAGGGTGCCGTCAGCCAGACGCATGTTTTCGACGACATTGTCGTAATCGGCTTCGCTCAGAAAGCCTTTAAGCGGGTTGAAACCGCCATTCATCAGCAGTTCCAGATCACAGATCTGGCGCGGGCTCAGATCCCAACTGGTCAGGTCGGCGGCTTCAACCTTCAGTTTCTGGGCCGAGTCATACGACACATAAAGTTCGGGAATGGGGGCCAGATTGCTTAACATCGTCATCTGAATACTCTTATCGCAGTGTTGTGTTGCCAATGATTCAAGGGCGTTTTCGGGGCATTTGCACCGACTGTTGGGCGAAGTCCACTGGCGTCAATGAAACAAAGGACGATATGCGCTGATTTCTCGCGGATTGGAAGGAATTTCCAACTCTGAAATCAAAATGATGATCTCGTTCCTTGGGGCGTATATATTCCGATCATGCAAGGTATGACTGTTCCTGTTTTCGCGTGTGCGGCGCAAGCCCGGACGCGCGGGTGACTGGCAGGGCGGGAATCGGATCGGCAACGCCGCGCAGCTGGAACATCCGGATACCCTCCGGCGGCAGGTTCATACCCGCAGCCTTCAACACCTCTTGCGAGACCAGCAACTCGACCCCCAAGGCCTTGGTTTCGCTTTCCAGTCGGCTGGCCACATTGACGGCGTCGCCGATGATCGTTCTCGCGGCATGTCCCTGCGCGCCAATCTCACCCAGCACCAGATCACCAAGGTGTAAGCCCATTCCGATGCGAATGCCGGGGCTGCCTTCGGCCTCAAGCTGCTCGTTGAACCGGTCAAGGGCATGGCTGATATCTATCGCAGCCTTCAACCCCGCGCTGGCGGATGCGGCCGCATCGGGTTTCTCGAAAACCGCCAGCAACCCGTCGCCCATATACTTGTCCACGACACCGCCGTCCTTGGTGATGGCAGGTACGACGGCGTCGAAGAACCGGTTCAGCAGGAACACGATATCATAGGGCAGCTGACCCGTCGTGCGGGCGGTAAATCCGCGCATGTCCAGAAACAGCACGGCCAGTTTCCGTTCCTGCCCCTGACTGGCATGCCCGCGAACGCGCCCGCCATCCGGTTGAAAAACGCGGAAAACAGTGGTCGGTTCCGTCGGGCGGATCTGGCAGGCCAGCCGTGTCTGCGGTGAGGCGCCAACAGCGGCGAGGCTGCGGGCCTCGACATCGCCGGGCGGGGGTAGGGCGTTAGCGCCTTCCTCGATGATGACGCGGCATGTGGTGCAGCGTCCCTTCCCGCCGCACAAGGCCGTATGGGGCACACTATGTGCCTGCGAAATCTCAAGCAGTGTCATGCCCTTTTCGGCATCCACCTCGGGCCCGTTGCTGTAACTTACCCGCACCGAATGCCTGCGCCGCCACAGCTTGCGCCCGATATACACAAGACCCGTGGCCGCCAAGGCGAGCCAGAACGCCAAAAGGGCATTATCCTTGACGGTGAACATGGTCTGGAACGCCTCGGGCGAGGGCCAGTTGTAATGCTCGATATATTGTTCCCGCAGAAACTCATCCGCGAATTCCAACCAAATGCGGCGGCCCTCGGTCAGCAGACCGGCCAAGGCGAACATGGGGATGAAGACGGCAACACCGATCAGATAGGGTACGGCGCTGGACCACCATTTCGTCAGCCGTAACCACATATGCAGCCCGATACAGCCATGCACCCAGACGATCAGCAACAGTGCGCTTTGCATCCAAATCACGGTGCTGGGCCACATCAGGATGATGATATACCCCATCTCGTCATTGACGTCATAGATCTCGTGCGCGACCCGCGTCTGGATGACATGCGAGATCAGCTGCAAAGGTATCAGCAGACCCAGAACAATCTGCAACGCCGTGCTGAACGGCATGCGCAGGGTCCGGCGTTGTGCGATCGAAGCTAGCGCCAGACCGGCATGAGTGAACAACGCCGCATAAAGCAGCAGGCTCATAAAACTGTGCCGCGTCACCGCTGTTCGACCGTCCTGCATCCCGTGCAGATAATCGGTGTGAAACAGGCCCAGTCCGATGTTGATGAAATGGAAGAAAGCGAAAGCAAACAGAACCAACCCGCTGCCGATCCGAAGCCGGGCTGCCCAACCGCCACGCCACAAAGCGCTCTTCAAGAATACCACCTGTATCGCTGTTCGCCGTGGTTGGACTTTGCGAGGACGTTCGCGGTCAGGTCAAGGCTTCGGGTGCAAATCTAGGCCTGCCAATGGGTGGCGGGGTGTTGGGATTGAATTGATATCTTGTCCGCACAAAACAGCACCAGATGGCTGAGGTCAGGGCGCGAGCGCGAGCTGTAGATCAAGCCGTCCGCCCCCAGTGCCCGCGCTTTATCTGAAAAAGACCATGTCGGGGAAGGGGCCCCCGTCGCGCGAATATCCTGCCAGATCACCGAGACAGCCGTCTGCCCGCGGTAGTCCACCAATCGCGCGTTTTCCACCAGAAACCTTTGAACCACCCGGTCGGGATCATCACCCGAGATGTAGCGGCGGATGGCGACCGAAGCGCCCTCGGCGCTGAGCGAGGCATAAAGCGCGAATTGTCCGGAATGATGAAAGCGCCCCTCGGGCGCGCGGGCAGGCAGCAATGGGGCTGCTGCCTGCGACGCAAACAGAATTCTCCAGACAGGGCCAGAGAATTCAAGCATGTGTCAGTCCTGTTCGGCCAGGAACCGTTCGGCATCCAGTGCCGCCATACAGCCCATCCCGGCGCTTGTTACTGCCTGACGATAGACATGGTCGGTCAGATCGCCTGCCGCGAACACGCCGGGGATTGAGGTTTCGGTGCTTCCCGGTTTGGTGACGACATAGCCACCCATATGGGTTTCCAGCGTGTCTTTGACCAACTCGTTCGCAGGGGCGTGGCCGATGGCGACAAAGACGCCCTTGCACGGAATCTCGGTAATCTCGCCGGTTTTGACATGTTTGACCCGAACACCTTCAACGCCCAAAGGCGCGTCGGTGCCGATCACTTCTTCCAACTGGTGGAACCACAGCGGTTCGATCTTTTCATTCTTCAACAGGCGATCCTGAAGGATCTTTTCCGCCCGCAACTCATCGCGGCGGTGGATCAGGGTCACCTTGCTGGCAAAATTGGTCAGGAACAGGGCCTCTTCCACGGCTGTGTTGCCGCCGCCAATCACCACGATTTCCTGCCCGCGATAGAAGAACCCGTCACAGGTGGCGCAGGCCGAGACGCCAAAGCCCTTGAACTTCTCTTCCGACGGCAGACCCAGCCATTTCGCACGCGCGCCGGTGGCCAGAATGACAGCGTCCGCCGTGTATGTGGTGCCGCTGTCGCCCTTGGCGGTGAAGGGGCGTTTGCTGAGGTCCAGATCGCTGATGATGTCGCCGATCACCTCACATCCCATGGCCTTGGCATGGTCCTGCATCCGCACCATCAGGTCCGGGCCCTGCACCTCCGTGTCGCCGGGCCAGTTTTCGACTTCGGTGGTCGTTGTCAGCTGACCACCGGGTTCGATGCCCTGTACCAGAATGGGTTCCAGCATGGCGCGGCTTGCATATACGCCTGCGGTGTATCCTGCGGGTCCTGACCCGATGATCAGAACCTTGGTGTGTCTTGTGTCGGCCATGGTGCCCCCGCTCGAATTGCCTGAATTGGGCCCGCGGCCCGTCGCCCCGATATAGCGACCGACCGGCCCGGCTTAAAGCCCCTTACTGTTCAGGTCCCCTCGGGACGGGGTGCCCTGGGTTTACCGGGAGAAGGCGAAAAGGAAACAAAGAAAATTGCGCATCTGCGAAACATTATTGCGCGCGTGTAGGGTGCTGATATAAGAACCGAAAAAATCAGGAGCATTTGATGGTCACGACTCGGCTGGATGATATTGATCGCAAGATTCTGGCGGAACTGCAGGCGGACGGTCGTATGACCAATGTCGAGCTGGCAAAACGGGTCGGAATCTCGGCCCCGCCCTGTCTGCGCCGGGTGCGCACACTCGAAGAATCCGGCTTCATCACCGGCTATCACGCCGAGGTCAACTCACGCGAGTTGGGGTTCGAGGTTCAGGTATTTGCCATGGTCGGTCTGGACAGCCAGGCCGAAGTCGAACTGCGCGCGTTCGAAGGCCGCTGCCGCGAATGGCCATTGGTCCGCGAATGCCACATGCTGAACGGCGAAGTGGACTTCATCCTGAAATGTGTCGCACCTGACCTGAGCAGCTTTCAGCAGTTTCTGACGGGCGAGTTGCTGACCACGCCAAACGTGGCCAGCGTCAAGACATCGCTCGTTATTCGCGGCGCAAAAGACGAGCCAGGCGTACCGTTCGACGTTCTGGAAGAACGTATGAACCGGACGGCGTAACGCCAACACGTTTTGGTTGCGCGGTGATTGGTGGCAACAGTGCTGCCACCGCAAGGGATAGAACCCAACTTATTACCAGCTGCATGATGCCCCCCATAATGCAGTAATCACAATCATGCTCAGGCCGTCATCGCGTCGATCTCACCATCTCCGGCGCGCGGCATCAGCAGCGGGCCGAAATCGTTCAGCGACTCGATATGCGCGAACAGGTTCAGATAGATCGACCGAAGCGAGTGGCTGATCATGCGAACCGCATTCACACCTGGATGATATGTTTCGAACTGTAATCCATCTACGCGAATAACGGAATGGCGTTTTAAACAAATGTGAAACAGTTCAACGGGGGTGGGCGGCATTGTTTCAATGACACCCATCCCGTCCTGAAATTCGGACACGGGTGTAAGAATCGGCTGCCCCCCATGCAGGTGCCGCAAATGCGCAGGTGTTCCCACGATTCGCGCCGCCGGGCCAGCAATGACACCCGACATTGGCTTTTGCATCCCGAACGTATCCGCCATGATCCGCGTCAGCGGTCGCGTCCGGCCACGTGAATCCGCGCGTCCGGGGATCAACGTGACAGATCCCTTCCACAACACGGTTTCCGATGCGCCATCCTGCGTCAGGACCGTATCCCCAGGCATCAGATCCTCGATTGCCATCGGTCCATGTTCCGTTTCTACCAAAGATCCACGTGTGAAGGCGCAAAACGCGTCTTCAAACATCGGCAGGGCAGGTGCGATGTGGCGGGTCTGAACCACATCTCCGTTCTTCAACAGGCTGCTGACCTCATAGCGGCGCAGCTGGGCTTTTGGCTTGGAAACCGGCCGCGGCGCGTCCCGCAGCATAACAGACGTTTCGATAGCATTTCTGGCCGCGCGGGCCAGTGAATTAGGAATAGTCATTAATATTCCGTCCCCTCAAAATGTTCGGTCAGGCGCGGCGTACCCCCGTACAGACGCGCCCGGCGAACTGGTTCTTTGCCTTGAAACAAATGGGTGACCCTCGGGCGGCAACCGGTACGGTCCCGCGACGCGACTAAATCTCGCTTTCCAATGGTCAACACATTGACCCCCCAGACAAACTCGTACTTCACGGGCGAAATTGCCCGCACACACACAACTCCTAAAAAGTCACGAACCCCTCGCTCGTGACGCGCGATACATCAGGCCGGAGCGAACCTGATACGCGTTGACCCAAATAAGACCGGCAGCTTGGTCTCTGGGTTTTCTGTCTCAGCGTCGTGCCGCGATGCGACTGGCGACCCTGACAGAATTGCTTGTTACCCGCTTCCACGGCATTTCCAGGTTCTGGTCCCGAGTGGCCTCGACCATGGCTTTCAGAAAGCGTGATTTGGTCTTCATTTTTTGGTCCTGCTCTGAACGGGGTGTATTTCCCCACATCCTCTGTAAACCTTTTGTGACGCGGGTTTGCGGCAGGGATAAGGCTTATCCGGGATGATTTGCGGACAGAAAAATGAAGTCAGACGGACCTCCCACTCAACACGCCAGCGCCCGATTTTCGAACGTCAGATACCGATCTGATTACTGGCAAAAACTCGTTACGATTCTGATGCCCAATCAACACAACAAATGTGGCGGAAAAGTGGCGGGGCACCTAAATCTGGACGAAGATCACAATCTTATGACAGAAATCAGCCGCCCGTAATCGACCTCGTTCGCGTGTGTTGACCGGCGATAGGAATAGAACCTGTCGGGGTCGGAATATGTGCAGTGCCGGGTCCACTCGGCCTGTCCGATTCCCGCCTGCCGCAGCCGGTGCAGCCCGAAGGCGGGCAGATCAAATTGCAGGCGGTCACTTTCACCATTGGCAAAAAAGCGGCTGTTGTCCGGCGAATCCGCAAGGAACGCGTCCAGAAACTCTGGCCCCACCTCGTACGCGCGCTGGGAAATACTGGGTCCGATCACGGCGCAGATATTGCTGCGGTCGGCTCCCAGCGCCTCCATCGCGTCCAGCGTCGCTTCCAGAACACCGTCCAGCGCGCCGCGCCACCCGGCATGGGCCGCACCGATCACATGCGCGTCGGGATCGGCGAACAGAACCGGCTGGCAATCGGCCGTCAGGATCGTCAGGGCCAGACCGGGTGTTGCTGTGACAATGGCGTCCGCTTTGGGTTTTTCACCGTCAACCGGGGCTTGGACTGTCAGAACCGTTGGGGAATGAACCTGATGCACCGCGACCATTGCCTCGGGGTCCACCTCCATCGCGTCGGCCACCCGCCGCCGGTTCAGCGCGACAATCTCGGTTTGATCCGAGGACCCCTGACCGCAGTTCAACCCGCTGAAAATTCCTGAAGACGCGCCGCCGCGACGGGTAAAGAACCCATGGCGAAATGGCGACAGCAGATCCGAGGTCAGAATTTCCAGCGTCATGGTTCCAATCCTGGTGGTGGGGCTGCATAGGCCGGGAAAAGGCCCATCACCTTGAACAGATTTCCCATTTCATCAGGATGCGTCAACCGCCGATGCGCGGCAATCAGCGCATCCAGCTCGGAACCGCTCAGTGCCTTGGACAGGGCTTGCGCGCGGGCGGTGATCCCCAGCCGTTCAAGGAAGACGCCCTGCGGTGTCAAGCGCGTATGCCTGCACCCACAGGCGCGGGTCGCAACGGCCAAAGGCTCAAAATCCACATGCGCGGTCAAATCGGCCTGACCGGGCGATGCCAGAGGATCGGAATGTTCGTGGTTTTGCAGAGCCTGCAAGGTATCGCCCAGCGAATGCCAGTCGCCATAATCCACAATCAATGCCGCGCCGCCATGGCTGGCGACCCGCCCCGCGATTACGGTCAGAATGGGAATTGCAGCAGCACACAGTTCGACCAGATCACCGTCCTTGGTGTCCGACAGCCTATCATTCAACGCCACCTGCGGCCCGTTCGGACCGAGCCCGAACATCAACGCGCCGTCGCGTTCGCCCACCAGACGCTCGCGCCAACCCGTACCGTCACGCTGGAACTGGCGGATGGGCAGGGCATCAAAGAACTCGTTAGCAACCAGCAACAGCGGCTGGTCGGGCAGGTAGGCGATCGTGTCGATCCAGACCGCCTCGTAATCCTTCAGCGTTGCCGCCTGCACCTGTTTCAATACAGGCGATGCTTCAACCAGTACAACCTGCGCTGCCTCGTGAAATCCGGGTACAGCCCGTGTGGCGCGCAGAATATCGGCCATCAATGTACCGCGCCCCGGCCCCAGCTCGCACAGGGTAAACGGTGCAGGCCGTCCCTGATCCATCCAGCTTTGCGCCAGAGACAGCCCGACCAGCTCCCCGAACATCTGGCTGATTTCCGGCGCTGTGGTGAAATCCCCCGCTGCTCCCAGCGGATCACGGGTCGTGTAATAGCCCAGCGTCGGATGCAGCAGGCATTCGCCCATAAAATCCGCCACGCTCAGCGGTCCATCCTGCCGGATGCGGGCGATCAGGTGATCGGTCAGGCTCATGCCGCCCGCCGCCGCGCCCGCAGGGCAAACCACAGACCAAGCGCGATCATCGGCAGCGACAGGAACTGCCCCATGGTCAGCCCGTACCCGCCCACATGCCAGGCCAGCCCCAGTGGATTGCCGGGCGATACGAACTGCGCATCCGGCTGGCGAAAGAACTCGACGATAAAGCGCGACGCGCCGTAGCCCGCCAGGAACGTCCCCATGACAAGGCCCGGTGTGCGAAAACCGCCGCGCCGATAGACCAGCCACAGCAATACCGCCCCCAGCAAAACACCCTCCAGCGCGGCCTCATACAGCTGCGACGGGTGCCGGGCGCACATGCCTGCGACCACGTCGGGGCAATCCTGCGCAGCAAATCCTGGAAAAATGACAGCCCAGGGCAGCTCGCTCGGGCGGCCCCACAGCTCGGCGTTGACGAAATTGGCCAGCCGCCCCAGCAGCAATCCGGGCGGAACGGTGTAGGCAACCAGATCCCCCAGCGACAGGGCAGGGATACGGTGCCGTCGTGCAAACAGGTACGACGCAAGGATCACGCCCAGCAGGCCGCCATGAAACGCCATGCCGCCTTGCCAGACCTTCACGATCTCCAGCGGGTGCGACAGGTAATAACTCGGCTGATAAAACAGCACAAAGCCCAGCCGCCCGCCCAGAATCACGCCCAGAATGATCCAGGTAACCAGATCCTCTAGCTGTTCGGGCTTCATCGGCGGGCCATCCGCAGGCCAGAGCGCCGGGCGGCGCAACGCCACAACAGCCAGCCGCCACGCGATCAGGATGCCCGCGATATAGGCCAGCGCATACCACCTTAACGCGAACTCCATCCCGAACAGCGGGATCGAGAACAGTTCGGGCGACAGATCGGGGAAATTCAGAACAGCCTGCATGTGCGTCTCATTGCCCGGGGTTTGCAGGTCAAGTCAACCTTGAGCCCGCGCCATTCTTTGCCCATATACAGGTAAACCGCGAGATCGGAGAACAGATATGCAGACCCGCAACAAAATCCTGGATGACGTGTCCCAGCTGATGACCAACGCCATGGGCGTGGCACAGGGCGCGCGGGAAGAGGCTGAAAACGCGATGAAGTCGATGATCGACCGCTGGCTGGCCGACCGCGATTTCGTCACCCGCGAAGAATTCGACGCCGTGCGCGCCATGGCTCAGAAGGCGCGCGAAGAAAACGCGGCACTCGAAGCCCGCATCGCCGCGCTCGAGGCGAAACTGGACAAATAACGCCCCGGCGTTCCCTGTTCCCACAATTTTCGGACAAAGCATTCCGCCGCGCAATCCAGCCCGGATTGTGCGGTGCTGTGTATTTTGACGTGTCGCAGAATTTATTCAAGACAAAGCTGACTCTGGCGCCAATATTTTGATCGCCGTTGCCTTCTGTCCACAACTTATTGCTGTTATCCCCAATAATTAGGGTTGCCAGAACTTACGCCACATCGCACCATATTTAGTACAGGCCTATGGGGGAAGCCCGGTTTGTAGAGCAGGCAACTAGCGCTGGGGCGCTGCCAGCCCCGAAATGCTAGAGATTAGTGAGGTGGCATTATGGCCCTTTCCGAGCAGTATCTCGAAGAAGACATTCATCCGATCGACATTGTTGAGCATCTGGCCGAACATCACGACTGGGATTTTGATCGCATTGGGGACGATCAGATTGCCATGGCCGTTGAAGGGCAGTGGCGCACCTACTCGATCACGCTGGCCTGGTCCAACTATGACGAAACGCTGCGCATGGTGTGCAGCTTCGAAATGGAACCACCGGCCGAGCGTGAAATGCAGCTCTATGAGCTGCTCAACAAGATGAACGACCAGTGCTGGGCAGGCGCGTTTACCTATTGGGCAAACCAGAAGCTGATGGTCTATCGCTATGGTCTGGTCCTTGCAGGCGGGCAAACAGCCAGCGCTGACCAGATCGACACGATGATCAACGCCGCCGTCATGAGCGCCGAGCGGTACTACCCCGCGATCCAATTGGTGACCTGGGGCAACAGAGGGCCAGAAGAAGCCATGCAAGTGGCCATTGCAGAGGCCTACGGCCGCGCGTAAACCTTTGCCCCGAACCGATATGTAAAGCGGGAGGGGCAAATGGACATGACGCGAGTGGCCGAACAGGGGCTTGTGCTTCTGGGGTGCGGAAAGATGGGGTCCGCAATGCTGGCGGGATGGCTGGAACACGGTCTTCCGCCAGCTTCCGTTTGGGTCATCGATCCCTACCCGTCAGATTGGCTGAAGGCGCAGGGCGTCAATATCAACGCACCGTTGCCCGAATCCCCCGCCGTGGTGCTGGTTGCGGTCAAACCGCAGATGATGGGCGAAGCCCTGCCTGCCCTTCAGGCGCTGGGCGGTGGGTCCAGCCTGTTCATTTCCGTTGCGGCTGGTACCTCGATTGCCACCTTCGAATCCGTTCTGGGCCAAGACACCCCGATCATTCGCGCAATGCCCAACACACCCGCCGCTATCCGTCAGGGCATCACGGCACTGATCGGCAACGCACACGCCTCCGAGACCGATATGGAACAGGCCGAAAACCTGCTGGCGGCAGTGGGCCAGACCGTTCGCCTAGAGGATGAGGCACAGATGGACGCCGTCACCGGGCTCAGCGGGTCCGGCCCGGCCTATGTGTTCCATCTGATCGAAACCCTGGCCGCTGCGGGCGCGGCGCATGGCCTGCCTGCCGAGCTTGCGATGAAACTGGCCAAGTCCACTGTGGCCGGTGCCGGGGCACTGGCCATGGCGTCCGACGAAGACCCCGCGCAGCTGCGCATCAACGTGACCTCTCCGAACGGTACCACACAGGCCGCGCTTGAGGTGCTGATGCATCAGGAAACCGGCTTTCCTGACCTGCTGCACCGTGCCGTCAAGGCCGCAACCGACCGATCCAAGGAGCTCTCGCGTGAGTGAAATTTCGTTCGACGACTTTCTCAAGGTCGATATTCGCGTGGGCGAGGTGATCCGCGCCGAGCCCTATCCCGAGGCCCGCAAACCCGCGATCAAGATGTGGATCGACTTTGGTGACGAGATCGGCGAGCGCAAGACCTCGGCCCAGATCACCGCGCATTACGATCCGGCCACTCTGGTTGGCAAACAGGTCATGGCTGTCGTCAACTTCCCTCCGCGCCAGATCGGCAAGTTCATGTCCGAAGTTCTGGTGCTGGGTCTTCCCGATGACAGCGGCGAGATCGTTCTGATCGGCCCCGACGGCAAGGTTCCTACAGGCGGGCGGATGCACTGATGAAACTGCTGATCACGCGCCCGATGACCCCGGCAGTCGAATCGCGCGCCCGCGCCGATTTCGATGTGACCATCCGGGAAAACACCCTGCCCATGTCACGGCAGGAGATGCTGGCCGCTCTGGCCGATTACGACGTGGTCGTCCCGACGCTGGGTGATCAGTTTTCGTCGCAGATTTTTGCAGAAGCCGGTCCACCGCGCTGCAAGCTGCTGGCCAATTTCGGTGTTGGCTTCAACCATATCGACGTGGATGCGGCACGCGCGGCCGGGATTGACGTAACCAATACCCCCGGCGCCGTCACCGATGCCACGGCTGATATCGCCATGACCCTGCTGCTGACCACAGCCCGGCGCGCCGGTGAGGGTGAGCGGCTGGTGCGGTCGGGTCAGTGGCAGGGCTGGCACCCGACGCAGATGCTGGGCCATCACGTGACCGGCAAGCGCGTGGGCATCGTCGGCATGGGCCGCATCGGGCAGGCCATCGCGCGCCGCTGTCATTTCGGGTTTGCCATGCAGGTGGCCTATCAATCCCGCAATCCAAAAGATCTGGATTTCCCGGCAGAATTCACACCTGACCTTGAAACACTCGCCGCTTCGGTCGATTTCCTTGTGCTTGCGGTTCCCGGTGGTGCGGAAACCCGCCACCTGATCAATGCGCAGGTTCTTGAGGCGATGAACCCCTCGGCTATTCTGGTCAACATCGCCCGTGGCGAGGTGGTGGACGAGGCCGCGCTGATCACGGCGCTGCAAACCGGTCAGATCGCGGGGGCGGGGCTGGACGTCTACGAGTTCGAACCCAAAGTGCCGCAATCCCTGTGCGATATGGAAAACGTCACCCTGCTGCCCCATCTGGGCACCGCCACCGAAGAGGTGCGCAGCAGCATGGGGCACATGGCGCTGGATAACGTGGCGGCCTTTGTCGCGGGCAGGGCGCTGCCCAACCCGGTCTAGTCGCCCACCGCCTCGCGCCAGTGTTTGCGGCAGAGCGAGACATACGTCTCGTTCCCGCCGATCTGTACCTGCGCCCCTTCAGTGATGGCCTTGCCGGTCTCGTCGCGACGAATCACCATCGTGGCCTTGCGGCCGCATTCACAGATCGTGCGCACCTCGCGCATTTCGTCGGCAAGGGCCAGCAGGGCGGCAGAACCGGGGAACAGCTTGCCCTGAAAATCCACGCGCAGCCCATAGGCCAGCACCGGCACATCCAGATCGTCCACCGCACGGGCCAGTTGCCAGACCTGCGCCTCGGACAGGAACTGCGCCTCATCAATGAAAACGCAGGCCACGGAACCTTTGTCCAGCCGGGACCGGATCATGGCGAAGACATCATCTTCGGGTGTGAACGTGTCAGCCTGCTCCGATATGCCGATGCGCGATGCAATCCGCCCCGCACCCGCCCGCCCGTCAAGGGCGGCGGTCATCAGATAGGTCTGCATCCCGCGCTCGCGATAGTTGTGCGACGCCTGTAGCAACACGGTCGACTTGCCCGCGTTCATGGTGGAATAGTTGAAATACAGCTTTGCCATGGCGTGGGTCTAAAACGCCCGGCCAAAAGGAACAAGAGAGCAAAGGGATGTAAGAAGCGACGTCGCCATTGCGTGTGCAGAGGCCGAGCTGGGCTCGTAGGGGATGGAACCCCCGCGTCTGCAACAGCGACGCCGTCGGCCAACATGTGGCCAAAACAAAGCAAGGCCCAACAATACCGCCCCGCAATCACTCTTTACCGGCTTGAACTGCCGCCACTCACTCACAAAATCCCCCGCTTATCTGAGGGATAGTCAATGTATGACATTTCAATTATGACTCAGGTATGGGAAATTTCCCGACGCTTTCCCCGGTTTGGACACCGGGCGGGCGTTTGCAGGTAATAAAGGTAAATCAATGGCAGATATCGGGGCCTATCTGAAGAAACACACAGAAGCGCTGGTCAAAGATGTCGGAATAGAAGCTGCTTGTGAAATCACCGGAAAATCCAAGGCGACCCTGGGCCGGTATTATTCGGACAATGCCGAACACGCGGACAGGTTCATGCCCGTGGATGCGGTGGCCCGGCTTGAAAACGCAGCAACTTATCCGCATGTGACATCCGCGCTGGCGGATCTGAAAAACATCACCTTGTCCTACAGCGAACGCAACACCGAGGATCCTCGCACAGGCGGGGTGAATTCGGATGTCATCGCGCTCAGCCAGCGGTTTGCAATGTTGATGACTGAATATCAGTCCGCTATCGAAGATGGCATCATCACGGTGAACGAAGCCAAAAGGCTGCTGAAAGAAACCAGTTTGCTTCAGCAGGTCCTGATAGAAATGAAACTGCACCTGGAAGAAGAAAGCGTCAGCTAGGCTTGGTGGCGGCCAGCTATCGGCCAAAAACCGCCTGCCCGGATCGCCGCAGATGTCGTGCGCTTTGTGGCATGATCATCAACCGGACTCTGCGCCTCAATTCAGTCACGTCTTTCAGATAAGCTGTGGCGCAGGCAAGATCGTCAAGGGCAGTAAACCATGCAGAAAATGCAGGGAAATTACAGCATTCTCGCAGACCGTATGGTTTGGCGGTCGTTCCTGTTTGTCTATGCGCTCTTTCTGGCCACGGTGCTGTTTGGCGCTTATCAGGAAGGCCCTGATGACGCGATGCGCTGGGTCATGGTACAGGACCTGCTGGCGGGACAGGGCTGGTTTGACGCCTATCAGCATCGGCTGGGCCCCGGTGACGGCACGCTGATGCACTGGTCCCGGCTTGTCGATGCACCGATTGCCGGGATCTACGCGCTGTCCGCGATGGTCGTGCCGCCCGACACCGCCTTGCAAGTGACCGCGTTTGTGTGGCCGGTGCTTCTGGCGGGGCTGACCCTGTGGGCCTTTGCTGTCACCGGCGCAGCGTTGGGCGGGCGAAATGGCGCGATTTCGGCACTGGTGGTCGGTGCGCTGACGCTCGAACATTATCGGAAGTTCGACTATTTCTCGTTTGACCACCACAATGTTCAGATTCTGCTGTTTGCAGCGGCCCTCATGTTCTTTGTCCTGCGCAAGGCCAAACCCTCTGCTGCGGGATGGCTGGGTGTCTGTCTGGCCCTTTCGGTGTCCATCGGAACCGAATCGATCGTGCAGGTCGCGATTATCGCGGTGTTCTTCACGATTGACTGGATCGTGACCGGCACAGCCGCCCGCCGCCGCACCATAGTGTTTGGAACCGGGCTGGCGCTGACCCTGTTGTTGGCCAGCGTTGCAACAACGGGGCGTCAGGGTTTTCTGTTCCCAAGCTGCGATGCCCTGACGATCAGTGTGGCCCTGCCGGCCGGGATCGCGGCCCTGTGCCTGTGTGCAGCAGCCTGGGTCGGGTCGGGCTGGTCCTATTGGGGGCGCATCGGCGCGTGTCTTGCGACAGGCGCTGTAACACTTGGCTGCGCTTACGCATTTGCACCGCATTGCCTTGAAAACCCGATTGCGGACCTGCCTCAGGACATGCGCGACTTCTGGCTCAGCCAGGTTGCCGAAGCACAGAATATAACCGTCGTGCTGGAACGACATCGGGGCGAGGCTGCGGCCCTGATCGCCATGTCCGTCATCACGGCGGTTGCAGCCTTGTTCTTTGCCCGCCAGTCGCAAGACAAACTGGATTACCTTCTGTTTCTGGCGCTGATTGTGACCGGGTTTTCCATGTTTCTGTACCAGTCCCGGATGATGACGTTTCTGGGCGTGTCTCTTGTGGCTGTTCAGGCTCAGGTGCTGCGGACCCTTTACGTCAGTTACAGAACCCATGGCCGCACGCTCTCCGGCTTGGCTATGATAGGCTTTATCGTCTGCGTCTCGCCAAAGATTGGTAGCAGCGTGGAAAAACAGTTGGAACGGTTTGCGCGCCCCTCCCTTGCGGCACCCGTCGCCGAGGTTGTGCAGGATTCGCAAAACATCGGCGCCCCCTGCAAAGCGCCCGAGGCCTACGCGGCCCTGAAAAACCTGCCAGCCGGAATGGTTCTGGTCGATTTCGATTATGCGGCAGAGGTGCTGCGCTATACCGATCATTCGGTTCTGGCGGGGAATTATCACCGCAACCGGGCCGGAATTCAGGCGCAGATCGCGGTTTTGCGTATGGACGCGCCTCAGGCCGGTCCGCGTCTTGCTGCGCTGGGTGTAAGCTATGTGCTGCTCTGCACCGCCGCACCCCGTGCCGAATTCTGGGATTGGGCATCTCAGGGGCGCGGTCTGCAATCCCAGCTAGCCAAGGGTGAAACCCCCGCCTATCTCAGCCGGATTGATGGTGGGGAAGGGGCCGCGTTTCAGGTTTTTCAGCTCGCGGCCGATCTCTAGTCCGTAAGCGCTTTGCGGAATGCCGATCAGGCGTGACGCTTCACGATCACCGATCCAACCGAATACCCGGCCCCAAAAGAACAGATCAGGCCCAGATCGCCCTCTTGCAGATCGTCAGAGTATTTCGAAAACGCAATGATCGACCCTGCGGATGAGGTGTTCGCATAATCCTGAAGGATATTGGGTTGCTCGCCCGCCTCGGGTTCACGGCCCAGAACCTTCTTACCGATGAAGTCGTTCATCGTCTTGTTGGCCTGATGCAGCCACAGGCGTTTGAGGTCGGTATTGCTGACCCCTTCGGCCTCCATATGGTCGCTGATATGCTTGCTGACCATCGGCAACACTTCCTTGAACACCTTCCGGCCGTTCTGCATGAACTGCATGTCGCGGCGGTCAATCACACCATCGGGGCGCGACCGGCGCAGGAAACCGTTATTGTTGCGGATATTGTTGGAAAAGGCGGTGGCACAGCGGGTCGACAGGATTTCGAAATGCGGGCCTTTTGCGTCTTCGATCCGCTCGATCAGCGTTGCCGTTGCCACATCGCCAAAGATAAAGTGACAATCCCGGTCGCGCCATTCCAGATGGCCCGAGCAGATTTCAGGGTTCACCACCAACGCCGAGCGCACCGAACCGGACCGCACCATATCCGCCGCCGCCTGAATGCCGAACGTGGCCGAAGAACAGGCGACATTCATGTCAAAGCCGAACCCGTCGATACCCAGTTCCTGCTGAATCTCGATTGCAATCGCCGGATAGGCGCGCTCGTGGTTCGAGGCCGCACAGATCACCAGATCGACATCCGCCGCCGTGCGCCCCGCCTGCGCCAGCGCCTTCTTGCAGGCATCCACTGCCATCTCGGTCATGATCCCGGGCTCGTCATCGTTGCGCTGGCGCAGCGTCGGGTGCATCACGTCCGGGTTCAGCACCCCGGCCTTGTCCATCACGTAGCGGTTCTGAATGCCCGACGCCTTGACGATGAACTCTTCCGAGGAATGCTGCATCGCCTCCATCTGCCCGGCTGCGATGGCCTCGGCATTCTTCGCGTTCTGCTTGTCGGCATAGGCGTTGAACGCTTCAACAAGCTCCGCGTTGGTGATGACGTTTTCCGGGGTGAAGACACCGGTACCGGTGATGGCGGGGGTATACATGGCGGGTCCTGAATGTTTCGGATTCGCCCAAAATGCAGTCATGGCGTGATTTGATCAAGATATGTTGACCTAAGGGAATTCGTTCCGGGGCGCAGTTTCATATCTTGAATAGTTCAGAAATTGAAGTATATCGCCCCGTAACCCGCGCGGAGACCCCCCAATGCCAGACGATATCAGCGCCAGACTGGGCCGCCTCAGCCCCGAGATTCAGGCGATCATGGGCGTCTATGCCCTGTACTGGAAACTGGAAGAGACCTTCGACTGTATCGAAACAGACCTGAACCACCCGGAATGCCACATGCTGATCAAACTGGATCAGCCCAAGCGCATGGGCGTTCTGGCCGCTGATATGTTAAGCGTCCCGTCAACGATCACCGCCACAGCCGATGCCCTTGAAAAAACGGGCTACCTGACGCGGCGGCGTGACCCCGAAGACCGCCGGGCCTGGTTGCTGGTGCTGACAGAGCAGGGCGAAGAGGCCCGCAACATGCTGGTCGCCGCCGCCGGGGACCTGTTTCACAGGGCCTCGGGCCTAAACGAACAAGAAACTGCCGAATTCGCGCGACTGGCGCGCAAAATCCGCGACAACGTATTGAAAACGGGAATTCCCGAGGGATTGAAGAAATGAAACTCCTGACCTCTCTGGGCCTTGCACTGGCCATTCTGGCAACCCCGATTGCCGCTCAAGATACCCCGAAACCGGTGAAACTCATGCAGGTGCGCGAAACCGCGCCGGGTTTCACGCGGCAGTTCTTTGGCCGCGTCGCCGCGCGCCAGACCGTTGATCTTGCCTTTCAGGTTGCCGGCCAGATTGTCGAGATGCCCATCAACGAAGGCTTCATGATTCCCAAGGATGGTCTGATTGCCCGCCTGGATCAGGAACCGTTCGAGCTGCGCCTTGATCGGGCGCGGCTGCAAAAGGAACAGGCCGACCGCACCGTCGCCCGCCTGTCGCGCCTGCGCGGTACAACCGCCAGCCAGGTGGCCGTGGACGACGCCGAGACCGAGGCGCAGCTGGCCGCAATCGCCCTGCGCGACGCGGAATATGAACTGGAACACGCCACGTTGACCGCGCCGTTTGACGCGCTGGTCTCAAGCCGCTCGGTCGAGGCGTTTACGACCGTCTCGGCGGGCACCCCCATCGTCCGCATTCACGACATGTCGGAACTTCGCATCGTGGTCGATGTGCCCGAGATCCTGTTTCAACGCTCCGGCCAGAATGACGACTTCTTCATCACCGCGAAATTCCCGGTCAGTGACGAAGTCTTCCCGCTGGAAATCCGTGAATTCGACGCGGAAACCTCCAGCGTCGGTCAAACTTTCCGCATCCAGTTTGGCCTGACCCCGCCAAAGGGGCTGCAAATCTTTCCCGGTTCTTCCGTTACCGTCAACGTTCAGGTGCAGGACAACCGCACAGGCATCGTCGTCCCGGCGACCGCCGTAGTCGCTGACGCAAACGGCGCGCTGAACGTCGTGGTGTTTTCCCCGGTCGGGGCGGATGAGGGCACCGTGCGCCGCGTCCCAGTGACCATCGAGCCCACGCAAACCGGCGAAGTCCGGGTGCTGACGGGCCTGTCTGACGGGGATGAGGTCGTCGTGGCCGGGGGCGCTGTGCTGACGGATGGTCAGACGGTGCGCCGGTTTGCCGGTTTCGCGAACTGAGGGGCTGACAGATGAATATCGCCCGCGCCTCAATCGACCGGCCGCTTTACACATGGCTGGTCATCCTCATTGCCCTCATTGGGGGCATCTGGGGATTCACATCGCTTGGCCGTCTGGAAGACCCGGCCTTTACAATCAAGAACGCGGTTATCATCACGCAATACCCCGGTGCCACCGCCGAGCAGGTGGCGCTGGAAGTATCGGAACCGCTGGAATCCGCCATACAGCAGATGGGCGAGGTGGATGTCATCACCTCGGTCAATCAACCCGGACGGTCCCTGATCGAGGTCGAGATCAAGTCGACATACGACGGCACCGAACTGCCTGCCATCTGGACCCGGCTCAGGGCCAAGGTGCGCGACGCCGCGCGCGGCCTGCCATCGGGCGTCGGCCAACCGTTTGTGAATGACGGGTTTGGCGATGTGTTCGGCCTGTTCTATGCGGTGACCGCCCAAGGGTTCTCGGACGCTGAAAAACACGAACTGGCAACGTTCCTGCGGCGGGAACTGCTCACCGTGGACGGGGTTGCAGATGTCGAGGTTCAGGGCCTGCCGGACGAGGCGATCTTTGTCGAACCCGATCTGGCGATTTCGGTGAACCAGAATGTCCCGCTGCAAGCAATCAACCAGGCCATCGCCAACGCGGATTCGGTCAATTCCTCAGGGTCCTTGCGCTCTGATAATGACCGGACCACCATCCTGACGGCCGAAGGGTCAGACAGCGTGTCGGCCATTGCGGGCCTGTCTGTTGGTTCACAAGGGCAGGTGATCAACCTCTTTGACATGTCCGATGTCTATCGCGCCCGTCAGAACGACCCCGACATCATCATCCGCTACAACGGGACCGAGGCCTTCACCTTGGGTATCGCGGGTCTGGCCACGGAAAACATTGTCGAGGTTGGCAAACGCGCTGACGCCAAATTCGCGGAGTTGAACACAAGCATTCCCTTCGGTGTCGAAATCCTGCCGATCTATCAGCAACATGTGGTGGTCGAACAGGCCTCGAACGACTTTCTCGTGAACCTTGCCATGTCGGTGGCCATCGTGGTCGCCGTCCTGGGCATCTTCATGGGCTGGCGCGCGGCCATTGTTGTCGGCTCGACCCTGCTGCTGACAGTTGTCGGCACGCTTCTGTTCATGTCGCTCTTCTCAATCGAGATGGAACGAATCTCACTGGGTGCCCTGATCATCGCCATGGGGATGCTGGTGGACAACGCCATCGTTGTGGCCGAAGGAATGCAGATATCCATGCTGCGCGGCCAGTCCTCGCGCGATGCGGCCGAGGATGTGGCGTCAAAAACCCAGATCCCGCTGCTGGGTGCGACCGTGATTGGCATCATGGCCTTTGCGGGCATTGGCCTCAGCCCTGACGCAACCGGAGAATTCCTGTTCTCTCTGTTCGCCGTGATCGGCATTTCACTGTTGCTCAGCTGGGTATTGGCGATCACCGTCACGCCGCTTTTGGGGCATTACTTCTTCAAACAGGGCAAAGCAGGCGAGATCGACGCATACGGCGGCCTCCTGTTCCGCACCTATGGTGCGATCCTGCGCTTTGCGCTGCGCTTCCGCTGGCTGGTTGTTGCTTGTCTCGTCGGCGTTACCGTGGTGTGTTATGCCGGGTTTGGGCTGATGAAACAGCAGTTCTTCCCCAACTCCAACACGCCTTTGTTCTTTGTGCACTACAAACTGCCGCAGGGCACACCGATTGCACGAACCGCCGAAGACATGGCGGTGTTCGAAGAGTGGTTGGCAGCCCGCGACGACGTGGTCTCGGTCACGACCTTTGTCGGCCAGGGGGCTACTCGTTTCATGCTGACTTATTCAGCCGAAAAGCCGAACCCCAGCTATGGGCATATGGTCATCCGCACAGCAAGCCTGGACGACATCCCGGCGCTGCAAGCGGATCTTGAGGCGTTTGGGTCCGTCCAATTCCCCGAAGGTGAGTTCGGCACTAAGCGCCTGGTTTTTGGCCCCGGCGGTGGTGATCCGATTCAGGCTCGGTTCTCGGGCAGCGATCCGGTCGTGCTGCGCCAGCTTGCTGATGAGGCGGTGCAGCGCATGGCAGCCGCATCCCCGAACGCGCTGTTGGTTCATCACGACTGGCGCGAACAGGAACTGGCTCTGCAACCGATCTATGCCACCGAACGGGCGCAGACAGCCGGTGTCACACGCGAAGACATCGCCGCCACCCTGCAATTCTCGACCGACGGCATTACGGGTGGTGTGTTCCGCGAGCGCGACCGCCTGATCCCGATCATCCTGCGCCGACCCGCGGACGGAGATTACTCGATCGTTGATCAGGTCGTGTACTCGGACCAGTCGGAAAAGTTTGTACCAATTGAACAAATGGTGGATGGATTCGAGTACAAAACGCTCAATACGCTGGTTCACCGTCGTGATCGGGTTCTGACCATCACCGTCGGCGCGGACATCCCGCCCGACCTGACTGCGGCGCAGGTCCACGCCGAAGTTCGGGACGCCATCGAGGCCATCGAATTGCCGCCCGGGTACAAGATGGAGTGGGGCGGTGAGTTCGAAAATTCGCGCGACGCGCAGGCAAGCCTGGGCAGACAATTGCCGCTGAGCCTGCTGATCATGGTGTTGATTTCGGTCCTGTTGTTCAACGCAATCCGCCAGCCGATCATCATCTGGCTGCTGGTGCCGATGTCCGTGAACGGCGTGGTAATCGGCCTGCTGGGAACAGGGTTGCCCTTCACCTTTACGGCACTTCTGGGCCTGCTCAGCCTGTCGGGCATGCTGATCAAGAACGGCATTGTTCTGGTTGAGGAAATCGATCTGGTCCGCGCTACCGGCAAGCCCCTGCGCGAGGCAATCATCGAAGCATCCGTGTCGCGTTTGCGGCCCGTCATGCTGGCGGCTGTCACGACCATTCTGGGCATGGCGCCACTGCTGACGGATGCGTTCTTTGTCTCGATGGCAGTGACGATCATGGGCGGTCTGGCATTTGCCACCGTGCTGACAATGGTCGCGGCACCGGTGTTTTACCTGCTGTTCTTCGCCCGTGACGAACGAAAGAAAACGATGGAAATACCTGCGTAAAATATTGAAAATAAGGAAAAGCCCCAGAGTTTCCTCTGGGGCTTTTCTGTTTGGTTCATGGGTCTTTACCCCTGTAGCGATTTCACCTCAACGTCGCCCTCAGCTTGTGCCTTGATCGCCAGTGCTGCGGCATTGGCCCCTGCAGCGGTGGTGAAATACGGGATCTTGTCATACAGCGCGATCGAGCGGATGGCCTTGCTGTCCTCAACCGCCTGCGCACCTTCGGTGGTGTTCATCACCAGCTGCACCTGACCGTCTTTCAGCATGTCCACAACATCCGGGCGGCCTTCGTACACCTTGTTCACCACGTCACAGGCAACACCCTGTTCGTCCAGCCAGCTTTGGGTACCGCGTGTGGCCACAAGCGTGAAACCCTGATCAACCAGAACTTGTGCCGCTTCCAGCATGGCTTTGCCCTTGTCGGCATCCTTGATCGAAATGAACGCACGGCCAGAGGACGGCAGCACCATGCCCGCGCCCATCTGCGCCTTGAGGAACGCGCGTGGGAAGTCACGGTCCCAGCCCATCACCTCGCCTGTCGAGCGCATTTCCGGGCCAAGGATGGTGTCGACGCCGGGGAAACGGGCGAAGGGCATGACGGCCTCTTTCACCGAGAACCACGGCATATCCGGATCGGCCAGCGTCATCTGGTCCGCGATCTTGGTGTCCTTGCCTTCCTGATAGGGCGGGCGCATCGGGAAATCGGCCAACTTCTCGCCCGCCATGATGCGCGCCGCAATCGACGCAATCGCACTGTCGGTGGCCTTGGCAACAAACGGCACGGTGCGCGAGGCGCGCGGGTTCACTTCGATCAGATAGATCTCATCATCCTTGATCGCGAATTGCACATTCATCAGGCCAACAACATTCAGCGCCTTGGCCAGCTTGAACGCCTGTTCCTTGATCTGCCCGATGATCTCTTTCGACAGCGAATAGGGCGGCAGCGAACAGGCGGAATCGCCCGAGTGAACGCCCGCTTCTTCGATGTGCTGCATGATGCCCGCCACGTGAACGTCGGTGCCGTCACACAGCGCATCTACGTCCAGCTCGACCGCGCCCGCCAGATAGCTGTCCAGCAGTACGGGGCTGTCGCCCGAGACCACAACGGCCTCGTTGATATAGCGTCGCAGCTGATCCATATCGCGCACGATTTCCATCGCACGACCGCCCAGAACGTAAGAGGGGCGAATGACCAGCGGGAAACCGATCTCTTCGGCAATCTCCAGCGCCTTTTCATCGGTCGAGGCAATACCGTTTCTGGGCTGTTTCAGGCCCAGTTCATTGACCAGCGCCTGGAACCGTTCACGGTCTTCGGCCAGGTCAATTGCGTCCGGTGTGGTACCCAGAATCGGAATACCCTCGGCCTCAAGCGCGTTGGCCAGCTTCAACGGTGTTTGACCACCGAACTGAACGATCACGCCGTGCAGCGTGCCGTTTTCCTGTTCCTTCGTCAGGATTTCCATGACGTGTTCAAAGGTCAGCGGTTCAAAATACAAACGGTCCGAGGTGTCGTAGTCGGTCGAAACCGTCTCGGGATTGCAATTGACCATGATGGTCTCGTACCCGGCCTCGGTCAGCGCATAACAGGCGTGGCAGCAGCAATAATCGAACTCGATCCCCTGACCGATCCGGTTCGGGCCACCACCAAGAATAACGACCTTCTTGCGGTCGCTTGGGCGTGCCTCGCATTCGACATCTCCCATCATCGGGGCTTCGTAAGTCGAGTACATATAGGGTGTCTGCGCTTCGAACTCGGCGGCGCAGGTATCGATGCGTTTGAAGACCGCGGTGACGCCCAGATTGTGGCGGGCGCGGCGCACGTTATCTTCGCTGCGGCCTGACAGGTTGCCCAGACGCGCATCGGTAAAGCCCAGCATCTTGAGCTTGCGGATGCCTTCTTCGGTCACTGGCAGACCGTCCTTGCGCACGATGCGTTCGGCTTCGATGATCTCGCGAATGCGGGCCAGGAACCAGGGGTCAAACTTGGTGACGCCAAAGATTTCGTCGTCGCTCAGGCCATGACGCATGGCTTGGGCGATGGTGCGCAGGCGGTCAGGGGTCTGCTTGCTGATCGCTTTGATGACATGCGCTTTGTCGTCGCTGCTTTCGACCTCATCCCACAGGCCGATGCTCAGCCCCGGAATTTCGATCTCATCAAACCCGGTCAGGCCGGATTCCATCGAGGCCAGCGCCTTCTGCATGGATTCGTGGATGGTGCGGCCGATGGACATCGCCTCACCCACCGACTTCATTGCAGTGGTCAGATAGGGTTCAGAGCCGGGGAACTTCTCAAACGCGAATTTCGGGATCTTGGTGACGACATAGTCGATGGTAGGTTCGAACGACGCAGGCGTGACCTTGGTGATGTCGTTGTCCAACTCGTCCAGCGTGTAACCAACGGCCAGTTTCGCGGCAATTTTGGCAATCGGGAAACCCGTCGCTTTCGAGGCCAGCGCCGATGAACGCGACACGCGCGGGTTCATTTCGATCACAACCATGCGGCCATCATCGGGGTTGATCGCCCATTGCACGTTCGAGCCACCGGTTTCCACCCCGATCTCGCGCAGCACGGCGATCGAGCCGTTGCGCATGATCTGGTATTCCTTGTCGGTCAGCGTCAGGGCAGGGGCCACCGTGATCGAGTCACCCGTGTGCACGCCCATTGGATCGACGTTTTCGATGGAACAGACGATGATGGCGTTGTCGGCAGTGTCGCGCACCACTTCCATCTCGTATTCTTTCCAGCCCAGCAGGCTTTCATCGACGAGGATCTGGTTGACAGGCGAGGCATCCATGCCCGAGCGGCAGAAATGGATATAATCCTCGCGGTTATAGGCCACGCCGCCGCCTGTGCCGCCCAAGGTGAAGGCCGGGCGGATGATGGCGGGCAGGCCGATTTCCTCCAACTCGTCCAGAGCGATCTGCACACCTGCTTCCAGATCGGCAGAGCCGTCGGCCTTCTTGGGGGCGGTCACGATGGTGGCTTTGGGGTTTTCCAGCCCCAGCCGATCCATCGCCTCGCGGAACAATTTGCGATCCTCGGCCATCTCGATGGCGTCGCGTTTGGCACCGATCATCTCGACACCGAACTTGTCCAACACCCCCATCTCTTCCAGCGCGAGCGAGGTGTTCAGACCGGTTTGCCCGCCCATTGTGGGCAGCAGGGCGTCAGGGCGTTCCTTTTCGATGATCTTGGCGACGACCTCGGGCGTGATCGGCTCGATATAGGTGGCATCGGCAAGTCCGGGGTCAGTCATGATTGTCGCCGGGTTCGAGTTGACCAGAATAACCCGGTAACCTTCTTCGCGCAGGGCCTTGCAGGCCTGAGCGCCGGAATAGTCGAACTCGCAGGCCTGACCGATAACAATGGGACCCGCCCCGATGATCATGATCGACTTGATGTCGGTTCTCTTCGGCATGGCCTGGCCCCTTCGATTTTGCACGAGTCGCGGGCGCCGCCCAAGCGCCCAAATTGTCGTGCGTTATAGGGACCACGCAGAAAGGTTCAAGGGGTATCGGAAACAGAAGCGAAATTGCCGCTTTCCCCCCTTTCCCCTGCCAGAGTATTCTCTATACCGCCCTTCACGGCAAAAGAGGATGCAGTTGCGTATTCGTTTTGATCAGGGACCAGCCGGTCGCGGAACCCGGTTTCAGCGCCCGTCTCGGATTATCCGCGCGGATACGGCGGAGGACGTGCCCCAGGCTCTGGCGGCGCTGGATGAGGCGCGCGCGGGCGGGGCCTGGCTGGCTGGCTATGCCAGTTATGAACTGGGATATGTGCTTGAACCCCGGCTGATCAAACTTTTGCCGGAATCGCGTCAGCTGCCCTTGCTGTGCTTTGGAGTTTACGGCGCGCCGGATCGGGTTTCTTTACCGACGCCCGCAGGCGAGGTGCGCGCGTTTCAGCCGCGCTGGGACGAGGCGCGCTATGGCGAAGCCTTTCAAGTGGTGCATGATGCCATCGGTGCCGGTGACATCTATCAGGCGAACCTGACCTTTCCGATTGACCTGACCGTCTCGGGCAGCAGTGAAACCCTTTATGCGGCACTGGCAGCGGGGCAGCCCGTTGGGCATGGTGCGCTGGTGCAGCAGGTCGGGTTGCCGGATTTGCTCAGCCGCTCGCCAGAGTTGTTCTTCCGCACAGACGCGGATGGAAAGATCGAGACTCGACCGATGAAGGGCACCCAGCCGCGCAGCGAAGACCCGGACGAGGATATGCGGCGCCGGGCGTTTCTGACCACGGACGAAAAGAACCGGGCGGAAAACCTGATGATCGTCGATCTTCTGCGCAACGATATCAGCCGTGTCGCATTGCCCGGTTCCGTTCATGTCCCTGAACTGTTCAAGGTGGAAACCTATGCGACAGTGCATCAGATGGTTTCACTTGTCCGTGCCCAGTTGCTCAAATGCGCAGGGCTCAGCGATATACTGACGGCGTTGTTTCCCTGCGGCTCGATCACGGGCGCCCCCAAAATTCGCGCCAAGGAAATTCTGGCCGGGCTGGAACCCTGGCC
Source organism: Ruegeria sp. P8 (assembly GCF_056534665.1). Classification (NCBI taxonomy): domain Bacteria; kingdom Pseudomonadati; phylum Pseudomonadota; class Alphaproteobacteria; order Rhodobacterales; family Roseobacteraceae; genus Ruegeria; species Ruegeria sp. P8. The sequence continues at coordinate 114,757 of NZ_JBQERC010000001.1, forward strand.
GCGCGACATCTATTGTGGCACCATCGGCTGGGCCGCGCCTGATGGGCGGTCCGAGTTCAACGTGGCCATCCGTACGCTGATGCTGGAAGACGATCAGGCCACCCTGAACGTGGGCGGGGGCCTTGTCTGGGACAGCACCGCCCCGGCAGAATATGAGGAGGCGCTATGGAAAGCCCGCTTCGCCCGCCAGCTGAGCCTGATTTCCGCCTGATCGAAACGCTGGCGTTTCGGCCAGGTCAGGGCTTTCTCCGAAAAGACCGTCACCTTGCGCGCATGGCCCGAACCGCTGCGGCCTTTGGCCTTCCCTTCAACCCGGATTCAGCGACCGCCGCGCTGGATGGCGCGTTGGGCGACACCCCCTTGCGGTGCCGCCTTACACTGGACGCATCGGGTGCATTCGAATTGACCACCGGGGTTCTGGCCAGCAACCCTCCGGTCTGGCGCATCGCCCTGTCTGATCAGCGACTGGCTTCCAATGATCTTTGGCTGCGTCACAAGACAAGCCGCCGCGCCCTTTATGACAATACTCGCGCCGCGCTGACGGATGGCATAGACGAGGTGTTATTCCTGAATGAGCTTGATGAGCTGTGTGAGGGCACCATCAGCAACCTTTTCGTCGAAAAACAGGACGGTCGTATTCTGACACCTGCGCTCTCCAGCGGTCTGTTGCCTGGCATATTGCGCGAAGAATTACTGGATAAAGGAACGGTGTCTGAGGCCGTGCTGACCTTGAGCGACCTGAAAAATGCACAAACTGCCTACATGGGCAATTCATTGCGCGGGCTGATCCGGGTGGAGCTGATAGACACGTGACCAAAGACAGCGCGATGGTCGGACCGCCGGTTGCATTGCCGCGGTTAAGAGTTGAGTTCGGCCTGTTCTATGTTGTCCTGCCGCTGATCATCGCGGTTTTGTTTCCACCGAACTGGATGTTTCCGGCTCTGTTTGCCCTGACCGGGCTGGGGATCATGCTGCTGCATTGGACACCGGGCTTTCAATGGGCCGAGCTGCGCTATGATTGGGCCAACTGGTCGCTTCGCGAAGTTGTGCTGTTTACCGCTTTCATGTCCGTGTTTTGCGTTGGGCTGATTCAGGTGACACGCCCCGACGCCGCGTTTTTTCTGCTAGTACACCGCCCTGAGATGCTGGCGTTTATCTGGATCGGTTATCCTGTTTTGTCTGCACTGCCACAGGAACTTCTGTTCCGCCCACTGTTCTTCCGTCGCTATCACGCGATCCTGCCAGAAGGGCGCGCGGCTTATGTGCTGAATGCTGCCATCTTCTCGTTCGCGCATCTGATGTATTGGAGTTGGATTGTCGTCCTCATGACATTTGCGGGCGGGCTGCTGTTTGCATGGGCCTACAGGCAGCGCGGCTCGTTCTTCTATGCGGTGCTGCTGCACGCGATTGCGGGCAATATCATCTTTGCGGTCGGGCTGGGTGTCTATTTCTACTCAGGCAACGTGCAAAGGCCATTTTGACAGGGCGACCCGCCTTGACTTTCCGGGCCTGACAGGGTGTATCGGCGCGACGAATTCTGCGCCCGAAGGGATATGATCCATGCACGCCTATCGCAGCCACACCTGCGCCGCACTGACCGCCGCTAATGTCGGTGAAACCGTTCGCCTGTCCGGTTGGGTGCATCGGGTCCGAGATCATGGGGGCGTCCTGTTCATCGACCTGCGCGACCATTTCGGCGTAACCCAGATCCTGTGTGACGGCGACAGCGCCGCTTTTGCTGCGCTTGAAAAGGTGCGTTCCGAATGGTGCATCCGCATCGACGGAACCGTCAAGGCGCGTGCCGCCGAACTGGTGAACCCGAAACTGCCCACCGGTGAGATCGAGGTTTACGTGCGCGAACTGGAAGTTCTGGGGGCCGCCGAGGAACTGCCGCTAATGGTGTTCGGCGATCAGGAATACCCCGAGGAAACCCGCCTGCGCTATCGTTACCTCGACCTGCGACGCGAGGCGATGCAGCGCAACATGACCTTGCGCTCGGACGTGGTGGCCTCCATGCGCAAGCGTATGTGGGATCAGGGGTTCCGCGAGTACCAGACGCCGATCATCACCGCGTCCTCACCCGAAGGCGCGCGTGACTTCCTTGTGCCGTCGCGCCTGCATCCGGGTAAGTTCTACGCGTTGCCGCAAGCCCCGCAGCAGTTCAAGCAGCTGATTATGGTGTCGGGTTTCGACAAGTATTTCCAGATTGCGCCCTGCTTCCGCGACGAAGACCCGCGCGCCGACCGCTCACCCACCGATTTCTACCAGCTTGACCTCGAGATGTCCTTTGTCGAGCAGCAGGACGTGTTCGACACGATCCAGCCCGTTCTGACCGGTGTGTTCGAAGAGTTCGGTGGCGGTCGCAAGGTCGATCAGGACTGGCCGCAGATTTCCTACAAGGATTCGGCTCTGTGGTACGGCACGGACAAGCCCGACCTGCGGAACCCAATTAAGATGCAGGTGGTTTCCGACCACTTCCGCGGGTCTGGTTTTGCGATTTTTGCAAAGCTGCTCGAACAGGAAGGCACCGAAATTCGCGCTATCCCCGCGCCAACCGGTGGCAGCCGCAAGTTCTGTGACCGCATGAACGCCTTTGCCCAGAAAGAGGGTCTGCCCGGTATGGGCTACATCTTCTGGCGCGATCAGGGCGAAGGGATGGAAGCCGCAGGCCCGCTGGCCAAGAACATCGGCCCCGAGCGGACCGAGGCTATCCGTCAGCAATTGGGTCTGGGTGTCGGCGATGCGGCGTTTTTCCTGGGCGGCAAGCCGAAAGCCTTTGAAAAGGTTGCAGGCAAGGCGCGCGATGTGATCGGCGACGAGCTTGGGCTGACCGAGAAAGACCGCTTTGCCTTTGCCTGGATCGTTGATTTCCCGATCTACGAGCAAGACGAAGAAACCGGCGCGATCGACTTTGAGCACAACCCGTTCTCGATGCCGCAGGGCGGCATGGAAGCGCTACAGGGCAATCCGCTGGATGTGCGCGGGTATCAGTATGACCTCGCGTGCAATGGATATGAGCTGGTGTCGGGTGCGATCCGGAACCACAAGCCGGAAATCATGCTGAAGGCCTTTGAACTGGCAGGCTATGGCGAGGATGAAGTGAAATCCCGCTTTGGCGCTCTGTTCAACGCCTTCCACTACGGTGCGCCGCCGCACGGTGGCTGCGCCGCTGGGATCGACCGGATCGTGATGCTGTTGGCGGATGAGGCCAATATCCGCGAGGTCATGATGTTCCCTATGAACCAGCGGGCCGAAGATCTGATGATGGACGCACCTTCAGACCCGACCTCGGATCAGCTGATGGAACTGGGCTTGCGCCTCATCCCGCAGGACTGAACGAGAGCCGCCCGCATTCAGCGGGCGGTTTCATTTTGGTGCCGGTGCGTATTCGCCGGTCAGTCCAGTGGGTTGTTCAAATCGCCTCGGTTGACACGAATTGAGCGTGCAGTCTGCCGTGTTTGGCGATAGGCCCAGATGCACAGAAGCGTTGCAGTGATGAAATAAGCTGCAATCACGTCAAATCGCCTTTCTTTGTTCCAAACGGTTCTGCACCATGCCGGCGACCTGCGCTGCCTGCGCCGTGATCGGTGCGCCGTTCGCCCGTGACAGCGCCAGCTTTCGGGCGGCTTCTGCCAACGGTCTGTCATCGGCTTCCCGTGCGACCCCTTGCAGAAACTGGGCGGCGTAATCCCATGTGCGATGATCGTTGGGCCCGGTAAGGACATCGGCGATATGCGCCATGTCGTCCTGATAAGCCATCGGGTCGGGTCGGATGACTTCGTCGCGAACCGAGTGGAACCCGCTTGGGCGTCGATCTTCGGGCAGGCGCTCCAGAATGGACTTCTGAAAATAAGACAATGATTTTATCGGCTTGGACAGAAATCCATCCGCCCCGGCTGCATGCGCCAGACCTTCGGTAGCGTCATCGCCCGACAGGCCCATGATCACGCTGATCCGTGGTGAAGCTTCGGCCAGTTCGGCGATCAGGTCAGCTCCGGACCCGTCGGGCAGGCCCATATCGACCAGAATGACCGAGGGGCGATAGATCTGCAGGTGTCGCCGTGCCGATTTCAGGCAGTCAGCGCGTCGGATGCGTGCGCCGCTGTGCAGGCACATCAGGCGGATCGCGTCGCAGGCATATCGGCTGTCTTCAACAACCAGAATTGTCTGTCCCAGCAAGGGCCGCGTTGCGGTGGGCGTGGCGGCGGTGGTGGCAATGAGGCCCGAATCGTCCATGGCAGCTCTCCTATCCAGCAGATGCTTCACGCTAGGAACTTCTGGCTAACACGACGTTAACGCGCGATTTGGCGCACTTGTCCTTTTGCAGAGCAGCCCCCATAACCCACGCAACGCAGGACATCAGGAGTGAGACATGATTGGGCGTCTGAACCACGTTGCCATCGCCGTACCCGACCTTGAGACGGCATCCGAACAGTACCGCAATGCGCTGGGCGCTAAGGTTGGCGCGCCGCAGGACGAACCGGATCATGGCGTCACGGTTGTGTTCATCGAACTGCCCAACACCAAGATCGAACTTTTGTACCCGCTGGGCGACGACAGCCCTATCAACGGGTTTCTGGAAAAGAACCCGGCAGGCGGTATTCATCACGTATGCTATGAGGTCGAAGACATCATCGCCGCCCGTGATCATTTGAAAGCGACCGGTGCCCGTGTTCTGGGGTCGGGGGAGCCCAAGATCGGCGCGCATGGCAAGCCGGTGCTGTTCCTGCATCCCAAGGACTTCAACGGCTGCCTTGTCGAGCTGGAACAGGTATGATCCGCAAAATCCGGAGGGGCTGAAGTGACCATTACTGCTGCATTGGTGCTGTTTGCCGTCATCTGGTTCATGACGTTGCTAGTGGTTTTGCCCATTCGCATCAAAACTCAGGGTGACCTGAACGATATCGTTCCGGGCACCCATGCGGGTGCGCCGGAAGTCCATCATCTGAAGGCAAAGATGTGGATCACCACCGCCATTGCTGTGGTTTTGTGGGCTATCATTGCCGGCATCATCATTTCCGGTGTGATTTCAGTGCGGGACTTCGACTGGCTGAACCAACTGGAGCCGCGCTAATCTGTGTCAGACCTTTTGGCCTGACACAGCATGAAAAACATGGGTGAATGTCGCCGCGCCAAAGATCGGGATCACCAGATTCAACAGCGGTATCGACAGCGGAATGGCCATCAGGGTTCCAGCGACCCAGATCGTGGTCGAATGCCTGGCTCGCAATTGGCGTGCGCCATCCCGTCCGATCCGGCGCATTGCAGCCAGCGTGAAGTATTCCCGCCCCAACAGGAACCCGTTCATGGCCCAGAAGATGAAGGGCGCAAACGGGGTGAAGATCGCATAGAGGATCAGCGCCAGCAGGTTCGCGACAATCAGCACGCCAAGAAAGCTGAGGCCGTCCAACAGGGCTTCTGACACCGGGATGCGTCGTGCATTCGGCAAGGCTGGAAAGTGCTTGTCCTCGACCGCCTGTGCCACCTCGTCCAGAAAGATCGATGTGATGGCTGACGCCACCGGCACCATCAGGAAAACAGGCAGGATCAGGACGAGAACGATACCTGAATAGTTCAGAACGTCGTTCAGCCACGGAACAGCTCCGACAAATGGCAGCGAGATTTCACTGCCCGACAACCAGTTGATCAACCTGATCGCACCCGCACAGGCGAGACCCAGCAACAGGATGGTCAAACCTACACCGCGCAGCAGAACGGCGCGGAATTTGGGGTCTCCGATCTGGCCGAGCGCGCTGAAAAAGGCGTTCAGGATGATCATTCTGTGATCCATTCCGTCAAGGCTGCCACATCGGGCCGCGGGCGTTCGGGTGGGGCTGTTCCCTCGGTGGCGATATGTATCAGCCCGGCGACACGTTCGTTGTCGGCAAGCCCAAAGGCGTCAACGCAGAAGTCGTGGTCATGGGTTTGCCAACCCGTTAGCCAGTTTGCGCCCCAGCCTGCGGCCAGCGCGGCATTCAGCAGGGCCAGACAGACCGCGCCCGCAGAATAGGTTTGTTCGATCGCGGGTATTTTCTCGGACGGTTTTTGTACTTCGATCACGGCTACGGCCAGATGCCCCATGTCGAACTGGCTGCGCGCTTTTGAAATATCTTCCGGACTTTTGTTCAGCCGTTGCCCGCAGGCCTCGGTCAGGGTTGCCAACCGTGCCATGGCCCCCTGTTCCAGAACGATAAATCGCCAGGGTTCCAGTTTTCCGTGATCGGGGCTGCGTGCGGCTGCGGTCAGCAGGGGGCGCAATTCGTCCCGTGTCGGAGCCGGGGCAACCAGTGTCTTGGCGGGTCGGGATCGGCGCGACTGCAAAAACTCCAGAGCAGCGGGGTTTTTCATGGACATATGTTAACTTCCTTTACATCACGTCTCTGTATCTTGGTCGGCATGCCGAGGGTTTCAAGGGCGCGGCGACGGATCGCGTGGATCAATTTCATTCCACTGCCCATCATGCAAGACTATTGAGGGAAAGGGCCACAATGGTGAAATCCAAACTACGAGATCTGCCGGATCTCAGCGCGCAGGCGCACGCCGGGGCAACGTTTCATCTGAAAGTTACACCCAAGGCCGCGCGCGACCGGGTGGTCGTGAAAGACGGGGAGATCAGGGTATTTGTCACGGCACCGCCTGACAGCGGCAAAGCCAACCATGCGGTTCAGGTGATCCTTGCGAAATGTCTTGGCGTTGCCCCTTCGACACTGACACTCAAGCAGGGGCAAACCGCGCGCAACAAGGTGTTTGTCTATGTGCCCTAAGGCCCCGTTTCACGGATCTGGTAAACACCCTCGGGCAGGTCCAGCGCTGCGGCCAGATCGCGGACCTGTTCGGGCGACAAGGTGATCTTTTGCACCTGGTCGGTTCGCGGATCAAACTGTTCCAGCGTGACGCATTCGGCGAAATTGTTGATCACAACATCCTCTTGCAAAGGTTTTTCACCTTCGTCCACAAGCGTTATGACCGTTGAGTCGAATTCATGTTCAATCGAAAACATAAGGACAGAGTGCAAGCCGTCGACGCGCAATGCAAGACGTTCGTTTCAAAGCATTGTGTGGTCACTCTGAACAGCACGTACTATGTTGAAATCACGGTCAGACCGAGCCGAAGGATGTAACATGCGCAGACGCTTTGTTTTGGTGCTTCCCCTGCTTCTTGCGGCCTGTGCGGAAGGTGGATTGCGCGTGCAACCTGCTGCGGATTGGCTGGGTGAAGGGCCGGGTTCTGAGGATGTTGCCCAGACCTTTCGCGAAGTCAGTCAGAACATCGGGGCCGAGGCCCGTAGCCAGTGCTTGAAGCAATCAAGACCTCAGAGATGCGATTTCCGGATTCTCGTTGATCTGAACCCACGTGCGCCGGCCAATGCGTTTCAGACGTTGGACGACCAGCGGCAACCCACCATCATTTTTACCCTTGCGATGATCCGTTCCGCGCAAAACGCAGACGAACTGGCTTTTGTCATGGGGCATGAGGCGGCCCATCACGTGCTGGGGCACATCGCACGGCAAAGCGAAAATGCCAGCGCAAGCGCCACCGAGTTCGGAAAGGCCGAGAAGCTGCGCGGGGGCGACGCCGCCGATATAGAAGAGGCTCAGAAAGTGGGTGCGCAAGTTGGTGTTCAGGCTTATGTAAAGGCTTTTGAGCTTGAAGCTGACGAGATGGGCACGATCATTACGCATAATGCGGGCTACAACCCGCTGATCGGGGCAAAGTTCTTTGATCGGATTCCGGATCCCGGCGACAGGTTTCTTGGTACCCACCCGCCAAATGCGCAGCGCGTGCACATCGTGCTTGAAACCGCGACGCAACTGGGACTGACGCAATGACCGATCTTGTGCGCCTTGGCGTGATTTTGACGGATCGCGGGTCGAAATATGCGGTATCTGGCGCGCCTGTGGCGTCACGCGCGGACGTTGACGCGGTTTTGGACCAACTGAAGTCCGATAAATCCTATGCCAAGGCCACACATAACACCTGGGCCGCCTTTTTGCCGACCGGCGCGCTGAAGGCTGATGACGGGGAGAGCGGCGCTGGTATGGTAATCCTGCGGATGATCGAACGTGCAGGGCTGGACAATCACGTGATCATCGTCACCCGATGGTACGGAGGCAAAAAGCTGGGCGGGGACCGCTTTCGCCGCGTTCAGGATGCAACCCGGGCCTATCTGGATCACATCGGCATCCAATCTTGACCTGTGTCAAAGTCTGACGCCCCGGATGCGCTACGATTTCGCAAAGCGCGAAAGTGAAAGGATACAGTATGCCCACCCGAGAGTCCTTGCGGCTTCATGCCGGATTGGTGGACGATATGGCGAGAATGCTGGACATCGATCTTGAGGAAGCAGCCATTGGCGGCAAGCTATCTGTCGACCAGATTTCTGACGCAGTTCTGCGATGTACCGATTGTCCGAACCCGGATCATTGTCAGGATCTGCTTAAGAAAATGGCGACCGCTGGGCGGACACCTGAATATTGCCGTAACCAGGAGTTACTGCACAAATTGATGCCTTAACTGTCAGGTTCGCCATGCCACGTCTTGGTGAAATCATGGCCCATCTTCGTTTGGTGTTGCGGATGGGTGAGGTCACAGGAACCGACCTGGCCGCAGCCTATCGGGACGGTCACCTGAAACATGAGGATTGGGCCGAGATCGTGCAGCAATGCCGAGGCTGTGCCTGGGCCAGAACCTGCCCTGAGTGGCTGGAACGGCGCGAACAGATTGATCATGCCCCATGCACATGCCCGAACCGTGAGCGTTTCAAGGCCATCAAAGCTTTGCAAGCGGAGGACGCGTGATGCCTCGGGATATTCTCGGTGAGGTCGAAAAGCACTTTTGGTTGACGCGCTCTGTCTCGCGAAGCATGGGAATTTCACTGAGCGAAGCCATGGCCGAAGGGCGGCTTTCGCCCGAAGAATACGCCGAACTGGTCACCCGCTGTCGCGCATCGGGCTGTGATGCGCAATGCACCAGCTGGCTGGCTCAGCGGCAGCATCCAGCGGATACGGCCCCGGATTTCTGTGCAAATTCAGAGACACTGAACCGATTAAAAGGCTGATCAAAGGTCTTTATGCGTTCCATCGCATAGCGGCGCGTTTGCACTGTGTTTGCACCCGCAAAAGAAGACCTTTTTGCTGGTCTCGGCCGTGTATTTCACCGGTTCGAACCCACTGCCTTTATGTGAGCCATCGCAAAAGGGTTGGCGGTTCGATTTTCCACACGCGCACCAGAAATAGGTTTTCCCTTCGACAACCTCGACTGAAAAAGGGGTTTTCTGGGCAATAACGGGTGTGTCTGACATGTGGCTTCTCCGTCTTTGGCTGAAACGTCGCACAGTTTAGGACGATGCAGACAAAAAGGTAGCTGTAATGCCGCAAGGATCATCATTTGGGCTTCGAACTGGCATGGAATCGCTCTTCCTCACGAGGAAGTGACCGTTTCAGTTGCCAGATTGCCGTTCAGCCCGTACTCTGGAAACGGCCCGAAAAGCTGGGCAATATCAGAAAAGTAATAGAGGATTGACGGACATGAAACTGAAACTTGCAGCCGTTGGCGCATTTGCTCTGGTCCTGACCGCTTGTGCGCAGCAGGAAGAACCGACCCCTGTTTACGTACAACCCGACTACGACAAGTATGGCTCGGCCAGCTGCTCGGCAGGCTATGAACTGGCAACAACCGAAGCAGGTCAGACTGTCTGCAACCCGGTTTCTCAGTAAGCTTATCGCAGGCGGTCTGATTGCGGACCGCCTGCACCATTTTCAGGAATTATCGCCGCCATTCATGGCGGTTTTTTTCTACCTGCGCTGTACGGGGTAACTATTCACCCGAGGGCATTATGGGCAGGTTACTGGCGTCAAACGGGTTTCCCCCACAGATCGTATTCCCCCGCCTCGTCCACTTCGACCGTGACGATATCGCCGGGTTTGAGGCCTTCGAAGCCCTCGTCAATGAACAGGTTACCGTCGATCTCGGGCGCGTCCGATTTGGTGCGGCAGGTGGCGGCTTCGTCATCCACTTCGTCAACGATTACTTGAAGCGTTTGTCCGACTTTAGCTTGCAACTTGGCATCTGAAATGGCCTGAGCCTTTTCCATGAAGCGATCCCACCGCTCTTGCTTGATTTCGGCCGGGACATGATCAGGCAGGTCGTTTGAGCGCGCACCATCCACGTTTTCGTATTGAAAACAGCCGACACGATCCAGTTGCGCCTCGTCCATCCAGTCCAGCAGGGTTTGGAATTCGGCCTCGGTCTCACCCGGGTAACCGACGATAAAGGTCGAACGCAGGGTGATATCGGGACAGATTGCGCGCCAGGCCTGAATTTCGTCCAGAGTTTTGGCCGCTGCGGCGGGGCGGGCCATCCGTTTCAGAACATCCGGGTGGGCGTGCTGGAACGGGATATCCAGATAGGGCAGTATGTTGGACCCGGCGTCCGCCATCAGCGGGATCAACTCGCGCACATGCGGATAGGGATAGACATAGTGCAGCCGTACCCAGGCATCCATCTGACCCAGTTCTCGGGCCAGATCGGTGATGTGGCTGCGCACCTCGCGGTCTTTCCACGGGTTCACATCGTATTTCCGATCCAGCCCATAGGCCGAAGTATCCTGCGAGATCACCAACAGTTCACGCACGCCATTTTCGACCAGCTTTTCCGCCTCGCGCAGAACCGCATGGGCCGGACGGCTGGCCAGTTTTCCCCGCATATCGGGGATGATGCAGAACTTGCATTTGTGGTTACAGCCCTCGGAGATTTTCAGATAACTGTAGTGGCGGGGGGTCAGTCGAACGCTGCTGGCGGGCAGCAGATCGACGAACGGGTCAGGGTCAGGGGGAACGGCGGCGTGAACCGCATCCAGTACCTGTTCGTACTGATGCGGACCGGTGACCGCCATGATGCGGGGGTGGTGTTCGCGGATGTAATCCGGTTCGGCCCCCAGACAGCCGGTGACGATGACCTTGCCGTTTTCAACCAGTGCCTCTCCGATTGCGTCCAGCGATTCCGCCTTGGCGCTGTCGAGGAACCCGCAGGTGTTCACAATGACGGCATCGGCCCCGGCATAATCGGGCGAAATGCCGTATCCTTCAGCACGAAGCCGGGTCAGAATGCGTTCGCTGTCGACCAAAGCTTTTGGACAGCCCAGCGACACCATGCCGATCGTCGGCTGGTTTGAACGGGGTGTCTCGGTGATCCGGGCGGCCGGAGCCAGGTCAGGGCGGAGGTTTGGCGGGTTCGTCGTCATGGCGCGGCATATAGTGGGGAAAGCTTCCCCTTGCAAATGTGACGTGCGATTTGAATGATCGCGGTAAAGACAAGCCAAAAGGCGGAGAGCAGATCATGAAATGGCTGATACGCATCCTGTTTATTGTTGTGGCGGTGGTTGGGCTGGTCATTGGCGCGCTATTGCTGATGCCCGGCGACAAGCTTGGCGCGATTCTGGCCGAGCAGGTCAAAGCCCAGACAGGGCGCGAACTGACATTGAGCGGCGATGTGCGCCTGTCGTTCTGGCCGGTGCTGGGTATGGAAACCGGGCCGGTGCGTTTTGGGAACGCCAGCTGGGCCGGGCCAGAGCCGATGCTGAGCGCTGATAGCCTTGCCGTGGGCGTGGATGCTGCTGCGCTTTTGAATGGGGATCTGCGGATCAAACGCGTTTTCGCGGAAAACCCGGTGCTGCGGCTGGAGCGTTCGCAAGGGCGCGGAAACTGGGAGCTGAGCGCGCCTGTGACCACCGCGACTGCCACACCGTCTGCGGGGACGGTTCCGGCAGGCGCATCGTCGGCCGTAACTTTGGAAGAGTTGCAGCTAAATAATGCGCGACTGATCTATGTGGAAGACGGTGCCACGCAGATGGATTTTCCTGATGTCACCTTGTCGGCCAGTTGGCCTCAGGTCACTGCGCCGATGGTAATGGAAGCATCAATGCCTGTACCCGGAGGTGCTGTTCAGGTTGATTTGAAGATCCCGGACTTGCCAACTTTTGCCGCAGGGTCCGTAACCGCGCTTGAACTGGCCCTGACTGCACCGGGTGGTGAGATAGGCTTTGACGGCCACGTCAATCTGGCCGGAGAGATGGACGGGACCACAAAGATCACCACCCGAGATACGGAAAAGATGCTGGCGGCCTTCGGTCAGGCGGGTGTGGCTGTGCCGTGGGGATTGGGTAACGTTGCCGATATCTCTGCACAAATGACCTATACGCGGGACGGTCGGATTTCCCTGCGGAGCATGACAGCGCAGTTGGATGGCAACCAGTTCGTCGGAGAGGCGGATATCACCATTTCCGATCCCCCTCAGATCGTCGCACGGTTGGATGCGGGCGATCTTGACCTGTCAAAGATATCCGAAACCGGCGCCGGGTCGGGTGGCGCGTCTCAACCTGCGTCACCAGTTCAGGAAGGCTGGTCAAAAGACCCAATCGACGCATCCGCATTGGCTTTGGCGAATGGAAATATTCGCCTGACGGCCAACTCAATCGCGGTTCCCGGCATGACCTTTGGGAAAAGTGACCTGACGCTGACACTTGATCGCGCGCGGGCGGTTCTTGCCATGCATCCCGCGACGTTGTTTTCGGGTCAGTTGAATGGGCAGGTGGTTGCCAACAATCGCAATGGCCTGTCCGTGGGCGGCAAGGTGACGGCAAGTGAGATTGATCTGAAACAGGCGTTGTCGACACTGGCCGGGGTCGAACGCCTGTCGGGAAGCGCGGCAGGAACCGTTGAGTTTCTGGGTGTAGGTCAGTCTGAGGATCAGATTATGCATTCTCTCAGCGGTAAGGGAAATCTGGATGTCGGGACGGGGGTAATATCCGGTTTCGATCTGGATCGACTTATGGGGCAGGGGACCGGATCAGGCGGGACGACTGTGTTCAACAGCCTGTCGGCCAGCTTCGCCATCGATCAGGGTGTGTTGACGAATAACGATCTGCTTATGTCGCTCAAGAATTTTCGCGCCGATGGTCAGGGGATCGTGGGGCTGGGTGCGCGCAATATCGATTATCTGTTCACGCCCGTAGCTTTGCGGGCCAATTCGGGGCAGGGCATATCGGTGCCTGTGCGTATCGTTGGCCCGTGGAGCAACCCGTCAATCAAGCCGGATCTGACCAAGGTCATCGAAGCGGCGGCAGATGTGAAGGTCAAAGAGCTGGAAAACGACGCGAAACAGAAAGTTTTCGAGAAGGTTCGAAACGAGCTGGATACCACCATCACGGACAGCGATCAGATCGAAGATGCGCTCAAGAACAAGCTGGAAGAAGAGGCGAAGAAAGGGCTGCTCAAACTGTTTGGCGGAAACTGAGCAAGTATTGCGCTTGGGGCAATCAGATATGCCCCAAGCAGTTTTCTTCAGATGGTTTGATCGTAGTCTCCAACACCGGGTTCGGTTCGGATCACCGCATCAATATCGGCAAAGATCGCACGCATCTCAGCTTCGCTTTCGCTGCTTTCACACACGACCACCAGATTGGGTGTGTTGGATGAAGCCCGCACCAGCCCCCAACTGCCATTGTCCAGAATGACACGTGCGCCGTTCACCGTAACGACCTCCTTGATCGCACGACCAGCGAAAGTCTCATTAGCCTCGCTTTTGGCAACCAGCTTGTCGACCAGACGCTGCAGGATATCGTATTTTTCGGTATCTGCTGCATAAGGTGACATCGTGGGCGTCGACCAGGTCTTGGGCAGCGCCTTGCGCAGGTCGGACATGCTTTGATCGGGGTTGCGGTCCATCAGTTTGCAGATCTCGACCGCGACGCGCATTCCGCAGTCATAACCGCGCCCCACCGGTTCGGCTAAAAAGTAGTGACCTGACTTTTCGAACCCAGCCAGCGCACCGATTTCCTTGACGCGCCGTTTCATGTGGCTGTGGCCAGTTTTCCAGTAATCCGCCTTGACGCCAAGGGCCTGCAACTCGGGATCGCTGGCAAACAGGCCGGTGGATTTCACATCAGCGACAAAGGTCGATCCGGGGTGCAGCTTGGCCAGATCGCGGGCCATGATCACACCCACCTTGTCGGCAAAGATCTCTTCGCCTTCATCATCGACGACGCCACAGCGATCACCGTCACCATCAAACCCAAGTGCCAGATCGGCACCGCTGGATTTTACCGTTGCCGCCATGTCATGCAGCATTTCCATCGCTTCGGGGTTCGGGTTGTAGTTTGGGAAAGTGTAATCCAGCCGGTTATGGCTGGGGACGACCTCAACCCCCATACGTTCGAAGATCTCGGGCGCAAAGGCCGAAGCGGTGCCGTTTCCGGTTGCGCAGACAACCTTTAGCGGGCGGGACATTTTGAAATCGCCGACGAGGTCGTCAATATAGGCTTCTTTCACGCCCTCGACGAATTCCCAAGATCCACCCTCATGCGTCTGACCTTCGCCGTTCAGAACGATGTCGCGCAATTCAGACATCTCGTCGGGGCCGTGTGTCAAAGGACGGTCAAAGCCCATTTTTACACCGGTCCAGCCGTTTGGATTGTGGCTGGCCGTAACCATCGCCACGGCCGGTACATCCAGATGAAACTGTGCGAAATAGGCCATCGGGCTAAGCGCAGGGCCAATATCTTTCACGCGGATACCGGCCTGCATCAATCCCAGGATCAGGGCGTTTTTGATCGCCAATGAGTAATCACGGTAGTCATTGCCGACAGCGATCACGGGCTCGATCCCGCGCCTGCGCATTTGAGTACCCAGCCCAAGGCCCAGCGCCGTCATGCCCGGCAGGTTGATCTCTTCCGGATATTTCCAGCGGGCGTCATATTCGCGAAACCCGGTGGGTTTGATCATCGCGTCACGCAGAAAGCTCCAGGTATTTGGTGTTACCTCGGGAATTGGTTTGGTCATAACAAGTCTCAGTCGTTAAATCTGAATAGGATCAGCTTTGGCCAGCGCATCAAAGCGCATCAAAGTGTCAATGAGTTGGGGCATCTGATCCAACGGAATCATGTTGGGCCCGTCCGAAGGAGCATTGTCCGGATCCTGGTGTGTTTCAATGAACACCGCGCCAATACCCAGCGACACGGCGGCGCGCGCCATGACCGGAGCAAATTCGCGTTGCCCACCCGAGGAGCCACCTTTTCCACCCGGTTGCTGCACGGAATGGGTCGCATCCATCACCACCGGGTATCCGGTCTGGGCCATTTGCGGCAGGGACCGCATATCAGCCACCAGCGTGTTATAGCCGAACGAAGTGCCACGTTCGGTCAGCAGGATATTCGTGTTGCCTGTGCTTTCGATCTTGGACACGATATTGGGCATCTCCCACGGCGCAAGAAACTGACCCTTTTTCACATTAACCACTGCGCCCGTATTGCCCGCAGCCAGCAGCATATCCGTCTGGCGGCACAAAAACGCCGGGATTTGCAGGACATCTACCGCCTCGGCAGCTATGGCGCACTGCGCTTCGGTATGAACATCGGTCAGGACCGGTATGCCCATTGTCTTGCGGATACTGTCCAGAACCTGCAACCCCGCATCAATGCCCATGCCGCGCTTGCCGGACAGCGAGGTCCGGTTCGCCTTGTCATAAGATGCCTTGAAGACATATTGCGCGCCGGCTGCATCGCAGGCCTCTTTCATCTTGCCAGCAATCATCTGTGCGTGGTCTGCCGTTTCAAGCTGGCAAGGGCCTGCAATGATGGTCAGCGGAAGGTCGTTGCCGACTGTCAGGTCGGAGATTTTTACATGTTTCATGAGTCTTATGAGGATACCTGTTCACGAAGGACCGACGCGGTAAGCGAGATCATGAGGTAGATACCAGCAAACAACAGGAATGCCAAAATCGTATTTTCGAACTTGCGCGGATAGCTGGGTTCCTGACTTGGGATCGGGTTCACCGAGACGGTCAGGTAACGCACCTGCCGGTTAGCTTCGGATCGGGTCGATTCCATTTGCTGCATTGCCGTTTGCAGCATCATGTCCCGTGCCGCCAGATCCGCCTGAGCGATCTGGATGCGCACGCTCAACCGCGCCAGCGAATTTTCGCCATCGGAAGCATCCTGCATCTCGGCATTTAGTTGTTCCAGCACCTTTTCAAGCCGGGCAATGTCAGCCTTGACGCCGTCGACCTTGGCTTTGTTCGGACGCAGGTTGTCTTGCAGGGCGGCAAGTTCAAGCTCTTTGTCCTGCACCAATATCTCGATCTCGTTGATGCGGGCGCGCAGGCTGGCAATGACATTCTCGGGGTCCAGCACCGCCCCTTGAAGCTGAAGCTCGATCAATTCCTCCTGCGCCTGCCGCCGCGCCTCCTGCGCCGCTTCAAAGCTTTCCAATGCGTCGCGCATCTGGTCTTCGCGCTTCTTGCCGGACAGGGCATTCACCCGATCTTCGGCGTAAGAGATCAAACGCTCCGAGAACTCGGTCGAGGTCTGTGCGTCTGGTGCAACAACCTCCATCCGGATGACCCCTTCGGTTGGATCATACCCGATTGTGATCATGCGTTTGAACAGCTTGTATGCGTCTTCCAGCGTGGCGTCGGGTGATAGCCTTTGAATCGGATCAATCACTTCCTGCTTGAAGACATCAGAAAAACCGGCGTCCCGATCCAGCAGTAACAAAGCCTCTTTCGATTCCAGGAAAGATTGAACCGAGATTGAATCTTGCGTGGTGGCGAATTGCGTTCCAGCGAGCAGCCCGCCGATGGAACCCGGCCCGCCATCGGCTTGCAGGATCAGAAACTCGGAATCGCTGGCATACATCGGGGTGGCGATGCGATAGAAATAAAACCCCACAACAAAGGTCGGAAGGAACACAAAGGCGGCCAGACGCGCGAACAGGCCAAACAGTTTACGCCTGCGTCGGCGCGCGATGTCCTTCTGAATCTGACCGATTTCAAGGTTCCGCCGCTCAGCCGGGCTGAGCTCGGGTCCCGGAAGGTTTGGCGTGCTTGCGCCTATGGATTGCGGCAACTGAATGCTGATCTTGTCTTTGACCTTCGAACTGTCGCCCTGTCCCGAGGGCTTTGCCGCGGCAAGATCAAGAAGGTTCGTGCGCTGAAACGGATCAATGCCTTTCTTGCGCAGCAAGCGCACCGCATCATAGTCCGATGTTGCCGCCAGTCCGTGTTTCTGCGCGAGTTTACGCGCAATACGCAACTGGCGGCCTGTCAGGCCTTCGCGCTTGATGTCGTCAATTTGCGTGCCTGGCTGGGCCTCGGCCGCCGGTGCCTGACCTTGCGTCGCGCCCCGTATGCGCGAGATTGCATCCGCTCGCGCCTCGGCCGAATCGTCCACCTGTCGATTGCTGCGCCAGTTGTACTTTCTAACCTTGGGTTTCGTAGTCATATAGCTGCTTTGCCTCTTCCAAGGAGTCAAACATGTACAATTGCCCGTCCAGCAGAACGGCGGCCTGCTGCGCGAATTTTTCCAAAACAGTCGGGCTGTGCGACACGATCACCAATGTCGTGGTGCGCAACCTTTCCTTCAGGATCGCCCCTGCCTTCTCGTTGAATTCAACATCTGTAGACGCCGGCATCCCTTCATCGACAAGATACATGTCGAAATCCAGCGCCAGCATCAAAGAAAACGTGAATCGAGACCGCATCCCCGAAGAATAGGTGGACAGCGGCTGTTCGAAATATTCACCCAAACCGCAGAGCCATTTGCAATACGCCTCAACATAGTCCGGATCCATGCCGTAAATCTTGGCGATGTATCGCGCGTTCTCAAGCGCCGACAACTTGCCGGTTACACCCCCGGTGAAACCCATGGGGAACGAGACCCGGCATTCGCGGCGGATCACACCCTCGTCGGGTTTTTCCAGACCGGCCATCATGTTGATCAGCGTGGTTTTGCCAGTACCATTCGGGGCCAGAACGCCCAGCGACGTGCCCAGTTCGACACGGAACGAGACCCTGTCCAGGATCACCTTGCGGCGCGTCCCGGTCCAGAAGGACTTGCTGACATTGTCGAACTCTAGCATTCGGGGCCTGCTGCTCGTTTCCGTTGTGTCGCCGCGCTTTCAGGCGGTCAGAAAGGATGGTTTTTACCAATCCATGTTGGCTACATTATGTCGAATTATGAAACAAATGTTCAATGCGTTGCTGCCAAACCCGCAAACAACTGATCGGTTGTCGGCAATTCCGCTGCACTTCTGGTAATCTGCCGCACCTTTATTATGTGGTTTCACACCTGATCCTTGCAAAACAGCTTTGGGAGGTTTTGCAACAAGATGAAAGATTTAGATGGCGAAATCCGCGCGTGCCGCCTGTGCGCCGCGTCCTTTGCGCAAACCAAAACTGCCCATGAACCCCGCCCGGTGGTTTGGTTTCGGCGCGGGACACCCATCCTGATCGCAGGGCAGGCACCGGGTGCGCGCGTGCACGAGTCGGGGCAGCCCTTTACTGACCCGTCAGGCGATAGGCTGCGCCACTGGCTTGGGGTCGATGAACCTGTTTTTTATGATCGTGACCTTGTGTCGATTGTGCCCATGGCATTCTGTTTCCCCGGCTATGATGCCCGCGGCGCGGACCTTCCTCCGCCCGCGATATGCGGCAAAACCTGGCATGACAGGGTGATGCAGGAACTGGGGCAGGTGCCGTTGACGGTGTTGGTCGGTGGTCATGCGCATAAATATCATCTGGGCGCGCGAGGGTCGGTGACGGATACCGTTCGGAACTGGCAGGACCATGCGCCGCGGGTCTTTGCCTTGCCTCATCCGTCCTGGCGGAATACGGCATGGGTAAAGAAAAACCCGTGGTTCGAGGCAGAACTGCTGCCGGTTCTGCGCGCGCGGGTCCAAGAGGTGCTGAATGACTGAAACCACAGCGTTGGACACGGCGCATGCCGCGATGCTGGCAGATCCGCAGAACGATGCTGCCCGTCTGCGGTTTTTTGAACGGCTTGCAGATAGTGAGCTGTTTTTGATGCTGACCGAGGAAGCGATGGGCGAAAACATCTCGCCCGAGGTGTTCGATGTGGCCGACGGGCGCTTTGTGTTGGCGTTCGACCGCGAGGAACGATTGGCGCAGTTTGCCGGGAGGCCTGTGCCTTATGTTGCGCTGTCGGGGCGTGTGTTGTCGGGGATGCTGGCGGGGCAGGGTATCGGGCTGGGCCTGAACCTGGAAACTGCGCCATCATCCATGCTGGTGCCTGCCGAGGCCTTGGGCTGGCTGGCCGAAACGTTGCAGCATGGCCCGGAAGAGGTCGAGGAAAAGCTGGCCGAGTTCATGCCTCCCGCCGGTCTGCCGGACAGCCTGTTGACCGCCCTTGATGCAAAGCTGGCAACTGCTGGCGGGCTTGCCAGTGCAGCCTATCTGGTCGCCACGAAATCCGAGGCGGGTGCTCAGGGTCATTTGCTGGGGTTTGTCGGTGCAATCGAAGGGGCCGAGCCCGCCCTGGCCAAAGCAGCTTCGGAGGCGCTGACGTTTTCGGGGATCGAAGCAGGGGCGATAGATGTCGGGTTCTTTGCCACAGATGACGCCGCTGCCGCGCTGCTGGCGAAGACGGGGCTTCGCTTTGACCTGCCCGAACCGCAGGTTGCAGATCTGGTACGCGAGGTTCCGGGCAGCAATCCCGCGAAACCGCCAATTCTGAAGTAACGACCAAAAGGCAAACACGCGGCGCATATTGCGCCGCGTGGTACCAGGATCGGACGCTGCTATTCCGCAGCAGCTTCCAGTTTGTCCTGCGTACGTGTTTCGAAATCGCTGGCGTCGTGACGCTCGTGAAGCTGTGTGTGCGGCTCGCCAAAGGCGCGGTTGACCATACGGCCACGCTGAACCGCAGGTCGTGCGTCAATCGCTTTGGCCCAGCGCACCACGTTCTTGTAGGATTCCGCGTCAAGGAACTCTGCCGCGCTGTACAGTCGGCCCAGAACCAGTTGACCGTACCACGGCCAGATCGCCATGTCGGCAATGGTATATTCCTCGCCCGCGATATAGGTCTTGTTCGCCAGTTCCCTGTCCAGAACGTCCAGCTGGCGTTTTGCCTCCATCGCAAAGCGGTTGATCGGGTATTCCCACTTTTCGGGCGCGTAGGCGTAGAAATGGCCAAACCCGCCACCCAGATAAGGGGCGCTGCCCATTTGCCAGAATAGCCAGTTCATGACTTCGGTCCGTTCCGGCCCGGACGCGGGCAGAAACTCTCCAAACTTCTCAGCCAGATGAAACAGGATCGAGGCACTTTCAAACACCCGAACCGGCTTGTCGCCAGAGCGATCCCAAAGGGCCGGAATTTTCGAGTTTGGGTTGGCCTCGACAAACCCTGAACCGAACTGGTCGCCATCGCCGATGTTGATCAGCCAGGCGTTGTATTCAGCACCTTCGTGACCCAATGCCAGCAACTCTTCCAGCATTACCGTGACTTTGACACCGTTGGGCGTGGCAAGGGAATACAACTGCAAAGGGTGACGTCCAACCGGCAAGTCCTTGTCATGGGTTGCTCCGGCAATAGGTCGGTTAATGTTGGCGAACTGTCCGCCACTTTCACTGTCCCATGTCCAGACTGCTGGTGGGGTATACGAAGATTGGTCGCTCATTTCTTGCCTTTCATGCCTTTGTCCGGGCCGCGTTCGATGCAGTCTTACAGGTAGTGTTGCAATCCGCCGAGTCCAACCCAGCTTTTCCGGCATAATTTGTAATAATCCGCGACCAAACTCTCACGTTTGCTCGAGAGGGGTCACAGCGGCGCGAGGAGGGCTACGAACAGAATGGGAATCGCATATTGTTTTGCCAGACCTGCCATCACGGCGTCACCGATACCGCTGGAACGAAAAGGATAAACTACATGAAACGCTTTGCTTTGACCTTTGCTGCGGCCATGGCCCTGGCCGTTCCGGCATTTGCCGGGCCGCAATATATTGACGGCACAGGGTTTGCCGTCTCGGGGTATGATGTTGTCGCCTATCGCAACCTGGATCAGGTACCGGTAGGTCAGCCACAGCACGAAGGCGTGCGTGGCAATGCCAGCATTACTGCCGAATACAATGGTGCAACCTGGGCATTCTCGTCCGAGGAAAACCGCGACAAATTTCTGGAAAACCCGGCCTATTATGCGCCGCAATATGATGGGCACTGCGCCTATGGCGTGTCGCGCGGTGGCAAGGTTCCGGCAAACCCGAACTTGTGGCGGATCGTTGACGACAAGCTGTATCTCAACATCACGGATGTGGTCGTCGGGTTCTTCGAAGAAGACATTCCGGGCAACATCAACCTTGCTGAAGGCAACTGGCCGGGTATCGAGCCGTCTGACGCCTCGACCAGCGTGATCCCGAAATTTACCTCGGAAGGTCCGGTGAAAAACTGACCTGGCCGCAAATGCACAAAGCCCGGCTTAACCAGCCGGGCTTTTTCGTTCAGCCTGCAAGCCAGAATTGATCCCGTATCGCCTGATCCGCGTCAAACCGGATCCTGACGCTCTTGGCACCCGGAAACTTGCTTTCGCGGATAGTATCGGGAATGACAACTTCCCCGGCGCCCGTATCGCTGGATTGAAAGCTCAGGATTTCCGCTGTGGTGTGCCGCGCACTGGTCAGAACGGTCGTTGGCAAAGCCACACGATTTGCGCCCTGATTGACCGGTGTCGTGACAAAGTAAGTCAGGTGCCGCCCATAGCATCCGACCGCGTCGGGGACATGGTCAGCAACACCGCTGCCACATTTGGGTTGAATACCAGGCTGACTGTTCATATGCGACAGCACTTGCCCGGGATTCAGCATTGCCTCACAGGCGGCAATATCCTCTTGCGGAAGCTCGATGATACGTCTCTTCAACCGTGCCCGACGTGGTTGTGGCGGGCCAGCAGCAGCACCGCCCTTTGTCGCCAGCCCTTCTTTGCGCAGAAAATCATAGGCTGCCTTGGCGCGTGAAAACCCGGAACTGTCGCCTTCCTTGTGATCAGGATGCGTGTGAAAGGCGATGTGACGCCAGGCCTCTCGTATTTCACTGGAATTGGCAGACGGGTTCAGGCCCAGATCTGCCAGGGCATCCGTGCGTGCCCTAACCTTATCGACAGGTTCCATACTCAAAACACTCATTAAAAACTACACAGCCCTAGTGTTGCCGAGGGCATGGTTTTGTCAAATTTCATGGTTGATTGAGAGGGAAGCTGACAACAATCGCGATGCGAGGATTCCATTGTTCCGCAAAGGTGTGAATTCGCGGATACGACTGTGAAACAGGTCACGCATAAGAAAAGGAAAACGCCCGGGAAAATTCGTAACCCGGGCGAATCATTGGGTTTTTCAGTTGTCAGGCGACGTTTTGAAGATCGACTTGTGGCGTAATCCCAAGGGCAAAGCACACATCGCGCGTCAATTCCGGGCGGTTGAGGGTATAGAAATGCAGCTTGTCCACGCCACCTTCGATCAGGTCCGAGCACAACTCGGTGCAGATCGCAGTTGCCAGCAGATCCTCACGCCCGTCGCGCACGGCCTTTTCAAAGGCTTGTTCGACCCAATCGGGAATATGCGTGCCGCAACTTCTGGCGAACTTGCGCGCACCTGCCCAGTTTTCTATCGGCAGAATGCCCGGAACGATCGGTTTGTCGATACCCGCCTTTGCGCAGGCATCACGGAAACGGAAGAAGGTTTCGGCCTCGAAAAAGAATTGCGTCAGCGCTTCGTCAGCGCCCGCGTCAAGTTTGGCCTTCAGCCAATCCACGTCTGCTGACATGTCGGCGGCTTCAGGGTGCATGTCAGGATAAGCCCCGACACGGATGCTGAACATTTCGGTTTCAGCCAGCGCCTCAATCAACTCAATCGAACTGTTAAAGCCTTCGGGGTGCGGTACGAACCGATCATGCCCTTTTGGCGGGTCGCCCCGCAGGGCCACGATGTCCTGCACGCCCGCACGTGCGAATGTGTCGGCGATCTCCAGCGTTTCCTGCCGCGAAGCGTCAACACAGGTCAGATGCGCAGCGACGTTCAAACCAGAGGATTTATGCAGGGTTGCGACCGCGTCGCGCGTCAGTTCCCGAGTCGTACCGCCTGCACCGTAGGTGACGGAAACAAAACGGGGCTCCAGCGGTGCCAATGTCTGGACCGTATCCCAAAGGCGGAAAGAAGCCTCCAGAGTTTTGGGCGGAAAGAACTCGAATGAAATTTCGGGTTTGGACATGGCTGCCTCACTGGATCAACTGACTATCTTGTGCCATGACGGGCATTGTGAGACAAACTCATATTATTCAACAACAACATGAACGATACTTGAGATGCACATTGAATTCCGCCACCTGCGTACCATCAAGGCGATCCATGAATGCGGTGGGTTGGCGCGCGCTGCCGACCAGTTGAACATCACTCAATCCGCATTGAGTCATCAGATCAAAGGGTTGGAGGATCAGGCCGGGGTCGAGCTGTTTCTGCGACGTTCAAAGCCGATGAAGCTGTCAGCCGCCGGTTTGCGTCTGCTGCGGTTGGCCGAGCAGATCCTGCCGCAGGTCGAGGCGGCACAGAATGAGTTTTCATCGCTGCGGGACGGGCGTACCGGGCGGATGCATATCGCCATCGAATGCCACGCGTGTTTCGAATGGCTGTTTCCGGTTCTTGAATCCTTCAGGAAATCCTGGGGCGACGTGGATGTCGATATCCGACCCGGTCTGGCCTTCGACGCCCTGCCAGCCTTGCAGAAGGAAGAGGTTGATCTGGTGGTCTCATCCGATCCCGAAGACCTGCCGGGTGTCGAGTTTGTGGAGCTGTTTGACTACAACCCCGTCTTTGTCGCTGCATCAGCCCATCCACTGGCGGAAAAAGCCTATGTCGAGGCTGAGGATTTCCGAGGCCAGACCCTGATCACCTACCCGGTGGAACGCACACGTCTGGATGTGTTCAGCCAATTGTTGATCCCTGCACGGGTCGAACCCGCCTCGATCAGGCAGGTGGAACTGACAGCTGTCATCCTGCTTCTGGTGGCCTCAAACCGAGGCATCTCGGTTCTGCCGGATTGGGTCGTGCGCGAGGTCAAATACAACTCGGACTATGTGACCCGCCCCCTGACCAAAGAGGGGATCACGCGTCGCCTTTATGTAGCGGTCCGATCAGAAGATCTGGACAAGCCCTATGTGCAGGAACTGGTGAAACTGGCCCGCGAAGAGGCGCGCAAGCTGCAATCCCGGTAGAGGCGTTTTCTGCGGGTCTGTTATGCACATCATTCCTCTTGGCAAGGAAGCCTTGCGGCAGTATACGCGCGGTTTGACCGGACAGGAGCCTTTTTACAATGGTTGGCAGTGCAAATCTCAACATCATGATCAAGGCCGCGCGCAAGGCGGGGCGTTCTTTGGTCAAGGATTTCCGTGAAGTCGAGAATCTGCAGGTGTCGATGAAGGGCGCGGGCGATTTTGTGTCTAAGGCCAATATCGCGGCCGAAGCCATCCTGAAGGACGAGTTGCTGGGTGCGCGCCCGACCTATGGCTGGCTGGCTGAAGAGGGTGGCTCCATCGACGGAGAAGACCCGACCCGCCGCTGGATCGTAGATCCGCTGGACGGCACCACCAATTTTCTGCATGGCCTGCCGCACTGGGCGATTTCCATCGCGCTGGAGCACAAAGGCAAGATCGTAGCCGGCGTGATCTATGACGCCGCCAAGGATGAGATGTTCTTTGCCGAAAAAGGCGAGGGCGCGTGGATGAACGACACCCGAATTCGAGTGTCGGGGCGTCACCGCATGATAGAATCGATCTTTGCAACCGGCCTGCCCTTTGGGGGTCGTTCTGACCTGCCTGCAACCCTGCAGGATCTGGCGCGTCTGATGCCCGCTTGCGCCGGTGTGCGCCGTTGGGGTGCTGCGGCGCTTGACATGGCATATGTGGCTGCGGGCCGGTACGAAGGCTTCTGGGAACGCCGCCTGAACGCGTGGGATGTCGCCGCCGGTATCATCATCGTGAAAGAGGCTGGCGGCTTTGTGCAGGCCCTGAACCCCGAGGGTAACGCGCTGGAAGATGGTGAAGTGATCTGCTCGAATGAACCGATCTTTGATCAATTCGCCAAAGTGATCCGGGGCTGATCGCCCACAGGCGCTAACTTAAGCGATCCATAAATCAGTCTTGCTCTGTTTTGGAAGGCGTAAGACTGGTTTCAATCCCGAGTTAAAGGGCCGGAGCGGGCTTGTTTCCGTTCATGGTGATGTAGTTGACATTTGGGTGGCCGCACGGGAAGCCGGTGCCTGCCAACGCAGCCGGAAGGTCGCGGTCTCCCAGTCACTTTTGCGGCTTGCCAGCATCATAGGCCCTATGGCCATTCACTATCGTCCGCTTCGGCCTGCGCAGCGTCTGCCGAGATCACGGTTTGTATGACGTTGGTGTATTGAAGCGGCCCCGCGGGAGTGCAAGCTGGCTGGAAACAACATGCCAGATGCTTTTGGCGGATAAGATCAAGATCTGGTCACATGACCGTTCGGTTGCCTCATTGGTTGACGGAATAACGGTCATGGGACCCAGAAAGAATGGTCAGGCGTGGCGATTACATATCGTTGCGGGGCGACGGACATATTCCGGGCCATTGAGGTTACCGACGGGCATAGTGGCGAATGCCACAAGCACTTTCCGGTTCATACCGGGGATATTGCCGATGGTGCCCGCGCCAATGAGAGGCCGTCGCGGCTGGAGTATATTTTGGAGAGCGGTGCCGATTTCATTGTCCGCTCGGGATGGCCCGCGTATCAACAATCGTCACCAAATGGCGATGTGTTCAGCATGACATGTACAAGTTCGGCTAATACTGGCTTTGCCGCGAAAGCCAGAGACCGGCGAAGCGCGAGTGGATGGCCTCGCGGAAGGAGAACCTGCTTCCCATAGAGTACTTCCACACTTTGTCGTCACGCTGCCAGCCGATCCCGAGCACCACGTCTGGACATGACAGCCGTGCAATGGGGCCGCTGCTATCCTTCCAGGTGCTTGCTGATGCGCCAGGTCGATTCTCAGATCACCTCTCCAGTAAGTCCCGCAGACGAAAGTACCAGATCGCGGCAGTGCCGATATATGGGTGCAAGCGATGAAAGGGGAGCTGCTTCATCCGGTCCGCCGGCAACGGCAGAGGGATGGAAGAGTTCGCCAGATGGGCACCAATTGCCGCCCCCAATGCACTGCCAAGCGCCAGACCTCTGCCATTATACCCCAGTGCGGCCGTGACTCCGGCAGCCGGTTGATAGATATGAGGCAGGTGGTCCAAATTCATTGCAGCGCGTCCAGACCACATAAATTCCAACTCTTGATTTTCCAGAGAAGGGAAAAGCGCCTTCAAGTCAGCATGGATACGTTTGAAAGAGTTCGGCCCGCGTGGTTCTGCAAAATGTCCTCGCCCCCCCACCATGAGACGGTTCCCCGGGCCAATCCGAAAATAATTAGCGATACGCCGAGTGTCCGATACAACGCAGCCTTCGGGCAAGATTGATTGGCTAATGCTTTCGGGCAGAGGCTTTGTGGCCACCTGAGAACTGTTGGCGGGCACCATTGTCTGGCGCAATCCGGGCCACAGGTGGCTTGTATAGCCGTTGGTCGCCAGCACCACCTGATCTGCTTTGATCTGCCCTTGTTCGCCTACCGACAGTTTCCATCCCGCGCCATCTGATTGTATCCGGGAAACAGGGGTCTTGCCGTAAATCTTACACCCGGCATCCGCAGCCGCTTGTGCAAGCCCGGTGGCATAATTCAGCGGGTGCACACAGCCAGCCCTCCGGTCTTTCCAACCTGCAACAAACCTTCTTGAACCCGTCTGACGAGCGACCTGCGCAGCATCCAGCCATTCGACGGAGGCCCCCCGCTTTTCCCATTGCTGCATCCGGCTTTGCAAAGTGGGGATATGCGAGGTTTTTACAGTTGTCTGAATCCAGCCGTCCTGGCGGTGGTCACATTGGATGTTATGTCTATCGATAATATCAAACACATGTTGCGCAGCACCGCCGACAAATTCGGTGGTTACCTCGCCATACATGCGGTCCAGCTTGTCAGGATCGTACTTGAGGCCGGGAATGACCTGACCACCATTTCTCCCACTGGCACCAAATCCAGGTTGCTCAGCTTCAACGACGATGACGTTTGCACCCGCTTCAGCAAGAGAAAGAGCACAGGAGAGGCCAGTGTAACCTGCGCCTACGATCGCGACATCAGCCTTGCAGTTGTCGGCCAAAGCGGGGAATTTTGGGGTGCTATTTGCCGTGGCGGACCAGATAGAGTCTAGCATTGCGGTCAAACTCCGAAACTCAAAATACGGTCGTCAATTTGTATTCTCTACCAGGAAATAGAGCTTGCGGACGTGGGAGTGGATTGCCCAGGTGCCTTTCCAACCTTTGGGCAGGGCAAGAAAATCATTCGCGCCAAGGGTTACGGAATGGCCACCATCGGCATCAGTGATCGTCGCCGAACCGGACAGAATGTGACAGTATTCTGCCATGCCACTACGGTCTGCAGTGAACTCGCCCGGAGTGCATTCCCAGATACCGATCTTGGTATCGCCGGTTGGCGATGTGTAAACGTGCGCAGTAGCTTCCTGTTGCCCCGGTGTCAGGGTTGTCGGTTTGGGTCTGTAGTCGCCAACTTGGATCGCATCGAGATCTTTCAGGCCAACAAGATTGAACATTGTTGTTCTCCGTAAATGTCATTGGGGCAGCGGCTGGATTTAACCAGCATCATTTCACCCTTGTTCAGGGTGTGTGACCCGCCTTAGGAATTCCTGGGTGCGCGGATGTGTTGGATTTCGCAAAACTTCCTGCGCCTTACCCTGCTCAGCGATTTGACCCTTATCCAGGAACAGCACGCGGTCAGCGACTTCCCGGGCAAATTGAATCTCATGGGTCACCACAAACATGGTCATGTGCTCCTCAGCGAGGGCGCGCATAACCTGTAACACCTCGCCGACCATTTCCGGATCAAGTGCCGATGTTGGTTCGTCGAGCAAAATGGCTCTGGGTTGCATAGCCAAGGCCCGGGCAATAGCGACCCTTTGCTGTTGCCCTCCGGACAGCGAGGCAGGGTAGGCGTTGATTTTTTCGGCTAATCCGACCCGCTCCAGATATCCGATTGCGCGATCCCGTACCTCGGACTTGTCCTGTTTCAGAACATAAAGCGGCCCCTCCATGACATTCTCCAAAGCCGTTCGGTGGGGGAAAAGGTTGAAACGTTGGAACACCATAGCCACTTGCGCTCTAAGTTGGTGAATTGTCGGTGATGTGACATCGACACGCTTCCCATCGATCAGAATGTCACCTGCCTGGTAAGATTCCAGACCGTTTACGCACCGGAGCATCGTTGACTTACCAGAGCCCGAAGGCCCGATAAGGCAAACAACTTCGCCCACTTCGACATTGGCGTTGATACCTTGCAACACGTTCAGTGAGCCGAAGGATTTATGAACCTCCTTGAATTCGATCATTTTGCGTCGCCCATTTTGTTTTCCATTCGCCGGATCGCGATGTTCAGGGGGATGGTCAAGCTCAGGTAAAGCAGCGCAAACAAAGTGAAAATTGTCATGTTGTCGAAGGTTGAAGAAGCCAGTGTTTTTCCCCGCATGGTCAACTCGGCAACTGAAATAACAGAGACCTGTGAACTGTCTTTGAGTAGCATGATCGTATTGTTGCCATAGGGTGGCAGGACAATTCTAAACGCCTGCGGCAGTACCACTCGACGCATCATCATACCGTGCTTCATTCCGATGGCTTTTGCCGCCTCTACCTGGCCGCGGTCTACCGCCTCTATCCCCGCACGAAAGGTTTCGCCGATATAGCAGGAATAGGTCAGCGCCAACCCGATGATGCCAGCCTGAAACGCGGTAAGGTCGATGCCGATTTCGGGCATCACAAAATAGATATAGAACAAAACCACGAGGATCGGGATGCCGCGTATGAATTCTGTCAGATACCGAATACCTTGAGCAAGGACTGGGATTCCTGAAGTTCTGAGCAGAGCCCACAATAATCCCAACAAGGTTGATAAAAGCAGTGCAAGCACTGTGACGGCAATTGTAAGCTTCAATCCACTCCAAAGCAGAGGTAGATACTCGATCGAGCGTTCAAGAAAGGTTGACATTGGCGCTGTTCCTACGGTCGTAGCGCTGGCACATCACTTGGTGAGCTGCCAGCGCCCTCTTGCTGGTTAGGGAAGTTTCTCAAAGGCCGTATTTGTTGAAGATGGCCTTCAGCTCACCCGAATTCTGCAACTTTGCTAACGCCTCGTTCACCTGTTTCAGCAGCTCGGCATTTCCTTTGTCTACAGCCAACCCGACTCTGCCCGGTTTCATTGGTTCATAGCCTTCAACCAGACGAACACCCAGATTGGGATTTTGTGAAATCTGGTATCCGACAATGGGGCCGTCGCCGAAACCCGCTTTGATCCGACCAAGTTGAACGTCGCGCATGATATCTACGATCGAGTCATACAACTTGATCTCGCCGAATCCCCCAATCTCCGCCAGGGAATCCGCGTACACAGTTCCAACCTGCGCTCCAATCACCTCGCCCGCTAGATCGTCTCGCGTATAGTTTTCAGGGTTGTCCGCAGCGACGAACATGGCGTCCCCATAGCTGTAAGGGCTGTCTGAGAAGTCAACGACCTCTGCGCGTTTGTCGGTGATCAGCATGCCCGCAGAGATAAGATCAATCTTTCCTGTGGTCAGCGCGGGAATGAGTGCCGAAAACGCAGTAACTTCAAATTGCATCTCCATTCCGATTTCCGCACCAATCGCATTTGCAATGTCAACCATGGCTCCTGTCGGTTGTCCGGTTTGGATATCAACAAACGTAAACAGCACACCCGTGGTCGTTACCCCGGCATTAAGAGTTTCCGCGAAAGTGCCGTTCGCAACAGACAGCCAGGTCGCTGCAGCGAGTGTGGTAAGTACTTTCATGTTCATGAAACTTCTCCTTGTTGGTTCTTCACTGTTCTGAGGTCCTGCGGACCCGCCTGACAGGTCAACATTCCTCGAGTGTAGATGAGATTGAAAAATTTTCGACATTTTTTCATTAAAATGAAATATCATGCTTATGCGGGCTTCTTCCACGGTCAATGTGAAAAGTTGGGTGTATTTCATGGACATGAAGAGTGGTGGAAGGTATTCTTCGTATTCAAGCAACGAAGAGAGCGTGTCTTTATCATTATGCCAAACAACTCAAACCACTCAGCAACGGCTGCAACGGATGGAGTAAGCGAAGACGTGCGACTTGGTCGCGCGATACGCGATCGGCGTAAAGAACTGGGACTTACACTGACTTATATCTCTGACGAGGCAGGGATATCGGTGGGCCTTCTTAGCCAAATCGAAAGGGGGTTATCATCTCCGTCGGTTCGGGTCTTGCGCTCGATCAGTGGCGCGTTGCGGTTGTCGGTACTACAGCTGTTCAGTGTAGATGAAAACGAGGCGGCAGATGATGAGAGCTATATCGTTCGGGCCAATCACCGCAGGTCAATTGATCTCAGCAGTAAAGGGGTGCTCAAGTCCTTTTTGACAGCGCACGACGAAGGTGAATTACAGGTCATGGATCTAGATCTTGAGCCGGGAGGCGGATCAGGTGATGAACCGTATTCTCATGCCGGTGAGGAATGCGGGGTCGTGATTGAAGGATGTCTGGAAATATCGATTGATGGCAGGTCGCATATCCTGAACCAAGGGGATTCATTTCATTTTGAAAGTAGCCTCCCTCATCGGTATCGAAACCTTGGCGAGGGAAAATGCAGGGTTATCTGGGCAACGACTCCTCCAATCTGGTAGTGTTGAGGCAGGGGATTCAGCAATGAACCGCTCAACGTCAAACTTTTTTCGGAGCTTGAGCAACGCACCTGGCTGCTCGGAGCTAAATCTGACACCTCAGGTGCGAACAATTACCGTGCCGGTGAACGGCGAGCGTGCCTTGCAACCCTGAATTTGGAATCTAATTTCGCAGGGCCAAGCTTGAATGGCTGGTTTTAACCCGCGCGGCGGCGTTGAGAATGAAGCAGCCGCGGCGGTTCCCATGCTGCGAACACGCGCACCAAAACTGGCATGCTGACCCCGAGTTCTCTTGGCACCTTCGCCGCGTTCTGCACGAACGGCAACAACCGCTCACAGGATGCGTAGGCTACCCAATTTTGGTATTCGATCTGGTAAGATAGCGCCCATGGGCTGATCGCCCCTCAGTTCAGCTTTATCGACGCGGAACGCGCGGTATACGTGACTGCGACAGCTTGTACTTTGCCTCAGGGTGGGGCGGGTGCCCGTGCGTGCGGTTCCAGAATTGCACGCCACCGCGTCGCAGCCATAGCGGCACGCATAGGATCAGCCCTACTGCAAATCCGCCGGTATGGGCCCAGTAGGCGATACCGCCTTCGTCCGGGTTGCTGGTGACGCTGCCAAAGAACTGTATCGCTAACCATACGCCCAGCATGATGAAAGCGGGGATGGTAAAGACCCTGAAATAGACAACCAGGATCAGCAGAATATCCACACGCGCTTTGGGAAACAGCAGCAGGTATCCCCCCATGACACCCGCAATCGCGCCCGAGGCGCCGACGGTAGGCACCTGAGAGTCCGGCCCTGTAACCACATGGATCAGACCTGCGCCGATACCTGCGACCAGGTAGAACAGCAAAAAGGGCAGATGGCCCATTTCGTCTTCCAGATTGTCGCCGAATATCCACAAGAACAGCATGTTCCCGGCTAGATGCATCCATCCCCCATGCAGGAACATGGATGTCACAAGGGTTTCCAGACCAACCCCGTCACTGACCCGTGCCGGGATGATGGCATAGTCGAAAAACAGCCGGTTGATAAGTGGCGCATCATTCATGATCCCCACATAGCTGAGGAAGATCAGGAAGTTGGTCGCCAGTAAGGCGTAGACAACATAAGGCGTGCGCCCCGAGGGGTTATGGTCGCGGATCGGAAACATGAGGTGACGCTGGGCTTTTGCGCGCCCAGCGTCAAGGCAAGCTTACGCCGCACCTCCCAACAACGCAGCGTTTCCGCCAGCTGCGGTCGTATCGACACACACATGGCGCTCACCCAACACACGCGCGCGGTCGGGTCTGCCGGGAATCAGGGGCACAATGGGACCGTTCCGGCGGGCCAGGTGCTGTTCGATCTGCTGCGCGGTTTCAGCGTCGCCCCACCAAAGGACACCAGAGATACCGGTCAGGTTCTCTAACCGGTGAAGGTCAAGCATTCCGGTTGCCTGAATGGCGGTTCCACCCAGCGCCTGTACAGCTTCAGCCTGCGCGCGCGCCGCCGTTTCCCCCGGCCCCATGCACAGAAGAGGCGGGCGGGGATATTCGCTCAGCCGGTTCGATTCTCCGGTTGGGCCGGGCAGAGAACGGGTCCGGATTGGGGCAGGTTGGCCTTGAGGGGCAGGTAGGTGTGCCAAATGCTCCCAGGTTTCTGTCGTGATTTGCCGATCCGGTGCACAAAACCGGGCCATGTAATTCGGGCCGCCCGCCTTCGGGCCGGTGCCTGACAGCCCTTCACCGCCAAAAGGTTGGGAGCCAACGATGGCACCGATCTGATTGCGGTTTACATAGATGTTTCCGGCATGGATTGCTTCGGTGACATGCTGCACCCGGTCGTCGATCCGGGTTTGCAGGCCAAAGGTCAGCCCGTATCCGGTTGCGTTGATATCCGCGATGACCTTGTCGATTTCCTGCGCTTTGAACCGTGCCACGTGCAACACGGGGCCAAAAATCTCGCGCTCCAGCGCGGCAATGCCCGAGATTTCGATCAGCGTGGGGGCAACAAAGATGCCTTCTGGCGGCAGCGACAGCTCTTTCAGAACGCGCCCTTCGGCCCGTGCCGTGGCGACGTGATCAGCGATGACCTGCCGGGCTTGCGCGTCGATCACCGGGCCGCAATCGGTAGAGATCAGCCACGGATCACCGATGCGCAGGGCATCCATTGCCCCTTTGAGCATGGTCAGCACGTCATCTGCGATATCCTGTTGCAGGTACAGGCATCGCAGTGCGGAACACCGCTGACCCGCGGACTGAAAAGCGCTTTCAATGATCGATTGCACGGCCTGTTCGGGAAGTGCGGTGCTGTCAACGATCATGGCGTTCAGGCCGCCAGTTTCTGCGATCAACGGCGTGCCGGGGCGCATGGACCCAGCCATTGCCGACCGGATTCTGAGAGCGGTCGTTGTCGAGCCGGTGAAGGCCACGCCCGAGACGCGCGCATCCGATGTCAGCGCCGCGCCCACGGCCGGACCACCCGGCAGCAATTGCAGCGCGTCGCGCGGCACACCGGCCTCATGCAGCAATTGAACGGCGCGGTGTGCGATCAGGGGTGTTTGCGGCGCAGGCTTGGCCAAAACGGCGTTCCCGGTCGCCAAAGCTGCCGATATCTGCCCTGAGAAAATCGCCAGCGGGAAGTTCCAAGGGCTGATGCAGGTGAATACGCCAGCGGGCTCGGCATCAGGTATGTTGGCGGCGTAGTAGCGCAGGAAATCCACCGCCTCACGCAGTTCCGCCACGGCGTCAGGCAGCGATTTGCCAGCCTCGCGCGCCAGCAGGGCGAACAACTCGCCGTAATGCGATTCATAAAGATCGGCAGCAGAGTTCAGGATGCGGGCACGTTCGGCTGCCGGGGCCTGCCACGGCTTTGCCGAAGCCAGCGCCAGTTCAACATCCGCGTCACTTGCCGAGGCGACCGCACCTGGTTTGTCGGCAGGATTTGCCGGGTTGACTACCGGCTCATCCGCCCGGGGTTTTGCAGCGTCAGCCAGCAAGGGCTGTGCATACCAGTGATATGCACGGAACTGGTCCCGCGCTGCATCAACCTTGTCCAGCGTCGGAGTGTGGTGAAGATCGAATCCCATGGAATTGGGGCGATCCGGCTGGAACAGTTCGGGGCCGGTGGGCAAAGGGGGTGGGGGCGTTTGAACAGTAACAAACGGATCTGCGGCAACCACTTCCGGCGGGACGTTTTCGTCGACAATCTGGTTGACGAAGGATGAGTTTGCCCCGTTTTCCAGCAGACGCCGCACAAGGTAGGCCAGCAAGTCACGATGCGCACCAACCGGTGCGTAGATGCGACAGCGCGTTTTCTGCCTGTTCATCACAAGCTGATGCAATGTCTCGCCCATGCCATGCAGGCGCTGGAACTCAAAAGGCTGACCTTCGGCCATGTGCAGGATGGCGCTGACTGTATGGGCGTTGTGGGTGGCGAATTGCGGATAGATCCGGTTTGTCATGCCCAGCAATTTGCGCGCATTGGCGATATAGGACACGTCCGTGACCGCCTTGTGCGTGAAGACGGGAAAGCCATCCACGCCTTCGACCTGCGCGCGTTTGATCTCGGTGTCCCAATAGGCGCCTTTGACCAGACGCACCATCAGCTTGCGATCGTGGCGTTCAGCCATGTCATAGAGCGTGTCCAGAACCAGCGACGCGCGTGGCCCATAAGCCTGAACCACGATGCCGAACCCATCCCAGCCGGCCAGCGCCGGATCGGACATCACCGCCTCAATCACCTGCAGTGACAAAGACAGGCGATCCGCCTCTTCGGCGTCGACGTTTAGCCCCATACCAGCGGCCTTGGCCAAAAGGGCCAGCGCCCGCAGTCGGGGAACCAGTTCATCCATCACGCGCTTTTCCTGCGCCAATTCATAACGGGGATGCAGGGCTGACAACTTGACTGAAATTCCCGGGTTGGCGCGGATATCCTCATGGGTGCAGGCTTCGGCGATGGCCGAGATGGCGCGTGAATACGACAGGTGATATCGCGCGGCGTCCGCCTCGGTTCGCGCGGCCTCTCCCAGCATGTCGTAGGAGTAGGTATATCCCTTGTTTTCCATCCCGCGCGCACGCTCCATCGCGGCGTTGATGGATTCACCTAACACGAATTGCCGCCCCATTTCCTTCATCGCCCGCGACACGGCGGTACGGATCACGGGTTCACCCAATCGCTTGATGGCCCCGCGCAGGGCGCCAACAGGCGAGGCCTTGCCTTCGTCCAGAACCTTGCCCGTCAGCATCAGCGCCCAAGTTGAGGCGTTCACCAAGGATGAAGACGAGTGCCCAAGATGCTTGCCCCAGTCCGAAGGGGCAATTTTGTCTTCAATCAACGCGTCAATCGTGTCGGCATCCGGCACGCGCAACAGCGCTTCGGCCAGGCACATCAGGGCGACGCCTTCGTCGGTGGACAGGCCGTATTCGGCCAAAAACACCTCCATCAACCCCGGAGACGTGCTGGAGCGGATGTCGCGCACAAGCTGCGCGGCGGCGGCGCTGATGGCGGCGCGGTCTGTGGCGCTCAGGCTGGCCTGAGAGATCAGGGTTTCAAGGATCGCCGACTGGTCAGCATAGGTTGAGGTGTCGATTAATGTACGCAGGGTATGAGACATGAGTCCTCCGGTCTTTGTGCCAATATACCTGCGAAAACTCAGGACAATCGCCTGAGTTTACGATAATTGAAGGCGGAACACCTGAAATTTCGCCAGAGAGCAGCACAAATGAACTTTCCTGACCTGGACCGGTTTGACCGGTCGATTCTGAGAATTCTGGCCGAGGATGGGCGCATTTCGGTCGCCGATCTTGCGCGCGAAATTGGTCTGTCGAAATCACCGACACAGGCGCGCCTGAAACGGCTTGAAGCAAGCGGGGTGATCAAGGGATACCGGGCGATGCTGGATCCGATCAGACTGGGGCTGGACCACGTTGCCTTTGTCGAGGTGCGTCTGACCGATACCCGCGAAAAGGCACTGGCCGAGTTCAACGCGGCTGTCCGAAAAACTGCCGAGGTCGAGCAAGCCCATATGATCGCTTCGAATTTCGACTATTTGTTGAAGGTCCGCACAGCCACCATGTCAGAGTATCGTCGTGTTCTGGCCGAAAAGATTTCATCCTTGCCGCATGTCGCCAGCACCTCGACCTTTGTGGCGATGGAGGCGGTTAAGGAAACCGGCAGTTTGGGTGGGTTCGAGCATCAGGCTTGACGGATCGGGATTACGAGCCATCCTTGGTACATGATACACGCTTTCCTCGCCGCTCTTGCTGTTGTTGCCTTGTCCTGCGCGGCGCACGCCCAGTCCTGCCCTGATTCTCCGGATCATTCAGAAGGTGTGGATGCGCTAATCAATCAGGTTCAGAAGGCAGAATCGCAAAGTGATGCGCGCGCTATTTCCAACCAGATGTGGGAGCTTTGGACCGATGCGCCAGATGCGCGTGCACAAGGCTTGCTGGACCGAGGAATGGCGCGGCGGGAGGCCTGGGATTTACCGGGCGCGTTGGACGAGCTTGACCAGCTTGTCGAATACTGCCCGAACTACGCCGAAGGCTACAATCAGCGTGCGTTTGTGAACTATCTTCGACAAGACTTCGCTGCTGCCTTGCAGGATCTGAATGTCACGATCGAGTTGTCGCCGAACCATATAGGTGCGCTGAGCGGGCGCGCCTTGTCACTGTTGGGTCTGAAGCGCCTTGACGACGCGCGCGCGGCACTTGCCGAAGCGCTAGAACTTAACCCATGGCTGTCAGAGCGGGCATTGTTGGAACCCGGCGGTCTTTTGGAACCGCCCGGTCAAGATATCTGACGCCGGGTTTTCGAAAGAACCGCAATGGGAAACCGAACCTATTTGCAAGCAAACTGGTCGTGTTGGACCCACCCGAGTTGTTCACTGGCTATCCAATGGCATGACTTCTGGCTGATGGGCGCGTCTATCGAACGCTGAGCATCATTGGCGAATACACCAACGAGGGGCTGATGATCCGTGTCGATCGCAAGTTCAACTCAACCGATGCGCTGAATGCATTGGCTGACCTGTTCATCCTCCGCGGCCCGCCGGAATACATAAGATCCGACAATGGGCCGGGATTTGTCGCCCAGAAGCTGCGAGGGTGGATCACAGCTGTCGGGGCGAAGACGGCTTAGATCGAGCCGGGATCACCCTAGGAGAACGGCCATTGCATAAGCTTCAACGCCCGGTTCCGGGATGAGCTGCTCAACGGTGAAATCTTCTACAGCCTAAGGAAGGCGCAAATCCTGATTGAGCAATGTCGTGTCCACTATCACTCCGTCAGGCCGCACAGCGCGTTGGGCTACCGCCGGCCTGCGCCCGAAATAATCGT
This sequence comes from Ruegeria sp. P8, assembly GCF_056534665.1. Lineage (NCBI taxonomy): Bacteria > Pseudomonadati > Pseudomonadota > Alphaproteobacteria > Rhodobacterales > Roseobacteraceae > Ruegeria > Ruegeria sp. P8. The sequence continues at coordinate 151,700 of NZ_JBQERC010000001.1, forward strand.
CCCAATAGACCAGAGGCCCACGGTGCAGTAACAAACAAACCGGACCACCCGATAGGGGCACGCCGCCGAAGGCGCTGAAGGCGGCTATGCTGACCCTTTTTGAATATCCTGCCGAACACAATGTGGGCCACTTGTACAAAGCCAAACCCGATTTGGCGGCGCATTACAAATCCTGTGATCCGACCAACTCTTTCAATCCGGGGGTCGGGAAGATGTCCAAGGCGTGAACCTACCGGTGACAATGTCAGATGGGACTTGGGCGCATGTGATAGGCATCCAGCAGAGCTTTGCCGTTTTCATAGAACGCAGTTTCGCCAACCAGTTCTGTTACACCGTAGCGATCCAACTCGGCTTTCACATCTGGCTCGACCAGCGTGAAAACCAGCCGTATCCCCTTGGTTCGTAGGAATCTGATTATATTGCGCAAAGTGAACCCGGCTGTGAAATCGACAACATCAATTGCCGAGGCGTCGATGCAGAACCATGTCAGTTTTCCGTCTGCGTTCTGAACGATTGTTGTGACTTCCTCGGTGAATATCTGCATGTTCGCGTAGTACATGCCGTGGGAAAACCGGTAGATTACCAGACCGGGCTCGAATTGGTTTGGTGCTTCCAATCCCTTTGAACGCCAGCCACCGGACTCGGTGCGCAATACTACCGAATTCTTTGGGTGGTATCCCCGGCGCGTGTGGTCGACCAAAGACAGGACCATGGCAAAAATGACGCCTTGCTCGACACCAACCAGAACAACCACGGTGGCGGTTGCCGTGGCAACCCAGAACTCGGACCGGGCCTGCCTGTAAATTGTTGCCATTCCGTGCAGGTCGATCAGCTTGAGACCGATCAGAAAAACGATGGCCGAAAGTGCTGCTGTGGGAAGATAGGCTAAAGGCTTGGTCAGAAACAGGATAACCAACAGGACTATTACCACTGTTGTCAGTTGCGCCACCTGGCTGCGCCCTCCGGCGCTGGCGACCATCTCGGTCTTTGTGGGGCTGCCATTGACCACGAATGTCCCCGTAAATGCGGCTCCGAAATTCGCAAGACCCAGTCCGATCAGGTCCGTGTTTTCGTTGAAAGTCTCATCATATCTCGAGGCGTATGCCCGCGATGTGGCGGCGCTTTGTGCCAGAATAACAACGAAGATGGACAAGGCCGTGGGGAGCAATTGTTTGAACAAGGTCCAGCTCCACTGCACGTCCGGGATCGAGAACGAGGGCAAACCGCCGGCAACCTCTCCCAACACCGAGATTCCGGAAGTGTTGAATGAAAAGGCCCAACTGCACAGGATCACCCCGACAATGGCAACCAACGGCCCCGGGATTTTGCGCGACAGTCTTGTGCATCCCAGGACAATGCCCAACACGGCTGATGTGACGATCACGGTTGGCCAGTTGACGTTGGATATGTTGAAGTAAACGTCCTTCAACCTTGCAAGTGTTCCGTGCCCAGCGGATTCGATGCCCAACAATCCGGGGATTTGGCCCGTTGCAACCTGAATGCCCACGCCGGTCAGAAAGCCGACCAATACCGTTCTGGACAGAAAATCAGCCAGAAACCCCAGCCCGATGACACGCGCGGCAATCAAAAGCATAGCAGCCATAAGCGCCAGCAAGGACGCCAGTGCCAGATACTCGGAAGTTCCAGACACCGCCAAGCCCGCCAGCCCCGAGGCGGTGATTGCCGCTGTTGCCGAATCGGCGCCGACAACAAGGTGTCGGGACGATCCGAACAGCGCAAACAAAGCCATGGGAATCAGGATCGTATACAGCCCGGACATGACCGGAGTGCCGGCGATTTTGGTGTAACCCATGACTTCAGGGATCGCGAGGCAGGCAAAACTCAGACCGGCCAGCATTTCCGCCGGAAGGCGCGCGCGGTCAACAGGCAGAATGCCCTGCAGGATTTGCAGACGCGCCGCTCTCTGATTTCTGTCATGTTTTTCCATGGGTTACCCTATACCCATTCAACCAGCGAACCGAATGTTCGAACCGTCGGGCTATCTTATAGGCAAATTACCACAGGTAAATTGTGTGGTCTGACGTGCCTCTTTTTCCAGTTTTTCAGTTATTTTCGCCGAACTACGGGAATCCCCCAATTTCGCAAACTGCCGATCAGGGGTAAACATGACCTACCGTACTTACCACACACAAACACGGTATTTACTTTCCCCGATGAGGGGCTGGTCACACCCCCTCGGCCGGCCCCTCTTAACTTTTAGGGGGTCGCGAAGGCCCAAGTCATTCGTTTTATGACTCGTGTCGAGTGAACTTACTTAGTTTTGGATCAATTTGGTCACGAGTGTCGGCAGTGTTTCCGACGCACTGTAAGCAACGGTGTGCGGTATGCTGGCCACCGGGGTTTTGCGGTACCCTTCCGTGAACAGCAGAAACGGTATCTTGGCGTTTACAGCTGTTTCTGCGTCGACCTCGCTGTCGCCCACATACAAGCGTGTGCCCGAGGTCCCAAGTGCATTGAAGCTTTCCAGCAGGTGGCCCGGATCCGGTTTGCGAATTGGCAATGTATCACCGCCGAAAACAACGTCGAAGAACCGGGATAGGTTGAGCGCCTCCAGCACGTGACGTGCGGGTGCTTCGGGTTTGTTGGTGCAGATACCAAGAACGCACCCCATCTGTTTCAGTGTTTCCAAGGCCTCCAGAACCCCGGGATAAGGCACTGTCGTTGCACTGACCGCCGCATTGTAGTGTTTCAGTGTCTGTTGCGTCAGTTCCGTGTGGCGGTCCATGGGCAAATCACAGTGTCGCATCAAACGCTCGACCAGTTTGGGAAGGCCATTGCCAACAAACCCTCTGATCACATCAATGGGCACAGGATCGTGACCCAGACCGTTCAGCGTTTTATTGGCCGCTGCTGCCAGGTCCCCGACGCTGTCGACCAACGTTCCATCCAGATCAAAAACAACTGCTGCGGTCACGTTTTGCTTGCCTTTCAATACCCGCCCCAAGTCTTAACCCGTCGTTTTCAGGGGCGCAATCGGCTCAATGACGCCTGATTTGAAACAGCGCTTGACATTCCTTACTAAAATAATCAGATTTAATGACAGGAACGGAAAGCCAACCCTCTCGGGTCAGCCAGATAAAACGAAACGCAACAGGTATGGCACCATGCCGACTCGCTCTGGAGATGCCCCGATGAACGTACAGAACCCGACCTCAACCCAAGGTTATGCTGTCTCGATGCTGCCTGCGCACAAGGCCGAGGATTTGACCAAAGGTGGCCACCTGGCCCATATCGAGTTGGGTGACCAATTGTATACCCTGCGCATCACCCGTGCAGGTAAACTGATCCTGACGAAATGAGCGCGCATTCATTGCGCGGCGGTGCCGCGGTCGGCCGTCTGGCGGATCTTGATCCAGTCGAAGCGGGTGCGGTGATGTATCTGCGGATGTGGAGCCAGGGTGAAAGCGGTCGCGCTGATATCGCGAGCGATTTTTGCATAGCGCTGGGATCAGATTACGGGCGTGCCGCCATGCTGACGCTGGATCGTCTGTGTTCGCTTTGCGCAACGCATTGTCGACGCCCGCTAATCAGGCACGGTCTGGGGTGTGCATGTCTGGGCGCGGATGAGAATTGTTTTGCCCAAATGGTTGCCGCCGCATCCGAAGGGGCACGCGAAGACGCGATGATGATGGCGTCACTGATCGTGCGCCCGGATTTTGCGCCTGCTCTGGCATCCCTGTCGGAGGAACTGGGCCTGACGCTCCGGCGTATGACGACGGGAAATGCGATTCCGACGACAGGCCACGATACCCGCACTGCCGTTTTGCATTGACTGTGCTTGCAGGACGGTCAAACCCCGGCAAAGCGCCGGGGTCAATCCTTCAGCAGCACCCGCATCCCGCATGGTGATGGTCGTGACCGCAAACCGGAGCAGGGGAGAAGTCACCGACCTCGGACAGCACGTCCCTTAGCACCCACAGGATCATGTCCACATCTTCGACCTCAATCGTCAGCGGTGGGCGGATTTTCAGGATGTTGTCCCTTGGTCCCTCACTGCCGATCAGAATTCGGTGATCGCGCATCCGATTTTTGACATAGCTGCAAATCTCGGTTCCTTCGGTTCCGTCGGGATTGATCAGCTCAACACCCAGAAACAGTCCCATGCCCCGTACATCGCCAACGCAACCAAAGTCGGCTTCGATCTGGCGCAGCCCCGCCATCAGGCGCTCACCCATCAGGCGGGCATTGTCCTGTAGGCCCTCGTCATCGACAATGTCCAATACCTCTTTACCGATCCGGCAAGACAGCGTCGATCCGCCAAAGGTCGAGAAGAATTCGATCCCGTTATTGAAGCTGTCGGCAATCGCCCGCGTTGTCACCAGCACACCCAGAGGGTGCCCGTTACCAATGGGTTTACCCATCACCACGATATCAGGAAGCGCGCCCTGATGTTCAAATCCAAAGTAATACTCACCCAGGCGACCCAGACCGGTCTGCACCTCATCTGCTATGCAGACACCCCCGGCGGCACGGATTTTTTCATAAACCGCTGGCAGGTAACCTTTGGGCGGAATGATTTGTCCACCGACAGACGGGAAAGTTTCGGCGATGAACCCGGCCAGACCCTGACCCCGGTCCTGCAAGGCAGCAATGGCCGGGTCCACAAGATCAGCAAATTTCTGCGCCCGATCCGCATCGCCACGCTTGAACGAACCGCGATAGTCGTCTGCAACTTCAACCAGTTCAACCCAGTCGGCTTTCCCGATGCCGCCCGGTTTGTTGAACTTGTAGGCCGATATCGCCACAGCCGCATTCGTATTGCCGTGATAGCCATGGTCTGGCGTCACGATCCCCTTGGCCCCGGTATGGGCACGGGCAAGCCGCAGGGCCAGTTCGTTGGCTTCAGTTCCGGAATTGACGAAGAAGCAGACCTCGAAGTGATCGGGCAATTTGGACAGGATCTTGTCAGCAAAAGCTGTCTGTGCCGGATGCAGGTAGCGGGTATTTGAGTTCATCCGCTTCAACTGATCCGCAGCCACTGCCTGAATACGGGGATGCGCATGACCCACATGAGGGACGTTGTTATAGGCGTCCAGATAGGGGCGGCCCCATTCGTCAAACAGGTGATGTTTCCACCCGCGTACCAGCATGACAGGGTCATCATAAGTCAGCGACAGGTTGCCACCAAAGTGATCGCGGCGGCCCTGCAGGATCGCCTGCTTGTCGGTGGGTTGGTAGAACACCTTGTCATCCGGCAGGTTCAGCAAGGCCGCCGGGTTCGGGCAAACCGCGTGCCATAGCTCCATCTCATCCGGGTCGCCGACACCGGGCCAATCCGCTTCCATGCCATTGGTTGTCAGCGCCAGCTGGAAATGCACATGCGGGGCCCATCCGCCATTCTGGCTGGCGTCGCCCAATCGGGCAAACGCTGCCCCTTGTGCCACCGGATCACCGGGTTTCAACCGGTCACAGCATTCCGGGTCCAGATGACCATAGAGTGTATAGAACGGATCGCCCTCGGGCGTTTCATGGTGCAGGATAATTACCCCTCCGTAATCGAGGTGCTGATCTCGATTCTCGACCACCTCGACCCGCCCGCTCATTGGCGCGTGCAGCACCGTCCCTGCGGGTGCAAACACATCCACCGCCAGATGCACTGTTCGCCGGTCCGAGGCTTTCCATGGCCCTTTGCGAAATCCTGGCTCGGCATAGATCAGGCGGGGTTCGTTGTAATAGCCCAGCCACAGCCCTTCGCCGTATTCTTCGCCAACACGTGCGGCCTCGGCCAATGGCATGTGGAAAGGGTTCTGGGGCCACACGCAATTCTCGACTGACAACGACCCCATCGGAGTATCGCTTAGGTCCTGACCGAACATCTGGGAAAACCGGCCGCGATGTCCTTGCAGATACGCATGGATGCGTTCTGCGCCGTCCACGACCGGCAGCCCGCACGCTGCCCGAAGACGCGCAGACATCAGCCCGCCATTGACGGATGCATTCTCAAGAAACCGCCACGCAGGTGCCTGAGAGATTGTCACATATGGGTCGTCCGGGTTTTCGACTGCCATCAGGGTCGAGTTGAGGACAGACACTGCCAATCGCATCCGCAGCAGCGGCCAGATCAGGTCGATCTCCTCGGCTTGCAGCCGGTTTGCGGCATGGTATCCCCGCACAAGGGCAGTCAATGCCCGCTCGGGTCTGGCATGATCTAGCACCACATAGGCCCCGGCGATCGCAAGATCACAGACGCGCGGTGCCGCACACATGTCACCCAGATCAATCAGGCCGGAAACCTGCCTCCGCTCACCCAATTCACCTTCAACAAGAATGTTATAGTCATTGGCATCGTTGTGAATGGCCTGTTTCGGCAGGCGCCCCAGCCTATCCGTGATCGCCGTGAATTCGTTGCAGATATCCCGAAGCAACACCCAACGCGCGGGATCGCTGATGGTGCCCAGCTTGTCACTGATCCAACCCGCTTGCGCCAAGTCCCATTTGAAATCCGGGCGGTGCAAAGCTTCATGCTGAAACCCCTCCAGAGCGCGATCCGTTGCGCCCAGAACACGACCCAATTTCAGGATCAGCTCTTCGGATTTCGGGTTCGCTTGTGCATAGCAAAGCCCGGGCAGGCGTTCCTGCAACCACACCAGCCGCGATTTCCCTTCGGAATCGGAAATTTCCGGCAACATTGCGCCGTTCAACGCCGGGAACACCTTTGGAAACGGCAACCCGGGAGCTTCCGAGGCGATATGCGCAAGTGCTTCGATCTGAAGATCTACCAGACCCGCATCGCACCCCGCGCGCATGACTTTCAGCACATAGTCCTGGCCATTTGTGGCTTGCGCCAGAAAGTTCAGATCATATTCGCCATCCAGCCGGGTCAACCGTGCGTCCAGTCCCCAGTTTTGGCGCAGCGCGTCCGCCCAGAAGTTCACCAAATCGCTCATGTCTTTCTCCGTCCCGCTCATCCGGGATCCTCTTCATCTGGCCGAAAATATCCTCGGGGGTGAATTGGCCCAAAGGGACAAAAGGGGGCAGACAGCCCCCCGACCCCTTAATCCAAGGCACGCAAACGTTTGAACAGCGATGACGTGTCCCATCGCCCGCCGCCCAGTTTCTGCACGTCCTTGTAGAACTGATCGACCAGAGCGGTCACCGGCAGAGACGCGCCGGTTTCATTGGCCGTATCCAGACAAATCCCCAGATCCTTGCGCATCCAGTCCACAGCAAAGCCATGTTCGAACTGATCATTCAGCATGGTTTCATACCGGTTTGACATCTGCCAGCTGCCAGCCGCACCCTGGCTGATCACCTCAACAACGGCCTTCCCGTCCAAGCCCGCTTTTTCGGCAAAGTGCAAGGCTTCGCTGAGACCCTGAACCAGACCGGCAATCGCGATCTGGTTGCACATCTTGGTCATCTGGCCCGCGCCGCTGGCTCCGAGTCGACGGCAGATTTTGGAATAGACATTCATCACCGGCTCAGCCGCATCATAAGCTGCCTGATCACCGCCACACATAATTGAGAGAACGCCGTTTTCAGCACCTGCCTGACCTCCCGAAACAGGGGCGTCTACAAAAGCGATACCCTGAGATTGGCCAGCAGCGTAAAGCTCGCGCGTGACCTTTGCTGAAACCGTCGTGTGGTCAACAAAAATGGCCCCGTTGGACATTCCCTGAAACGCGCCATCCTCACCGGTGCAAACCATGCGCAAGTCGTCGTCATTGCCGACGCAGGCCATGACAAACTCAGCATCCTTGACGGCGTCTTTCGGAGTGGCTGCCATCGCGCCGCCATGCTGCGCGACCCAGGCCTCGGCCTTGGTGGTCGTACGGTTGTAAACGGTGACGTCATGGCCTGCGGTTTGCAGATGTCCGGCCATGGGATAGCCCATGACACCAAGGCCAAGGAACGCGACTTTTGCCATTTTGTGATCCTCTCCGCTGTTCGGTCGGCTTCCGCGAAACAGGCCTGACCAAAATCTCTGGCGAAGACAAAGCAAAGCTGCGCCCAAAGGGCAACCCCAAGTCAGCCTTTCCCACCCAGATCCCGCAGGATTGGGCAATCGGGCCGGTCGTCCCCGGCGCAGGCGTCGATCAGGTGGCTTAGCGTATCGCGCATGGCGTTCAGGTCTGCGATCTTGGTTTCGATCTGAACAAGATGGTCGCGTGCAACTTGTTTCACGTCGGCACTGGCACGGGTTTCATCTTCGTAGAGCGCCAGCAAGGTCCGGCAATCCTCGATGGTGAACCCAAGAGCCCGGGCGCGGCCCAGAAAATTCAGCTTATGCACGTCCTGGTCGCGAAACCGGCGATAGCCATTGTCGTCGCGCATCGGTTTGATCAGGTTGATGTCCTCATAGTACCGGATCGTCTTGGCGGGCAGGCCGGTGCGGGCGGAAACATCTCCGATGTTCATGCGTGCACCTCTTTGGTGGCCGTACCTGATGTTTCCGGCACGCTGGCGCGAATACGGCGCAGGCGCAGCGCGTTTGAGACCACAAAAACGCTCGACAGTGCCATTGCGCCAGCTGCCAGTGCAGGGGACAGCAGATAGCCGCCAAACGGGTACAGCGCACCGGCAGCCACCGGTATCAGTAGGACATTGTATCCGAAGGCCCAGCCTAAATTCTGGCGAATATTCTTCATTGTCCGGCGGCTGATCTCGGTCGCATTCGCGACGCCCCGCAAATCACCGGACATGAGGACAACGTCGGCTGTTTCGATGGCCACATCCGTGCCGGTACCGATGGCGATGCCGATATCAGCCGCCGCAAGAGCGGGGGCATCGTTGATCCCGTCACCGACAAAGGCCAGCACTCCGAACCGGTCCCGCAAAGCCGTTATTGCATCTACCTTGCCATCAGGCAGTACCTCGGCAGTGACATGATCAATCCCCAGCCGGTCGGCCAGAGCCTGCGCCGTGCGCGCGTTGTCACCGGTGATCATGGCCACGGTTAGCCCCATTTGGTGCAACCGGTCCAGCGCCTCCACTGTGCCGGGCTTGATCGGGTCAGAAACGGACAAAGTGGCCGCCGCCTGCCCATCCAGAGCCACGAACAGAGGAGTTGCCCCTTGAGCGGCACGGGCTTCGGCCTCATCCGCCAGGGCTCCAAGGGAGATCCCACGCTGCTGCATCAGTCGGTGCGACCCGATCAACACGTCGCGGCCTTCGACCAACCCTTGCAGGCCAAGCCCGGTAAGCGAACGGACATCCGATGCCTCTGGCAGTGTCGCGGGCCCCGCGCGGGTGATGGCGGATGCGATCGGGTGTTCCGACCGCGCCTCAAGGGCTGCGGCCAGTCGCAGAACCTCCTCCCGGTCAAACCCCTTCGCCGTTGTCACGCTGTCCAGTTCGGGGCGTCCCAGCGTCAGGGTTCCGGTCTTGTCCAACGCGATGACGCGCGCCTGCTGAAGCTGTTGCAACGCATCACCCTTGCGGAACAACACCCCCAGTTCTGCCGCACGTCCGGTACCCACCATGATCGAAGTTGGGGTCGCCAGCCCCATGGCGCAGGGGCAGGCGATGATCAGAACTGAAACACCCGCGACAAGCGCCAGGGGAAGGGCCGGGCTGGGGCCGAAGATCAGCCAGAGCGCGACGGTGATCACTGCAACAGCGATGACCGCAGGAACAAAGCGATAAGTGATCCGATCCACCAGACCCTGAATAGGCAGCTTCGCGCCCTGCGCCTGCTGCACCATACGAATGATCTGTGCCAGAGCCGTGTCGCCGCCGACGCGGGTGGCGCTTACTCGTAAAGCGCCGGTGCCATTGACAGTACCACCGACAACAGGCGCGCCAACCGACTTGCCAACGGGTACAGGCTCGCCCGTGATCATGCTTTCATCGACGTAAGAGGTACCTTCGACCACTTCGGCATCCACCGGTACACGCTCGCCGGGGCGGATGTGCAGGATATCTCCGACAACAATTTCGGCGATTGGCCGGTCCTGTATCTGTCCATCCAGTTCGACCCGCGCGGTTTTTGGTTGCAAACCCACCAGTTTTCGGATCGCAGCACCTGTTTTGCCTTTGGCACGCGCCTCCATCAATCGGCCGAGAAGGATCAGAACCACGATCACCGCGGCCGCTTCGAAATAGACATTGGCGGTACCTTGCGGCAGCAGGCCGGGCGTGAATGTGGCCGTGACCGAATACAGATAAGCTGCGCCGGTCCCAAGCGCTACCAACGCGTTCATGTCCGGCGTGCCCTGCAACAGCGACGGGATTCCTTTGCGGTAAAACACACGGCCCGGTCCGATCAGCAAAGCCGAGGTCAGGGCAAACTGAATCAGATGGCTCGTCTGCGTTCCAATGGTCGCCTGTATCCAATGGTGGAAGACGGGGATCATGTGCCCGCCCATCTCAAGAATGAATACGGGCAGGGCTAGTGCCGCTGCCAGTATTGTGGAACGGACCAGCCGCTGAATTTCATCGTCTTCCCGGCTTTCTGGTTCCGCAACGCCTTGGATACGCGCGGGGTATCCAATTTCGGTAACAACCTGGGCCAGCGCCTCGGGTGTAGTTGCCGCTATAGCATAAGTTACCGTGGCCGTCCGAGTTGCCAGATTGACCTGTGCTTCGATCACACCAGCGGTGGATGCCAACGCGCGCTCGATCTTGCCAACGCAGGATGCGCAGTTCATGCCCTCGATACTCAGATCCGCTTCACTAGTTTCAGCCGGATAGCCAGCTGCATCCAGCGCCGCTGTCAGTGCCGAGACCGGCCCGTCAAATGCCACCTGCGCTGTTTTGGTCGCGAAATTGACCGAGGCCGCATCAACACCAGACACATCACGCAGTGCAGCCTCGACACGGCCCACACAGGATGCGCATCCCATGCCGGTGATTTTCAGTTCTGTCAGTGCTTCTTGCGCCATGCGACTCATCCCAAGTGGTTTTCTGCCCTCCAGATGGGGGTTCCAGTGACGGGAAGGTCAAGGGGGTCGCGGCGAAATTCTACGACCCGGGCCCGCGCATGTTACGCTCCATTAAGCGCTGATACAGGCTTGGGGACAGACGGTTGAGCCACCACGATAAGTGTGCAACGCGTCCGACCGGGATCATGGGCTGCGATTTGTCCAGTCCGCGCAGGATTGCCATGGCGGCACTCTCGGGGCTCATTTCATCCATTCCGTCCTTGGCCGATCCGGGACGCGCGGTTCCATCGGGTTGCTCCATTGCGTTGCCGGGGTTGGTGGCCACAAAAGACGGCGCTGCAATCTGAACCTGAACGCCATGTGGCTTTTCTTCGGATCGAAGCGATTTGAAAAAACCCTCAAGCGCGTGTTTTGAGGCTGCATAAGCCGTGCGATGGCAGAGCGGAGCGAAACCAGCCACCGACGAGATCGCCAGATGTGTTCCCTTTGACGCGCGGAGAGGCTGCAAAAATACGCGAGCCATCTCAATGGCTGCAAAATAGTTGATATCAAACAGTGCACGGTGACTGGCCGTGTCGGACTGGTCAAACCCCCGAATTTGCGTAACCCCGGCGTTGTAGATGACCAGATCAATGCTGTCGCTTGACGTGATCGCCCTTTGAGCTGCGTTGGCAAGCTGTTCGGGGTCAGTCAGATCACAGGCAATTGGCAGTTGGTTCGGTTCTGTTTGCAGAACGGACACATCAAGATCCAACAGCACCACCCGCCACCCACGGGCTTGCAGTGCACGGCTTAAAGCCTGTCCCAAACCGCCCGCACCGCCAGAGATGACCGCGGTTTTCATAACCCGGCCTGCCGTTGCCAGAGCGCAAAAACCTCGGCGCTGGATTTTTCAGGCGTATAGCCGAATTCAGATTTCAGGGCAGAATTATCCAGAACTGGCCGATATTGAAGGAACCTTACCTGTTCCGGCCCATAGCGAGATAAACCCAGTGGGCGAGCCAAGGCTAGGGCCGCTTTCAGCACCCAGGGGGGTAGGCGCAGAACCGGCTTTCCCATGGCGCGCGCCAAGTCGTTCACGCCCATCGTGCCGTCACCGGCGACGTTGTAAATCCCGGCTGGCCCGTCGGTTGCTGCGCGCTGAAGGATGCGTGCCAGGTCCCGGGTCCAGATAAAGACAAACGGGCTTTCGCTGCCGGACACCGCCAGCAACCGGGGCTTTCGAAACAGGGCGGTAATCTGGTTCTCGGTTCCAGCCCCCAGAACCGTACCCACACGCAGAACAACCTGCTCAAGATCGGGGGCGGTTCTGCGGGCTTCGGCCAAAATCTCTTCGACCTGACGCTTGTGATCTGAATAAGGAAACTCGGGGTTGCCGCGCAATGGATCGCCTTCGCGCAACGGCACAGGATTGTCTGCATGATAGCCATAAGCGGCACCGGAAGACGTAACAACCAGTCTGCGCACCCCGTTTGCGATGGCGGCATTCACCACATTTCGCGTGCCTTCGACATCGACAGCATAGGCTGTCGCGCGCCCCATCTTCGGCGGCGGCGTCACGACTGAAGCCAAATGCACAATCACATCCGGATTCACCTTGGCAATCACACGTGCAGGAGCGTCGGTTGTAACATCCATGGACAAATATGAGGCGTCTTCCGGCAGGTTAACCGGGCGTTTCAGATCGGTTGCAAAGACCTCGTGCCCAACAAATTCGGGCAACAGCGCTTGCCCGACCATCCCGGCAGCGCCGGTTATCAGGATGCGGGTCATCGCGCAGCCTCGGTTCGCGCCATGACCGACGCCAAAGCTAGGCCCGAGATAGCGTGCCATACTCCCCAGAATGCAGCGACCACGGCCATGCCGCCCAGACCGTTGAAGAATGCAAAGATCAGGACGAGCCCAAGTCCGGAGTTCTGAATTCCGGTCTCAATGGTGATGGCGCGGCGATCAAAGGGGGACAGCCGGGTCAGAGTGGCCACAACCCAACCGCCCCCCAGCGCCAGGGCGTTGTGAAGGATCACAAGCCCGGCAACAGCCCCGGCAAACCCAAGGAAAAACCCCCAGTTGGCAGCCAGAGCAAGTACGATAAACCCAGCAAAGATACCCATCGACAGAAGTTGCAGCGGTGCGCGTAAACGTGCCGTCAAGGCGGGGAGGCGTTGATTCAGCGTAATTCCCAGAACCAGCGGCAGGATCAGCATCAGACCGACCAGGATCGCGATCTGCATTGGGTCGATCTGGGTCTGTTGCAGGATTGCGCGGGTTGGTTGGTAAAGCCCGCCCCAAAGCGCAATATTGAAAGGTGTCATAAAGATCGCACAGATGGTGGCGAAGGCTGTCATCGACACCGAAAGCGCTGCATTTCCGCCCGCGCGGTGGGTAATGAAGTTCGAGATATTGCCCCCTGGGCAAGCCGCCACAAGGATCAGGCCAAGCGCAATTGATGGTTGCGGTGCTGCAATCCACACCATCACAAAGGTCAGTGCTGGCAGGACGACGAGTTGTGAAAACAATCCGACAATCACAGGTTTGGGTGCGCGCCTTAACCGGTCAAAATCCCGAGGCGTCAGGTCGATGGCAATCGAGAACATCACGATTGCCAGAATAGCATTCAACAGCGTCAGAGACGCCGGACTGAAATTCAGTGTGATCTGGTCAATATCAATCATGCGGCGGCCTTCTGCAGCCGGTCGATCCAGCCGGTGACAGCCTTTCTGTAGGTATTCTTGTCCACGTAATAGGCCATGCGGGGCAGGTCGATATAGTTCATACCTCCGGTGGCGCGCGTATAGTCTTTTTGCTTTTCTTCGTGCAGATCGGCTGCCACGGGGCAGCCGTGTCGAAGCCCCTTGATGTAGCGCGCCACCATCTCGGCCTGCTCGTGCCTGCCTTGCCAGCCCAGGCCCGTGGCCTCGACCATGCCCAGCACGAACAGATCGTCCCGTTCGGGATGTATCGTGTTCAGATACAGATGCGGGGCATCGCCGCGCCAGTTCAGCAGGTCCTTGTCGATAAACGGGTAGTGCAGTTTGTATCCGGTCGCGGCGAGGATCATGTCATAGTCGTCGCAGGAGCCGTCCTTGAAATGCACGGTGCGGCCCTCCAGCCGGTCGATATCCGGGCGGATGCTCAGATCGCCATGGCCTGCGTGATACAGAACCAGCGAATTCACCACAGGGTGACTTTCGTACAGCTTGTAATCCGGTTTGGGAAAGCCGTATCTCTGCGGGTCACCGACAAACCAGCCAAGGATCAGGCTGTCGACCTTACGCTTCAGCCACATCGGCAGACGGATCTTTCCGCCCATTGTGTCAGCGGGTTTGCCAAAGACGTATTTCGGAACGAAATAATACCCGCGCCGCATCGACAGATCGCAGCGTTTCGCGTGATGGATGGCGTCGACTGCGATGTCACAGCCGGAATTGCCTGCGCCCACGACCAGCACACGCTTGCCGTCGAATTGGCTTGGGTACCGGTATTGCGAGGCATGGATCAACTCGCCGTCAAATGTACCTGGAAAGCTGGGTACATTCGGTTCCGACAGGGTGCCGTTCGCAATGAGTACGCCGGCATATTCGGCCTGATGGTCGCCATCCTCATCCCGCCAGCTCACGCGCCAACCGTCACCCGGATTGCCCAGCGGAGTGATCTGTGTGACTTCCGCGTTGAATCTGAAACTATCACGCAACCCGAAACGATCCGCAAATGCGCGGAAATAGTCGCGCATCGCCCGGTGCGAGGGGTACTCGGCAACCGCGTCATCCATGGGGAAATCTGCAAATTCGGTCATGCGTTTGGACGAGATCAGGTGCGCTGACTCGTACATGGTTGATCTTCGGGCATCGATGTCCCACAGACCGCCCACATCCGAATGCAATTCAAACCCCTGAAATGCGATCCCTTGTTCTTTCAGCACCTTGGCCGCGGCCAAACCCATTGGCCCCGCCCCGATCAGGGCGAATGCGTCGCGCGTTTCTGTCATGAACCCTCCCAAAGTTCGTGAGGTTTAAATTGAACGATCGTCCAAAATAAGGCAAGATGAATTTCATGACGCTGAAAAACGTAGAAAAACCAAGACAAAGGGCACCGTCCAAGCGGTCTTTGGAAACCAAAGCGCGGATCATGAATGCGGCCGAATCCGTCTTTGCCGAACGCGGATTCGAAGGCGCGTCAATCCGCGATATCGCTGCGCTTGCAGGCGTTCAGGTTGGCCTTGTTCATCACCACGGCGGCAGCAAGGAGGAGCTGTTTTTTCGAGCGATCGAACGTCGTGCGGGCAAGCTGGCACAAATCAGAACCGATGCGCTGGCCAAAGCAAGAAAAGCAGGCCCGCTAACATTGCGCAGCATTCTGGACAGTTTTATCCGGCCTTATGTGGAACTGGCAGAAACAGGCGGTTCGGGATGGATGGCGTATGGGCGCCTTGTGGCGCATGTCTCGGTCGATCCCCGCTGGCGCGATATCGCGGCTGAGTGTTTCGACCCGACCGCCCGGCTTTTTATCGACGAAATCGCTGCGCTTTATCCGGATGTTGACCCTGCGCTGCTGGCCAGCGGCCAGGTCTATTCAGTTTCGGCAATGCTGGCGCATCTCAACAGTGGCTGGCGGGTCGGGGCCCTGTCGCAAGGCGGCGGAGTGTCGGAGGCGGAACGCCTGATCGATTTTTGTGCAGCCGGTATCGAAGCGATGGTTCAGGCCAGTCGCGGTTGAACGCGCGGCATTGCTATTGCTGCAAATGGTTGAACAGGATGGTGCTGAACACAGAAGGTGGTGACGTTCGGACGGCGCTGGGTGAGACAAAAAAACCGAACATCATGATCATAAGGATCAGGGCCGCTCCGGCAAGGCACGCCGCAGAAAGCTGAAAGACCGAACGAACCATTGGATTATTCCCTGTAAATACTCAACAAAGTTTGCGGTGTCTTGCGCATCACGAGAGCTTTGACAGTTCTTGTCTCAGCCTTTCATTTTCGGCCTGCAACTGGGCCAGTTGCTGGCCTAAACTGTTTAGATGCGGGCGCAGTTCGGCTTCGGTGAAACGCGGCGTGATGTGGCGTGGGCAGTTCCAGTCAAGCGCCTCAACTCGAATGATCGCGGCCCGCTCTGCGGGGGCTTCGGCCCCTTCCGGATACAAGCTGGCTGCCGCTGCTTGACCCTCCGTGAATTCGACACGCCCCAGGATCTTCAAACGGTGTTGGTTTGCATAATCCATCAGGATCATCGCGACCCGATCGTTGCCATCCAGATTTCCGCGCGAGATATACTGTTTGTTGCCCGAGAAATCGGCATATCCGATGGTTTGCGGCCCCAGTACTTTCAGAAACCCGACCGGCCCGCCGCGATACTGCACATAAGGCCAGCCTGTTTCAGACACCGAGGATTGATAAAACCCGTCACGTGCCTGAATGAACTGTTTTTCGGGCTCGCCGATCAGATGGCCCTGTTGCGGGCCACCTTCAATGAATTTGGCATAGGTTTTTGCCGATCCCATCCGCTCCTGATGGGCGCGGACGGTGGGTGTGAAGGTCAGTTCTGAAAACGCACGCGGCACAGTATGTCCTTTCAAAGACCCAGATCAGACAACTCGGGATGGTCATCGGGGCGTTCACCCAATGGCCAATGAAACAAGCGGTCGCTTTCGGCTATGGGGTGATCATTCAGCGAGGCATGCCGATGCGACATGCGTCCGTCTTCGGCAAATTCCCAATTCTCGTTGCCATATGACCGGAACCACTGACCGCTATCGTCGTGCCACTCGTAAGCGTAACGCACTGCGATGCGATTACCGGTAAAGGCCCAGAGTTCCTTGATCAGCCGATAGTCCAGTTCCTTGTGCCACTTACGGCTTAGGAAGGCGTGAATTTCGTCATGCCCTGACAGAAATTCCGCCCGGTTTCGCCACTGACTGTCATCTGTGTATGCGGGGGTGACGCGGTCGGGATCGCGGCTGTTCCAGGCATTCTCTGCCATGCGCACTTTTTGCGTGGCAGTTTCCAACGTGAACGGGGGAAGAGGGGGTCGAGACATGGTGCAGGGGGCTTTCAGGTTAGAGAAGCGGCAAGAATGGCCAGTGTCAGAAGAAATGGAACGTACTGAGGGGGGAATATGCTGGCGCGACGTTTCATCGGTCAAATCCTCTGGTGTACTGATCGGTTAACTTTCCAATAAGGTGTACCGATCTGTTAACTTTTGCAAGAGGAAAAGCAGAAAATATTTCGCGCGGTTCAGGGCGAGCCATGAATTCTAATGAAAACAATGATTTGAGTTAGGCCGGTTGTACTTCATGTTTCGGGGTAATATGTACAGAACGGTACACCATGGAGCCGAATCATGCGTCCAAACAAACGGGATGAACTTGTCAGCAAAGCCCTGAAGGTTTTTTATCGCGACGGGTTTCACGCGACCGGCATGGATAAGCTGGTGGCGGAAACGGGCGTTTCGAAAACGTCGATGTACAAACATTTCCGCACTAAAGAAGACCTGATTGTAGCCGCTCTGCGTCTGCGGGATGAGAATTTTCGCGAGTGGTTCTATCGGCGCATCGAAGAGATGGCAGAAACACCGGCCGAGCAACTCATCGTCAGTTTTGATGCCTTGAAAGAATGGTTCGAGGAAGATGGATTCCGGGGCTGCATGTTCATCAAGGCCGGGGCAGAATATCAGGAAACAGACCATCCGATCCATGTGCAGGCAGCCGAACATAAACAGCTGTTGCTGGAGCATTTCACGTCCGTCGCCGAACAGGCTGGTGCGCGTGATCCTCAGAAACTCGCGAGCCAGATCGTGTTGTTGCAGGAAGGGGCAATTGTGTCTGCGGTTTTGCTCAAGAATTGTGATCCTGCGGAAGACGCCAGAGATGCGGCACAGCATTTGCTGGCATTGGCGCTGAGTTAATTTCCTTTAAAACAAGCAGGTTCTTAAAGTTACCTAGCAAAGAAACGTTGCGTTGTTCGAAGTCGGAACGCCACGTCACGTGGATTGGCGGGAATCGGGCTGAACGCTAGGCTTTCGCGAAAGACAGATTGGAGAGCCTTTGATGTCACTTTTCACTTCGACCGCGGCATGGATCACTGACGAACACCGCATGTTTGCGGATATGGCTGGCCGATTCATGGATGATGAACTGTCACCGAATATCGAAGCCTGGGTTGAAAACGGGGCCGTTGATCGCGACTTCTGGCGCAAGGCTGGTGAAACCGGCCTGATGGCTGGTGCAATCCCCGAAGAATATGGCGGCGTCGGCGGCGGTATGGGCTTTGACGCCATCACCGCGTACGAACAGGGTGCACGGGGCGACGCTGGCTGGGGCTATGGTATTCAGTCGATCGTGACCCACTATCTTACCGCCTATGGCAGCGAAGATCAGAAACGGAAATGGCTGCCCAAACTGGCTTCGGGTGAGATGGTCGGCGCACTTGCCATGACGGAACCCAGCACCGGCTCGGATGTTCAGGCTGTGCGCACAACGGCCGAGAAGGACGGAAACTCCTACCGGCTGAATGGCTCGAAAATCTTCATCACGAATGGCCAGACGGCGGATCTGATCATCGTGGCCGCCAAGACTGACAAGTCCGAGGGCGCGCGGGGTGTGTCATTGATCGTGGTCGAAACCGAAGGGGCCGAGGGGTTTCGCAGGGGGCGCAACCTCAAGAAACTGGGGATGAAGGGCAACGACACGGCCGAGCTGTTTTTCGAAGATGTCAAAGTTCCGATGACGAACCTGCTGGGGGCTGAGGAAGGTCATGGGTTTTATCAGCTGATGAAGCAACTGCCATGGGAACGGCTGAATATCGCGATCATGGCGCTGGGTTCGATCGATTTTGCCATTGCCGAAACGGTAAAGTACGTGCAGGAGCGCAAAGCGTTCGGTCAGCGGGTAATGGATTTCCAGAACACACGTTTCAAGCTTGCAGAATGCAAGACCAAGGCCGAGGTGCTGCGCAGTTTCGTCAATGACTGTATCGGCAAGCTGGAGGCAGGCGAACTGGACGCGGCAACCGCCTCGATGGCCAAGTACTGGGGGTCAGAGGTGCAGAACGAAATCATGCACGAATGCCTGCAGCTGTTCGGCGGTTACGGTTTTATGATGGAGTATCCAATTGCCCGCCTCTACGCAGACGCGCGCGTGCAGATGATTTACGGCGGCACGAACGAGGTCATGAAAGAGGTGATTGCACGGTCGCTCGACGTCTGAAGGTATCCGGGCAGCCTCTTGCCGGATGTCATCATTCCTGACGGAATGTTCGCTTCTGTTGGACCTCGCAGGCCCGTGCTTGCGGGGTTTTTTCGTTGCTGACCCGACCGCAGTTGCCCACTTGCAAAGGACGTGCAGCGGTATGATGATCCGCCGAAAAGACTCAGAGGTCTGACGTGAACGATCCCGAACAAGCCCTGTGGCGGACTACATGTACCGAAGCAGTCATAGCTCTGCCGCTGGGTAGTGATACAACCGTTGATCTGGCTATCATAGGTGGCGGATATACCGGGTGTTCAGCTGCCTTGACGGCAGCCCGGTCCGGCGCTTCGGTCTGTTTGCTGGAAGCGCAGAAGATCGGGTTTGGCGGGTCGGGGCGCAATGTCGGTCTGGTCAATGCCGGGCTGTGGCTGCCACCGGATGACATCCGCGCGCATATCGGTGCAGAGGCTGGCGATCGCCTGATCGATCTGCTGGGCAAGGCACCGTCGGACGTATTTTCCCTGATCGAAGAACACGGCATCACATGCGAACCCATTCGCAACGGAACCCTGCATTGCGCGCATTCCGCCTCGGGGCTGAAGGACCTGCAAACGCGCCATGCCCAGCTAAGCGAGACTGGCGCGCCGGTAGCGCTGCTGTCGGTGGATCAGGCCCGTGACCGGACCGGTAGCGATGCTTTCCATGGGGCGTTGTTCGACCCTCGCGCAGGAACCATACAACCCTTGGCTTATGTCATGGGATTGGCGCGTGCCGCGTCTCAGGCCGGGGCGCAGATCCATGAACAAAGCCCGGTACAGACCCTTCGGCGCGAAGGTGGGCAATGGGTTTTGACGACACCGGGCGGGAACGTACGGGCGAGGTCCGTCATTCAGGCAACCAACGCCTATCACCTTGGCTTGCCAGACACTGCGCCCGCCTATGTTCCCGTTTATTACTTTCAATACGCAACAACCCCGCTTTCACATAATCTGCGCGCCAGCATCCTGCCGCAGGCAGAAGGGTGCTGGGATACCGGGCTGATCATGACGTCGTTCCGGCTGGATCAGGCGGGGCGGATGATCATTGGCGGCATGGGTGATCTGGGGAATGCAGGTCGCAGTGTGCATGTCAGCTGGGTCCGACGCAAACTGGCTGAGCTTTATCCTCAGCTTGCCGATCAGCCGTTTGAACAGGGTTGGCACGGTCGGATTGCCATGACCTCGGACCATATCCCGAAAATCACGCAGATGGGCCCCAATGCTCTGGCCGCGCACGGATATTCCGGCCGTGGTATCGGCCCTGGCACGGTGTTCGGTCGAATGATGGCCGAAAGTCTTCTTGCGGGTGAGCCTTCGCTTTTGCCCGTTCTTGCGGTGAATGAGCATCGCGAAAGCTGGACGCGCGTGCGCCGCGCCTTTTTTGAATCCGGCGCGGCACTGACGCATCTGATAAAAGCGCGGATCTGAAATTTAGACCGATCGGGTAATGCCACCATCAACCCGGATATTCTGTCCGGTGATGTAGCCACCGCCTTTGGATGCCAGCAGGGCCACGACCGAGGCGACCTCATCATAACTGCGCCCATAACGCCCCATGGGAATGCGCGCGCGGAATTCTTCTTTTTCGGGCAGGCTGTCAATGAAACCGGGCAGGATGTTGTTCATGCGGATGTTTTCAGCTGCGTATTTGTCCGAGAACAGTTTGGTGAAGGCGGCCAGCCCGGCGCGAAACACGCCCGAGGTCGGAAAGACCGGGTCAGGTTCGAACGCGGCGAAGGTCGAGATATTGATGATCGATCCACCGCCCTGCGCTTGCATGATCGGTGTCACAAGCCGCGTGGGGCGGACCGCATTCATAAAATAGACATCCATACCGGTGTGCCAATCCTCGTCCGTCAACTCAAGGATCGGGGCACGGGGGCCGTGACCAGCGGAATTGACCAGAACATCAATACGCCCCCAATGGGCCATGGCCGCATCAACAAGCTTTTGCAGATCCTCCGTGGACTGGTTCGAGCCGGTTACACCGACGCCTCCCAACTCATGCGCCAGCGCTTCGCCCTTGCCCGAGGATGACAGAATCCCGACCTTGAAACCGTCTGCGGCCAGCCGCCTCGCGGAATCCGCGCCCATGCCGCTGCCGCCTGCTGTGATAAGTGCTACTTTCTCCATCTGACGTCTCCGTTTTGATTTGGTTTCAGGATGGCGAATGATTTGCGGTTTGACCAATCAGTTTTGCTGAGTACTCGTAACCGTGTCCCGCAGCCGAACCTGGCTTTGGTTATGCGCAGCTGACGGCTGTCTCAGGTCTGAAGGGACGCTGCGATGGCTTCTATCCGGCCGCGTAACCAGCGGTGAGCGGGGTCATTGGCCGATCTTTGATGCCACACCATGTAGATGGACACAGGGGGACAGGCGAAGGGTAAAGGTGCGCAATCCAGCGCGGCCAACGGACCCTGTTTCATCAGTGCCGTATCTGTCGAGATCAGGTCGCTGCCCTGCACAAAGGCCGGGATCGCGTTGAAATGCGGCAGGGTTACAACCGCAGGATTGATCTGGCTTTGATCAACGCCGCGCATGACGGCGCGGGCGTTTCGGCCATCGGCAAATCGCACCTCGACATGGTCGCTGTGGCAATAGTCTTCCCAACTGTCCGGGGGCGTGCGTTGCGCTGCGTCGTAGAACACCATCAGCGGGCTTTCGATCAGTCTTTTCTGGAAAATATCCGGTCCGTCGGGCGGCAGCGGGGTTAGCATCAACTGGCATCGGTCGCTGCGCAACAATTCGGGGTCGGGCACACCCGATGGGATGAATTCCAACCGCAGGCGCGCGCCTTCGGCGCGTGTGTCACGCAGCAACCGTGGAAAGATCAGCTCTCGTGGCATGTCATTGGTGGCGATGCGGATGTTGATCTGTTCCGACAGCGGATCGAACGGTCGGCCGTCGGTCAGCGCGCGCATCCCGTCCAGTACCTTTTGCGCAGGCTCTTTCAGGGACAGGGCGCGTTCGGTTGGTGTCAGACCCTGACCTGAGCGAACAAACAGCGGGTCGCCCAGGACCTGCCGCAGTTTGGCCAGAGTATGACTGATCGCAGATTGCGTAACCCCCAGCCGATCTGCGGCTTTCGAGACCGAGTTTTCCTCGAGTATCGTCAAAAAAGTGCGTAGAACCTTGCCGTCGAGGTCAATGAAATCGAATTTGCTCATACCATTTATGATTAATCATGAATGGTTTTGCTGTCCATGGCGGGGTACGGGACGGGCATCAACAGGAGATATTCGATGGGGATCCGTTTATTCTCGGATAGAAACCGGCCCGTTCACATGGGCGGCTACCCGCTGGAGCGTTTGGCCCGGCAAGAAGACATGCCGGATCTGTCGCTTGTGCCCGCTTTGGCCGAGCTGAATTTCCACCGACCGGAACACCCTGACAGCATCGTCAATGCGATGGGTGAGTTTCAGGCGATGATGGACGCCATCCGCGACGGAATGGTGAACGCGGTTGCGTCCGAGATTCCATCTAACCCGCAGGAACGGGCCAACCACATAAAAGCGTTCGGTTACTTCAACGATGCGTCGATGATGGGGTGCGGTCCACTGCCATCTGACGCCCTTTTGCCCGAGGCTCGCCGCAATCCCGATATTGACCGGCTGGCCCACGCGTTGCGCACCCGTCAGACCAAAACGCTGGCATCCGGGATCGACGTCATCATGGCTGATCTGAAAGACAGTATGGAGGCCGCGCCCAAGCCGATCGACAGCCATCGGCACAGCATTGTCTTTCTTTACGAACACAACCGCGATCCCGACCCGTCCGAACCCGGCGCTGATTGGATAGTCGACGCGCAGGACCATCGCGCCTGTCTGCTGGCGACCGAGAATGCGGTGGTCATCGCCAATTACATCCGCCTTTTGGGCTTTGACGCACGGGCGCACAGCATGATGTCAACCGACGTTGATTTGGGCAAGCTGGCGGTCACCGCCGGGTTGGCTTCGGTCGAGGATGGAGAGGTTGTCGTGCCCTGGCTGGGCAAGCGCTTTGGTTTGGCCGCCGTGACGACTGACATGCCGATCGCCCATGACAAACCGCTCAAGCCTATGGCCGATCAGCCCTGGTTCCGGACGCAGGGGCCGGCATGGTGGTTGGGCACGGGCTTTGCCAAGAACGCCCTCAACCGTGACCCATATGCCAAACGGCGCTATGTGGACGGGGCGCATCCGTTTGAGAAACTCAAACGGGTCGAGACACCAACGACCTTTATTGACGAAGAGAATGTCGCTCGTGTGCCCAAGCGTGCAGATATGTTTGCTCGGGCGCAGTTCGGAGATATGGGCAAGTCGCTACAGGATGCGGCCAAAGGCGGGTATTACGTCCGCAAGGCAGCGCCGAGTTTTGCCCAACGCCGTGCTTTGGGTGCGTTTGTACTGTTGCAGGACGGTGAAAGCGCTGACGCGCCCAAGCCATCTGACGCACAACGCAACGCAGCAAACATCAAGGCTGCGACCTATTTTCTGGGGGTCGATGCGGTGGGTCTCAGCCGCTGCCCGGAATGGGCCTGGTATTCCCATGACGCGACGGGCGAAGAAATCGTGCCGCCCCATGATCAGGCCGTCAGCATGATCATCGATCAGGGTTATGAAACGATGGAGGGTGCCAGCGGCGACGACTGGATCAGCGTCGCCCAATCGATGCGCGCCTATCTGCGATTTTCGCTGCTGGGTGGCGTGATTGCACAGCAGATCCGCAATCTTGGCTACAAGGCCAAGGCGCATACGGTGATGGATGGCGAAGTTCTGCAACCTCCGCTTTTGTTGCTGTCCGGTCTGGGCGAAGTCAGCCGGATCGGCGAAGTGATCCTGAACCCCTATCTTGGGCCGCGACTGAAATCAGGCGTGGTGACCACGGATATGCCGATCGCGCATAACATGCCCATTGATTTCGGTCTGCAAAGCTTTTGCGAATCTTGCAACAAATGCGCGCGCGAATGCCCATCGGGCGCGATCACAGCTGGGCCAAAGCTGATGTTCAACGGCTATGAAATCTGGAAATCCGACAGCCAGAAATGCGCGACCTACCGCGTGACCACTCCGGGAGGCGCGATGTGCGGGCGGTGCATGAAGACCTGCCCCTGGAACCTTGAGGGTATCTTCAAGGAGCGCCCGTTCCGTTGGGCCGCGATGAACA
Organism: Ruegeria sp. P8; assembly: GCF_056534665.1. Classification (NCBI taxonomy): domain Bacteria; kingdom Pseudomonadati; phylum Pseudomonadota; class Alphaproteobacteria; order Rhodobacterales; family Roseobacteraceae; genus Ruegeria; species Ruegeria sp. P8. The sequence continues at coordinate 175,906 of NZ_JBQERC010000001.1, forward strand.
TCCCCTCGGCGGCGCCTGCATTGGCCAAGCTGGATGATGCGGTTGGCAATGGCGGTTTGAACGACACCAAGAAATGGTGGTGGGATATCGAGTTGCAGCCCGACGGGGCGTATCGGCCAACAACACACCCTTTGAACCGGCGCGATCTGCAAAAGGATCTGTACCTTAGATACGAAGATCAGACATTGGCGGTCTACCCGGCCTATCTGGCCCCGCACCCCTGGCCCTATCCGTTTGCAATGGATCGCGAGGCAGGAATTGCCGCCTATGAGGCCTTGGTGACAGCCGAAGAGTACAAGGCGCGTAAAGCTGCGGGGGATATGTCGATCATTCATCGTTATCAGGTCGCAGGTGACGCGCCGGTGATGCGGGTCGCGGTGACCAAGGTCGACAAGATGACCTCGGATGTCACCAAGTATGAGTTTTCCTCCCTTGACGGTGCGCCGCTTCCTGAATGGTCCGCAGGTGCGCATCTGGATGTGCTTGTCGCGCCAGAGTTCCTGCGCCAATACTCCATGTCTGGCGACCCGTCGGAACGGGGGTCTTATCAGATCGGTGTTCTGCGCGAGGATGAAGGGCGGGGTGGCTCGGCCTTGCTGCACCGAATTTTCAACGAAGGGCGCAAGGTTTTCATCTCGAAACCGATCAACCATTTCGAACTGAACGAAGGGGCGTCCAAAACCTTTTTGATGGGGGGTGGTATCGGTATAACCCCGATGATCGCATTTGCTCATCGCCTGCATTCATTGGGCATGGATTTCGAGTTGCACTACTCGGCCAGCACGCGGGGTGGGGCGGGGTATCTGGATGATCTGGCGGGGATGCCCTGGGCGAACCGCGTCCACTACCATTTCTCGGATGAAGGCTCGCGCGCTGATCTGGATGCGATCCTGTCGGGGTATCAGCAGGGATGGCACCTCTATACATGCGGGCCTGATCGGTACATGGAAGGGGTCATGCAGGCCGCGGAACATCAGGGTTTCCCCGAAGAGGCCCGACATCTTGAGTATTTCTCGGTCCCGGAAACCCCGGACTACGAAAACCACCCATTTATCCTGAAACTCGCGCGTTCAGGTAAAACGTTGCCTGTGCCCGCAGACAAGGATGCCGCTCAGGTTCTGAACGAGGCGGGTTTTCGCGTGGATGTGAAATGCGCCGATGGTATCTGTGGTGTGTGCAAATGCGGTGTCCTTTCGGGCGAGGTCGAGCATCGGGATTTCGTACTGTCCAAAAAGCAGCGCCAAGGGGCGATGATTCTGTGCCAAAGCCGCGCTGCGGAGCCGGATGGTGTGATCGAGCTCGATCTGTAAGCATGGTCAGAAAGCGACCTTTGGACGGTTAAATTTGGTCGCTCGGCCCATGGACGTCAGGTGGGTGGTGAATTAACGTCGCCCCGAACCCAGATATCCCTGACCAACAGGTGCGAGGTAGCATTATGGATTATCACAGCCCCGCCAGCTTTGCCGAGGCTTCGGCTCTGGCCGCAACTGCGACGGGCATCACGCGCTTTCTGGCGGGCGGCACCGACGTTTTGGTGCAGCTGCGCTCGGAGTTGGTGACGCCTGATACGCTGATCGACATCAAGAAAATCAACGGTGTACACGACATTACCCGCAATGCTGATGGAAGCTGGACGTTGGGAATTGCCGCAACCGGTGCCGAAATGAGCGAGCATCCCGAGTTGGGTCGTGACTGGCCCGGTGTGGTCGAGGCGATGGACCTGATCGGATCAACCCAGGTGCAGGGGCGCGCAACACCGACCGGTAACCTGTGTAACGGCTCACCTGCGGCTGATTCCGTGCCCGCCATGGTCGCAGCTGGTGTGACTGTTACCGTGACCGGCCCGGACGGCACTCGCGAAGTCGCGGTCGAGGATATTCCGACCGGCCCCGGTAAAACCTCGCTGGCCAAAGGCGAGCTGATCTCGGCGGTCAATATCCCGGCACGTGGCGAAAACGGCGGCGATGCCTATCTGCGGTTCATCCCCCGCACCGAAATGGACATCGCTGTGGTTGGCGTTGGTGTGAACCTGCGTCTTGACGGCGACACCATCACTGAGGCCCGTGTATCACTGGGCGCCGTGGCCCCGACCGTTCTGCTGGTCGAAGACTGTGCCAAGGCCATTATCGGGAGCGCGCTGGATGATGCGGCCCTGGGTGCGCTGGCCGCCGCCGCCTCTGCCGCTTGTAACCCGATTGACGACAAGCGCGGCACGATCGCGTTCCGTACCGAGGTCGCAGGCGTTCTGGCAAAGCGCGCTGCAAAAATTGCCTATGCCCGCGCGAAGGGAGAAAACGCATGAAAAAGCTCCACGTAACCACCACCGTGAATGGCGATGCGGTCGAATACCTGTGTGATCCGCGTGAAACTCTGCTGGATTGTCTGCGCGACAAGCTGAACCTGACAGGCGCGAAAGAGGGCTGTGGCACCGGCGATTGCGGCGCGTGCTCGGTCACCGTTGATGGCCGTCTGGTCTGTTCATGTCTGATGCTGGGTGTCGAGGCTGAAGGTAAGCAGATCGAAACCGTCGAAGGCATCGCCGACGGTGATATTCTGCACCCGCTGCAAAAGAAGATGATCGAATACGCCGCCCTGCAATGCGGCATCTGCACGCCGGGCATTCTGGTGGCGGCCAAGTCGTTGCTGGAGAAAAACCCGAACCCGACCGAGGAAGAGACGCGGTATTGGCTGGCAGGCAACCTCTGCCGCTGTACTGGGTATGACAAGATCATTCGCGCCGTGATGGATACGGCGGCTGAGATGCGGGAGGCGTCGTAATGGCTCTGGACGATCGTAAATCAGACTTCACTTTTGTCGGCACCCGCCCCAACCGTCCCGACGGTCTGGACAAGGTGACCGGCCGCGCCAAATTCGGAGCGGATACCTACGCCCCGGGAATGCTGCATGGCGCGATCCTGCGCTCACCTCATGCTCATGCGCGGATCGTGAAAATCGACACGTCGAAAGCCGAGGCGCACAAGGATGTCAAAGCTGTTGTGACGCGCGCCGACTTTGCTGACGTGCCGTTCAAGCCGGGTCTGGAAGGTGAATTCTACAACGTTCTGGAAAACGTTATGGCCGGTGAGAAAGCGCTATATGACGGGCACGCGGTTGCAGCGGTCGCTGCGACTTCGGCATTGGCGGCGCGTGACGCGCTCAAGCTGATCGAGGTCGAATACGAAGTTCTGCCCCACGTCACCGATGTGGATAAGGCGATGGCACCGGATGCGCCTGTGATCCGCGAAGGGGCAGCGGATTATTCCGTGCCGGAAGGAATGCACCCGAACGTTGTCCGCTATCATGAAAGTGGTCACGGCGATGTCGAGGCCGGATTTGCCGAAGCGGATCTGGTCATCGAAGACAGTTTCGTCACCGAAGCGACGCATCAGGGTTATATTGAACCACACGCCTGTCTGGCCATATTGGGTAATGACGGCAAGGGTGAGTTGTGGTGCACGACACAAGGGCATTGGATTGCGCAGAAAACCTGTGCCGCGCTTCTGGGAATTGAAACTTCGCAGTTGCGCGTCACTGCGTCCGAGATTGGCGGAGGGTTTGGCGGTAAGACAACCGTTTTCATCGAACCCGTCGCACTAGCGCTCAGCCGTAAGGCTAATCGCCCGGTCAAGCTTGTGATGACCCGGTCCGAGGTGTTCCGGGCCACTGGTCCGACTTCGTCTGCCTCGATGGACGTCAAGATCGGCATGAAGAAAGACGGCACGATCTCGGCGGCCCAGGGTGTTTTCCGCTTGCAGGGCGGGGCCTTTCCCGGTGCGCCGGGCGACATGACAGCCATGTGTGCCTTTGCGCCGTACAACCTGACCAACGTCAAGCAGATCGGCTATGACGTTATGTCCAACCGCCCAAAGCAGGCAGCGTACCGCGCGCCGGGTGCACCAATGGGCGCCTTTGCAGTCGAGTCCGTGATCGATGAGTTGTGCAACAAGCTGGGTCTCGACCCCGTTGAGGTGCGCCTGAAGAACGCCGCGCATGAGGGCACGAAAGCCAGCTATGGACCTACCTACGAGCGCATCGGTCTTGTCGAAACGCTGGAGGCAGCCAAGGCGCATCCTCATTATTCAGCTCCGCTGAAGCCGGGGCAGGGGCGCGGTATTTCCTGTGGCTTCTGGTTTAACCATGGTGGCGAGACCAGCGTTTCGCTTGCCTTGTCCGAGGATGGCTCGGCTCAGGTGATGGTCGGAACGCCTGATATCGGTGGCTCGCGCGCGTCGATGGCCCTGATGGCGGCCGAGGTTCTGGGCATCCCGTATGAAAACATCCGGGTGACCATCGCCGATACGGCCACGCTGGGCTACAATGACGTAAGCCATGGCTCTCGCGTGACCTACGCGTCAGGGCTGGCGACGATCAAAGCTGCGAGACACGCGGTTGAGAAACTGTGCGAACGGGCCGCGGCCAAATGGGGCATCCCGGTTGATGCGGTGAAATGGGAAAACGGCTGTGCGGTGCCCTCAGGCCCGAATGCAGGCGATTTCGATCCGATGCCGCTGGCCGATATCACCGCTGATATGGGCCGCACGGGTGGTCCGATCTCGGGCCATTTCGAGGCAACCCCCGAAGGTGCCGGCGTGTCTTTTGGCACCCATATCGTCGATGCCGAGGTTGACCCGGAAACCGGTAAGACCAATGTGACCCGCTACACGGTCATTCAGGACGCGGGCAAGGCGATCCACCCGACCTATGTCGAAGGCCAGTATCAGGGCGGTGCAGCGCAAGGTATCGGTTGGGCCCTGAACGAGGAATATATCTACGGCGAAGACGGTCGCTTGCAGAACTCGATCTTTCTCGACTACCGCATCCCGGTGGCCAGCGACCTGCCGATGATCGACACCGTGATCGTCGAGGTTCCGAATCCGGGCCACCCGTTTGGCGTTCGCGGTGTGGGTGAGACGGGTATCGTGCCGCCACTGGCCGCCATTGCCAACGCTGTGTCCAACGCGGCTGGCGTGCGGATGAAGCGGTTGCCGATGTCGCCGCCACGTATTCTGGCCGCTCTCAAGGACAATGGTTGAGGTTCACCTCTGGTCCGGCCTCCGGTCACTGACCGGGGGTCAGCAGGTGGTTGAGGTCGAGGCCAAAACCACTGGCGAGTTGCTGCGCGCGCTCGTGCGTGCACTTCCGCAGCTTCAGGCACCCATCGACGCTGGCGTGTCTATCGCTGTCGACGGGCGCGTGATCGCGACCGGACTGACCGAACCAATTCCAGAGGGTAGTGAAGTCTATCTGATGCAAAGGCTGAGGGGCGGTTAAGCGTCAGGCGACCAAGGCTCGCGCCCAACCATTCGGTCTGCCTCGGCCGTGATATCGTTCATATGCTGCTCAAGGCTTTGGCGCAGGGTTTCGATTTCGTCTTCACTTGCTTTGCGCGGAACTGTTTCTGTCCATTCCCGGCACAGAAACACCCCCTCGTTACCCCATGGGCGGGGCATTAGAAGATGATCCCATGTTCCCGCTTCGCGCCCATGTTTCGCCGAAAAGGTAATACCAAACACGCGTTTGCCTGATGTGCGCGCCCAAACCAGCGGAACCGTTGACAATACCCGCTCTGGCCCACGGGGTCCGTCCGCCGCTATGCCAATGGATATTCCCTGTTTCATCTTTCCAAGCACTTCGCGTGATAACGCTACGTGGCGCTGATGACTGGACATGGCAATCGTGTCCATTCCGAACAGCTTTTGCACGCGACCCACCATGCTGCCAGCCCGCGCAGACGATGTAATCGAACAGATGCGCCCCTTGTCGAGTGGGAAGAAATAGGGCGACTGCGCCAGCCGTTGATGCCAGAGAACAACGATGACCGGCTCACCCTGTTCGGCCAACTGGTCCAGCTTTTCATAGCCGATGCGCTGCCAGCGTGTGTTGCGGTGTACCAGCCGAATATAGTTTGCAATCCGACGCGCCACCCAATTTAGCACAGCTTCGCTGTTTGCAATCTTCTTTCGGAGGTTCACGCCGGGTTCCTTCTGCTAACCGGTCCTTGTCTTAGCGCACCACGCGGTTTGCGCAACTTGTTTGTCCGGGCATTTAGCGGCTCGGAATCTGAAAAAGCCTCTTGAGTCCGCCGCGCGGCTGGCATATCTGGGGCTCACTACAGGGGTATAGCTCAGTTGGTAGAGCGACGGTCTCCAAAACCGTAGGTCGCGGGTTCGAACCCTGCTGCCCCTGCCATTGAAATCGTCCGAATACTAAGTTGTGATATCCAAGGGTGAACGGGTTTCAGCCTTTGAGTTCGCTTTGCCTGTCTTCAGCCATTTCGCGCTTGGGTCATCATTACTGGTCGCAGTATTGGCTTCGGCAACACTGCTACAATGGCGCGAGGCCATCGTGCCATGTTATTATCTTTTGTTGGCACCTGTGTTTTCGTGCGGACCTACGGCATCCAGCTTTTCAGCCCACATATGCTAATATTCTTGAAACACCGCCGGCTTGTTTGAGTGGAGCGCCATCAATGCGCACGCGGCCCACATAGCGACATCGTAATCCGAGTCGCTCTTTTTCAGTAATTGCGCATTAAGTGCAGCGGCTTCTGATGTCGAAGGTTTATGCATTGCCATCGGACCCCTTGTGCCAACTGGTACTGTTACTCGCAATCGTCCTGCCCCGGACACTCACCAAAACCAACAGATTTCATTATGTGGGTAGAACAGTGAATGGGCTGGAAACAAGACGTTAACGTGTCATTAACTTTTTGCTGGGGCAGATGTCTACAAGAGTGTTCATGTGAACGGTCCAAAGGTGAACTAAGTCACAGACCAATCACTTGAATTCCGCTTTACTTACAATTGTTACGAGTTGGCGCTCACGTTCGGTACATGACGCTGTTTTGTTTTTCCCTCCTGTGGCTGGGGCGCGCTTGTGGTTGAGCGCGCCCTTCCCATGTCCGAATAACTAGGTTACCGCCGATGCCAGTTCTGAGGCGGTAATCGAGGTTTCCTTGGGTGGGCGATTGACTTATTGTCCGGCCACGACGCAATCAGCCGGATGAGGATACATGTCGCGTTTTGATGGATATTTCCTGCGGCAATTGCTGGTTTTATTCGGCTTCTTCACCCTTGTCCTGGTGGGTGTGTTCTGGATCACCCGTTCCGTCAGCCTGTTTGACAAGGTCATCAGCGGTGGCCAGTCCGCTATGGTGTTTCTTGAATTCACCGCGCTTACCCTGCCGACGCTGGTTCGTACTGTTATGCCGATGGCGGTATTTGCGGCTGCTGTCTATGCGACCAATAGATTGAGCCGCGAAAGCGAGATGACAGTGATGTTGGCAACCGGGTCAAGCCCGTGGCGACTGGCGCGTGCCGTGGTTTTGTTCGGTGTGATCACCGGTCTGATGATGGCCGCCATCAGCGTGTTCCTGCGCCCGGCCTCGGTCCAACAACTGGAATTCCGGCAAGCCGAAGTTGCAGGAGATGTGACAGCGCAGTTGTTGAATGAAGGTGAATTTCTGCACCCTGCCGAAGATGTTACGGTTTACATCGGTGGCATCGATCTGGACGGTACGTTGCACGAGGTGTTCGTATCGGATCGCCGCGACCCGGAAAACGCGGTCAGCTATTCCAGCGTGACAGCCTATCTGGTCAATAACGACGCAGGAATTCATCTGGTGATGGTCGATGGGGTGGCGCTGCGTTTGAACAAGGCGGGCAGGGTTCTGTCCTCGACCCTGTTTCAGGACGCATCATATGACATTTCGCAACTGACGAACGCAAGCCCGTTGGCAAACCGCAGCCTCGAAGCCATTCCAACCTCTGATCTGATCCTCAACCGGGATGCGATTTCTGAAACCGAGGGGTTCAGCCAGGGTAAATTGATCGAAGAACTGCATCAGCGATTTTCCTGGATAGCCATTTGCATCGCCGTATCGCTGGCGGGGTATTCAACCCTGATGTTAGGCAGCTTTTCACGGTTTGGATTGTGGCCTCAGATTTTGGGTGCCTTTACCATTCTTGTGCTGCTTGAGGGCGTACGCGGGTTCGTGTCCCCGGTTGTGATCGATGACCCGAAGCTTTGGGTGCTGCTTTACCTTCCTGCCGTTATGGGTGTATTGATCTCGTGCTGTTTTCTGCTTGTCGCAGGTCGCCCGCTATTACGGAAACGTGCGCGCGGGTCCGAGGTCATCCCAACACCCGCTTGATTTCAGGTTCGAAGTTCTTCCAGACAACAACGAATGTCGTCGAATTCTTCGCGATCACTGCGGGCGACCAGATACATTGGCAGCCGCAGGCTCACACTGTCCTCGACCGGTTCGAGTGCGCCCGAAGCCAGATGTTGCGAAGTAACGTAATCGGGGAAGTAGCCGCATCCGCCTCTTTGCAGGACATAACGTAGTGCCATCATGCAATTACCCAGAAACAAGGTCTGCCCCGAGGCGCGTCGCACAGCCGATCTGATGTGATCTTGGTAAATCTCTCCAAGTTCAAGGTTGACGAAGACCAAATCGTTTTCTGCTGTTGCTGCTTGCGGGGTTCTGACCAGGGTTAGAAGCTCCGGTTCCAGCTCGTGATAGGTGACGCGTCGGTCTGATGGCGTTTCATGCGTGATCGCCACGTCCAGCACATGGGTCGCAACAGCTTCAACCATGTTCAGATCGTGGTCGTAATTCAGTGTCAGCAGCAGTTTGTCAAAGCGCTGTTCAAACCGAACAGCCAGATCCACAAGCAAAGGGTCCCAGATGCTAAGTTGACTACCCAATCGAAGCGCTGGACGGTTCTGTGTCTGCAACGGTAAATCCCGCGACGCGAAGGCCCAAAGGGACAGAATTTGTTCTGCATATGGTTTGAATTGTCTGCCAAACTCGGTCAGCGCCGTGCCACCGGCTCCGCGGGTAAACAGTGGTCTGCCGGTTTCTTCTTCGATCAGATGAATGCGCGCGCTGACGGCCGTTTGAGTTACATTCAGCTTACGGGCAGCGGCATGAAAACCACCTGTCTCCGCCACACATAGAAAGGTTTCCAAAGCTTTGGTTCGCATACCGAGAGTATTTTTTGATCGTTGTGATAAAATCAATTCATTTTTTTGAAGTTGCGACTCGTAATATTGTCGGCTTCGGGAAACACGCCAAAGGATCAGCCATGTTGGACAAAAGCCACAAACCGACCTGGACCAGTTTTGAGAATGCCACCAAGGCCGACTGGGACGCCGTTATGGATTATGAAGAGGCGTATAATGCCGCCTTGCCGGATCGCATTCTGGACGCCATTCGGTCACTGGACGAGGAATGGACACCCTATCCGGTCAACCGGTATCAGCACAGCCTTCAGGCCGCGACCCGGGCTTACGAGGATGGCGCGGACGAGGAGTTGGTGGTCGCTGCCCTGATCCACGATACCGGCGATATTCTGTCACCCTACAACCATGGAGAGCTGTCAGCGGCGATGATGAAGCCCTATGTCAGCGAGAAAACCTATTGGATACTCAAGCACCATTGCGTGTTTCAGGGTTTCTACTACAACCACCACCTTGGAGGAGACCGCAACGCGCGCGACAAGTATCGCGACAGCCCCCATTGGGAGGACTGCCGCTATTTCTGCCATGAATACGATCAGAAGGCGTTTGACCCAGACTATCCGACGAAACCGCTGGAGTTTTTTGAACCCATGCTGCGCCGCATCCTGAGCAAGGGCGAAGGCCATATGGAACTGAACGAAACTGCCGAAGATTAACAGGCAGCCATCAGGCGATAGACAATCTGAGCTGTGGTGAAGTCCCAGGCGGCATTGCCGTCCGGGGCCAGCTCAACCACATCGAAGCCCACGCATCTGCGCCCCTTGAGCGCGTGCTCGACCAGCCGCAGTGCCTGATAATAGCCCAACCCGCCAGGCACCGGTGTTCCGGTGGCGGGCATCAGCGATGGATCCAGCCCGTCGACGTCGAAACTGACATAGACCAGCTCGGGGAAGTCTGCAGGCAGGTCGACCGAATGGATGTTACCTGTCACCAGTTCCTCGGCATCCACATGAAAGACGTGGTTTCTCAGTCGGCTTTGGGCCTCTTCAGTTGAAAAAGCGCGAACACCGAACTGGGCGAGCCGAACGCCTTCTTCGGCAAGCAGGTGCATCACTGAGGCGTGAGAGTGTTTTTCGCCCTGATAAGCGTTGCGCAGGTCGGCATGGGCGTCGATCTGGACGATGCCGATGGGTTGGTTTAGCGCACGGGCCACACCTATCACTGCGCCATAGCTGAGGGAATGCTCGCCGCCCAAAGTGACCGGCACCTTTCCGGCCCGAATTGCAGTCTCGGTGCGTTGCGCAAGGCGTTCCATTACCTCGGGCAACGGGCCGTCACAATTCAGCGGTTCTTCGGTGAAAATCCCTTCGACACAGGGCTCAGCGTGACCGGTGATGCGTTCCAGTTCATTACTGGCCTCGATAATTGCTTCGGGGCCTTTGGCCGTGCCGGACCCGTAAGAGACCGTGCGCTCCAAAGGCACCGGGATCACGCGAAAGCGGGCATCTTCGGTGCGTTCGGATGCGGTCAATTCGCTGTCGAGAAAAATGCTCATGAGAGTCTGTCCTTGAAGTCGTCATATCCGAACTGCCGGATGATCTTCAGCTCGTCTGTTTCGCTGTTCCACAGGGCGATTGTGGGCAGGGGGACGCCATTGAAGGTGTTTGTCTTGACCATCGAGTAATGTGCCTGATCGAGGAAGGCAAAACGCTGTCCGATCTCCAGCGGCTTGTCCCAAGTGTAGTCGCCAATAACGTCACCCGCCAGACAGGACGGGCCGCCAAGGCGATAGGTATGGCCTGTTTCGACCTCATCCATAAGGGCAGGGCGATAGGGGGCCTCGATCACGTCGGGCATGTGACATGTGGCCGAGATATCAGTGATCGCGAGGTTCATGCCGTTGGTCGGCAGGTCGAGGATTTCACCGATCAGAATACCTGCGTCCAGCGCCACAGCCTCACCGGGTTCAAGGTAAACATCAATGCCATAGGTTTCGCGAATGTCCTTGAGGAAGGCCACCAGCCCGTCGCGGTCATAATCATCGCGGGTGACGTGGTGGCCACCGCCGAAGTTCAGCCACTTGAGTTGATCAAGGTAGGGTTTGAGCTTCGGTTCGATGGCGGTCCACGTGCGTTGCAGCGGTTCGAACCCCTGTTCGCAAAGCGTATGCATGTGCAAGCCGTCAACGCCGCGCAACGTGTCGGCGGTCAGTTGGCTGACTGGTGTGCCAAGGCGCGAGCACGGGGCGCAGGGATCGTATTTCGGAACCTCGCCTTCGGAATGTTCCGGATTGATGCGCAGGCCAACCTGCACTTTGGCGGTTTGGGCTTTGGCGAGAAACCGGTCCTTTTGGGCAGCGGAGTTGAAGATGACGTGATCGGACAGCGACAGGATTTCGTCGATATCCGCGTCTTTGTACCCGGCGCAGAAGGTTGCGACCTCTCCGCCATATTCCTCGCGTCCCAACCGGGCTTCATAGATACCCGAGGCGCAGGTTCCCGCAAGGTGCCGGCGCACCAACGGGGCCAGCGAAAACATCGAAAACGCCTTGAGTGCGCTGAGAACATGCGCGCCGGAGCGGGTTCCGACATCAGCGAGGGTTTTCAGATTCCGTTCAACCGCCTTTTCGTCGACCACAAAGCAGGGGCTGGGTACACGGGAGAGGTCGAAATTGCGGAAGGCGCCGGCGTCACCGGCCTGTGTGGTCATCATGTCGGACATAACCGGCGTCTCCGTTTGGTGGAGAGGCCGGGGGCGCTGCCCCCGGACCCCCGGGATATTTAGGGCCAGATGAAGCTAAAGCGGATCAGAAGGTGACCGGACCGTCAAGTTCATGGACCTGCCATGGCAGGCCATGTTCGTTCAGCATGTCCATGAAGTCGTCCGGGTCGAGCTGTTCCATGTTCCATACGCCGGGATTAGACCAGTTGCCTTTCAGCACCTGCGCGGCGCCGATCATGGCGGGGACACCGGTGGTGTAGCTGACGGCCTGGCTGCCGACTTCCGCATAGCATTCCTGATGATCGCAGATGTTGTAGATGTAATAGGTTTTCTCGCCCGAGCCATCCTTGGCCTGACCTGTGGCGATGTCGCCGATGCAGGCCTTGCCCTTGGTTTCCGCGCCCAGATCACCGGGATCGGGCAAAAGGGTTTTCAGGAACTGGATCGGGATGATTTCCTTGCCGTCATGCATCACTGGGTCGATGCGGGTCATGCCCACGTTTTCCAAGACCTTGGCATGCATGATATAGGCGTCACCGAAGGTCATCCAGAAGCGGGCGCGCTCGATCTCGGGGAAGTGGGTCGAGAGCGATTCCAGTTCCTCGTGATACATCAGGTACATGTTTTTGGGGCCGATGGCGGGGAAATCGAATTCGACCTTGTGGGTCATGGCGGGGGAGTGTTTCCATTCGCCACCTTCCCAGTGGCGCACTTCGGCCAGCACTTCGCGCAGGTTGATTTCGGGGTTGAAGTTGGTGGCAAATTCCTGATCGTTCGAACCGCCGTTGGCATCAAGCACGTCGATCTGGCGGATGGTGTCCAGCTTGTGCTTTTTCAACCATTTGGCAAAGACCGATGTAACACCGGGATCGAAGCCCGAACCAAGGATGGCGGTCAGGCCGGCCGCCTTGAACCGCTCCTTATAAGCCCATTGCCAGTGGTATTCGAACTTGGCCTCATCCTCGGGCTCATAGTTTGCCGTATCCACATAATGAATACCGGCCTCAAGGCATGCGTCCATCAGCACCAGATCCTGATAGGGCAGGGCGAGGTTTACGAGGATTTCAGCACCGGTTTCCTTGATCAGCTTTACGGTGTCTTTGACCTTGTAGGCGTCCAGCTCGGCGGTCGCGATATCAACGCCCACACGGTCTTTCACCGATCTGGCGATGGCGTCGCATTTAGATTTCGTGCGGCTGGCCAGCGTGATTTCGGTGAAGATATCCGAATTCATCGCCATCTTGTGCACAGCAGCGTGGGATACGCCGCCCGCGCCGACAACCAGTGTTTTGCCACTCAAAGTTCCCATGGGGGTGATCTCCTCTCAGGGGTTATTCGTAATAGGTGTAACCGTTGATCGACTCGCGGTAAGCGCTCATCAGGGTTTTGCGGTCCTTGGCATTCAGGGTGCCGGTCGAAATCGCCTCATCCACCATTTTGCGGAAGGCGGCGACGCAATCCTGCGGGTCGAATTCGACATATGACAGAACCTGGCTGATCGTGTCGCCCTCTTGTTCGTGCAGCAGGTCAAAGCCACCGTCCCGACGCAGGTCGATGGTGACCACGTTGGTGTCACCAAAGAGATTGTGTAGATCGCCCAAAGTCTCCTGATAGGCACCGACGAAGAAGACACCCATGAAGTATTCGTCCTCTTCGGGCAGGGAATGCACCGGCAGGCTGGGGGAAAAACCGTCGGCCAGAACGAACCGGTCGATCTTGCCGTCGCTGTCGCAGGTGATGTCGGACAGCACGGCGCGACGGTCGGGGATCTGGTTCAGAGATTGCAGCGGCACGATCGGGTGCAGCTGGTCGATGGCCCAGACATCTGGCAGCGACTGGAACAGCGAGAAGTTGCAGTGATAGATGTCAGCAACCTTTTCAAGCTGGTCATTCAGGTCCGTTTCCAGATCCTCTGACGCGGCCAATGCCTTGAGCCGCGCCATCAGCGACAGGTATATCCGTTCGGCCCGGGCCATCTGACGTAGATCGACATAGCCGCGACGAAACAGGGCGCGTAGCTCGTTACGATAAAAGGTGGCGTCGTTCCAGCATTCCTGAAGACGGTCTTTGCTGAGATAGCCATGCACCGCAGCAAGGTCTGAAACCATGTGGTGATCGTCGGCTTCAACCTCGGGGCCATTGGGCGCATCGTAAAGCGTGCTTTCGAGCACGTTGAAGACCAGCATCGAGGACGTTGCCACCACCGCACGCCCACTTTCCGTGACCAGTGTCGGGTGGCCCACCTCTGCTTCGTCCATGGCGTAGGCCACGGTTTCGACGACATTGGCACAGTATTCTTCGACCGTGTAGTTGATCGAGTTTTCGGCGGCTTTCTTTTCGCCGGTGTAATCAACCCCCATGCCGCCGCCAAGATCCAGGTGGGTCAATGGCACACCTTCGCGCGTAAGCTCGGTGTAATAGCGACAGGCTTCGCCGACAGCGCGGCGCACATCGTTAACATCCTGAACCTGGCTGCCCAGATGCGAGTGCTGCAGCTTGAGGCAATGCAGCAAGCCTGCGTCTTTCAGCTTGTCTACGGTGGCGATAAGCTGATCGGTGTTCATCCCAAAGGCCGAGCGGTCTCCCGAGCTTTCTTCCCATTTGCCGCTGATCTGGTTGGTCAGCTTCACCCGAACACCGATCAGGGGCTCGATGCCCAGTTCGTTGTAAACTTCGATTACCGTGTCGGCCTCTTTCGGGCTTTCCAAAACGATGACCGTGTTGAACCCGATCTTGCGGCTTAGAATAGCCAGTTGGATGAATTCGGCATCTTTGACACCGTTACACACGATCAGCGCTTCGGGGGCCAGGCGATGCGCCAGCGCAATCACCAGTTCAGGTTTGGAGCCGGCCTCGAGCCCATAGTTGTATTTCTTTCCAAACTCGACGATCCGGTCAACAACCTGGGCCTGTTGGTTTACCTTGATCGGGAATACGCCGCGATAGCTGCCTGTGTAGCCCACGCGCGCAATCGCATCACGAAAGCTCTCGTTCAGATGGGCAATTTCGTGTTCCAGATATGACGCGACGCGCAGGACCATCGGAGCCTTGATTCCGCGGTCGTCCAGATCGCTGAGGATACCGGGCAGGCTAATCGCCGCTGCCTCGGGGGCCATGGGATTGCGCAGACCGATCTCGCCCTGTTCGGTCACCTCGATGAGGCCTTTGCCCCATTTCTCAACTCCGTAGATGGAATGCGGTGCGTCGGGCGTCTGTTTCAATCAAGTCGGTCCTTAACGTAGGGTGCCAGTTTCGCGCCCGCCAATACGGCAGCAGTTTGATTCTTCCAAGTGTAAACTATCTGATTGGGGATTCCGAATGTTACGCGGACGGGTGGATCGGGATCAGATGATTGTCCCATTGGCATTCGGCGCGGGTTCGAACAGCTGGGCGCGCGCCCGTCAATGTCCCGAAAGCGCCTGTTCCCGTGGTAAAGACCAACCCGCTCGCCCCGGCCCCAAGCCCGCAGACATCCTCAAGCGCGAAGGCGCCGGTGAGTGTGCCGCTGGTTGTGTCGAACTGGTGCAGCGCATTGCCGCGCGGACAGGTTATTGCGATCATATCGGCGTTGGCTGAAAACGCGACGCTGCCAGCGTATCCCTGCAACATGCTTTGTTCGTGATCCGGTGCCGCCAGCAGGCGTGGGGCTTCACCCTGACGTTGCAGGCCCAACAGGGGCGGGTGTTCGGACTTGCTGCCCTGCCATTGCATGGCAAAGCCAACCAGACCGTCGCGCCGCACCGCCAGATGGCGGATCGAGTTCTTGTGAAGCTCGTCAGGTAACGACACCTGCTCTTGGATCCTACCCGACAGGGTGAGATAGCTCAGGTTGGGTGCCATCGTCGGCAGGTTCAGCTTTGTGCGCCCGGTTTCGGGGTGGGTTTCGATCCCGCCATTGGCAATCACCAGCGTTTCCCCGTCGGGCATCAGGCGCATGTCATGCGGGCCTATTCCACCAGATGAAAACTCACCTAGGCGCGCAAAGCTTTCAGCGTCCCAGACACTGACGATACCAGTCCCGGCTTCGTAGTCGTTTTCGGTGGCAAGAAAGTACGCGCCATCCGCCGAGAATGTACCGTGGCCATAGAAGTGTCGGCTTTCAGGGGCCTTTAGCTGCGCAATCTGCGCGCCGGTTGCGCAATCGATGACGATGGCAAAGGTGCCCGGACGTCTGGCAAACGCGACCGCCAAGGCCTTGTGTGGATGGGCAGCGGCCGCATGTCCGCGTCCGGGTAGAGGCACGGAGAACACGATTTTCCCCAATGTGCTCAACCCGGCAAGTCGAAAGGACCCGTCGGGAAACAGCCCTGCGGCCAGAAAATCAGGTGAACCGGCCGAGGCCCACCCGCGGACCGGGGAAATCGCGGCTGCGGCAAGACCGGCAAGAAAATGGCGGCGTGACGTCATGGGTTAGTCTCCGTCCAGCGAGTTGAATCCTGCGCTGATCCCCAATGTCGGACCCAGCTCGGTCACGGCGATGGTGCGGATATCGTGGATCGACTGTTGAAGCGCCTCGATCCGGAACCGGGCCTGGGGATCTGAAACCCCGGCAAGCGAGGGATCGTCAATGGATTGAGCGTTCTGGATGGCACGTGCAAACGCAGCGTCCAGTTCCGACGCGATTTCGGGGTGATCAAAAGACATCCGTGCGGCTAAATCTCGCAAGGATATCAGCGACAGTTCTACATGGCGTAAAGACCGCCCGGACCGCCACGCTTCGGCCCGGTTCGGACGGGGGCGGTCAAATGTCCCCATGGGGCGACCCAGCCGAGTGTCAGCCGTGAACTCAAGACCGGTAGCCAAGGCCTTGAACAGCTCCTGCATTGCTTCGTCCTGCGTCCGGTAGCGTCTGTTCTCTTGGGGTTGGGTAAGGCTAGAGGCATAGCTGTGCCAGTCCTGCGCCATCGCGCGGGCATTGGCATCGATATCCGCCGTGATCGCCCTGATCAGCGCGCAGCGATATTCGGCATTGCCCTGTTCCGCGTAATTGGGATCGAACAACATCCGTTCGAGCGCGAAGAACCCGCGCCCTGCTATGGACGTTTCGGCATAGGCCTCCGGGCTTTGCACGGCGTCATCCTCGGTTGCGATATGCTGGGACAGGGCTTTGGTGGTGAACCCTTTCGTGTCCGGCCAGAACGCCATGGCGAAAGCGCGGTCATCGACCTCGGTCGGACCAAACCGCAGGTGGCTGGCGGATGTCCAGCTATCGAAAGCCGCATCGTAGGCCGCGCGCAGCGGCGGTGAGGTCGGATCGCACTCAACCAGTGATGCGTTGACTAGCGCGCCTGTCGTTTCCGGAAGGGTGTCGAACCGGGGCAGGATATGCGTTTCAGTCACATCCATCAGGATCGGCCCGCGATCCTGTGCCTGCGCGGCAAGTGGCATGATCAACGCTGCAACAAGGGTAAGAACTCGCATGGGTCAGAGGCTCTCCAGAAATTGGATCAGGGCGTCACGGTCGGCTTTGGGCATCGAGATAACGGTGTCGCGGGCAGCCTGCGCTTCACCGCCATGCCACAGGATTGCTTCAAGCAAGTCGCGCGCACGCCCGTCATGCAGAAACTCTGTGTGGCCCGAGACGCGTTCGGTCAGGCCAACGCCCCACAAAGGCGGCGTGCGCCATTCCCGGCCTGTCGCTCGGGCCTCGGGGCGATTGTCGGCCAGACCTTCGCCCAGGTCATGCAGCAATAGGTCGGTGTAGGGCCATATCAGCTGAAAACTGTGCTCTGGCCGGTCTTCCATCCGATGAGTGACATGTGACGGTGTGTGGCATGACGCGCAGCCGGTTGCATGAAACACCTCTTTCCCGCGGAGGACCCTGGGGTTGTCCATGTCGCGGCGGCCCGGCACACCCAGATTGCGGCTGTAGAAAGCGACCAGGTCCATACCCTGATGATCGATCTCGAAGCCGCGCTCATCATTGTCGCCGTGCGGGGCTTTGATGCAGTTCACCTGCACATTGGCGCAATCCCCGTGCGGAGCAGGGTAGAGTGGGTTCGATATGCCGATATCCCCGGCAAAAGCAGCAGCCGATTGTTCCATAACTGTTGGCATCCCCGCCTTGTGACCGAACCGGCCCATCATCGGGGCGTCAAACTCGACCGACCAGACGATATTCGGGCGACCTGATATGCCGTCCCCATCGAAATCGTTAGGGTCGGCCTTGGCAAGCAGGTCTTCGACCGGGATCGCTTCCAACAGGCCAAGCCCGATCATCTGCGGCGCGACCCGGGGGCTTAGCATCGCGTCGGGGTGCAGCGGGCCATAACCCAGATCGGCTGCCTGATAAGTCGGGCGGCGCAATGAGGTGGTTTCACCGTCAGAAAGCTCCACCGGGATTTCTTCGTACGAGATGTCCAGCCGGTATTCCGCTGGATGACCTGCCAGTGCGAAATCCTGCATCTGCCCACCATAGGTAGGCTCGGGCAGAGTGGCGATGTAATCTTCTATCGCTGCATAGCCATCTTCCGACGTGCCGGGGATCGAGACCCGCAGGAACATCGAAACCGCGTTGTCATCGGGCCCGTTTGGCGTGTGTCCGCGCCCATCCTTGATGTGGCAGCGCTGGCACGACCGCGCGTTATAGAGCGGCCCCAACCCGTCAGAGGCGAGCGTCGATGAGGGCGACGAAACCCAGACCTTCTTGAACAGCCCGTTTCCGACTTTGAAATTCAGTTCCTGTTCAAAGCTCAGGTTGTCTGACGATTGCGAGAACGCATCCGCGTCCGTACGGACCCGAACAGTCGCAGCCCCGGCGGGCAGTTCTTCAAACTGCTGCGGTGCGTTGAAATCCTGGGGCGCCGCCGTCACAACGGCAATTCGGGCGCGTTCATCGTCAGTGCGGGGGGTGACATTCAGATGCAGATCCTGCAGTTCGGCTGACAGGGAAGGGGTGGCCGCGAAGGCCACCGCCGACAGGGCGACAAGGCTACTCGCCTTCGTCCATTTTCGATGCGTTGAGTTGCGCATAATTGGCTTCGCCGATCCTTTCATAGAGGTCGAGCTGCGTTTCGAGAAAGTCGATATGGCCCTCTTCATCGGACATCAACTGCTCGAACAGCGACATCGAGACATAGTCGCCGGCATCCCGACAGTATTCGCGCGCTTCCTTGTACAGGGCCCGTGCATCGATCTCGGCCGCAAGGTCGCATTCCAGCGTTTCCTTTGGTGTTTGACCGATCCGAAGCGGGTCAAGCTTCTGAAGGTTGGGGTGGCCTTCCAGAAAGATGATCCGTTCGATCAGCTTGTCCGCGTGGCCCATCTCTTCGATGCTTTCCTCGCGGCTTTTCTTGGCCATGTGGCCAAGCCCCCAGTCTTCCTGCAACCGGTAATGCAGCCAGTATTGGCTGACAGCAGTCAGTTCATGCCGCAGAGATTTGTTGAGATATTCGATGACTTTTGGATCGCCCTTCATCTGCACTCTCCTGTGATACTGCCGCGCGCAGGGCGCGGAGTTGCATGGGTACTTCGAGATTATCGCTTGACCGCATCATGTCCAGAAACAGAGGCATGCATCCGCCGCAATCCGCTGATTTTCCAAGAGCACGGTAAACCTTGCCGGGGGTGATGATGGTTTGGGGATCGGCTGTCCGCATCCAGTCGATGGCGGCGCGGATGTCGTGGTCCGAGATGTTGGTGCAGTGGCAGACAATCATGAATGTTGGCTTGGGTTTGTGTGGTTCAAAGGGCTGGCGGGTCAGCGTGCTGAGTGTACCCGGGGCAAGCAAGCCCCCGGTACGCGTTCGTGTTTAGTGGAATACCGCGTCAGGGTTATCCAGACTGTCTGATCCTTCGAATTCGATCTGGTCCAGTTCCAGTGCGCTCACGATGCGCTCGATTGTCTTGGTCTGCTCGATCAGGCCGTTGACGCCGGCCATGATCAGGGTTTCACCGCCTTCGTTGCCGCGTTCCAGCATTTGGTCATAGGCAAACCCTGCTTCCGCGGTCGATTTGATTCTGCCAAGGGCTTGCATCGTGACGGCCAGTTTCGCCTTCATCTCGGCGTCCAGTGCCGGATCAGTTGCGATCACCAGATCGGCCAGCGATGCGCCTGACACAGGTGTGCCATCGATGCGGGTATAGCTGCCCAGATAGACGTTCAGAACGCCCAGTCCATCGTAGTAATGGCTGTTGTGGGTGTTGTCCGAAAAGCAATCATGTTCTTCTTCCGGGTCGTTCAGCATCAGGCCCAGACGCATCCGCTCACCCGCTTGTTCACCGTAGGACAGTGAACCCATACCGGTCAGGATCGCACTGACACCCCCAGTTTCGTTTTCCATCAGCGCCGCGCGCGCCGCGCCGCCTTGTTTCCACTGGTCCGCCATCCAGCTCAGGTCGCTGACCAGCAGGTCGGTTGCGGCGCTCAGATACTGGGCACGACGGTCGCAATTGCCACCGGTGCAGGCATCGCCGTTTGCATAATCGGTTGCCGGACGGTTGCCTGCACCTGCCCCGTGTCCATTCATGTCCTGACCCCACAGCAGGAACTCGATAGCGTGGTAGCCGGTCGCGACATTGGCTTCGATACCATCAGCTTCATGCAGGGTTTCGCTCAGCAGTTCCGGAGTAATCTCGCTGGCGTCAATGGTTTCGCCCGACAGTTCGAAGCTAGGGTTGGCGATGACATTCAGAACCGCAAATTCGTTCTCATCCGTCGCGCCACCATAGGCCGCGTCGACATAATCAATCAGACCTTCATCCAGTGGCCAACCGTTTACTTTGCCTTCCCAGTCATCAACGATTGCGTTGCCAAAACGATAAACTTCGGTCTGTTGATAAGGCACACGCGCTGCAACCCATGCTGCCCGTGCCGCATTCAGGGTCGCGTCCGAGGGTTCGGCAATCAGCACACCGACTGCGTCCCGCAAAACCTTTGCCGCAGTCAGGCTGTCGTCATACTTGGCTTCGGCAATATCGGCATAGGTTTCCAGAATATCCGCTTTTGTCGGCACATCACCGGCAAAAGCAAAAGTGGCTGTCGCAAATGTCAAAGCGCTGGCTGTTGCAAACAACTTGGTCATAGGGGTCGTTACTTTCTTGTCTGAACTGTCAAATCAGGCGGGTTTGTTCCCGCGGCGGCTTTCGTTGAAATAACTGAGTTAAAAAGTCAACATTGTCAATCTGAGTTTTTTTGTCGGATAATGAAACCGCTGACTCGGTTGCCACTATCCCCATATCTGGCGGGGGTTCGGTCCGGCGGATCACATTGTGCGGTACATGTTTCGGGCTAAAATCAGCCAAGTGATTCTTTGTAGGTGGTTTGTTGTTCATGAAGCGCGTGGTTCTGGCCTTGTTCCTGTTTCCTGCGGCACTTGCGGCGCAAGCAACGCAGGTTTCCACGCCTCATCACCATGGTTCAGCCCAGATCGACATCGTGTTTTCTGACACCGGGTTCGCCTTGGCGCTGAGGGTGCCAAGCATGGACATCGTCGGGTTTGAAACCCCGGTTGAAAACGATGACAGCCGCACACGTGTGGCCATAGCAATGTCAAAACTTTCCGACCCGCTGAACCTGTTCGTTACCCCGCCCGAAGCTGGGTGCTCTACGGTGGCCGCCCATGTGGTTCTGACATATGGCATCACACTGCAGAGTGGTGAGGCGAACGCAGTCACAGGCTCCACAACGGCGGAGAGTCACTCGGAGTTTCAGGCGGACTATGTCATTCAGTGTCACGATATGAGTGCGCTGAACATGATCGAGTTCGCCTATTTCGCGCAGTTCAGTGGGACCGACCAGCTGAACATCCAGTTGAAAACGGGCGGGGCACAGGACGCGGTCGACATCACACGCGCGGCACCATATCTCGATCTTCCGCCGGATCGATGAGCGCTGAAATCAGCTGAAATCAAAAGGAAAACCAAAAGTGGTGTTCCAGTTTGATGCTTTGGGGATATTGGTAGCGGAGGAGGGACTTGAACCCCCGACACGCGGATTATGATTCCGCTGCTCTAACCAACTGAGCTACTCCGCCGTGAGTGAGAGGCGATGTAAGCGAGGGGCCGGGAAGGGTCAAGAGGGAAATCGCCCTAACCGGGGAATTCTTTCACGGGCTCTGTCGCCGTGTCCTGGAAGGGCGTCTGACGGAATATCGTGGTATCCACCGATCTGCGGATAAACGCGGCGCATATCTCCGGTTCTGTGATCAGGATCATATGACCCAGACCGTCAAGCTCTTCATAGCTCAGACCATATTTGACCATCGGCGGTCCGTGAAGGGCAGGGGACAGAAGTGCGTCCTGACGACCATACAATATCCCACCGGGGACCGATAGCTCGGGATATCTGGCCACCAGCGCATCGCAGCTGGCATCCAAACCGATAACGTCCTGCGAGGCCGTGACAAAGGCCGAAGGGCGCAGCCCGAGCGCACCACCCGCCCGGTCCAGAAAGTCATTTGGAGGGGTTTCAGGATCAAATGCCACGCCCAGACTGTGCGGCGCTGTTTTTGAGGCCATGGGCACTGCAATCGTGTTGGCAATCAGACTGCGCAGCCATTTGGTCCGAATCTCGAGCGGTTTGAATATCACCGGTGTTTCAGGCAGCCTGTGCGTTAGTGGAGCCAACAGAGCGAGGCTGGATACCCGCTCGGGGTAATCCAAAGCCAGTGCCAGCGACACCGCACCGCCCAGAGAATGCCCCACCAGCACGGCCTGATTCACGCCTTTGGTTTCAAGAAACTCAGCTATCATCGCGGCCTGCTGCGGCAATTGTGCGAGTTCTGCAGTATCCCGGGTTGAATATCCGCAACCGGGGCGATCCAGCGCGATCACGTGGAAATCCTCGGCCAGTTGATCTGCCAACGCGTAGGTAAAATGCTGTAACTGCCCAGCCAGACCATGAATCAGGATAACCGTCTGCGCGTCCGGATTGCCCTTTTCCACATAGTGGATGCTGCCGCCCTGCACGGGCACGATCTGGCCCATCTGCGGCACGGTTTTTAGCCCCTGACGGGTTATACGCCGGGTCCACAGGGCCATGGCCAGAAGAAAGACGGCAAAGGCCGCAACCAGGCTAAGAAAAATTGTCATCTAGCTGTCTCCGGTCCTAATAGGGATGTATTGCTCCAATCCCGATTGTGACATGCGTTTCTGAAACTCGGCAACTGTTCCGGGCCAAAGCGTCGTGTTTTGCCCGTCCGCATCAATGTACCAGGATGTGCAGCCTCCGGTCTGCCAGACACTGTCCGCGTGGCGGTCCTGCATTTCCTGTGTAAAGGCCGCCTGTTTCGCCGCATCGGGGGTGATCACCGACAGTTCCTTGCGTTGCATCTCGCTCAGAACCCGGCCGATATGCCCGACCTGAGCTTCGATCATCAACACGACCGAATTATGCCCAAGCCCGGTATGAGGCCCCAGAAGGATGAAGAAGTTGGGAAAACCGGCTATCGCCGTGCCCAGATGAGCAGACATCCCGTTTGTCCAGGCCGACCGCAGCGTTAGCCCATCTGTGCCAGTAATATCCAACCTCTCTACGACATTGGTAACCTGAAACCCGGTGCCCCAGATCAGCGCGTCTGCCTCTGCCCTGGTGCCATCTGACGCGAGGATGCTGTTGCCATCGATACTGGCCACGCCGTGCGGAATGACGCTGACATTGTCGCGGGCCAGCGCCGGGTACCAGTCATTTGAACTGAGAATGCGTTTGCACCCAATTCGATAGTCCGGGGTCAGAATGCGCCGTTCTTCGGGGTCGGCAATCGCGCCTTCCAACGATTTTCGCCACATCTTCAGAGCAAAGTTCATCGCGCGTTCCTCGCCCCTGAACACGCGGTGACGAAACTCGAAGAACATGAAAATCAGTTTGCGCCGGATGCGCGGAAGCAGGGGAAGGTAGGCATATAGTTTGCGCACCCAAGGTGCGATCGGGCCGTCAGGGCGCGGCATGACGTAAGGCGCGCTGCGTTGAAAAACGGTGACGTGGCCCGCAACCTTGGCAATCTCGGGCACGAACTGAACGGCTGACGCCCCGGTGCCGACAACAGCCACATGCTTTCCGGTCAGATCGACGGTGTGATCCCATTCGGCCGAATGAAAACAGGGGCCGGGAAAACTGCCCGCGCCGGGAATGTCCGGAATGCTGGGATGATGCAGCGCGCCGATGGCCGAGACCAGAAACCGGGCCGACCAGAACTGGCCATCCATGGTTTCGACCTGCCAAAGCGTGCCATCCCATTTTGCCGATTTCAGCGCCTGCCCAAAGTGGCAAAGATCATACAACCCTTCCTGATGCGCGACATTTTGCAGATATTTCTGTATCTCTGCGCCACCGGCATAGGCGCGGCTCCACTGCGGATTAGGGTGGGTCGCCATGGAATACAGATGCGAAGGAACATCGCAGGCGACGCCAGGATAGGTGTTCTCGCGCCACGTGCCACCGATATCTTCGGCCTTTTCCAGAATGGCGATATCTTTGATGCCACGCTTGCGCGCCTCAAGCGCCATCGTCAGCCCCGAGAACCCGGCACCGATGATCAGCATCTCTGTCGTGTGGTGCATTGAAGCGCCCCTCCTGAAACAACTTTATGGATATCTGTTGCAGATGTCTGCACGTGATTGGCAGTGAAGTAGGTCACACAAGGTAAATTGACCGAACGACCTTACGTGAACAGACATGGCGAAAAACCGTCATCAGGGCGGTGTCGCTTCCTGCAAACACATATCGCAATCAGAGAGGTGAACGGCGCGTAATTCCGTCAGTCTGATTCAAAACAGGAGGATTGCCCCTTGTCGACCCGTACTCTTACACGCGCTGGTGGGCGTTCCGCGCGCCGCGCTCTTCGCACCGCGCCGAATTTTGACATGCTGCCGGGGCTGACACGCGGCATCCCGCATTGCGAAGTTATGGACGGACGTCAGGTTGAGCTTATCGACAAGGCCGCCATGGATATTCTGGAGAATGTCGGTGTCCAGTTTCGCGACCCGACCGCAGTGGAAGACTGGAAGAAAGCGGGCGCGAAGGT
The DNA here is from genome assembly GCF_056534665.1 of Ruegeria sp. P8. Taxonomy (NCBI): domain Bacteria; kingdom Pseudomonadati; phylum Pseudomonadota; class Alphaproteobacteria; order Rhodobacterales; family Roseobacteraceae; genus Ruegeria; species Ruegeria sp. P8. The sequence continues at coordinate 200,553 of NZ_JBQERC010000001.1, forward strand.
TGACGGAGAGCTGGTCTTTCTGGATCGCAACATGGTGCGCGAGCTGATCGCGACCGTTCCGACGCAATTCACCTATCACGCGCGCGATCCGCAAAAGAACCTCGCACTCGGCGGCAAGCACTCGATCTTCGTGCCGATGACCGGCGCGCCGTTTCTTCGTGATCTTGACGACGTGCGCCGGAACCCGACGCTGGACGATCTGGCGATGTTTCACAAACTGTCGCACATGATGCCCGCACTGCACAGTTCGGCCCATCATATCGTCGAACCTTACGATCACCCGATCAGCCAGCGGCACTTGCACATCACTTTTTCGTCGATGAAATACTCCGACAAGACCTTCATGGGTATGACCACCTCGCCCAGGAATGCCGAAGACGTGATGGACATGTGCGACATCCTGTTCGGCGAAGGTTTCATCGATGACCACCCGGTTACAACAGGCAACTGCAACGGCAACAGCCCATTGGTCTGGGATGAAACCATGCTGGGTGCAATGCGTGCCTTCTGCCGCCGGAACCAGCCGGTCTTGTGCTCGCCCTTCGTTCTGGGCGGTGCCAATACGCCCGCATCGGTACCCGCAACCGTGGCACAGCTGACCGCCGAGGCGCTTTCGGCGCTGGCCTATACGCAGGTGATCCGCAAGGGCTGTCCGGCGATCTGGGGGCACTACCTGTCAACCGTTTCGATGAAATCCGGTGCGCCGATGGCAGGGACGCCTGAAATTAGTCTGATGAATTTCATGATCGGTCAGATGGCGCGCTATTACGATGTGCCATGGCGCACTTCGAACACGTTGGGCGGGGCCAAGACGTTTGACGCGCAGGCTGGGTACGAATCCGCCACAACTCTGGGCGCTGTTCTGCATGCAGGGGCCCATTACATCTGGCATTCGGCAGGCTGGAACGAGGCGGGGATGCATTGTTCGGTTGCAAAGTTTGTGGTGGACGCGGAACAATGCGCGATGGCCTATCGGATGGCGGAAGGTCCTAAATGGCACGATTTCGATCAGGCGTTGGCGGCGGTTTCTGATGTGGGTCCCGGCGGACACTATCTGGGTCATCCGCACACGCAGGACAATTTCCAGACTGCGTTCTTCATGCCGGAACTGTTCGACAACAACTCGATCGAACAGTGGGTGGCGGAAGGTGAAGTTGAAATCACCGAACGCGCTCTGAAATACGCGAGGAAGCTTTTAGCCGAGTATCAGGAACCAAAGCTGGACGAGGCCAAGAACGACGCCCTTCTGGACTATGTCGCCCGCCGTGAGAGAGAAATTCCGGCAGCAGATGAGCTAAACCAGACATACTGATGCAAACTCCCCGTGCTGGCCTGCCCGAAACACCGGGCGGGTTCTTTTTCGTTCAAGACCAAGAGACCAAAATGAAGATCGCCGAATTGCACATCTACAGCCACGACCTGTCGGTCAAAAACGGACCCTACACCATGGCCAATGCACAGGTCTGGTCCTTGGATACCACGCTGGTGAAAGTTGTGGCGGACAACGGTCTGGTTGGCTGGGGGGAAACCTGCCCAGTTGGGCCAACATATGCCGAGGCGCACGCAGCAGGTGCCCGCGCAGCGCTTGCCGAAATGGCCCCTGGCTTGATCGGGGTCGAGGTGCTGCCCCTGTCCCTGCATCGCCGGATGGATAGGCTGCTGAACGGGCATGCCTATGCTAAGGCGGCCATCGATATCGCGGTGCATGACCTGCTGGGCAAGCATCTGGGCGTTCCGGTCTGTGACCTGCTGGGCGGTGCGACCACGAACAAGGTACCATCCTACTACGCCACTGGCGTCGGCGCGCCCGATGACATTGCCCGGCTGGCAGGCGAAAAGCTGGCAGAAGGCTACCCCCGTCTGCAGATCAAAGTTGGGGGTCGCCCGGTCGAGATCGACATCGAAACCATCCGAAAAGTCTGAGATGTGGTCAAAGGATCAGGCATGCGACTTGCCGTCGACGGCAACCGGGGCTGGACCACGCGCGACGCCCTGTGTGTTAGCCGCGAATGCCCCGAAATCCCGTTCATCATGGAACAGCCCTGCAACACCATCGAAGACTTGCAGAAGATCCGGCCTCAGGTCGCACACGGTATATACATGGATGAAAACAGCACCAGCTTGAACATCGTGATTTCGGCAGCGGGCACCGGTTTGGTCGATGGGTTCGGCATGAAGGTCACCCGCATCGGCGGTCTGCATCCGATGCGCGCTTTCCGCGACATCTGCGAGGCGCGCAACCTGCCACACACCTGCGATGACAGCTGGGGAGGAGACATCATCGCTGCCGCCAGTACTCATATCGGTGCCACCGTTCGGCCCGACCTGCTGGAAGGGGTCTGGCTGGCCGCGCCTTATATCGAGGGAAACTACGACCCTGAAAACGGCATCCGGATCAAAGGTGGGCATATTGAACTGCCAACCGGGCCGGGGTTGGGCGTGGTTCCTGATGAAGGCCAATTCGGTGCTCCGGTTGCATCGATCTAACAATGGATGACTTTATGAACCTGAATGGAAAATCGGCTCTGGTCACTGGCGCAGCCGGTGGCATCGGGGCGTCAATCGTTCAACGCCTGCGCAACGCGGGGGCGCGGGTCGCCGTCGCAGACCGGTCGGTCGGTGGCATCGAGGCTGAGGCACATCTGCCCGGCGATTTACTTGATCCCGCCTATTCTGATTGCTTACCTCAGGCTGCGGCTTCGGCGCTGGGTGGGCTCGATATCGTGATCAACAATGCAGGCGTCATCACGCGCGGGTCGGTCACGGAAACGTCTGATGCGGATTGGTCTCTGTCACTGGGGGTCAACGTTGAAGCGCCCTTTCGTATCTGCCGTGCCGCGATTCCAATCATGGCCGAAGCAGGGAGTGGGGCCATCGTCAACACCGCGTCCTGCTGGGGGTTGCGTCCGGGCCCTAACCACGCCGTGTATTGTATGACCAAAGCGGCCATTGCGTCCTTGACCCAGTGCATGGGCATGGACCACGCACATCAGGGCATTCGCATCAACGCAGTATGCCCGAACGAAGTGAATACTCCGATGCTGCGCTCGGGCTTTGAAAAGCGGGGTTTTGATCCCGATTCCGCGGTGGCTTCGCTGAGCCAAACCGTACCGCTGGGCCGGATCGCCGAACCGGAAGACATCGCCGACGTGATCATGTTCCTTGTCTCGGACGCATCGCGCTATGTTTGCGGTACGTTGGTCGAGGTCAACGGAGGGAAGCCCGTTTCATGAGGCGTTTCGATGGAAAAGTAGCGCTGGTCACCGGCGGGCGTAGCGGCATCGGTCAGGCCATCGCCCGACGTTTGCAAGACGAAGGTGCACAGGTCTTTACCGCCCAACGCGGCGAGGACAGAGAATTCCATGGAATCGCTGCTGATTTCACCGATCCCAACAGCCCCGAGCAGGTGGTCGGCAATGTGATCGCTGAAGCCAAGCGTCTGGATGTGTTGGTCAACAACGCCGGCATGATGCAGGAAGCCTCGGTCGAGGAAATGAGCCTTGAGGACTGGCAGCGTATCCTGACGGTCAACCTCACCGCACCGTTCCTGATGATCAAGGCCGCACTGCCCCACTTGCGCAAAACCAAAGGCACCATCGTCAACACCGGATCCATCGAAGGTTTGGGCAGCAATCCCGGCCACGCCGCTTACTGCGCGTCCAAAGCAGGGTTGCACGGCCTGACCCGCGCCGTTGCCGTGGATCATGGGGCCGAAGGCATCCGATGCAATGCCGTTGCGCCGGGATGGGTCGATACCGAGCTGAATGAGGATTTCATTGAATCCATGCCCGACCCGGCTGCATTCCGTCGCGACATTGCCAAAATCCACCCTGTCACCCGGACGGGACGTCCTGAAGAAGTTGCGGCGCTCGTCGCGTTTCTGGCATCAAAGGATGCAGCTTTTGTCACCGGGCAGGTCTATACGGTGGATGGAGGGCGCATGGCGAAGCTCAGCTTGCCTTGACCTCATTCCTTGCCTGACCGCCATTCTTTCCAGATCAGATAGCTGTTTACTCCAAACGAGGCGAACGGTTCGGGTGGCAATCGCGGCAGGTCCGGTTGCGCCAGAAAATGATCTGCAATCTCTGATCCACCTTGCAGTACCAGTTCTGCCACCCCTATTCCCTGCAAGGTGCCTCGAGCGATACCCAGACCGTTCTGACAACAGGCCGAGAACACATCATCCTGCAATTCGCCAAACGCCGCAGATCCGTTGCGGCTGAGGCAAAGCATCCCGGCCCAGCGATGTTCCATCTGCACATCCGGCAGATGCGGGAAGCGTTCCCTAAACTTTCGGTCATGCACCCAGCCTGCATTGCGCAGTCGCATTGGACTGGTCTCGATTGTTGGATGAAAGCTTGAGCAGGTGCGAATCAGGATGCGATCCCCATAGCTGCCGGAAATGCGCCGTACTGACGTCCCCATCGGGTTCGCTGGCGTCACCGACCAGCGCGACTTCCCGCCTAGTGTCTTGATCTGCGCCTCGTTCAGCGGGGCTGTGAGCGAGGCGTAAAGGCAAATGTGCATCAATTGCCGCTGGTAGAACCCAAAGCTCTCCAGGTGGCCGTTATTGGCCAGAATTATCCGCCCGGTGCTCACCTTGGCCTTGTTGGTGCTGACCACCCAGCCTGCGCCTTGTTGTTCCAAACCGGTGACGGGTGAATGCTCGAACACTTCGATCTGCCCGGCCAGACGGGCGGATAGCGCACGCACATATGCCGCAGGCTGGATCATCACTGTCCCCGGCGCATAAAGCCCCGAGGTATAGTGTGGGCTGCCTGTGATCTCTTGCATCTGCTGCTGATCATAAAGCGTATGCGGCTCGCCCAGTTTGGTCAGGTGCGCGGCAAAGGCGCGGTTTTGCGCGTCGCCCGCTTTGGTGGCGGCGGCATTGTATTTGCCGCAAGGGTCGAACATTTCCTGTGGCAGCCCGCAATCGGAGGCCACTTCGGTCGCAAAGGCAATGGCCTTGCGGTTCAGCGCAATGGTGGCGCGATCTGCCTCTGATCCCTTGCCCGCGTAGTTATCCGAGGCCAAATCATGGGGCAAGTCGATCATGAACCCCGAATTCCGGCCTGCCGAGCTCTCCGCGAAGCGATCGGCTTCCAGCAGAACGATTTTCAGCGAAGAATCCAATTGATGCAGCCGCCGTGCCGCGCTGAGCCCGGCAAACCCGCCGCCAACTATTGTGATATCCGCGGTAAGGTTCCGTTCCAGCACCGCCAGAGGTGTTTGGGGCGGCAGAATCGTATTCCATCCCGACGGGCCTGTCTGCCGGGGTAGCCTTTTGGCGTCGTGTCGGCTCAACCGACGGCCTCATCCGCGTCATCGGCCAGATCGATCCAGATGGTTTTCAACTGTGTGTACTGGTCATGAGCATGGATCGAGTTATCACGGCCACCAAATCCCGATTGCTTGTAGCCACCGAAAGGTGTCGTGATGTCACCTTCGCCGAAGCTGTTCACTGTCACGGTGCCTGCGCGGATCATCCGCGCACCACGAATGGCACGTTTGACATTGGCCGTAAAGATTGAGGCGCACAAGCCATAGTCGGTGTCGTTCGCTATCTGGATCGCTTCATCAAAGCCCGAGACTTCAATTACCGACAAGACAGGGCCAAAGATTTCCTCGCGCGCCAAAGTAGCGTCATTGCCGGGCACTTCGACCACGGTGGCCTCGACAAACCCGTTGTCCGCTTTGCCACCGATCACCACGTTCTCGGCCTGATCCAGATAGCCACAAACCTTGGTGTAGTGGTCTTCGCTCACCAGTGCGCCCATGCGGGTTTCGGGGTCGAGCGGGTCGCCGATGTTCCATTGTTTGGCGTGATGCGCGATGCGCTCCAGCAGCTCAGCCTTCACTTTCTTATGCACGATCAGGCGTGACGAGGCCGAGCAGTTCTCACCCATGTTCCAGAATGCGCCATTGACGATATGCGCCGCCACACGGTCGAGGTTTTCGGCATCCTCCATGACGATAGCAGGGTTCTTGCCCCCCATCTCCAACACCACCTCTTTGGCGTTGCTTTCTGCCGAATAGGTCAGAAAACGTTTGCCGGTCACGGTCGAGCCTGTGAAGGACACCATGTCGATATCCATGTGCCGCCCAATGGGTTCGCCCACCTCGGCCCCGCCACCGGGAACGATGTTCAAGACACCGCGCGGCAAGCCGGCCTCCATCGCCAATTCGGCAAGGCGCAGGGCCGTCAAAGTGGTTTCCATCGCCGGTTTTACAACAACAGAACAGCCTGCCGCCAGCGCTGGCCCGATCTTCCATGCCAACATCAGCAGCGGAAAATTCCACGGCAGCACCAGACCCACAACGCCGATTGGCTCGCGCACCACCATGGCGATGTGATCGTCGCTGGCGGGCGAAACCTGATCGTAAATCTTGTCAATCGCCTCGGCGTGCCACTTCAGGCAGTGGATCGTCTCGGGCACGTCAACAGTTTCGCAGTCAAAGATCGTCTTGCCGCTGTCGATGCTTTCCATCACGGCCAGTTCACGGGCGTTGCGGGTTACCAGTTTGCACAACCTGATCAATACATCCTTGCGATCAGACGGATGCAGTTTGCTCCATCGGCCATCGTCAAACGCCTCACGAGCTTTCGCGACCGCAAAATCCACATCTGCCCCATCGCAAGATGCAATATCGGCCAGATTTTCACCGGTTGCAGGGTTCACTGTCGCAAAGGTCCGGCCTGAGATCGCCGGACGGAATGCGCCGTCGATAAAGGCACCTGTCGGCAGGGTCAGGCCTGCGGCGATGGATTTGTATTCGTCCTGTGTCAGCAGATCCATATCTCTTACCCCTCTGCCACGATGTCGGCGATTGTCTTTTTCAGCACGCGCGTGACCTGTTCCAGCGCGCGCTTGTCATCCTTGTTCAGGCCCTTCAGCGGAGGCCGCATGATACCCGCGTCGATCCCGTTCATCGTGACGCCATGCTTGATGGTCTGGATGAACTTGCCACCCTGTTCCAGTGCCCGCATCAGCGGCATCATCGCAGACATGATCCGGCGTCCCTTGGTGAAATTCCCTTCGACCACGCAGGCATGATAAAGAGCCACATGTTCGGCAGGTAGGAAGTTCGACCCGCCACACACCCAGAACGGCGCGCCCCAGGCAAAGAACTCGAGTGCTTGGTCGTCCATTCCACAGCCCAGCTGGATATGCGGATAATCCCGCGCCAGCAGATGCACCCGGTTGATATCGCCCGAGCTTTCCTTGATGCCGCAGAAATTTCGGCTCCGACCCACGCGGTCAAGGAACTCTTCCCCCATCATTGTGCCGGTACGGTGCGGATAGTTGTAGAGCATCACCGGCAGGTCGGCGGCCTTGTCGATGGCCAGCGCGTTCAGCGCGTTTTCGCGATCCGTCGGCACCGAATAGGGCGGGCTGGCCAACAGGATGGCGTCCGCGCCGATGTCGCGCGCGCCCGCGGCCAACGCAATCGAGTCCGAAGTCAGCATCGCGCCCGTGCCAACCACCAAGGGCAATCGCCCTTTCAGGCGCTGATGCGTGAATTTGGCCAGTTCCAGCCGCTCCGCCACGGTCTGGGCATAATTCTCGCCCGTGGATCCGCCGGAAATCAGGCCGTGCACACCATTTTCGATCAGGTATTCGATCACGTCGGACAGGGCGTCCCAGTTCACGCTTCCATCGTCGTGATAGGGTGTGATCACAGGGGTATATATCCCTTCGAACTTGAAAATCGGGTTCATTCCGTCCTCATGCGGGTTTCGAAAGTGGCGGGATACCCATTGGGACATCCAGTGCGTCAGGCATCACAAACATCCCGATCTGATCCCGGGACAGGTTCCAGTGATCCTCGGCCAGTTTCGCCGCCTCAGCTTCATCGCGTGCCTCGATGGCTGCGATGATCGCGTCATGCTGTTGGCTGGCCAGCGACAGGTTTTCGGACATTTCAACTGTCTGCGGCCGATAAAACGTCATACCAATCCGTGCATGATCGATCAGCAGCCGGTTGAATGACGGAAGCAGGTAGACATTGCCGGACATCTCTCCGGTCACGTCATGAAAACGGTTGTTGGCAAGTGCGCAATCCTCGGCCGACCCTGAATGAAGGGCAGCTTTGAACGCGTGCTGAGCCGCTTTCAGGTCAGCGATTTGCGCGTTAGTCGCGTTCTCTGCCGCCAGACGCAGGATAGCCCCGTAGATCATCGGTGCGGCAAGGAAGAAATCGCGCAGCGTGGTGTAGGACATTTCCGAAACACGGGCACTGCGGTTTTTTCGCAGATCCAGATAGCCTTCGCCAGCCAGTTGACGAAACACTTCGCGCAGAGGCGTGCGCGACAGGCCGAATTCATCGGACAGATGCGCTTCATCCAGATCGTCACCTGGACGAAGGCGCAGAGTCAGGATGGACATCTTCAGGTGTTCTCTGAGCGCATTTTTGCGCGACTTGGCTTCGTCTTTCATCCTTTGGCCTCACTATGTCCTGTGGCAGCTGCGTTCGAATCGCGGAGGTCACAGTTTTGTATTTCTAAAAAATACAACTTGTATACAAAAAAATGTCGTGCAGCATGGATGTCTGCAAAATAGACTCACGTTCGGGCGTCGGCCCAGTTTGGAAATGGTCCTGCTCATGCCTCAGACGCAGCACTTCGCCTTCATCCTGGTCGAGGAGTTTTCGCACCTCGCTTTTTCCTGTGCGGTCGAGCCGCTGAGAATCGCCAACCTTGTAAGTGGCGAAGAGCTGTATCGCTGGTCATTTGTATCCGAACAGGGCGAGCAGGCCGTGTCTTCCAATGGGTCCGTCACCCTTGTGCATTCCGGACTTGAGGAACTGTCCAAGTGCGATCAGCTCTTTGTTTTGTCGGGCATTCACATGCGTGACCACGTGACCCGTTCCCTTCTGGCCACACTGCGGCGCGAACGAGCGCGTGGAACGCGGATCGGGGCATTGTGTTCCGGCGCGTGGCTGCTGGCCGAGGCCGGGTTCCTCAACGGTATGCAGGCGGCGATCCATTGGGAATACCACGACGCGTTCATGGAGGCGTTTCCGGATGTCAATCTGGTGCGCAGCGTCTTTGTCGCCGACGAAAAACACATTACAGCATCAGGTGGAACCGCGACCGCAGACCTGATGCTGCATCTGATCGAACGAGACCATGGCGAAGAGCTGGCCACCGATGTTGCGGATCAAATGGTCTATAACACTGTGCGTAATGCGACCGCTAAGCAGCGCGTTTCGCTGCAGTCGCGCAATGGAATGCGCAATGCCCATCTGGCAAAGGCGATAGATATTATGCAGGACAGCCTGGAAACCCCAGTTTCCCCATCCTTCATTGCAGACAAATTGGGTATTTCCACCCGTCAACTTGAACGGTTGTTTGGCAAATACCTAAACACTTCCCCTAAAAGGTACTTTATGGAAATGCGGCTGGAACGGGCCCGGAAGCTGCTTTTGCAAACCGAGGCGTCGATTACCGAAGTCGCCGTGGCCTGCGGCTTCGAAAATCCGGGTCATTTCTCTAGGGTATACAGATCCAGTTTCGGCATCACGCCGCACGCGCAACGCAACAAGATCAACTGAGAAATATGGGTTGCTGGTTCGCGCTTACCGGCGGGGGTGCCGCGATCTGTTGGCCTCGAACTGGCCTGATCTGGCACCCCCTGATCCTGCCGGGATACCCCCTCGTTAAAAACTGGACTAGTCAACAGACCGGCAGGATTACCCACCAATAAATCTCGATATAGGCACAAGTATATCAAGAACTTGTCATCCAGAGATTTGTTGTGCCCTGTTTCGTTAATCTACCGTTAATTTAAGGCTCAGATTGAGGCTTTGATTGTGGGTAATCTGCAATATCGACATGCGGTCGCCGCAATCTGTTCAACCTGATGGCGTTTCGTGACTTGGGTCAGGCCTCAGAGGTTTCTAAAAGGAATCTGTTTCACGGTTCAAAACAAGTAGTGAACATATCATTGAGGTTTGGTCGACCCACGCTCGGACAACGCGCCTGCTGATCATCTTTGAAGGCAAAAAAACGAACGAATCCAATCCAGGTCAGAATCAAGACAGCATTCGACGGGCAACTTGACGGGTTGTGAGGAAACCCAGGTCAAGATTGCGCGCCGTTGGAATATGGCTTTGAGGCCGTAGATTGTACGTATCTGGCATGCTGCGCTGACGACACTGATATCCTGTACGACCAGAAGCGATCGCGATCCGTCAGTCCAGATGATAGGACAGAAACCGTTCTGTCCCGCCGGTACTATACCCCCACTGTGCTTTGACACCGAAAACTTCTGAAACGGTTTCCAAAGACAGGGCATGTTCGGGCGGGCCAAGAGAGACCAGCCGCCCTTTTGACAAAACAGCCACCCGGTCACAGGCCATCGCCTGATTCAGATCGTGGAGTGCCATCACTGTCGTCACTTTTAGAATTCGAACACAGTTCAGGATCGACAGTTGGTGATGAATGTCCAGATGGTTGGTCGGTTCGTCCAAAAGCAAGAGTCCCGGTTGCTGAGCCAAAGCGCGTGCGATGTGCAGTCGCTGGCGCTCTCCTCCCGACAATGTCGCCCATTCTCTGTGTGCCATATCGGCCATTTCCACGGTTTGCAGGGCTTTGTCGACTTGCCAGGTGTCCTCGGCGCGCCACGGCCGTAAGGCCGACAGCCAGGGCGTGCGGCCCAGTTCGACCACGGATCGTGCAGTCACGCGTTCGGCCGTATCAGCCTGTTGTTCAACGATGGCAATCCGTTGGGCAATTTGTCTGCGCGACAAATGCGAAACGGGATGACCCGCTATGACGACTTTTCCTGAAACCGGACGTACCAACCCCGCCAGCAGGCGCATCAGCGTTGATTTCCCTGAACCGTTAGGTCCGACCAAAGCAAGTGTTTCGCCGGGCTCCACGACAAAGGATACGTCTGACAGCAAAGTCTTGCCGCGAACGGAATATGTCAGGTTTTTCGCCTCGATCTTCATCGGGCGCTCCTCTGGCCGCGCACCAGAATTACGGCAAAGGCAGGCGCACCGATCAGGGCGGTGACCACCCCAATCGGCAGAACCTGACCCGGGATGATGATGCGCGACACGATATCTGCGCCGATCAGGAAGACCGCTCCGATCAAGGCGGCGGTTGGGATAAGCCTGCGATGCCCCGGTCCCACAAGGAACCGGGCAGCATGAGGGATGACCAGCCCGACAAAGCCAATGGATCCGACGATAGAAACCATGACAGCTGTTGTAAGTGCGGTCGCAAAGATCAGGGTTGCCTGCACCCGACGTACCGATATGCCCAGCGAGGCCGCTGAATCAGAGCCGAAAATAAAGGCGTCCAGTGCTCTGGCGTGAAAGCGGCAAATGAGCCAACCGACAAGGGCCACCGGAATGGCCAGATACACATCCGGCCAGCGCACGCCGCTGAGGTTTCCCATCAGCCAGAACATGATCCCGCGCGCCTGATCGGCATTGGCGGATTTGGCGATGATGAAGGCCGTCAGCGCATTGAACAACTGAGACCCGGCAATTCCCGCCAGGACGATCTGTGCCGTCGCAGCCCGTCCGCCCCCTGCGCCAGCGGCTCGGGCCAGCAACGCGACAAAACCAAAAGCCAAAAGCGCGCCATTGAACGCGCCAAAAGACAGCGACAAGGCCCCCCCACCCAAACCAGCGATGGTTACAGCCACGGCACCCGTCGAGGCCCCGGCAGAAATGCCCAAAATGTAAGGGTCGGCCAACGGGTTGCGCAGCAAAGCCTGCAACACGACCCCTGCGACAGCCAGACCGGCACCGCAGGACGCAGCGACCAGAGCGCGAGGAATCCGGTAGCTCCAGATAATACCCTGATCAATTGGGTCTACAGGAAAGTCCGCTCCGGCCAGCTTGTTGGCCAGAACGGAGAGAACCAAATCGGGCGACAGAGAGGTTTCCCCGATCATCGCGCCCGCAAGAACCGCCGCAATCAACAATGGCACGGTAAGGCACGCAGCCTTGAAACCCTGCCGTAAAATTGCGGCGACCTTGTTCACAGGTTGTTTCCGATGGTATCCAGCTTCTCGGCCAGATCCTCCAGCGCCGGGATTGCGCGGATGGTGGCGTCCATGGCCTGCGCATCCATAATGACGATCCGGTCATTCTTGACCGCATCCATCTGGCTGGTCACCGGATCAGTGCGCAGGAACTCCAGCTTTTTCAGGTAGTCGTCCGCAGCAAAGCGACGGCGGTCCATCTTGGCGATAACAATCACCGTCGGATTGGCCTTGGCAATGGTTTCCCAGCCCACTGTTGGCCATTCTTCATCCGTCTCGACGACGTTGCGGATACCCAATTTACTCATCATGTATCCCGGTGCGCCTTTCTGTCCGGCCACAAACGGGTCGCTTTCCATTTCGGGAGAGGAAAACCAGAATACGGCTGACACATCGTCCAGCTTCACGGTTTGCGCCTTGGCGACGGCTGCGGCTTCGCGGGCCTTGTACTCGGCAACCAGCTCCGTGCCGCGTTCGGGCACATCAAAGGCTGCCGCCAGTTCTTCGATACCCTGATACAGCGTATCGGTTGAGAACGCTTGCAGGCGGGTGCCATCGCCGCCGACCGTATTGTCTTTGCCGACGCAATCTGCAGGCATTACGTACGTTGGAATGCCCAGTTCATGAAATTGCTCACGCGTGGCGACGATGCCCTCGGGTCCGACGTGCCATTCGTATTGCGCTGCGACCAGTCCCGGCCGCTTGGCAACCACGCTTTCAAAGCTGGGGTCATTATCTGCCAGACGCTCGACCTTGGCATTCACCTCGGCATATTCAGGCAGCACCTCGTTGAACCAGACCGAAGTTCCAAGAACCTGCTCGCCCAGACCCAGCGCATAAAGCACCTCGGTCGCGGCCTGGCCGACCGTGACTGACGACGTCACAGGCGCGTCAAACGTGACCGAGTGACCGCAGTTTTCGATGGTTAGGGGAAAGTTTCCTTCGGCGGCAGCGCTGGTAGCCAGCAAGGAAAGGCCAATCAGGCCAGTGCGTAGAAACATGACAATCGATCTCCATGTGTCAATGACCAGAGAACGGGTGAATGGGCATTTACCGAAGCAACAGACGCTTTTCTGCCTGCTGTAAGCGCAGAGTGGAATACAGCCCGCCCAGCGCGTTTCTTCGGCAACCTCCCCGGACAACCCCGCCCGGTGTGTTTCGGTTTCATACCGGCAGGTCTCCTGACTGACGGGTCTTTGTCTGTCCTGTCTTCCCAGACCCAAATGGCCCAGTGACGGAAATGGACAGCGCTCGCCGCCTACAGTTGCGGGGGCAGTTCCGGTTGGCACCAAAAGGCACCTCGGATTCCCTCTTAGCCACATCGGGACCGGTAAAACGCGGGTACCTTAACAGTTACCCTGCGGCAAGAAAAAACTCCGGGGTCTTTCCTATTTTCTCGCAAGAGCATGCACCTGCGCGTCTCAACATGGCGCTGATATCAGAAAAGCCGCTGAGAACGCGCCAAAATCCGGACCCAGATTCATAGTGTGTGATATTAGGGAAAATCATGGCTGGGGTGGTAGGATTCGAACCTACGATACACGGTACCAAAAACCGCTGCCTTACCACTTGGCTACACCCCAACGGTGAGCGGCTATCTACGATTGTTGATGGAAGGGTTCAAGAGCGTTTTGCAAAAAAAGCGAGCGCCGTAAAATTTTTTTGAAGGCCCCTCATTTGGTATCGATCAACACCGCTCCGGTACGGTTGCCTTCCTGTACCATCACATGGGCCGCAGCGCATTCTTCCAACGTAAAGACCTTGTGAGCAGGGCAGATCAATGCGCCATCAGTCAGTGCCTTGTGTAATGTCTTTATTGCGACGGCGCGCAAGTCCGCAGGCAGCAGGTAGATCAGGACCGCCTCGAGTGTCACGGCCTTGAACATCATAGGTCCAAAGGGAAAGACGGGCGTCATATTCCGGGCAGATCCATATGCGTTGATACGGCCGTTCTCGGCGATGACGGCAATGTTGGTGGCAAGGTTCCGTCCAAATTCGACATCGACGATTCGACCAATTGCACGTCCATCATTTGCGTCGAGGATCTGATCCGAAAGGTGTTCACCGGTGTAGTCGAGAACGACATCTGCACCAACTGCCTTGACCCGGTCAAAACTGCGGGCGCTGGCCGTTGCGATCACTTTGGCTCCGGCCCATTTGGCAAGTTGCACAGCCAGGTAACCGACAGTTCCCGCCCCGCCATGGATCAAAACGGTTTGCCCGCGCGGCGTGCCGCCCGAAAACACCGCATGGCATGCGGTTAGGCCGGGAATTCCAAGAATTGCCCCGGTTTCAAGTGACACCGTCTCGGGCAGTTCCACAGCCTGGGATTCGGGCAGGGTGATGTGGCTGGCAGCTGTACCGAATGCGCGCTGCCATTGCCCGTTCCAGATCCACACGCGCTGGCCAATCCGCGTCGCAGGTACACCATCGCCCACTGCTGTGATGACTCCAGCCCCGTCACTGTGCGGAACGATCAGTGGAAACGGAGGTTCTGTGACACCCGGTCGGGCCCCCGCGCGGGCCTTGATGTCCGAGGGGTTTACGCCGGAAAAGGACAGCTCGACCGTGACTTCACCCGGTCCAGGCGAATTCGGGGGAATACTCTGTATACGCAAGACATCGGCAGCGTCTCCGAAGGCTGAATAGGTGACTGCGCGCATAGGGTCCTCCGTTTAGGTCGAGTCAAGCGGCGATTGCGCTGGTAACTCAAACACCTTGTGGCGCTTTTTCAGGGCGATGCGCAACAGCGGATACCGGAAATTGTCTTTCGCCTATTCCCGAATTTCGGAAGAATCGACGCCCCAAAGGTTCGATTTCAGTGTCCAGCCACGGTATCCGCCGGCGGTGATCCTGCACCAGTCCAGCGAACAGGCTCCAAGGCGCGCCACCACTCCGGTCTCGAAATGGGCATTCACGGGCGAGGTCGGGTCGGGGCGGGCATAAACAGGCAGCATCTCGGATTCGATCAGCACCGTTCGGACGCCAGACAACAAGGCATAGTGAACCCAGCCACCCGCGCCGTCGCGGTCTTGGACCTTGCGCCAGTTGCCGTATTCGGCAGTGACCTGCAGCGGCATGCCACGCCTTTTGAATACCCAATCGATTCGGTGGGTTAGGGATGGTCCGCGCCGCACGTTCCCTTCGGCTGCCTTCATCGACACATATCGGGGCAGGGGCAGGTTGGTGACCGATCCGCGTTTGACTTCGGCATGTGCGGCGTAGGCACCGAACATGACCAGAAATGCGGAAACTACCGCCAAAGATCGGCGTTTTACCGGTCGAATACCACTCACTGACTGCCCGCTCTTATGCCTGTTGATCCGGTTTTGAAAAAAGGTCGACTCAATGCCATTGGGGTTCTTGTGCCCCGCCTTATCCTGCGCCACGATGCCATGGCGCGCGTCCGTTTGCAAAGCAGTGGGAGAGCCGAGGTGCCAAGAGAACGTTTAAGTGTTGTCGTTACGCGACGGTTGCCTGAGGCAGTAGAAACCCGGTTAAGCGAATTGTTTGACGTGCGCCTGCGCGACGACGACACCCCAATGACGCGTGAAGAATTAGTAGCAGCGGTGCAGGATGCCGATGTGCTGGTGCCTACGGTGACCGATACCATTGATGGCGGGCTATTGGGTCAGGCAGGTGAAAAGCTGCGGCTGATCGCCAATTACGGGGCCGGTGTCGATAATATCGATGTGGCGACGGCGCGGCAGCGCGGCATATTGGTGTCCAACACGCCCGGTGTGCTGACCGACGACACGGCAGATATGACCATGGCCCTGATTCTCGCTGTCACACGGCGCATTCCCGAAGGGTTGAGCGTCATGCAGCAAGGCGACTGGACCGGGTGGGCCCCCACCGCGTTTCTGGGTGGTCGCATTGGCGGGCGGCGTTTGGGTATTCTGGGCATGGGCCGGATCGGACAGGCCGTGGCCCGCCGCGCCAAGGCGTTTGGTATGCAGATCCATTATCACAACCGCCGCAGATTGCGCCCAGAGATTGAGCAAGAACTAGAGGCGACCTATTGGGAAAGCCTGGATCAGATGGTGGCGCGTATGGACGTGATATCAATCAACTGCCCATCGACGCCGTCGACCTTCCACCTGATGAACGCGCGCCGCCTAAAGCTGATGAAACCCTCGGCGGTGATCGTGAATACTTCGCGGGGTGAGGTTATTGACGAGAACGCTTTGACCCGGATGATCCGCGCGGGTGAAATTGCGGGCGCGGGGCTGGATGTCTACGAACAGGGAACCGGTGTGAACCCGCGCTTGCGGCAGTTGCCCAACGTGGTTCTGCTGCCGCATATGGGGTCGGCCACGCTGGAGGGCCGGGTTGAGATGGGTGAAAAGGTCATCATCAACATCAAAACCTTCGAAGATGGCCACCGCCCACCGGATCAGGTTGTGCCTGCGATGCTCTGACGCGTCGGAAAGGATCATGGATGGACGTGTTTGAAGGGGGATGCCGTTGTGGAAAACTGCGCGTCACGGCTTCGGGTTGTCCTCTTCGCGTCGGGATTTGCCATTGTCTGGACTGCCGCAAACACCATGGTGCGTTGTTTTATGCGGCGGCTATTTTTCCGGCGGATGCGGTTAAGATCACCGGAAATGTGAAAGGTTATTCTGACCGGTACTTTTGCCCTGATTGCGGATCTCCGGTATTTGCCCGAAGCGGTGCCGAAGTCGAAGTGCATCTGGGCTGTCTTGACGCGCCTGACCAATTCACACCGACATATGAATGCTGGACCAAACGGCGCGAAGCGTGGCTGCCGGAATTCGCCGGAATGGTCCGCTATGTTCAGGATCGTTGTGCCGAAGAAACCGAACCATAGGGGAAATGGCGAAACTTCGCTGTGATAACACGCTGCCATGCCTGATCGTTGCAGAGGGGGCAAAATCCTTACAGGATTGAAAATAAATATTGTATTGGAGAGTTAGAACAGATGAGACATGTTTCAGCACTGCTGCTTACTACCGCACTTACTATTTCGACACCGGGGTTCGCGCAGGAAACAGCCGACGCCGTCGCCCCTGAGGGCGCGACAGAGGGGCAGGTTCAGGCGATGACCGACGAGGTTATTGCGGCCCTCGAAGCCAAGCTTGAAGGAGTTCCGGTCACATCCGAAAACTGGATGGTAGCTGCAGCCAATCCGCTGGCGGTGGAGGCAGGGGCCAAAGTGCTGCGCGCGGGCGGGTCTGCCGCGGATGCGATGGTTGCCGTGCAGGTCGTGCTGGGGCTGGTTGAGCCGCAATCCTCTGGTCTGGGCGGGGGTGCGTTTCTGGTTTGGTACGATGCGGCCAGCGGGCAGATGACAACGCTGGACGGGCGCGAAACGGCACCCCTTGCCGCTACCCCGACGCTGTTTCAGAATGAAAACGGCGAGCCGCTGAAATTCTTCGATGCGGTGGTGGGCGGATTGTCGGTGGGTACACCGGGTACGCCTGCCCTGCTGGAAGAGGCGCACCGAAGATGGGGGCGCGCGTCTTGGCCCGGACTGTTTGCCGACGGTATCCGATTGGCGGATGAAGGGTTTCTTGTTTCCCCGCGTCTGGCCAGCCTTGTAGAAAACGATGCGGACCGCCTGTCGCGCTTTCCCGAAACAGCTGCATATTTCCTGCCTGATGGTCAGCCGTTACAGCAGGGACAGCGTTTGATGAACCCGGACTATGCCGAAACATTGCGCGTGCTGGCCAGCGATGGCGCTGCCGGTTTTTACGGAGGTGAGATCGCTGCGGATATCGTGCGAACTGTTCGCAATGCCCCAGGAAATCCCGGCGTTCTTGCAGGGGTGGATTTGGCGCTCTACCAGGTGATCGAACGTGAACCGGTCTGTGCCGAATACCGCGCCTACGAGGTTTGCGGCATGGGCCCGCCGTCGTCGGGTGCCCTGACCGTCGGGCAGATTCTGGGGATGCTGAACAGCTATGATCTTGCAGCAATGGGCGCTGAGAGCGTCGAGGCATGGCGCCTGATCGGCGATGCTTCGCGCCTCGCCTTTGCGGATCGTGGGCGGTACATGGCCGATAGCGATTTCATACCCATGCCCACCAAAGGGCTGGTTGAACCGGGTTATTTGACCCAGCGGGCAGCCTTGCTGGAAAGCGAAGTGGCCTTGTCCGAGGTCGCACCGGGCCAACCGGAATTTGACCATGCTTTGATTTGGGCGGACGACGTGTCGCTGGAACTGCCGTCAACCTCGCATATCTCGATCGTGGACAGCTATGGCAATGTGTTGTCGATGACGACGACGATCGAGAATGGTTTTGGGTCGCGCCTGATGACAAACGGGTTCCTGCTGAACAACGAGCTTACTGATTTCTCGTTCAAGACACACAGCGACGGCGTGCCGATTGCCAACCGGCTGGAGCCGGGCAAGCGTCCGCGCTCATCCATGAGCCCGACCATCGTGTTGCAGGATGGCGAGCCGGTTCTGGCTATCGGGTCTCCGGGCGGCAGCCGGATTATCGGCTATGTCGCCAAGTCCATCATCGCCTGGGCCGATTGGGGAATGGACGTGCAGCAGGCGGTTTCCCTGCCTCATTTGGTCAACCGGTTCGGAACATATGATGTCGAGGCTGCGACTTCGGCAGAAGGATTTACAGACGCGCTTGCTCAGCTGGGTTTTGAAGTCAACGCACGCGACCTGACTTCGGGGCTGCACGCCATCGAAATCGGTGACGGGCTGAGCGGTGGTGCCGACCCGCGCCGCGAGGGGATTGCGCTGGGCGAATAGACCCTCGGTATTAGTGGGGATTGCCTGCTTTCAACGGGCCTTTTAGTCATAGGCTGAAAGGCCCGAAATGTTTTGGGGCAGGGGAGGATGACAATGGTGCAGGCAACCGCATTGCCAAGGAATGAAGCTGGTATTGAAACCGTCATAAGCATTCTCAAGCAGCGCTTTGGCGACAGGTTGCAAACGGGTGCCGCTGTCCGTGAACAACATGGGCACACCACGACCTGGATCGAAAACCAAAGCCCCGATGCCGTGGTTTTCCCGCATTCGACGCAGGATGTTTCGGACATCGTCAAAACCTGCGCGGCGCACCGGGTGCCAGTGATCCCGTTCGGAACAGGAACATCACTGGAAGGGCATGTAAATGCGCCGGCGGGGGGCGTCTCGGTCGATCTGACACAAATGGATAGTGTGCTTGCAGTTCATGCCCAGGATCTGGATTGTGTCGTGCAGCCCGGTGTCACGCGCGAAGCGTTGAATACCCATCTGCGCGATCTGGGCCTGTTCTTTCCGATTGATCCCGGGGCGAATGCGTCGCTGGGTGGGATGGCTGCCACTCGTGCGTCGGGCACCAATGCGGTGCGCTATGGGACGATGAAGGACAACGTTCTCAGCCTTGAAGCCGTGATGCCAGACGGTCAGATCATCCGTACCGGGCACCGGGCCAAGAAATCTTCGGCCGGCTATGATCTGGCCCGTCTTCTGATCGGGGCGGAAGGCACGCTGGGAATCATCACCGAGCTGACATTGCGGTTGCAGGGTATCCCCGAAGCGATCAGTTCGGCCCGGTGTTCCTTTCCGACTGTCGATGCCGCGTGCCGTGCGGTGATGATGACGATTCAGTATGGCATCCCGGTTGCCCGGATCGAGTTGCTGGACGAGTTGTCGGTTCAGGCCGCCAACGCCTATTCCGGGCTGAGTCTGCCGGATACACCGTTGTTGTTGCTGGAATTTCACGGCTCGGAAAGTGGTGCCGTAGAGCAGGCTGAAACCTTTGGTCAGATCACCGAAGAATTTGGTGGCACAGACTTTGCGGCAACGTCGACCACTGAAGAACGGAACAAACTGTGGCAGGCGCGGCACGATATGTATTGGGCGTGTCTGCAACTGCGCCCCGGTGCGCGGGGTATTTCGACCGATGTCTGCGTACCGATCTCGCGTTTGGCCGAATGTGTGACCGAAACGCAGAAAAAAGCTGCCGGCCTCGGCTTGTTGGCGCCCATCGTGGGCCATGTGGGGGACGGCAATTTCCATACGCTGCTGCTGATCGACATGGAAAACGTGGAAGAAGTTACCAAGGCCGAGGCGTTTGTCGGCTGGCTGAACGACATGGCGATATCCATGGAAGGCACATGTACCGGTGAACATGGCATCGGGCAGGGAAAGCGACCGTACCTGACCAGGGAACTGGGCGCCGCCACGCAGTACATGGCTGCGATCAAGGCCGCGCTGGACCCAGACAACATCATGAATCCCGGCAAGATCTTGTCGGACGACACATAGCCGTATTCACCCACTGGTCCTTTTTGCGCCCTCAAAACGTCCATATGTTTTGGTTTCACAAGATCGATGACAGAGGATGGTCGACATGAGCGCAAAATATCTGGCGGGGTTTGTAGCCATCTGCGGGTTGGCCATTGCAGGGCTGGACTATGTTCAGCAAGCCAAAGCATCGGAAGGTGGTTTGGGCGTGAAAGATTATCTTGCCTCGGTATCCTCGCGTGCCGGTCTTTCTGACGGCTGGTTCACGGCAGAGGCGCAGCCTTCGCCATCACAGGAACTGGCGGTGAAAAATCCCTCGGAAGAACGTGGCAAATTGGTTTGCGTCTCGGTCGGAACAAGCAAACGTTGCCGTTCCGGTGGTTGAGGGCAGCGGTCCAGCGAATGAATTGCGACCCGCTTTCGATATTCGGGTCGTTTTTTTCATATCACTGGTCGGATGAATGTCGCGCTTTCCCCCTTAAGTGCGCCATATGGTGTCAACTGATTTCAAGGGGAGACGCCCGGTTATGAAAACCCAAGTCAAAGCATTGGTCGTAGGCGGCGGCGCCGTCGGGACCTCGATTGCCTATCACCTGGCCAAAGCAGGCTGGGACGATGTGATGTTGATCGAACGGGACGAACTGACGTCCGGGTCCACCTGGCACGCCGCGGGCCTGTTGCCGCTGTTCAACATGTCCTATGCGACGACCCATATCCACAAGTATTCGGTGGATTTCTACAAGACGCTTGAGGAAGAAACCGGCCTGAATGCAGGCTTCGCGGTTGTGGGCAACCTGCGCATGGCACAGACGCAAGAGCGTATGGACGAATACATGCTCTATGCCTCGACCGCCGAGACCTGTGATGTGAAATACGAGTGGCTGACCCCAGACCAGATCAAAGAACGCTGGCCGCTGATCGAGACATCGGATCTGAAGGGCGCGATCTATCACACCGAGGACGGTTATATTAACCCTGCCGACGTGACCCAAGCGATGGCCAAGGGGGCCCGTCAGCGTGGCGTCGAAATCGTGCGCAAGATGCAGGCTGACGCGTTCCGCTGGAACGGCACGCACTGGGAAGTGACCTGCACCAAGATGGTCGAAAAGGGCGGCAACCTGGTGCCTTCCGACGAGCAGGTCGTGATCACCGCCGAACATGTTGTGACCGCGTCGGGCAACCACGCGCAGCGCACTGCCAAGATGCTGGGCATCAAAATGCCTGCAATCCCGGTCGAACACACCTTTATCGTCATGGACAAAGACCCCGAGTTGGTCAAATGGCGCGAAGCAGGCAACCCAGAGCACCCCGTTGTCCGCGATGCCGACAACGAATCCTATGCACGTGAAGAACGCGGTGGCTGGATTCTTGGTATCTACGAACACGGCGCCCCTGCGCAGTTCGAATTCGGCGTTCCGGACAGCTTCCGCGCCGACCTGTTCCCGCTGGATCTGGACCGGATCGCCGAGCAGTACATGGCAATGGCCGAGCGCGTGCCGTCCTGTGCCGAATCCGGCCTGAAGGACGATTTCAACGGCCCGATCTGCTATACACCGGATGGCAACCCGCTGGTTGGTCCGGCCCCGGGTTTGCGCAACATGTGGCTGGCTGAGGGTTTCAGCTTTGGCATCACCGCTGCGGGTGGCACCGGCTATTATCTGGCACAGATGATGGTCGATGGCGAAGCCGAGATCGACATGGCATCGCTGGACCCTAAGCGTTACAGCAGCAACTGGATGACCACCGAGTTCGCGGCACGCAAGAATGAAGAATGCTACGAGCATGTCTACATCCTGCACCACCCGGATGAAGAGCGTGAAGCCTGCCGTCCGCTACGGACCGTTCCGGCCTATGATCGCCAGAAAGCCCGCGGTGCTCAATTCGGCTGGGTCAATGGCTGGGAACGCCCGAACTATTTCGGCCCGCTGGACGCGCCCGAGAATTTCGACAAGGAAGCACGCTCGTTCCGCCGTGGCGGCTGGTGGCAATATGCTGTCGAAGAAGCCAAGGCGATCCGCGAAGGTGTTGGTCTGATCGACGCGTCGGCCTTCACCAAGCATGTCGTCAAAGGCCCCGGTGCCACGCAGTTCCTGGATTGGTTCACCTGCAACAAGCTGCCCAAGGTCGGTCGTATCAACCTGACCTACGCGCTGACCTCGAATGGCACCACCCGCACCGAATACACCATCGTCCGCAATGGCGAGAACAACTACTACATCGTCTCTGCCGGTGCATGGACCGAGTACGACGCCGACTACCTGCGTAAAGCGGCCGAGGACAAGATGGCGGAGTTCGGTTACATCGAAATCCAGGACGTGACCACGCAATGGGGCGTCTTCGCCATCGCCGGACCCAAGTCGCGTGACGTTTTGAAAGAAGTCATCAAGGACGCCGATCCGGAAACCGCACTGTCCAACAAGCGCTTCCCGTGGTTGTCGGCCCGTCAGATCGAGTTGGGCATGTGCCCGGTCAACGCGATCCGCGTGGCCTATACCGGTGAGCTGGGCTGGGAACTGCACCATCCGATCGAGATGCAGAACTACCTGTTCGACCTGCTGGAAAAAGCCGGTGAAAAGCACGGCATGAAACTGGTTGGTGCCCGTGCCCAGAACTGGCTGCGTCAGGAGAAGTCCTATCGCGCCTTTGGCACCGAACTGGGCCGCGATGCGACCCCGCTGGAAGCCGACCTGCCGCGCTTTGTCGACCTGTCCAAGGACTTCCACGGCAAGGCCAAGCTGGAAGAGACCGGTGTGCGCGTCAAGTGCTGCACCTTGCTGATCGACGGTCCGGCCGATGCTGACCCGTGGGGCCGCGAGGCGCTGTATACGCCGGAAGGCGAGCGTGTAGGTCGACTGACCTCGGGCGGCTATTCTGTCGCGTTCGAGAAGTCGATCGGCATGGGCTATGTGAAGCCTGATCTGGCGGTCGAAGGCACCAAGCTGAAGGTCAAGATGCAGGACAAGTTGTGGGATGCTGTCGTGACATGCGACAGCCCCTATGATCCGAAAAACGAAACCATCCGCAAGGACGGCTGATCAATCTAAGGCCCCGGAATTTCCGGGGCCTTTTCTGTTGGTTACGCGGATAGTTCGTCGAAACATTCCAACGCCTTGGCAGCATACATCATGGCTGGTCCACCACCCATCTGAATAGCCATACCCAAAACGTCGGACACCTCTTCGCGCGTTGCGCCCGCTTTGACCAACGCATCGGTGTGCAGAGTAATGCAGGACTCGCAGCGGAGCGACACCGACATGCCCAACGCAATAAATTCCTTGGTTTTATAGTCGAGCGTTCCGCCTTCCTTCACTGCCTTCCCAAGCGCGCCGAATGCGCGCGAAGTGTCGGGAATGGCCCCGTTGAGGTTGCGCAAACTGGTGCGCGTCGCCGAGAGCTTTTCTTGCCAAGCCATATTGAGTGCCTTTTTCATATAAGATAACGGGAATATGTGCGGGCAGTGGTAATTTGACTTTGATCTCGATCAGTTGGCCGGGCGCTCGGAAACAAATGCAAGGTTATTTGCGGGCATGTCGATGGTTTTCAGCACGCGCAACCCTACGTCCTGAAACAGGCCAAGCATATCTTCGTCATTCTTGTATCCAATGTGTGGATCTTGCCCGATCAGAGCCTCGTGAAACTTTTTGTCCCCGTCGCTTGTCAATTGGCCCGAGCGTTTGAATGGGCCGTACAAAACGAACCTCCCGTTTTCAGTCAGGGACTGAGCGATTTCGGCGAAAATGGTTCTGGTGTCCTGCCAACTGATCAAATGTATCAGGTTGATCAAGACGATCAGGTCCTGCGAAGGAAAGCGGGTATGCCAGCCCGAATTCGTTGCGTCCAGATGTTCGGCGCTTGCCACGTTGGGTAAGGCGCTGGCATAGGCGTCGATGCTATTGCGGCGTTCAGGGTCAGGTTCGGTGGGATGCCACGTCAGATCGGGCAGCAAATCAGCAAACGCACAGACATGCTGACCGGTTCCGCTTGCAATCTCCAGTGCGTGCCCGCGGCGCGGTGCCCAGTCTTGTAGCACCGCACAAAGCGCATCGGAGTTCCGAGTTGCTGCCGGGGCAACAAGTTTACCATCCTCCCCCACGTTGGCGACACTCGCAGAGGGCGGTAGATAGCGTTTGATCATCTGTTCAACCTGTTTGGGGTCAGCGACTTGACACTGTCAGGATCCAGCACCGGCGTGTTTCCGACCACCAAATCACACAGCAACTGCGAAGCTGCCGGTGCTGTTTGGAAACCATACCCGCCTTGACCCGCAGACCAGATGAACGATGGATCAATCGGGTCAGGCCCAAGCACCAAGGTTCCATCTGGTGCGAAACTGCGCAATCCTGCCCAGTTTGTTTCGACGCGTGTTACTGGTTCGGTCATCAATTCTTCATAGCGCGCCAGACCTTCGGCCAGCACCATATCGTCGGCATAGGCGTCCTGAGGTGGTACCAGGTCGGCTTCGGCAGGCGAAACAAGCAGCTTGCCCGCGTCCGGCTTGGCGTACCATGTTTCACCCGTGCCCAGCATCATGGGCCATCCGGATACATCATGGCCCCCGGGGGCGGGCAGCCGCGCCATTGATCGGCGGCGAGGAGAGATGCCGATAGGCGGTATCCCGGCAAGCTTGGCGATCTCGTCCACCCATGCACCGGTCGCATTCACCAAATTGCGGGCTTCGAAGATTTGCCCGGCCTCGACCAGCCAATGCCGCTCCTTTCGAATACCGGTTACTTTGCTTTTCGTTGCAACGGTTCCCGCGTTCTGGCGAATGGCCCGCGCGAAATCCTGCAACAGGCGATCGGTATCGATGTCAAACGCAGCTTCACTGATAGCCGCGAAACCCACCTTGGCCGGGTTCAGGATCGGAACGCTCGAAACCGCCTGATCGATGGGAATTCTTTCCATGTTCAGATCCTTGCGGTCGGCTTCGAAAACCTCGCTTTGGTCAAACGAACCGATCAACATCAGTCCGCGCCGTGTCAGGTACCCACCGTTCTGTGTGTGCAGGAACGCGGCCCCAGCCGTGTTCAGCGCCACCACGGATGGCGGACCATAGCTTTGCTCAAACAGGGCTGCCGAGCGACCCGACGCGTGATACCCCAAGGCGTCTTCGGCCTCCAAAACCATCACGGTTCCATGTTCCGACAAGCGCGCGCCCGCACTCAACCCGGCAATTCCGCCCCCGATGACGAGGAAATCGATCATTATTTGTGTTCCTTCCGCAGCAGGTTCGCCACAAGTTTTCTGGGTTTCATTTAGCTCTCTGGGTCAAGCATTTGGCATTTCGAAGAATCTCCAAAATATATGCAGCCTTGAATTTGGGCTTCAACCCGTTCAAAGAAGTATCAAAACGAACAGGAGGGCAAGGTGACCGCAGCAGATCTTCATCCAATGGCCACTGGGCACATTCCCCGATATATCGTCGCAGCTGACGGAAGCGATTACCTTTTTTCGGCTATGGTCGTCTTCTTTGTCATTCTCGTGGTGCTGATCGGTGTTGGGTACCTGACGCTTCATTCGGTTCCGGAAAAAATGGCGCACGAGAACAACCATCCGCAATTTCAGTTGGTGGGCATTCTGGCACTGCTGGCCCTGTTTACACATAACGGGATTTTCTGGATTGCCGCCGTACTGGTCGCAGGGTTTCAGTTTCCGGATTTCGCCTCCCCGCTTAGAAACATCGCCGATGCCATTCGTTCTCTTGGAGGTGCAAGTGCTCCGGAACCGGTGCCCGAGGCACCTGTGCCAACCCCTGGCGTTTCAGAAGTCACCGACGTGCAGGAGCAAAACACATGATTGAGACCCTGCTTTGCGCCCTGATCACGGTGCTGCCCGATTATCTGTTCCGCCGGTTTGTTCAGGGCAAACGTATCGGTCACGAGATCACCCTTTTCACCATGTGGTACGAATTGCGCTGGGGCCTTACGACCTGTGCCATTCTGGCGCTGACGGTAATCACCACGCTGTTCTATTTTCACCCAGCCAGTAAAACCGCAGCGTCCTATTTTCGAACCGTGACGATCCTGCCGCAACTTGGCGGTCGCGTTTCGGAAATATTCGTCAAGAATAACGAGTTGGTAACCGCTGGTCAGCCGATTTTCAGGATCGAAGATTTCAGCCAGGCAGCGCAGGTTCAGGCGGCAAATGCACAGATTGCACAGGTTCAGGCCTCGCTGCGTGTGGCTGAAACTGATCTGGCCGAGGCTGATGCCGGTATTGCCGGTGCCAAGGCGGCTTTGGCGCAGTCCTTGGACGATCTTGAAAGAAATACGACCCTGCGCGACCAAGGTTCAAGCGCTGTCCGGCTGACCGAGATTGAGCGGTTGGAAAACCTTGTTGCCGAGCGTGAGGCGCAGGTTGTTGCGGCCGAATCCAGACGTGCGGCAGTTGAACAGCAGATCGAGGAGCTGATCCCCGCGCAACTGGCCAGTGCCATTGCACAGCTGGACGCCGCGCAGACCGAGTTGGACAAAACGCTGATTGTCGCCGGTGTTACCGGACGGGTCGAGCAGTTTAGCCTGCAAGTCGGTGATTACGTGAGCCCCTTGTTGCGTCCTGCTGGCATCCTCGTTCCATCGCATACCGGACATGACCGTTTTCAGGCGGCTTTCAACCAGCTGTCTGCTCAGGTGATCAAGCCAGGTATGATCGGTGAGTTGGGCTGCATGACCAAGCCTTTCACCGTTATCCCCACTGTGGTGGTCGAGGTGCAGGATGTCATACCGTCCGGCCAGATCCGTCCATCAGATGAATTGCGGGATGTACAGAACAATACTAATCCCGGATCAATTCTGGTCTTTATGGAGCCGCTGTATAAAGGTATGGCCGATGACATTCCTCCAGGCAGCAACTGTCTGGCCAATGTCTACACCGACAACCATGACCGTCTGGAACACGAGGATTTGGGCTTTTGGCAAGCTGCTTTCCTGCATGTGGTTGACACAATTGGCGTGGTCCATGCGGCAGGTTTGCGTTTGCGCCTGATCCTGATGCCGGTCAACACTCTGGTACTGACCGGGCATTGATCCGGCACCAGTAGAACAGTTCTTAAAGCGCCCGGCAGGTTCCTTGCCGGGCGCTTGCGTTCTTACAGTGCTGCTTTGAACAGCTGTGTCAGGTTTTCTTTGGTCAACTCAATCGGGTTCCCGCCGCATGAAGGGTCGATGATTGCGCCTTCGACGAGGGTTGGGATTGAGGTTTCGGTCACGCCGAGGTCTGCCAGCTTTCGCGGGATACCAAGGCTGTCGTTGAATTCCTGCACAAAGGCGCGGAAGCCATCGAACCCGCCTTTGATGCCCAGATAGGCGGCAGCGTTCTGGAACCGGTCGGCGATGGCGGGGGCGTTAAAGTCCAGCACGGCAGGCATACAGACCGCGTTTGTGGTGCCGTGATGAGTGTTAAAGTGCGCGCCAACCGGGTGGCTCATGGCGTGGATCGCACCCAGTCCCTTCTGGAACGCGGTCGCGCCCATGGCCGCCGCGCTCATCATCTGGGCGCGGGCCTCAATGTCGTTGCCATCTGCGTAGGCGCGCGGCAGATAGTCTTTCACCAAACGCATACCTTCCAGTGCGATGCCCTGGCTCATCGGGTGATAAAGCGGGCTCGAATAGGCTTCGACGCAATGCGCGAAGGCGTCCAGACCGGTGCCTGCGGTGATGAATTTGGGCATCCCAACCGTCAGTTCCGGATCGCAGATCACCACCGTCGGCAGGACCTTGGGGTGGAAGATGATCTTCTTGGCGTGGGTCTCGGAATTGGTGATGACACTGGCACGACCAACCTCGGACCCGGTCCCCGCAGTCGTTGGAACCGCAATGATCGGCGCGATTGCATCCGCGTCGGCGCGGGTCCACCAGTCGCCGATATCCTCAAAGTCCCATACCGGGCGCGTCTGGCCGCACATGAAGGCGACCATCTTGCCCAGATCCAGCCCCGAGCCGCCGCCAAAGGCAATCACACCATCGTGCCCACCGGCCTTGTATGCCGCAACGCCTGCGTCGAGGTTTTTCTCATTTGGGTTTGGGTCCACATCACTGAATAGACCGCGGCCCAGACCAGCCGCCTCCATGATATCCAGCGTCGCCGATGTGATCGGCAGATCGGCCAACCCTTTGTCCGTGAC
Organism: Ruegeria sp. P8; assembly: GCF_056534665.1. Taxonomy (NCBI): domain Bacteria; kingdom Pseudomonadati; phylum Pseudomonadota; class Alphaproteobacteria; order Rhodobacterales; family Roseobacteraceae; genus Ruegeria; species Ruegeria sp. P8. Next base: position 228,895 of record NZ_JBQERC010000001.1, read on the forward strand.
CAGCAGAGGTTTCTTCATCCCGGCTGCGGCACAGGCTGCGGGCAGTTCCTTGATGCGCCCGGCACCAAATTTGATTGCGGTCGGATAGGACCAGTTTCCAACAAGTGACATGTCAGGTTTCCTTTGTGATTTGAGACCTGCTCGGGTGAGGGGGTCAGCCCCGAGCAGGCCGTCGTCCTTAGCCCGTGACCTTCTTCAGGTGGTAGGATTTTGGACGGGTGAGATTGTGATAGCCGATGACCGAAAGACCACCGCCGCGTCCGGTATTCTTGCAACCGGTCCAGCACAGCCCAGGATCCAGATAGTCGGCCCGGTTCATAAAGACGGTGCCGGTCTCGATCTGGTCGCCCACACGCGCCGCTCGGTCCACATCGCGGGTCCAAAGGCTGGCAGTCAGGCCAAATTCGCTGTCATTCATCAGCGCGATGGCCTCGGCATCCGAGGACACTTTCATGATGCCCACCACCGGGCCAAAGCTTTCGTCCCGCATCACCCGCATATCATGGGTGACATTGGTCAGGATCTGTGGCGTGAGATATGCGCCGCCGTCATCCTCGGGGAAGGCTTCAATATGCGCGACCGCACCGGCCTCAACCGCTTCGGCAATCTGCGCGCGCACCTCGTCAGCGAAACGCACATTGGCCATCGGACCAATAGTTGTTTCGGCGTCCAGCGGATTGCCCAGTTTGTAGCCTTTCACGATCTCAACGGCCTTGGCGACAAAGTCATCATACAGGCTTTCGTGAACGTAAATCCGCTCGATCCCACAGCAACACTGGCCCGAATTGAACATCGCGCCGTCGATCAACGTATCGACCGCCGCGTCCAGATCGGCGTCGTCCATGACATAACCCGGATCCTTGCCGCCCAGTTCGGTGCCCACGCCCGTAAAGGTCCCCGCCGCCGCACGCTCCATGGCCTGACCGCCACCGACCGAACCGGTGAAGTTCACAAAATCGAACGCGTTACCCGCGATTAGGTCATTGGTCACGTCGTGGCTGAGGAACACGTTCTGGAACACGTCTTCGGGCACCCCCGCCGAATGGAACGCCTGCGCCATCCGCTCACCAACCAACAAAGTCTGGGTTGCGTGCTTCAGAACAACCGTGTTGCCCGCGATCAGCGCGGGCGCCACCGTGTTGATTGCCGTCATGTAAGGATAGTTCCAAGGTGCAACCACAAAGACCACCCCATGCGGAATACGTTTGATATAGCGTTTGAAGGTTTCATCCTCGCCCACGGCAATATCGGCCAGTGACGTCTCGGCGATCTTTGCCATATGGCTGGCACGTTCGTTGAAGCCACCAAACTCGCCGCCATAGCGCACCGGGCGGCCCATCATATGCGCGAGTTCCGGAACGATCTCATCATTCATCGCGCCGACAGCCGCGACGCCCGCCATCACCAGATCAATCCGCTCCTGCAACGGACGCGCTGCCCATCCGGCCTGCGCCGCCCGCGCACGGTCAGCAATTTCAAACGCAGCATCCCGAGACAGTACTTCTCGTTCGGCAAATACCGATCCATCGATCGGCGAGACACATTGCAACATCTGCCCCATAGTCACTCCATCTCTAAAGAGAGCAGGATCCCTGCTTCATCTGGCCATAAATATCCCGGGGTGCGCGAGGGGCCGGCCCCTCGCTTCCTCCATCTCAAGCCCGCTCAAACCCGCGGGCAATTTCCCAATCGGTTACCACGCGTTCGAATTCCTCGATTTCGACCTCAGCCGCGCGGGTATAGTGATCGACAACGTCATCGCCCATGGCCGCGCGCAGCATCTGTGATCCGTGCAAAGCGTTGCGTGCATCCTTCAAAGTACCCGGGATCTTTCCCGTCTCTCCCTGATAGACATCGCCTTTGGTCGGCGGCTGCAACTCCAGCCCTTCTTCGATCCCCGCGATCCCGGCCGCCAGCATCCCTGCAATCGCCAGATAAGGGTTCATGTCCGATCCCGGAATACGGCACTCGACCCGTATCGCCTTGGTGCCATCCCCGCACAGGCGGTACCCTGCCGTACGGTTGTCTACCGACCAGATGATCCGCGTCGGCGCAAAGGTGCCCTTCATGAACCGCTTGTAGCTGTTGATGTACGGCGCCATGAAATACGTGTAATCAGCGGCGTATTTCAGCAGGCCGGCCATATAGCTTTTCATCAGCGCCGACATGCCCAGTTCATCCCCGGCATCATAGAAGGCAGGTTTGCCATCCGCCCAAAGCGACTGATGCACGTGCGACGAGCTGCCAACCCTTTCATGATGCCATTTCGGCAGGAAGGTCGCCGCATGACCCTGCTGCCAGGCGATCTCTTTCACCGCGTTCTTGGCGATCGAGTGATACTCTGCCGTGTCCATCGCAGGCGCGTATTTGATATTCAGTTCTTCCTGTCCGGCCTCGGCTTCACCTTTGGTGTTCTCGACCGGAATACCCGCATCCCACAGGTGGTTCCGGATCGGACGCATCACATGCTCTTCCTTGGTGGTCTGCAGAATGTGATAATCTTCGTTATACCCCGAGATCGGCTCCAGATCGCGGAACCCTTCCTTGCGGATCGCATCAAAGCTTTTCGCGAACAGGAAGAATTCCAGCTCGGTGGCGCACATCGCCTCATACCCCATCGCCTTCAGGCGATTCACCTGCTTTTTCAGGATCGAGCGCGGCGCATGTGGCACTTCCTCATGGGTGTGGTGATCCAGCATATCGCACATCACCATCGCGGTGCCTTCCAGCCAGGGCACCGGGCGCAATGTGCTCAGGTCTGGCTTCATCACATAGTCGCCATAACCCCGCTCCCAGCTGGTCGAGGCATACCCATCCGGCGTCGCCATCTCGAGATCCGTGGCCAGCAGGTAATTACAGCAATGGGTCTCTTCCCACGCGCCAGCCACAAAATGACCTGCATGAAAACGCTTGCCCATCAACCGACCCTGCATGTCAACCATGCAAACCAATACAGTGTCGATCGCGCCATCTGCGACAAGCGATTTCAGGGTTTCGAAAGTCAGAGTTGCGGTCATGAAACAAACCTCATGCGTTGAGTAGGGGCGCTGAATGACAGCGCCCCTGTTTTGATATCAATCGAAAGTGTAAGGAGCGCCGGCCTGGTTGATGACCGAGTTGTACTCACGGAAGATGCCAACGATCTTCTGGTGAATTTCACCTTCCTGTGCGACCTCGTCCCAGAATTCGATAGCGGCATTTTCCACTTCTTTCCATTCTGCCGCCGGAACCTGTCGCAACTGCAGTTTGTCGCCATTCGCGCGCAAGGCCGCTTCGCCGCCCCAATACCACTGGTTACGATAGGTGTGGCCTGCTTCGACACCTGCCATCACAACCGATTTCAGGTGGTCAGGCAACTCGGCCCAGCGTTCCTGGTTTGCAAACCAGGACCCGATCCACGCGCCTGAGATGTTGTTGGTCAGGAAATAGTCGGTCACATTGGCCCAGCCAACAGTGTAATCTTCAGTGATGCCCGACCAGGCCATTCCGTCCAACTCACCGGTTTGCACGGCCACTTCCGCGTCTTCGTAAGGGATATTGACTGGTACAACACCAAACTTGGCCAGAAAACGCCCTGCCGTCGGGAAGGTATAGAGCTTCAGCCCATCCAGGTCGCCAAGGCTCTTGATTTCCTTTTTGGTGTTGAAGTTGCAGGGGTCCTGACCCGCTGCCGACAGCCACGTCACGCCAACCTTCTCATATTCCGAGCGCCAGATATCAGCCAGACCGTACTGGTTGAACAGCACCGGAACGTCCAGAATATGCTTGGTGGCGAAGGGGAAATAACCACCGAACTGACGCAGCGGAGTAGGCGAAGCCATGGAATCGTCGTCCGAATGCACACCGTCAATCGTGCCGCGTTGCAGGGCCTGGAACAGTTCACCTGTCGGAACGATCTGGTCCGCATAGAACAGTTCGATCTCAAGTTCGCCATTGGCATTGGCGTTGATGTAATCGATGGCTGGCTTGGTCACATGTTCGCCCAATGCGCCACCGGCATAGGTCTGGAACCGCCACTTGATGGCGGATTGCGCTTTGACGATCGCAGGAGAGGCCAATGTAGCGGCCCCCGCCAGACCGGCGGAACTTAGAAATCTGCGTCTTGTAGTCATTGTCTTTCTCCTCTGTTTAGTCTTGCTGAACTTCGCCCCTTGCCGGGGTCTTGTGACTTAATTTCCATAGACATAATTCGGCAGCCAAAGCGCGATTTCAGGAAAGATGATGATTATGGCCAAGGCGCAGACCATCACCAGAACAAAAGGAACGATCGAACTGTAGATATCGCGCAGCGAAATCTCCGGGGGGGCCATCGCGCGCATCAGGAACAGGTTATAGCCGAATGGCGGCGTCATGTATGCGATCTGCGTGGTGATCGTATAAAGCACGCCGTACCAGATAAGATCAAATCCAAGCGCACCCACCAGCGGAACGTAAAGCGGCGCGACGATAACCAGCATGGCAGTATCGTCCAGAAACGTACCCATCAGGATAAAGCTGAGCTGCATGAGAACCAGGATCATCCACGGGGAAAGACCCAGTTTTTCGGTAAACAGGCTTTCGATTGCCTTGACCGCACCCAACCCGTCGAAGACAGCGCCAAAAGCCAGAGCCGCCAGAATGATCCACATGAACATACACGAGATGCCCAGGGTGTGCCGAATTGAATTCTCGAAAACCGTGCGTGTCAGCCGTCCTTTTAGAAAGGCAGCCAGCATGGCCGTAGTGGCTCCGATGGCGGAGGATTCCACCAACGAAGTCCAGCCGTTAACAAAAGGGACCATCATCACCATGAAAATGCCCAAGGGTAACAATCCGGCTTGCAACAGCAGCAGCTTTTCTCGCAACGGAATGTCGCGGTCTTCCGCGGGCAGGACCGGGCCGAGCGACGGGTTGATGCGGCAACGGATGACAATGTAGATGATGAACATGGCAGCCATCATCAGCCCGGGTATCACTCCGGCAAGCCATAGCTGGCCAACGGGTTGCCGCGCGATCATGGCATAAAGAACCAGAACAACGGATGGTGGCACCAGAATCCCAAGGGATGATCCGGCCTGAATGACGCCGGTCACCATGCGCTTGTCATAGTTCCGGCGCAGCAATTCCGGCAAGGCGATCGTAGCGCCGATTGCCATACCTGCAACGGACAACCCGTTCATTGCCGAGATCAGAACCATCAGCCCGATGGTTCCGACAGCCAGACCACCGGACAAGCCGCCCATCCAGACATGGAACATCTTGTAAAGGTCATCTGCGATCCGACTTTCGGAAAGGATGTATCCCATGAAAATGAACATGGGCAGTGTCAGCAGCGGGTACCACTTCATGACTTTGATCGCAGCGGCAAAACCCAAGTCGTAGCCGCCCCTATCCCCCCATAGGAACAAGGCCGAAACCACAGCGACACAGCCGATTGCACCAAAGACGCGCTGGCCGGTCAGCATCATAAGCATCATTGATGCGAACATCAGCAAGGCAATCATCTCGTATGACATCAGATTACCTCACGCGGGATATCGTCGCCGCACAGGCGTAAGATATCCTTGAACAACTCGGAAACGGCCTGCAGCAACATCAGGAAGATGCCGATAACCATGATCAGCTTGACCGGCCACAGGTAGGGCCGCCAGATCGTCGCGCTGCGCTCTCCACCATATTGGAATGAATACATCAGGCTGTCCCATCCACCCCACAGCAAGATGAGCAGATAAATGATCAGGAATACGACTGTGAAGGCATCCGTCCAGGCCTTGCGGCGATGAGACCATTCACCATAAAGCAGGTCCATTCGCACGTTCGACCCCATCTGGATCGAATAAGGGCCACCAAGCATGTAGTAGGCCACCATGGCGAACTGAGCCATCTCGAGCGTCCAGAGGGACGGCACGAAAAAAGTTTTCGAGACCGAAGACCAGAACAGAATACCCATCATGACGAATATGCCGTACATGACGACGCGCCCGATCCAGCGGTTCGTTCGGTCAATGACCGCCACGTAGCCCCGCAAGAACTTCATCTCGTTACCTCAACTCTCATTGTTTCGCCTCTGTGTGCGAATACGCATTAATGACCGTTTGCAGGATCGGCGTCAGGATCCCGGCAATGCGGTCTACTCCCGTTGGAGTGTCGATGAGATCGTTTCGAACCTCGACCATGACATTCGGAAGCCCCCGACTGATCGCATGTTCCTGCAATGTATGCGTGACGCCATCCGTGGCAGAGTAAGGTTCGTTCAACGCGGCTTTCAGACCCGAGCCCTTGGCACAGCGCAGCATAAGTTGGGCCGCCCTGTCGTCTTCGTCATGAAGAATGCCTAGTTCGACTGATCGTGTTTTTCCGTTGTAGACGGGCGTGAAGCTGTGCATCGTGACAACGACAGGCGGCCGGTCCCGTGCGTCCAGAGTAGACGACAACAGTTGTTTGAACGGCTCATAAACCTCGCGGATCCTTTGGGCACGTTGAGCGTCCGTCAGGTTTTCGTTGCCGGGAATGGAAAATACTTCGCTTACCTGCGGCATTGCATCTGCACGTTCAGGTGAGCGGTTGCAGTCGTAAACAAGTCGGCTGATGCAGGAATGAACCAGCGGCGCGTCCAAGGCCTTCGTCAGTTCGACCGAAAGCGCCAATGCGCCGATATCCCAAGCGGCATGAGACAATGCGGCGTCCTCAGTCAGGCCCAATCCATTCAGTGACGCTGGGATGAATCGGCTAGCATGTTCGCATACCAAAACGCACTGTGCCCGGCCGTCGGCGTTCTGCAAGCGGGCTGCCGGAGCTTCGGTTGGTAGTAGCATTGATGTCTCGGAATCGTGGTGCATAGGTAGCATTTGTTACAGCAACCTCAGACCTGTCAAGAAAATTACTGTAGACAAAATTACAAACGAACATATCCTGTAGAAAATTTCAGAAACGAAGGTGCCGATGGCCACCGTTGCGAAACTTGTCAAACAGCGGATCCAGGAAGAGCTTGACGATCTGACACGGTCAGAACGGCAGCTGGCCTCGGTACTTTTGCAGGATTACCCGATGACCGGCTTGCAATCGATCACCAAGCTGGCCGCTGCGGCGCAGGTCTCGACCCCGACGGTCATACGTATGGCACGCAAGCTGGGTTTCGACGGTTTTCCCGCCCTGCAGGATGCCCTGCGAGAAGAGGTTGCGGCACAGATCAAAAAGCCGATCTCGAAACGGGATGCCTGGGTTGTGGATGACGAGGCGGAACATCCCACAACGCGGTTTGCGCAGGCCGTTTGGACAAATATGCGCCACACGCTGGAACGTCTGGACAAAGAGATGTTCGACACCGTTGCCCAGCTTCTGGCAAACACGGATCGCCATCTTTACGTCGTGGGCGGGCGTATCACACGTTCAAATGCGGACTATCTGTTCAATCACATGCAGATTATTCGACCCAATGTGACGATGCTGGGCAATTCGGCAAACGTTTGGCCGCAGTACCTGCTTGATATGGATGAAACCTCGGTTCTGGTGATTTTTGATATCCGCAGATACGAGGCCTATCTCGAGAAGCTGGCGCAGGTCGCGTCCAACCGCGGTGTGACGGTTATCCTGTTCACCGACCAGTGGGGATCACCGATAGGCAAGACCGCCAATTACACCTTTCACGCACTGGTCGAGGCGCCATCCAGCTGGGATTCAACAATAGCGCTACAGCTGATATCGGAGACCCTGATCGCTGAAGTGCAAGAGGCACGGTGGGAAGAAAGCAAGGAACGCATCGAGGAACTTGAGCGGTTTTTCTCCTCGACGCGGATATTCCGCAGTCACGATTGAAGGCCGTACATCCACCGGGAAATATCACGGTTTTGGTCGCGCGAATTTTCACACTTCCCGCTTGACGCGCCCCGGCGCATGACTTAACCAGCGCAAACCATTTGCGGGTATAGCTTAATGGTAAAGCCCCTGCCTTCCAAGCAGGCTATGTCGGTTCGATTCCGTCTACCCGCTCCAATCCCCACTGATTTCTGCGTCAAATGGCCCTTATGGCTGGCTGTTTTTGGCAGGAATGCTTGACCGGAACGACGGCTGAGGCCAAGAAAGCGTTCACTTTGTAGCGTTCAATTCACAAGGGCCGGACATGGCAAGACAGACCGCCAATAAACCAGCACAATCAGCGGCTCCTGGCGCTAGCGAAGAGCGGGCCCGCTCAAGGAAAATCGGGGTGCTGGGGTCGCTCTGGCCCTTTATGAAGCCTTACAGGTTATTGATGATCGGGGCGACACTGGCTCTGATCCTGACGGCCAGCATGACGTTGACCCTGCCATTGGCCGTGCGACGCGTGGTTGACAATTTCCGCATTCAGGACGGTGAATTGCTGGACTGGTACTTTTTGGCAGCGTTGGGCATTGCCGCTGTTCTGGCTGCGGGAACCGGTATCAGATATGCGTTGGTCACACGGTTGGGGGAACGTGTGGTTGCCGATATCCGCAAGGCTGTGTTCGATCGCGTGATCGGCATGAGCCCCGAATTCTACGAACGTATTATGACCGGTGAAGTGCTGAGCAGGATTACCACCGACACGACCCTCATCCAATCGGTTCTTGGCTCATCTGTTTCCATCGCGCTGCGCAATATGCTGATGTTTATCGGCGGGCTGGTTCTGATGCTGTTGACCTCGGCCAAGCTGACCGGGCTTGTCTTGCTGCTTATCCCCGTGGTGGTGGTGCCGATATTGATTCTGGGTCGGCGTCTGCGCGTGATCAGCCGCGAAAACCAGGATTGGATTGCGGCGTCATCCGGAAACGCGGGCGAGGCATTGGGGGCGGTACAGACGGTGCAGGCCTTTACCCACGAACAAGCCAGCCGCCAGCAATTCGATGAGATGACCGAGATGTCCTATACTGTTTCACTGCGTCGGATTCAGACCCGTGCAGTGCTGACGGTGATTGTGATCTTTCTGGTATTTTCAGGTATCGTCGGCGTTCTGTGGATGGGTGCAAATGACGTGCGCAACGGTGTGATGACCGAAGGCGTTTTGATTCAATTCGTGATCTACTCGATCATCATGGCGGGTTCTGTTGCGGCCCTGTCCGAGATTTGGAGCGAGCTTCAGCGCGCAGCCGGAGCCACCGAGCGTCTTGTCGAATTGCTGAATGCCGAAGATACGGTTTCGGACCCCGTTAACCCCGCTCCTTTGCCAAAGGACGTCCGAGGCGAAATCCGGTTCGAAGATGTCAGTTTTCGCTATCCCGCGCGCCCCGATACAATCGCGCTGGATCACTTGTCGCTTCAGGTAAACCCGGGCGAGACCGTTGCCTTTGTCGGGCCGTCAGGGGCGGGCAAGACGACGATCATTCAATTGATTCAACGGTTCTATGACCCAAATTCGGGCCGAGTGATGCTGGATGGCCATGATCTGCGGGAATTGGATCGCACAGATTTCCGGAAGTTTATGTCTTTGGTGCCTCAGGATCCGGTGATCTTTGCCGCCTCAGCCCGCGAAAACATTCGCTTCGGTCGTCTGGACGCAACGGATGCCGAAGTAGAAGCCGCAGCCCGTGCCGCCATCGCACATGATTTCATTGCCGCCTTGCCCGATGGGTATGACAGTTTTGTCGGCGAACGCGGTGTCATGCTGTCGGGTGGGCAAAAACAGCGTATCGCAATCGCCCGCGCCATTTTACGCGACGCACCCGTGCTGCTGCTGGACGAGGCGACCTCGGCTCTTGATGCGGAGAGTGAACGTGCGGTGCAGGGCGCCGTGGATCAGATGCGTGCCGGTCGCACGACCCTGATCGTCGCGCACAGATTGGCGACTGTAAAGAAAGCCGACCGTATTGTCGTGCTGGAAGAAGGCCGTATCGTGGCGCAGGGCAGCCATGATGATCTGGTGTCCCAAGATGGGCTATATGCGCGCCTTGCACGACTGCAGTTCACAGATGGCGTTGCGGCAGAATAGGAGTGACGCGCGGGCATTTGTGAATTCGCCGTAGCGTCATTCTACATTTTACCCCCTTTGAAGGCTAAGGCCTCGCTTGCGCGAGGGTTGTTTTGCTTCCATCTTGGTTGCGAACAACAAGCTCGTGCAAAAACACGGGAGAAAAACGGGAGGAACCACATGGCCTTTGTGGGATTGGAAGACAAGACGCGCATGGAACAGGAAATGTCGTGGGAGGATCGGGATCTGCCTGTCACCTTCCATCAGCTCCTGTCGCGCACGGCGGGGAAGTTCCCAAACCACAATGCCATCAGTTTTCAGCTTTTTTCTGGCCCCAATGACAAAGCCGAAACCCTGACCTGGTCTGAACTTCTGGGCAAGGTCAATCAGGCAGCAAACCTGTTCCGCTCGCTGGGTGTCGGTGAAAAAGACGTGGTGGCCTATGTGCTGCCAAACTGTAACGAAACACTGATTACCATGATGGGCGGTGCAGTTGCGGGGATTGTGAACCCGATCAATCCGCTGCTGGAGCCCGAGCAGATTGCGGCGATCCTGCGTGAGACAGGCGCCAAAGTGGTTGTTACATTGAAGTCTTTCCCGAAAACGGATGTTGCCCAGAAGGTGGAAGAGGCGGTGCGCCACGCGCCCAAGGTCAACACCATTCTGGAAATTGACCTGAACCGGTACCTGACACCTCCCAAATCGTGGCTGGTTCCCTTCCTGCGCCCCAAGATGGGCGAAAAGGAAAAACTGGCGCATGCGGATTACAAAAACTTCAACAAGGAACTTGCCAAGCAACCAACGACGCTGACATTCGAGGACAGCAAGGACGATCGCGTTGCTTGTTTCTTCCACACTGGTGGGACCACCGGGATGCCCAAGGTGGCGCAGCATAAATACTCGGGTCTGATCTACAACGGCTGGCTGGGCAACACGCTGTTGTTTGACGAGAATGACGTCATCATGTGCCCGCTGCCGATGTTCCACGTCTTTGCTGTGCATGTGATCGTGATGGCCGCCGTTTCGTCAGGTGCGCATGTAATTTTCCCGACACCCGCAGGTTATCGCGGTGACGGTGTGTTCGACAATTTCTGGAAGCTGATCGAGCGCTGGAAAGTGAGCTTTATCATCACTGTTCCAACCGCGATATCAGCCAAGATGCAACGCCCGGTGGACGCAGATATCTCAAGTGTGAAAACCGCCTTTTCGGGTTCAGCGCCGCTGCCGGTGGAGTTGTTCCGCCGCTTCGAAGAGGCGACGGGCGTCACCATCGTCGAAGGCTACGGCCTGACCGAGGCCACCTGTCTGGTCTCATGCAACCCCGTGGATGGCGAGAAAAAGATCGGTTCGATCGGTATTCCGTTCCCCTATACGGATGTCAAAATCCTGCTGGATGGACCGGATGGGCCGACAGAGTGCGGTACTGATCAGATTGGTGAGATCTGCATCTCGAACCCCGGTGTGTACGCAGGCAACACGTATACTGAGGCCGACAAGAACATTGGTCTTTATCACTTTGACAAATACCTGCGTACGGGCGATCTGGGGCGGTTTGACGAAGACGGCTACCTTTGGATCACCGGTCGCGCCAAGGACCTGATCATTCGCGGTGGTCACAATATCGATCCTGCTGAAATCGAAGAGGCGCTGCTGGGTCACAATGCAGTTGCCTTCGCGGGGGCGATCGGTCAGCCGGACGCGCATTCGGGCGAAGTGCCCTGTGCCTTTGTTGAATTGGTTGATGGGGCGTCGGTCACTGAAAATGAGCTGCTGGAATATTGCAAAGTTCACGTGCATGAGCGAGCCGCACAACCCAAGCATATAACCATTCTTGACGAGTTGCCGAAAACTGCGGTCGGCAAGGTGTTCAAGCCGGACCTGCGCAAACACGCCATCACCCGCATCTACAATGGTGCTCTTGACGCTGCGGGTCTTGCTGCGCGGGTTGTTCTGGTGATCGACGATAAAAAGCGTGGCCTTGTCGCGCAGCTTGACGCGAACGGATCTTCGGAAGACGATGTCGCGAAAGTCCTGGGCGCATTTACCCGGCCCTGGGAGTGGTCCAAATAAGCCGGAGGAACAATGGACTATGAACGCCTGATCGACGAAGAAACCTGGGCGTTCATACGCCGCACGGCCGAAAGCTATCCGGATGATGCGGTCGATTTGTCCATCGAGGACCAGCGTCGCGTCTATGACACGATGTGCGAGCAGTTTCGCCAACCGCGCCCTGCCGGTGTCGAAACCCAGGACCTGTACGCCGATGGCGTGCCGGTCCGCCATTATACCGCCGGACATCCGACCAGAACGGTCGTCTATTTTCATGGTGGTGGCTTTGTTGTTGGCGGGCTGGACAGCCATGATGATGTCTGTGCCGAGTTCTGTGCCCAAACGGGATACCGCGTCGTTTCAGTTGACTACAGGCTGTGCCCTGAACATGTGCATCCGGCGCAGTTCCAGGATTGCTGGACGGCTGTGAAATGGGCGGCGGCTGAGTATGGCGACCCGCTTGTTCTGGCCGGGGATAGTGCGGGAGGAAATCTGGCAGCAGCTATCGCCCACCATGCGCGCGGGCGGCTGGACAATATACTGGGGCAGGTGCTGATCTACCCCGGTTTTGGCGGAGACCAATCGCGCGGCGCATATCTTGAGCACGCCCATGCTCCTTTACTGACACTGGACGATATTAAATTCTACGAAACCGTCCGATACGCAGGTACCCCGCCTCAGGGCGATCCGACTTACGCGCCCTTACAGGACAATGATTTCTCGGAACTGCCGCCTACTGTTGTGATTACCGCTGATTGTGATCCGCTCCGTGATGACGGGAAGGTCTATTGCGAGCGGATCAGTGCAGCTGGTGGTCTGGCCCATTGGATCAACGAACCTGGCCTTGTCCATGGGTACCTGCGCGCGCGAACCTCGGTAAAGCGCGCAGCAGACAGTTTCGAACGGATCTCGATCGCAATCGAAGCGCTTGGGCAAGAAATCTGGCCCTACGACTGACGCCAGCCAGTTACTTCAGGAACGGCTTAGCCTTCATCGTCTCTGCGAGGGGCGCACCCAAACGGTTCAGAATGGTCGGGGCCAATTGGACCTGATCTATCACGGTTTCAGCGTCAGGCCCGTCGGCATCACCGAAGTAATACAGCGCGGTTTCCTGTTGCAGTGGGCTGCGCCCACCGTGGTGTCCGCGCTCGTCCTGACCGTGATCGGCGGTGACGATCACCTCATACCCTAGTTGGCGCCAGCGTGGGATGAAAGGGGCCAGCATCTCGTCTGCAACAAAACAGGCATGATCCATTTCCTCGCAGTCGTGATAGAAACGGTGACCCATGCTGTCCAGTGTGCAGGTGTGCAGGATGCCATAGTCCAACCCAAAGCGCAGACACAGATTGGTCAGGGTCGCAAATAGATCGACGTCGGACGGGGTCATCTGATTGTCTTTGCCGTAACCGGTCATGCTGTGAAAGCGACCGTGATTGATGGTCTGGCTCTCTGGCTCGTCATATTCGACGTCGCGGACATAGTCGAACGGGTGACGGTTGAAGAACTGCGACCAAAAACTGTGCGTTACTGCCCCTGTCACGCCGCCGGCCTCACGTACCTGGCTAAAGATATCCTTGTGGCTCAGGCGAAAAACGTTGCCGTTTCCGGTGCAGCCGTGTTCTTGCGGGGTTACGCCCGTATGGATCGATGCATAGCAACTGGCCGAAGTTGAAGGCAGCACCGCGCGGTGTTTCCACACCCGAGCTTCGCCGCTGTCGACCCAACCTTCGAGGTTACCGAACAGGCGGCGGAAATTCCGGTATGGTACTCCGTCCAGGATGATCAATAGTAGTTTACGGTCCATGGTTCGGCCTTTTGATCTGAGTATTTCATGCGGACGATACGCGAGTTGAAACCACGCGCCTGTCAAATCGCGTCCCAAATAATAAATTCCCGACGTCAGCCAAGATGCAAAACGCCGGGAATCCATTTCTTCAAAGTGATGTTACAGGCGCAGAGATCAGTTCCCCGCGCTTTCCATTTTGCGATGGGCAACGACCTCTTCCAGCCAACCCAGATGCATCTCGGGCACCGAGCTCAGCAGCAGGTCTGTATAGTCGTCGAATGGCGGGCTGAGCACCTGGCTCTTTGGGCCATAGCGCGCCACGCGTCCCTGATACATCACCGCAATGCTGTCGCTGATCGCCCGAACCGTCGCCAGATCGTGGGTGATAAACAGGTAGGCCACATCCTCGATCTTCTGCAAATCCAGCAGCAGCTTGAGGATACCGTCCGCCACAAGCGGGTCGAGTGCCGATGTCACCTCGTCGCAGATGATCATCTTGGGCTTGGCCGCCAAAGACCGCGCGATACACACGCGTTGCTTCTGGCCACCGGACAACTCGGCTGGGTAACGGTCGATGAACTTCTCGCCCAACTCGATCTCGTCCAGCAACTCGACAACCCGTTTGCGTTTTTCGGCACCGCGCATGTTGAAGTAGAACTCCAGCGGGCGCCCGATGATCGTGCCGACGGTCTGGCGCGGGTTCATTGCCACGTCAGCCATCTGATAGATCATCTGCAACTCGCGCAGGTCCTCGCGGGATCGTCCGGCAAGATCAGGCGAAAGTTTGCGTCCGGCAAACGTAATCTCGCCATCGCGCGGCGGCAACAGGCCGGTGATCACCCGGGCGAGTGTCGACTTACCAGAACCGGATTCGCCCACAACTGCCAGCGTCTGCCCCGGATGAAGCTCGACATTGACGTTGTGCAGCACGTCGAAATTCAACCCCTTGTAACGTGCGGTGATACCGTCAACGCTCAACAGTGGTTCCGCTGTGGGCTGTTTTTCTTCGTGCTCGATCGAACGGACCGAGACCAGAGCTTGCGTGTACTCTTCCTGCGGGTTGTTGATGATCTGATCGGTTGACCCGTATTCAACCGTATTTCCCATCCGCAGAACCATGATTTCGTCGCTGACCTGCGCCACGACCGCAAGGTCGTGCGTGATGTAAAGAGCAGCAACACCGGTATCGCGAATGGCTTCTTTGATCGCCATCAGCACGTCGATCTGCGTGGTCACGTCCAGCGCCGTGGTAGGTTCATCGAACACCACCAGATCGGGTTCGGGGCACAGCGCCAGCGCAGTCATGCATCGCTGCAACTGTCCGCCTGAAACCTGGTGCGGGTAGCGGTCACCGATATTATCCGGGTCGGGTAGGCCTAGTTTGGCGAACAGTTCCCGCGCGCGGCCTTCGGCCTCTCTTCGCGAAAACTTCTTGTGCTCGACCGCAGCTTCGACAACCTGATCCATGATCTTCTTGGCCGGGTTGA
This sequence comes from Ruegeria sp. P8, assembly GCF_056534665.1. NCBI lineage: Bacteria > Pseudomonadati > Pseudomonadota > Alphaproteobacteria > Rhodobacterales > Roseobacteraceae > Ruegeria > Ruegeria sp. P8. The sequence goes on from NZ_JBQERC010000001.1 coordinate 244,115, forward strand.
ACGACGCGGCAGCGGATTGCGACACATACGCAACCTCACCCCCGCGCAGGTTGCGGATATCGCCATGTGACGATTTCAGGATATCGCGCCCATTTACCCAAACCTCGCCGCCGGTGATTTCAACACCACCCCGGCCATAGGCCATGGAAGCGAGGCCGATGGTGGACTTACCGGCACCGGATTCTCCGATCAGCCCCAGCACCTTGCCGCGTTCGAGGTCAAAACTGACCCCGTGCACGATTTCGATGTCATGGGGTTTTTCACCCGGTGGGTAAACGGTTGCACCGATCTTGAGGTCACGGACCTTGAGAAGGGTATCACTCATCCCCGGCCTCCTTTCAGCGATGTGGTTCTGTTCAGGACCCAGTCAGCAACAAGGTTGACCGAGATCGCGAGCGTCGCGATGGCCACAGCCGGGTACAAAGCTGCGCCGATGCCATACACGATGCCGTCCTTGTTTTCCTTCACGATGCCGCCCCAGTCGGCCAGCGGTGGCTGAACGCCCAGCCCCAGAAACGAAAGGGTCGAGATGAAGAGGACCATAAAGATGAACCGCAGCCCGAACTCGGCCACCAGCGGTGACAGGGCGTTCGGCAGGATTTCACGGAAGATGATCCAGGCACGGCCTTCGCCGCGCAATTTGGCGGCCTCGACATAATCCATCACGTTGATGTCGACAGCAACCGATCGCGACAGACGATACGGGCGTGTCGCGTCCAGAAGGCCCATCACCAGGATCAGGATCGGGACCGTCACCGGGACGATGGCCAGAATGACCAGCGCCAGGATCAGCGTCGGGATCGACATGACCAGATCAACCGCCCGGCTGAGAACCTGATCGGCCCAACCGCCCAGAACCGCCGCCAGCAAACCCAGCGACGTGCCGGTTACAAAGCTGAGGATCGTAGCCGCAGCCGCAATGAAGATGGTGGTGCGCCCGCCGTAGATCATGCGTGTGAGCAGATCCCGACCGATATTGTCTGTGCCCAACAGATGTTCTGCGCTTGATTGCTCCCACACATCGCCAACCACTTCGGCCATACCGTATGGTGCAATCAAAGGTGCGGCCAAGGCGACAAAGAAATAGAGACCTGTGAAAAACAGACCGATCATCGCCGAAATTGGAATATTCTTCATCATTTCGGATGCCTCAGTCTTGGGTTGGCCAGGATCGATACGATGTCGGCCACCATGTTCAGCCCGATATAGACGGCGGCAAAAACCACACCACACGCCAGCACGACCGGCACGTCACGCTTGGTCACCGAGTCCACCAGGTATTGTCCCATGCCGGGATAAACGAACACCACTTCGACCACGACAACACCCACAACCAGATAGGCCAGGTTCAGCATCACCACGTTTACAATGGGTGAGATCGCGTTCGGAAAGGCGTGTCGCGCAATGACCTGAAAGTTTGACAACCCCTTCAGTTCCGCCGTTTCGATATAGGCTGACTGCATCAGGTTGAGGATCGCCGCGCGGGTCATGCGCATCATCTGCGCCAAGACCACCAGCGTCAGCACGAAAGCGGGCAACGCGATCGCATTGAGTTTTTGCCCGAATGACATCGAGTCGTTGATCATCGCAAGCGAGGAAAACCAGCCCAGCTTTACCGAGACATAGTAGATCACCACGTAGCCGATCAGAAACTCTGGTATCGACACTGTCGTAAGCGTGATGGCAGAGATCAGCTTGTCCGGCCAGCGGTTGCGGTAGCGAACTGCCAGCAAGCCCAGGAAGATGGCAAGCGGAACCGAAACCACGGCTGCGGCGCATGCCAGAAACAACGTGTTGCCCAACCGTTTGCCAATGCTTTCCGCGATGTCCAGCTTGTTGGTCAGGGACTGACCCAAATCACCTTGAACGATACCGCCCAGCCATTCGAAATAGCGGGTCAGGGCAGGCCGGTTCAGGCCCATTTCTTCGCGCAGGTTTGCAAGGGCCTCGGGGGTTGCGGACTGCCCCAGGACGGCTTGCGCTGCGTCTCCGGGAAGGGCTTCGGTCAGGCCAAAAATCAGGGCCGAAGCGCCAAACAGCAATAGGAGTCCCAGCGCTAAGCGCTGGGAAACCAGTTTGATGATAGGATGCATGATCCGTGGCCTGCTTTACGCGAACCACAACTTGCGCGACACTTGGCCGTTCATCATCTCGCCGTTGGGATCTTCTTCCCAGCCTGCCAAAACATTGCTGGATGCATCGACGAAGTTGTTGAACATCGGGCAGATCAGGCCACCTTCATCGCGGACCATTTGGCCCATCTGACTGTAAATACCTTTTCGTTTCTCCGTGTCCAACTCGGCACGGGCCGCGAAAAGCATGTCATCAAAGGCTTGAACTTTGAAGCGTGTGTCGTTCCAGTCTGCGGTTGACAGGTATGCGGTTGCATACATCTGGTCCTGCACCGGACGGCCACCCCAATACGAGGCGCAGAAGGGTTGCACGTTCCAGACCTCGGACCAGTATCCGTCATTGGGCTCGCGCTTGATTTCCAGTGGGATGCCAGCCTGAGCGGCCGTCTGTTGGAACAGTGCCGCAGCGTCTACTGCGCCAGGGAAGGCCCCGTCTGCAACTCGAAGGATGATCGGCGATCCGTCGTGGCCCGAGTTTTTGTAGTGCTCGGCCGCTTTTTCAACGCTGAACTCGCGCTGGGCGATGGAGGCGTCGAACAACGGGTAGGCCGCGTTTACCGGCATGTCATTCCCGACCGATCCATAGCCGCGCAGAACCTTGTCCACCAGTTCTTGCCGGTTGATGGCATATTTCAAAGCCAAACGCAGTTCGTTGCTGTCGAATGGCGCGGTGTCGCAATGCATGATGAACACATAATGGCCACGACCCGGAGTTGAGTTCACGGTGATATTGGGTGCGCGACCCAGCAGGTCGGCAACTTTGGGCTCGATCCGGTTCGCAAGATGGACCTGACCACCTTGCAGCGCGGCTGTCCGGGCGGTTGCGTCGTTGATCACCACGTTTTCGACACTGTCGAAATGCGCGTCATCGTTCCAATAGTTCGCAAACTTGGTGAACACGTGGCGGATCCCAGGTTCATCGACCTCAAGCTGATAGGGGCCAGTACTGATACCCGCTGCGGGATTGTCGATGCCACCATCAGGCTGAATGACCAGGTGGTAATCCGACATCAGATAGGGCAGGTCTGCGTTCGCCTCGACCAGCGTCACTTGGAAAGTGTCGCCATCTGCCTTCATGGACTCGATGCCCTTCATGACGCCCAGAGCACCAGACTTGGAGTCCTCGTTCGAGTGACGCTGCATGGTTTTCAGCACGTCTTCGCTGGTCAAGGTCTTGCCGTTGTGGAATTCGACACCCTGACGCAACTTGAAAGTCCAAACCTTGGCATCTGCGCTGCCTTCGACGCTTTCCGCCAGACGAGGCTCGATCGAGCCATCGGGCGCGACCTCAACCAGCGTGTCGCCAAAGTGACGGCCGTTCATATATGGGACCGAGCTGGCATAGGTTGCCGGGTCCAGTGAGTTTGTGGATTCACCGCCAAACAGACCCAGCTTCAGGTCACCACCCTTTTTCGGGCCAGCAGCCCGAGCGGCGTCTGCGAACATTGTGCTGGCCATCGCAGCCGAAACACCCAGCGCCGCGGCTTTCCCCATGAATTCGCGGCGGGTCATTTTTCCGGCTGTGACCTGACCGGCCATATGCGTGATTTGTTCGTTCATCGAGTATTCTCCCTATCGAGTGGTTTTAACCCTTTTCGGGTTTTTGTTGACGCATGAGTCAACGTTGACTTATTTCGGCGGACCGGGCAAGGATATTTCTCCTTGATGCCGAAGGCCGAAGCGCAAGTAACTTTGTTTGGCGCGATGCCCTTTCCACAAGAATATTATGATACAGTTCTGTTTCAGGCCAGTTTCCGGGCCTTTACGGTCTGGGGTGGTGTGATATGCGTCAGTTCATCCACGTATTGCGACAACCAAGTCCATGACATTGGTGCCAGTTGGCCCGGTTGTCAGCAAGGCTTGGGCTTTGTCCAGAAACGACCCGCTGTCAGCATTTATAAGCGCGGTCATCCCGCTGTCGTTCCATGTTGCACCGGTAATGATTCCCCCTGCCGCATTGGTCGGTCCGTCTGTGCCGTCCGTTCCGCCGACAACAACTGTCAGGTTTGGCTGCCCGGCAATCTCCTGCGCCAGCGCAAGTGCCAGCGCTTGGTTTCGTCCACCGCGCCCAGGGTGATCCGGCAAGACCACAGTCGGTTCCCCACCGAAGACCATCACGCCTTTTTCCATTCCGCGCAGCAGTTGGCCAAGGTGTGCGGCGACCTTCAGATAGTCATCATGCAGCGCCTCTTCATTGGCCCAAACCTTTAGCCCAGCTGCTTCGGCGGCTTGCACAACCGCATTGCGGGCATGGGCGTTCGAGGCCACGATCCGCGTGGTGGCTCCAAATGTGTGGCTGGAAGGCAAAGCGCCGATACCCGATCCAATGACATTGAGGTCGTCGCCCGGTACGTCCGAGATGGCCAGAACGGTCGCGCGCGCGCCCGCAAAGTGCGACAGTAACCCCCCGCCTTTGATGCGGGACAGTTTGCGCCGCTCAGCGTTCATCGCACCGATGTCCATCCCCTCTGAAAGCAACTTGCGGTTCAATGCTTCGAGATCGCTCAGTGATTTTCCGGGCAAAAGGTCTTCGGCCAACGAGGATGCGCCACCCGACACCAGAAGCAGCACATGTGATCCGGGGTCCATCTGTTCCAGCGCCTTACGCAGAGCACGCCCGCCCGCAAGGCTGCGGTTGTCCGGAACCGGGTGCGAGGCTTCGATCACCTCGACAGTGTCCGGCAAGTCACGGCCGTGATCGTCCTTGGTCACAACAAGCGTGGGAACCGTGCCGAACCGCGCCAAGGCCGCCCGTGTCATGGCGGCGGCGGGCTTGCCTACGGCCAGAATACGATCCGGATTCGGGATGTCGTGCAGAGCAGCTTCGGTGGCGGTGTATCCATCAACGGCCTCAACCCCGGCGCGCCAAAGTTGAACGGCTTGCTTTTCAGTATCCATCAAGTCTCCACCCAGATTGTGACCGGTCCGTCGTTGACAAGTTCAACGGCCATGTCGGCCCCGAATTGTCCAGTTTCCACCGCTACACCTTGCGCAGCAAGGTAGTTTGCGAAGGTATTATACAGATGCGCGCCAAGTTCGGGCGGTGCTGCAGTTGAAAACCCCGGCCTGTTACCGCTTGTTGTATCTGCCGCCAATGTAAACTGGCTGATCACCAAGGCTGACCCTTTTACATCCAGAAGCGAGCGGTTCATCTTGCCCGCATCGTCCTTGAAAATCCTGAGTCTGGCGGTTTTCCGGGCCAGTTTTTCAGCCTGGGCTTCATCGTCCCCCTGCATGGCGCAGACAAGAATCAAAAGCCCCGGACCGGATGCGCCAATGACATTGCCATCGACCGATACTTTGGCTTGCGAAACTCTTTGCAGCAATGCGCGCACGCGGTTCCCCCCCCTTGGCGATTATCTTGCCTGAGCGATGGTTTAGCCGCGCCAGTCGACAAAGTCACCCAGCGCGGCACGATCTGTGCGAAAGTTATTTGCGGGATGCTTTCTGTCTGAATACCCAAAGGAAATCGCGCACAGGATCAGACGGTCTTTCGGGATCTGAAAATATCTGTGCAGGAACGGGCCATACGCAGCTAATGCGGCCTGAGGAATGGTTGCCACGCCCAACGCCTGCGCTGCCAGCGAGAAAGCCGTAACAAACCCTCCGCAATCCATTGCGCCATATGGTCCAAGTTCCGCCGGGCTTGAGACGATGGCGCAATGCGGTGCATCGAACAGAGCGAAATTGCGCATCAATTGTTGGGCCGATCCTGCCCGGTCCCCGCGTTCCACACCGACGGCTTCATAGAGCGCCCAACCGCACGCGCGGCGGCGGTCTTGATAGACGCCGGTGTATGACGCGGGAAACGGAAGATCGGGGGCCGGTACGCCTGTTTCAGCTTCGTTTTGCATCGCAGCACGAAACCTGTCGGTCTCTGCGCCGCTTGTGATTACCAATTGCCACGGCTGCGCGTTACACCAACTTGGGACCCGGGCCGCGCTGGCCACGATTTGTTCGATCTGCTCGTTTGGTACAGGGTCGGGCAGGAAGGCCCGGCAGGAATGGCGATTTTTCAGAAGGTTATTCAGTTCTGCAAATGACACGGGCGCCTCGTTTCTACGTCTCGACACTTAGGATGATCATGCCACGCCAGATGTACAAGAGACCGCTATTGCTGCCCGTTGGCTGCCAGATACCCGACAACCCCGGCTACGAGCAGGCCCAGAATAACGGCAATCGTGATCTTGATGGCTGACCAGGGGCGTTCCCCCTGAACCCGCCCGGTTCGGCCGTTCACCACAAATCGATAGGTTTGCCCGCGATATTTGTATGCCGCCAGCCAGATCGGTAGCAGAATATGCTTGAACGTGACGTCTCGTACCTCGGTGTCTACCGTGTGGATACGCTGCTTGTCGCCCCCAATATCGAAACGAACATCCCGTTCGATCACGCGCGCCATATGCGCGCGGGCCTCGCTGTAGCCATCTTTCAATTCGACCGTATACGCTTCGGCGCGAAACCCGGCGAGGTATTCTGGCTGGTAAGGTTCAAGTGCCGGCAGATCCCAAGGCTGCAACGCGTCAGTGTAAGCCTTGGGCAACGACTGCGAAGCCAGCACCAGGACATCGTCAAAAAAACGCGCAACACGACCCGATTTGGGCGACCAGCGCACCTTTGGTACTTGTTGCTGAACCCGTTTACCATCCCGCATCACAGTGTGGGTTTCATAATAGATCACGCCGCGCTCACCACGGTAGGCGGATTTGGTGTCGGCATCAAAGGTCCAGTACGGCACATAAATGCCCTGCATCTTGCGGCCCTTGCGGGCATAGTCCTTCAACCCGTTGGGCGCGAACCATAACCGCCCCAACCAATCGCTCATCGCCTTATGCGCCTCGCGCTCGTCGAAGGCAAAAGGCAGAACGCCCTTCGGCTTGATATGCCGGTTCACGCCGGTGTCGGTTACCACCGGCGTGGCACAGAACGGGCATTCCGCAGCGTGCGTGTTGGGGTCGAATTCAACCTGCGCTGCGCAGTTCGGGCAGGACAGAACGCGCGTCTGTTCAAGCTCGCTGTCAGGCAGACGGTCCGCAATGGCCGCGTCAAAATCCAGTTCGCGCAGGCTGGCACCTTGCCACGGACCCGATCCGATAGGTTCGGAATAACCACAATGATCACATGTTAGCGTACCATTGCTAGGACTGAACCGGTAATCCGCGCCGCATTGCTGGCAGGGGAAGCGGTGCTCTGCAAGGTCAGGGGCGTGTGTCATACGTTACCCAATAGTGTCAGGTCAGATGGAGGAGTCTCGCGCTTCGGTCAGGCCCCCGGCGGCGGTGGCGGCAGAATGGTGAACAGTTGCGCCAGTTCCTGCACGTCACCGGCCTTTTTCCAGCCGTCCTGGCCCGCGGTCCAGACATAAGTGTCGCGGGTCAGATCGCCCTCGCTGGCCATTCGGCCCATCCTGGCTTTGGAATATGGGCCGCTGGTCTGCCCATCCACGGCGATATGCCAAACATGCTCGACCGGTGGCGGCGGCGGGGCCGTATGAGTTGCCGGTCTTGGGGCAGCGGGGGCGGGCGATCCCCACGGGCCGTTTGGCTGGCCCGCTGCCATGTTTGACATCTGCTGTGCCATCGCCATGCCCATTCCCATGCCAAGACCTGCGCCCATGCCACCGCCTTGGCTGGGGTTGCTGGCCGCAGCCGTCATTGCCTCTGCTGCGGAATACTGTGTGAATTTGCCCAGATCTCCGGCCAATCCCATCGAGGTCCGCTTGTCCAATGCGGCCTCGACCGCCGGAGGAAGCGAAATATTCTCGATGTAGAATTCCGGCATCTCCAGCCCATAGCCTTCCAACACCGGGGAAACTTCAGCCGCTATCAATTTGCCCAGATCGGCCGTGTTCGCCGCCATGTCCAATACAGGAATACCTGACCCCGAAATAACGCGGCTGAACTCCTGCACGATGATGTTGCGCACCTGAAAGCTGATCTCGCTCATGGTGAATTCGCCGTCAGTTCCAACGATTTCCACAAGGAACCTAGCCGGGTCTTTGACCCGAACGGTATAGGTGCCATAGGCGCGAATGCGGGTCGGACCAAACTCGGGGTCGCGCAGCATGATTGGGTTCTTGGTCCCCCATTTCAGGTCGTTGAACCGGGTCGTATTGACGAAGTAGATCTCGGACTTGAACGGCGACTGAAAGCCATGATCCCAGTGCTGTAATGTGGTCAGGATCGGCATGTTGTTGGTCTCAAGCATATAGAGACCTGGCGTGAACACATCTGCCAATTGCCCTTCGTGCACAAATACAGCCGCCTGACCTTCGCGCACCGTCAGCTTGGCACCGTATTTGATTTCATGGCCTTCACGCTCGAACCGCCAGACCATGGTGTCGCGAGTGTCGTCAACCCAATGGATGACGTCAATGAATTCTCCGGTCAGAAAATCGAATATTCCCATTTGGGTTCTCCTGTCCTTGGGGTCAGAGCGGCTGCCCCATCAATTCCCGGGCAATGACATGCACGATGGGGCGGGCCTGATCGACTGTCACGCCGGGCTCAAGCCGCTTGTCATAAAGCATTGTCAGTAGTTTTTCGTCATGGCTCGTCAGCAGGGCAAACTCGTCATCATCATTGAAGATCGATGGGCGCGCTGCCGGGCTGTCGTTAGACAATCCCAGCCCCTGTGCGATTTCTTCGTGGATACAACTGCGACGGACCAGATCAGTCAACTCGGCCCGGATCAACGCAACGGCGCGTACATATTTATACGGAGACGCCGTTGTCGCCGAGGCAAAAACAAAACAATCGAAATTCGATCTCGGATTTGCGACCAGATCAAGCGAAGCCTGACTGATATTCGGGATCAGCTGTTTCAGTCGTGACACCACATAGGTGCTGTCGTCCTTGCCCGCGAAGAAGACGTGGAAATTTGCGTTTCGGGAGACCACGGAAATCGGATGATCCGTCAGCCTCGCCAGGCGCGAGGCAAAGGACTGAACCCGTTCCGCATCCTGTTCCCGTACAGCAGGCAGCACGGAAGGCCCAAACTCAGTCTGGATGCGCACCGGCCCCGACCAACGGCTGAGCTGCCCGTCTGTCTGGCGCGACCCGATGGAAACGTTTTGGGTCGGATATTCGCTGTAGAACGCAATCGCTTCGAAATTTCGCGCCAGATCCTGGGCGTCATAGGGCGTATCGGGCCCGCCCCCGTCTGTCCGCAATAACCCCCGCACCAAGAGGTCGCGTTCGACACGCTGGTAAAACCGCGCCAGATCCTGACTTGCGGCAGAGGGCGGTACATAGGCATTCGCCGCAACAGAAACAGGCGCCGGGCGCGCTTGCGGCGCAATCGAGGATGTCAGTGTTTCATCGCAATTGGCCAAAGCCAAAAACGCCGCCATCCCCAGCGCCTTTTTCAGATATGTAATATCCCGCACGCCCAGTTCAGCCTCAGCCGGGGACAGCGGTTCCGGCGTTGTCGCCGGTCCCGTCTCGTCGCGCCTTGGCGGATGCCAGAGTGTCGCGCAGTTCCGCCTCCATCTTCTGCAACTCGGCCTCAGCGGCAGCACGTTTGGCTTTTCCTTCATCCGCAATGGCCAGGCTTTCGTTGATGGTGCCGATCAGGTCTGCGTTGGCCTTTTTGACAGCTTCGATATCGAACACGCCGCGTTCCATTTCCTCGCGGATCATCTTGTTCGACTGGCGCAGATTGGCAGCATTCGAAGTCAAAAGCTCGTTGGTCAAATCGTTGGCGTCGCGCACCGCGGCGGCAGCTTCGGCGCTGCGCTGAATGGTGACGGCCTGTGCCAGTTGCGTTTCCCACAGCGGCACGGTGTTCACCAGCGTCGAGTTGATCTTTGTGACCAGCGACTTGTCGTTCTCCTGCACCAGCCGGATCGACGGCAGCGACTGCATCGTGACCTGACGCGTCAGTTTCAGATCGTGCACGCGGCGCTCCAGATCGTCACGCGCGGCGCGCATGTCACGCAGTTCCTGCGCTTTCATCACCTGTTCTTCTTCTGGCGCGGCCTGAACGGCGGCTTCCCTTTCGGGGATGTCATGGCTGTCCAACTCGGTCAGCTTTTCTTCACCCGCCGCGATATACAGCGCCAGTTCATCGTAAAAACCCAGAGTTTTCTCGTACAGCAGGTCCAGCGATTTGATGTCCTTGAGCAGTGTATGTTCATGTCCCAGAAGATCGTCGGTTATGCGGTCGATCTGCTCCTGAACTTCTTCAAACTGAGCGGTAAATTTCGCAAATGGTGCGGCTCTGCCCAGCAGCCTTTCCCACCAGCTGCGCTCGCGGCGCACGTCCAGCTCACTGACCGAAAATCCGCGGATCGTGGTCACGATATTGCGCAGGCTGTCTCCTGCCGGGCCAACATCCTTGTTGCGCACATCCGCAAGCATGGCCTGACTGATTTCCTGCAATTCGGCCTGAGCGGAAGACCCGAAAGCAACAATCGAGTTGGTGTTGCCCATGTCAATCTCGTCCATGCGCTTGCGGATCTCGGCACTCACGGGTTCATCGGCTTCTTCAAGCGAGATAACCTCGGCCTTTGGTTCGGGCAGGGCAACTGCGGTGACTTCCTGCACCAGTGTTTCGGCCTGAGCCGCCTTGTTCTTGATCTCATCGGACATGGGGATGTTCCTCGCTCAAATAATGGCCGGTCAGTCCAACCGGACGCCTTCGCGCTGCAATCTTTCGCGCAGCACGTCGATTTCGACCGTCAGATCACTGCGGTCATCCAATAGCATTTTCCGCGTACGCGCGGCGAAATTCTGTTCCAGATCATCCAGCAAGGCGACGTAGTCTGTCATCGCCTGCGCATCACGGGTCCGGGCGTAAACATCGGCAAACTTGACCGTCGCATCACGCGCGCCCTGTAGATAAACCGTCATGTATTTTCGCGCGCCCGCCAGATCGCGGGGGTCTTCCTCGACCGTTCGAAAAAGGTCACGTGCGGTGTCCTGAAACCGTTCCAAACGGGCTTCGATCCGGCGATCACCCGCGCGTTTGATGGCGTCCGTCATCTCGGAAAGACGGTTTTCCGCATCCTCAACGACCCGGGCAACGCGATCTTGCTGAAAGGTGTCAATTCCTTCCATGCCCTTGTCCTTCATCGGGTCAAACCCGAAGGAGGCCGAATGCAGCACCGTTGCTGCAGCGCCGAACAAGACGGGGGCTAGCAGGCTGACTTGCGATACCGCTTCCGCATTCAGAAACTCGGTCCGGTAGGACGCAAGAGCGGCGCCCAGACCTGTCAGAAGGCTGGCAAAGATTTTACGGGGAAACGCAGGCCGGCGGGCAGCCTTACGGGCGTTAAACGCGGCTTCGGCCCGCAGACCTTCCCGCAGTAAAAACGCAGCTGCCGTCAGCAGGCCAGCTGCGATCAGACCAATGGTCATGCCTATCGCGCCGTCGTTCAGCGACAGAAACACCAATGGGATGGCCGGTATGAACAGGACATTGGCACGCGCGCCCGCAGGTTCGACCCGCGCGCCATCGAATTGCCCACGGGGCTGAAGAGTATCGCCGGACGTATCATCCTGAGGGCTGTATTTGCCGCCAAATCGCTTTGCCATGCGTTACAAGCCCCCAAGCACGCCTGTGCACACGCCAAACAAAAGCACCAGCAATACGGCGTAGGCGAATTTTTGCACTCCGCTTCCGGACATCACGCTCCCCAAATAGCAGTAATCACAGAAAATTTAGGGGATACGCAGGCTTGGCGCTAGGGGGAAGGTTGCCGAACCTGCATCACTTGCGGGGATTCTTGCCGATGGGCGGGCGTTTTCTTTGTGGTCGCGTCGGGCGTTTGGGGGCCGCTTCGGGTTTGGCATCCGAATCCAGGCCAAGTTGATCGCGCATAACGCGGCGGCGGATTTCTTCGACTTCGCCTGGCTTCAGATTGCCCAATTGGAACGGTCCGTATGAAACCCGCAACAAACGGTTCACACTAAAACCGATATCTTCCATGGCCCGACGGATTTCTCGGTTCTTTCCTTCGCGCAGACCGATGGTCAGCCAGGCATTGGCCCCTTGCTGGCGATCCAGCGTGACGGTCATCGGCTGGAACCGCTCTCCCTCAATCACCAGACCTTTGCGCAGAGGTTCGAAATCTTCGTCTTTCGGGCGGCCGTTTACCCGCACACGGTATTTGCGCAACCAGCCGGTCGCGGGCAGTTCAAGCTTGCGCTTGATAGCACCGTCATTGGTCAGCAGCAGCAGACCTTCGGAATTCAGGTCAAGCCGGCCAACGCTCATCACCCGAGGCATGTCTTCGGGCAGCTTGTCGAAAATCGTATCGCGCCCTTTTTCGTCGCGGGTTGTCGTAACCAGCCCAGCGGGCTTGTGATACAGCCACAAGCGCGAGGGTTCCGGTTCCGAGACCGGTTTGCCGTCGACCACGATCTTGTCTTTCGCCGTCACGTTCAGGGCGGGGCTGTCGATGATCTTGCCATTCACGGCCACGCGGCCAGCTTCGATCATGCGCTCGGCCTCGCGCCGCGACGCGACGCCAGCGCGGGCCAGGACTTTGGCGATCCGGTCGCCGGGAGGAGGGGTCTTGTTCATGTCTGGGCCATACCCTATCCCGCGCGCTTGCGAAAGGCAGGTTTCTGATGCAGTCAGGGGCATGGTGTTCAAATCGCATATGGAACAGGCGCTGCGTGAGGCGCGCGCGGCAGCGGATCGCGGCGAAGTGCCCGTTGGCGCGGTCATTGTCGGGCCGGATGGCTCTGTTGTGGCGCAGGCAGGAAACCGGACGCGTGAGTTGAACGATCCTACTGCGCATGCAGAAATCTTGGCTTTGCGCGCGGCCTGTGCCAATGCCGGATCTGAAAGACTGCCCGGATATGATATCTATGTGACACTGGAACCCTGCGCCATGTGTGCAGCGGCACTGGCGGCCGCGCGCATCCGGCGCGTTTACTATGGGGCGTCCGATCCCAAATCCGGCGGCGTGGCCCATGGCGCGCGGGTTTTTTCCCACCCGCAAGCGCATCACAAGCCTGAGGTCTATGACGGCATAGCCGCCAAAGAATGTGAAATCCTGATGCTGGATTTTTTCGCGGAAAAACGAATAGAAAAATGACCGTGATCTGACAGGACGGCCACTGTCAGTTCCAGTCCAGGCGATACACTGTCTGCTGCCCGCCGAACCCTTTCAGTGCGACCGATTTTGGCGAGCTAAATCTCAGACCGCCCTCCGGGCTGACCAGCAATCTGGTCACGTCGGTGACATGAATTTCATTCGGGCCACTTACGTCTGTCACGCGCGCAGCCTTATTGACGACGGACCCGAAGAAATCCTCATCTTTCTGTATGACGTCGCCGGTATGAATTCCAATCCGCAGACCCAGAGGTGTTTCGGAATTTGCCAATGCGTTCTTTCTTTGCAGCTCGATTGCTGCCTGAATCGCATCCTGGACCGTCGGGAAGATCGACATCGTGCCATCCCCAAGGGATTTGACCAGCCGTCCCTGATGGACTTGGATAAGGTGTTCAGCCAGATCAAAATGGCCGGAAATAAGCTGGGCCCATTTTTTGTCACCCAAGTGCCGGGTGATATCTGACGACCCGACAATGTCAGTGAACATGACCGAAGCGGTTCCCTCGGTCTGATCCTGTGTGAACTCCTGTTTTGCGGCTTCGATCAGTGCATTCAACACCGAATGCTCGATGCCGATCTTTTCCATGTTCGAGGTCGGGTTAGACACATGCAGCTGCACCATTTTCCAGACGCCGTCTTCCAGATGCAGAACAAATGTAAAGCGGTGCCAGGCTGAATTGCCGTTCGAATGAAAGGTCAGCGTCGCTTCGCAAAATGCCCAGCCTACATCCCCACATTCAAACGCTTCCAGCGAATGTTCCTGCCAGTCATAGTCCGGGATTTCGTTGGTGTGATCGGCGAAGCCACGCCGAAACACCTGCCCGGACCATGCCTCTTCATCCGCCGAGCCCTGATACCGCAGGTGTTCCGAGGATGACAGCATATTGACCAGCGCAGCCCGATCCTTGTCATGAACGGCCTGATTCCATCGCCGTACAACTGCGATCAGTTCCGGTGAAGGGACAATGTCGCTGGTCATATCATCCCTACAGCTTTATCGCCTGCATAACTTGCGGTTCGATGACGTCTACACCCGGCAAAGCACCTGCCAGCGCCTGAGCGGATTGCTCAAGAATCGGGAAGGTCTTGTAGTGGCAGGGAATTACCGTCTTGAAGTTGAAGTATCTTTTGGCGGCGTAGGCGGCAGCTTTCATATCCATGGTGAAATGCCCGCCCGCTGACAGGATTCCAATATCGGGTTTGTAGTAATCCCCCATCCAGTCCATGTCGGCCATGATGTCGGTATCACCTGAAACATAAAGTATGCGCCCCTCGGCACTGATCATGAAGCCGACCTCGCTGCCGCCTGTGCGCAGGCCGTCCGGTGTCGAAAAGGTCGAGCTGTGAGAGGCCGGGACCATTGTTACCTTGACCCCGTTCAGGTTGACCGTGCCGCCCTTGTTGAAACCAATGGTCTCGATGCTTTCGGCTTCGGCCCAGTACCCCATCAGGTCATATTGTCCCACAACCGGAATCTTCAGGTGTTTGGCCAAAGGCAGAACGTCGACGACATGGTCAAAATGCGTATGGGTCAGAAGGATGTGGGTGGCGCCATCAACGGCGGCGTCATGCTGTTCCTCGGGCAAGACCGGGTTGCCGGTCAGCCAGGGGTCGATTAGCAGCACCTGTCCCTGGGTTTCGATACGGAAACTTCCATGGCCCAACCAGATAATGTTCATAATTATTTCCTCCCAATCATTCTGTTGGCGGCAGCCTAACATCGGATAAGTAAATTTCCATGGATTGGTTTCGTGAAATAGACGGGTACTGCGAGCGGCTGTCTCCAGCCTACTGGGCCGAGCCCGTTAACGCGGTCACAAACGCTGCTTTTCTGATTTGCGCATGGGTCATGTGGCGGCGCGTGCGCAATCAGAACATGCCGCTGGCCAAGGTTCTGGTGGCGCTTCTGGCGATCATCGGGTTTGGCAGTTACCTGTTTCACACGCATGCGCAGGTATGGGCGGCTTTGGCGGATGTCGCGCCCACACTGTCGTTCATTTTGGTCTATATCTTTGCGGTGAACAAAAACATCTGGAGGATGCCTTTGGGGCTGGCGTTCGGTGGAATGCTTCTTTTTCTTCCCTATGCGGCTGCTGCTGTCCCACTTTTCCAAAAGGTTCCGGGGCTTGGAGGGTCGGCGGTTTATGCGCCGGTCGCTTTGCTGATCCTGATCTATGCTGTTGCGTTGCGCGACCGTGACCAGATTCTGGCCAAAGGGCTGACAATCGGGGCGTTGATCCTGATCCTGTCGATTGCCTTCCGTGCCCTCGATATGCGTCTCTGTGTTCAATGGCCGGTGGGGACACATTTTATGTGGCATATCCTGAATGCCATTACACTGGGCTGGATGATCGAAGTGTATCGTGCGGCCCTCATCAGGGGCCGCTTCACCCAAACTCGTGGATCATGAGCATATGTCGGGGAGGCCTGTCGTGACCATCCTTCAGACTTATGATTCGGTCGGTGAAACGGCGCGGCCCTTTTCTCAGTCTTGAAAGGCTGCGGCCAGATGATCCGGCAGGTCGAATTCGCACAAAACCCGTGCGCGGCCCTCGGGCGACATCTTGCGGGCAGTCTTCTCAACGATGCTTTGGATTTTCTCGGCTGAGTGTTTCGCCGCAAAGGGCTGGAAATACCATTTCAGAAATACAAAGCAGATCACATCTTCCAGCGCCTGCACCTCTGCATCGCGTTTGATGCCTTGCTTGCGCAACATGCGACCCGCGGCTTCGGCCTGCTCGGCGTCATAGCCTTCTTGGGTCATCAAACTCATTACCACATCCGCGTGATGCACACCCTGCGCCTTGCGCCAGGCCAGATAACCCGCCCGGCCTTCAGGGAATTCATTGCGGGCAAGTTTCCACCGCTCCACATGTTGACCACGCGCCGCAATCTGCAAGGCGTCGGACGCGCCCGGAAACAGTCGGTCAAGCTCTGCGCTCATCCGCTCGCCGTAAAGCTGCGCTTCGGGGCGGCCATCATCGCGGTTGGGGTCATTTGCGTTGGCCGCATCGATGGCATCCAAGACCGCTTGTTTTTGCGTGTTCATCAGCTGCTCCACTGGCTTATTGGAGCCGCAAGTGCCTTATGCAGTTCCATTTTGGTATTTGCAGCAATGCTAACGACTCGGATTGGGCTGTGCACCCTCGAATATGCGCTTTGGCCGGGTCGGAGAGGGGAATTCCGACCCGGCCGGAACCTGCGCGTTACTTTGCAGGTTTAACCTTGTCCTGTGTGACCGGTTCCGTCACAGGCGACGGGAAGGTCAACGTGCGTGTCAGGTTGCTTGTGTCGATACCCAAGGCCATGGCCGGTGCGGCCAAAAAGGTGGCGGACAAGACTGCGGCAATCATCAGGGGTTTCATGGTTTTCTCCGGTTTGCGTTGTGTCGCACAAATAGAAATGAACAGTATAGTTCAGTTTTCAAGATCAATATTGAACTAATCAGTTTACTTTTTTGCATACCACTCATTCAGTTTTGAATGGCGGGTGTCATGTGGGGGATCAAAAACTCGCCACGGCCTGTGGCGCAGCGGTCTTGCGACTGCCGCGACAGACAGGTAAACGCCCCATAACGTAGATGAGGGAAGCCGATGTCGATTGACCAAAGCACCGCCGCCAAAGTGGCCAAACTGGCCCGGATCAAGGTCGAGGATGACGCGCTCCCGGCGCTGGCATCCGAGTTCAACACCATCCTCGGGTTCATCGAACAGCTGAACGAAGTGGATGTCGAAGGTGTCGAGCCGATGGTTTCGGTCACGCCGATGCGGCTGAAACGCCGTAAGGACGAGGTGACCGACGGCAGCCAGCAGGACAAGGTTCTGGCCAACGCCCCTGATGCCCGCGAAGGGTTCTTCGCAGTCCCTAAAGTGGTGGAGTAAGACATGAGCGATCTGAACAAACTGGGTCTGGCCGAGGCACGCGATGCCCTGCGTTCCGGTGACGTCACTTCTGTCGAGCTGACTGACGCCTGCCTGAAAGCCATTGACGAGGCAGATGCGCTGAACGCTTTTGTCCACAAGACGCCGGAAATTGCGATGGAACGCGCCAAGGCCGCGGATGAGCGTATCCAGCGTGGCGACGCACCGTCGATGTGTGGCCTGCCGATCGGTATCAAGGATCTGTTTTGCACCAAGGGTGTGCCGTCGCAGGCGGCGTCGAAAATCCTGGAAGGGTTCAAGCCGGAATACGAATCCACTGTTTCACAGCAACTGGCCGACGCAGGCGCGGTGATGCTGGGTAAACTGAACATGGACGAATTCGCCATGGGATCGTCCAACGAAACTTCGACCTATGGCAATGCGGTCAGCCCTTGGCGCCGTGGCAACGATGATGCGCATCTGACACCGGGTGGCTCCTCTGGCGGCTCTGCGTCTGCCGTGGCTGCTGATTTGTGCCTGGCGGCGACAGGTACCGACACCGGAGGCTCGATCCGCCAGCCTGCGGCCTTTGTTGGCATCACGGGCATCAAACCCACCTATGGTCGTTGCTCTCGTTGGGGCATCGTCGCCTTCGCGTCCTCGCTGGATCAGGCAGGACCAATGACCAAGAACGTACGTGATGCAGCAATCATGCTGGAAACCATGTGCGGGCATGACCCCAAGGATTCGACCAGTGCCGAACTGGCCGTCCCGAATTTCGAGGCCATGCTGACTGGTGACATCAAGGGCAAGAAGATCGGTATCCCGAAAGAGTACCGTATGGAGGGTATGCCCGCCGAGATCGAAAAACTCTGGGCCGATGGCGCAGCGATGCTGAAAGCCGCGGGGGCCGAGATTGTCGATATCTCGCTTCCGCACACCAAATACGCGCTGCCCGCCTATTACGTGATTGCCCCGGCCGAGGCATCTTCGAACCTCGCCCGTTATGACGGTGTTCGCTATGGCCGCCGCGCACAGCTGGCGCAGGGCGATGGCATCACTGAGATGTACGAAAAGACTCGCGCCGAAGGCTTTGGCCCCGAGGTGCAGCGCCGCGTGATGGTCGGCACATATGTGCTGTCCGCAGGTTTCTATGATGCCTATTACAACCGCGCGCGCCGGGTCCGGACCCTGATCAAGAAAGACTTCGAAGACGTGTTTGCCGCGGGCATCGATGCCATTCTGACACCGGCAACCCCTTCGGCGGCGTTCGGTCTGGGGGAAATGACCGAGGCGGACCCTGTTCAGATGTATTTGAACGACGTCTTTACGGTTACCGTGAACCTCGCGGGCTTGCCCGGTATCTCGGTCCCCGCAGGGCTGGATGCACAAGGTCTTCCCTTGGGGTTGCAGCTGATCGGGCGCCCGTGGGAAGAAGGTGACTTGCTCAACACCGCTTATGCGCTGGAAACCGCAGCCGGTTTTGTGGCCAAGCCCGGCAAATGGTGGTAAGCCTTCGGGCAAGTGAATTACTGAAGACGGAGCCAAACAATGCGTGTTTTGCTTTTGGTCCCGGCCCTGACACTGGCTGCGGCCTGCACCAATGTCGCGCCGTTGACCAGCACGGGTTTCAACACGCCTGAATATCAGGCGCAGCGCGAGGCTCAATTGGCGGGCCAGGGCGGGGCGGTCAATCCGCTGCTGGCTCCGGTCGATGTTTCCCAGCAACCACTGGGCACACCGGGATCATCGACCTTTGCAACAGGTGAGAATGCGGACATCGCCAACCAGACCGCCGCAGCGTTGGCCAGCACGTCCGGGCAATCCTCGGTCTCCGCGTCGCCGTCTTCCGGCTCCAACAGCAGCGCAATCTCTGACGAGCAGGACTTCGCAGCCGTGTCCGAGAGGCGCAGCATCCAATCCGATGCCGCCCGGATTGAGCAAAACCGCCAGACCTACGAAGTCGTCGCGCCAACCGCCGTGCCTGAGCGGACGGCGAGCGGCCAACCGAATATCGTACAATATGCGCTGAGCACCTCCAATCCGGTGGGCACGCAACTCTACAGCCGTTCCGGTTTCAACCTGCAAGCCAAGGCACAGAGGAACTGCGCGCAATTCCCGTCACCGGATCAGGCTCAGATCGAATTCCTGTCCAACGGCGGTCCGCAACGTGACCGCAAGGGTCTGGACCCGGATGGCGACGGCTATGCCTGTGGCTGGGACCCCAGCCCGTTCCGCAGTGCCGTTAACAACTGACACCTTAACGCCGATCTGGCATCCGTCTCCGAATTTCGGCAAGCGCCGGGGCGGGATGGTGCCATCCTTGATCGTGATCCACTATACGGCCATGGACGGTGCGCAGGCGGCTCTGGATCGCCTATGCGACCCGGCTTCCGAAGTTTCGGCTCATTACCTGATCGGCAATGACGGCACCCTTTGGCAAATGGTGCGTGAAGAAGATCGCGCCTGGCATGCCGGGGCAGGGGAATGGGACGGCAAGGACGACATCAACTCGCGCTCGGTTGGGATCGAACTGGATAACACCGGCAAACATCCGTTCTCGCAGCCGCAAATGGCGGTGCTGGAACAGTTGTTGCCCCTGATCATGACCCGCTGGTCCATTGCGTCGTCCGGGGTCATTGGACATTCCGATATGGCGCCTGGCCGTAAATGCGATCCTGGGCCGCGCTTCGACTGGAACAGGCTCGAAAAGCAAGCGCTGGCCAAACCGCGCGGCACAGGAGTTGATCCGATGTCACCCGATGCAGAAGCATTTCGCGCCTCTGCTCGGATGGCAGGTTTCACCGCCCCCGTGGACGATGCAAAACTGCTGGCCGCTGTCCGATTGCGATTTCGCCCCTGGGCGAAAGGTCCGCTGGACATGGCGGATATGAATGCGGTCACCCCGTCGGACACAACAACCTGATCCGCTCTTCATCTGGCCAAAAATATCCCGGGGTTGAATTGGCCGCAGGCCAAGAAGGGGCTGGCCCCTTCTCGGACCTGTCAGCTCTTGACGCCGCAGACCGCAAAGCCTACCCAGCCCAGGCGCGGAGGGCCGGATGGCCGCTGGGGCGTATGCCCGAGAGGAAAGTCCGGACTCCACAAGACAACGGTGCCGGGTAACGCCCGGGCGGGGCAACCCGACGGAAAGCGCCACAGAAATCAGACCGCCCAGGGCCTCGGCCCCGGGTAAGGGTGAAACGGTGGGGTAAGAGCCCACCGCGCCGCTGGCAACAGTGGCGGCACGGCAAGCCCCACCGGGAGCAATGCCAAATAGGGTCCCCGCGCGGGCCGGTCGGCGCAAGCCGATACCGCCGCTAAGCGCGTCTTGGCCGAGAGGGACCGGGTTGGCAGCTTGAGCCGTGCAGCAATGCACGGCCTAGAGGAATGGTCATCGAAGGGGGCAACCCCGGAACAAGATCCGGCTTACAGGCCCTCCGCGCGTATCTACTTATCCTCCGGGCGGCGTGTAGGTCCCCGCCAATCTTGCGGCTTTCTCAGTGACCGAAACGAACTCGTCCGCAGTCCAGGCTCGAACCGTTTCTATGTTCGTGACCGCACCCGATGCCGCGACCGCCATGCCGACCGCCACAGCATCTGTTCCGTCTGGCGCTTCGCTGATCACGACCACGTCATTGCTGCCGGTTGTCATGTAAAAGGACAGCAGTCGGCCGCCGACTTTCTCCAGCAGTGCTTTCACCGGGCCGGTGCGGTTCTCGGGCTTTTGCAACATGCCTTTGACGCCAGCTTGCGAGTAAGTTGCGTAGGTAATGAAAACAGGCATTGGTACCTCCGTTTTAACGAGAAATCACAGGGCCTTTCAGTCAGCCGACCCCGAGGGCCGTCTTACGTCAGATGCCAGAGAGCAACGGTGCCACGATGTGCCAAAGACCTGCGCCGATAAGCACCACACCTGACACCGGCACCAGCCACCGGGCTGTCGGCAGAAGTTTTTCCAGTGCCACGTAAGCGGCAATGCCAACAATCCAGTAGAGGTTCATGATTCCACCGACGAAAAGCAGCAGCATCAACGCCCAGCAACAGCCCAGGCAATACGTGCCGTGCAGAGCTCCGGTTCTGAGCGCGCCGAAGGGGCCGGGCCGGTTGTGACCGGCAAGAAACCTTGCAGGGCTTTGGCAATGACGAAGGCACGCAGTCTTCAAACTTGAAAACTGATAGAATCCGGCAGCCAGCAGAACACATCCCGCGAACAGGCCAGAGCGAATTGTCATCATCGGCCCGCTCGACAGCCCGATTTGTTCCAACCCCCACTGCAATGCCGTTGCAGTCAGGCTGAACGTACCCCAGGTCACCAGATAGCCCAGCAGGAAGCACAGGCTGAACCTTGCGGCGCGCTCTTTCTCAGGACCCATGCGCTTTGTCGCCGCAAACAAAAGCACGGCTGGCGCGGCACTTGGGGTCATCATGGCAATCATCATGATCCACCACATCAGGAAAATGAGCAGAGCATAGCCGAAGCTCCAGGCGGTTGCAGAACCCATCTGCATGGGCTCTCCAACCGGGCCTGCCATGCGAGTCATTTCGACCGCAGACATTTTCATCCCGACGCCGGCAACTGTGTACCAGGCGGCTGCAAGAATGATCAGAAGGACGCTGCCCAACACGATTGCATTGTCCTGCCTCAACAGCCGCTCAATCGCCCCGGCAGGGGCTGTCGCACTCTGTCTGGTCATGAAAGAGTCTCCGGCTACGCGCCCAGAACACCGTGACCCGAGAGGTTGAGATGTGCGAGATGGGCGTGCGTGGCATCAAAGGTAAGGCTGATCTCACCGCCCGTTGTTTTGGCCGACCCCGAGGCAGCCTCGGCGTGGCGGTACTCAAAGCCATTCGGCAGCTGGATTGATGCCCTGTGCGCAGCGCCCGATACGATATGAGGAATCGGGCTGACCTCAACGTCGAATACCCCCGGAACCTTGGCGTAGCCGCTGCGGTCATCGCGGTTCCAGTTCAATTCGATTGGGACAAAAAGCGTATCATATTTCGTCGGGGCCATCGCACTGTAGACGTACCACATGGTTGCCATTTCATCGGTGTCTTCGCCGGTCATGATGGCCTGCAATGCTGCGCGCTGTTCGGCTGTAGCACTTTCGTCAAAAATCAGTTGCATCTGACCATTGCCTTCGTGGATCGGTCCCGGCCAGTGATAAACACCTGCTGCCCGCAAACCGGCCAGATCAGTATCGCCATAATGCCCGCTTTCGATGTCGAAAACGACAACAGCCTCGCAATTTCCGTGTGATGGAAGAACGCTGAATTGGCAGGGACAGCCGAAATTGCAATTACAATTGGCCAGTTCTTCGCCCTGAATAACCCATTCTGTCATGATAGCCCCCCAAGAAAAGCTGCGTAAAACAACACTGCTCCGCGCGGGCATTACCTGTTCACACTGCCTTGGTCGTCGAGCCTGAAGTTGGCCTCTTGGACGTATCAGTTGCGGCAAACCTATCACGATATCGTGATATGTACAAACTTACTCACTGTCTTTTGGTCCTCATCGGCTTGGAAATTCAGTCCGGAATCCCGTGGGGGTTGAACGTGGTATTCGCCTTTGCAATCCTTTGATAGAACTGGGGCGTATTTTGAAAAACCGGGAGGATTGTCATGAGCTTTATGAAGACACTTGCGTCCGTTGCAGTTGGTTTCGCGGCTGCGAAGGGGATGGAGAAATACCAGAAAATGGGCGGAATGGCTGGCTTGCAGGACATGATGCAAGGCGCAGGCGGCGGCCTTGGTATGGATCAGCTCGGCAAGATGGCCGAACAGTTCGGCCTTCCCGGAGGTGCGACAGGCCTTCAGGACATGATGGGTAAGATGGGGTTGGGGGGCAGTTCCGCCGGTGCCGCCGGTCTTGGCGGGCTTTTGAATGCGATGCAGGGGGCGGCCAGAACGGGCAGTCAGCAGACCACCGACATGATGGAGACCGTGTTTGGCGAAACACCAGCCGGGGCTGCGATGGAAGCTCAGGCCAAGCTCATGTTGCGGGCAATGATCCAGGCGGCCAAGGCAGACGGCGAGCTGGACGAGCACGAGAAAGAAACGATCCTCGGAGAGTTGGGCGATGACATCAGTGACGAGGAACGCGCATTCGTGCAGGAACAACTGAACGCACCTGTCGACGTCATGGGTCTGGCAGCTGATTCTGGAGCACCTCTCAGAACGCAGATTTATGCGACGTCTCTGGCGGCAATACGGTTGGACAACGATCGCGAGGCCGCATATTTGCGGCAATTGTCCACTGCGCTGGGTCTTTCGGACAGTGAAAGAGACCAGATTCACAGCTATATGGGTGCGCCAACGTTACCGGGTTAAATCTGTGCCCGATTCCTGGGCTGGGATCGTCCGATTGGCCTTGACATGCACAGCGTAGCGCGTAAAAGCGCACGCTCATAGGAATTCAACCGAAAGGCCCCTGCCTTTCCGGACGCAGGAGATAACCATGGCGAAGCCGACGACAATCAAGATCCGTCTGAACTCGACCGCGGGCACGGGCCACTTCTACGTGACCAAAAAGAACGCACGCACCATGACCGAGAAAATGACCATTCGTAAATACGATCCGGTCGTTCGGAAGCATGTCGAGTACAAGGAAGGCAAGATCAAGTAATCTTTCCGTTCCATTTGGACTTTCCAAAAAGGCTCTGCTTGGCAGAGCCTTTTTTTGTGCTGATTTCCGGTGCTTGGTCGCCAATTACGTCAACATGCCCATCTGGGGCCGTTGCAGGAGCGCATCAGCCACCGATGCAATCGCATTGGCTGTGGCTTGCTTTTTGTGCCGACCTGCAAGTACGCTTGAGCAAACCGCCACAAAATGTTGACCGCCATGAAAAAAATCTTGTTATCCACAATAGCCGTTCTGACTTTGGCGGCTTGTGAAGACCCGTTCAACCGTGAAGGTGTCGGGTTTACCGGAATCGATGGCGAACCCCGCACGATTTCCGACGTTCCCGGAGCCGTCGCATTTCTGCCGCCTGAAACGAATGTCCCGGCTGAGCTGGCAGAACTTCAGACCGTTACTCTATTGGCTGATGAAGTGGACCCCTCCAAGGTGGCAGCCGTTGCTATCGATAATGGCGGGCGGACGCCGGACAATGCGGTCCAGCTACAGGGCAGCGATACGAACCTGTTCCTGAGCACCGTCAGTGTCAACGGAACCTTGTTTGGTGTCCTTCGCACGCCGACGAACAGCGTAAAGGTCGATAACTCGATCGGTGTTGGTTTTGCGCAAGAGGCCGAGCGTTTTACCGGGTGCCTGCCTGCTGGTGATGTGTTCCGCAAAGGCACGTCCGAGCGTAGTTCGGGCTTTGCGGTGCCGTTGAACTGCAGCTAAGTCTCATACCTTCTGATGTATCAAGCCCTCGCCGATCTGGTGGGGGCTTTTCTTATCTGGGTACGCGCGGACGCCGTAGCTTTGTCTGGAAGGACTTGTGCATCGGGCAAGCGCAATCATCAGTTGGTTCTAAACGAAAAAAGGCCGGTCTGATGACCGGCCTTTTCCCTTACATTGGTTTGCAATTACTCGCGGTTACCCAAGAATTGCAGCAGGAACATGAACAGGTTGATGAAGTCCAGGTACAGGTTCAACGCGCCCATGATAGCGGCCTTGCCCAGCCATTCCTGATCGCCACTATGGGCCATTTGCAGGTATGTGTTCTTGATATTCTGGGTGTCATAAGCAGTCAGGCCCGCGAAGATCAGAACGCCGATGGCCGAGATTGCAAAGGCAACCGCCGAAGATGCCAGAAAGATGTTCACAACCATCGCGACGATCAGGCCGATCAGGCCCATCATCAGGAAAGTGCCCATGGCGGACAAGTCTTTCTTGGTTGTGTAACCATACAGGGAAAGGCCTGCGAACGCGATTGCGGTGATCAGGAAGACCTGAATGACCGACTCACCGGTGAAAACAAGGAAGATCCAGCTGATCGAAACGCCCATCACCGCTGCAAAAACGTAGAACACCAGCTGTGCGGCGGCCGCCGACATACGGTTGATCCCGGCACTGAAGCCGAAGACAAACAGCAGGGGTGCAAACATGATGACCCAGCGCAGGGGCGATGCGTAAATGCTGTAGCCCAGCGATGTCAGATAGGTATCGGCATTCAACTGTGCCGCCGCGGCTGACGGATCGCTTGTGGTTGCCAGGCCCGCGATGGCCCAGGCTGCTGCGAATGTGATCAGCATGCCTACGGACATAGTGCCATAGACTTTGTTCATATGGGCGCGCAGGCCCTCATCAATCTCGGCAGCGCGCGCGCCGGCCGCCGTCCGGATCGTGTCGAATTGTGCCATCAAAGGGTCTCCCTTTACATAATTATGCAGCCCCCCGGCTGTGCGGGAAGCGTTCTAGGCAAATATCGGCAACTCAGGGCTGTGTTTCAAGTATTTACCGCGGAAAACCAACTAATTTACGCAACAAAAGTGGCGATCCGTAACAAGTGACCGCCACTCATGAACTAAAGATTTGTATTTGCATCATTTCTGCCAGAATTCCGGCGCGTCCCAGACGAAGCGTCTGGCTTCGGCATCGGCCTCTGATCTGGAGATTCCGATGTCCTGAAGGGCGCGATTATCAAGTCGCGCCAGCTGGTGGCGTTGACGCTTCAGGGAAACAGCATGCCTGATGATAGTGCTGAGTGATTGCTTTTTCTGCTTGCAGGGGCGATGAATGGCAATTTGGGTCATATTTATTGTCCTTTCGTCTCTTTTCGATGGTTTCGCTTGTCTTCATCAATTTCCTTGATTGATATGGGGGAGTATGACATATTTTGAAAACGAATATTTTTGATGAAACCCATAAGGAATTGTGAAGATGCGGAATCTGGACATCACAACCCTGCGCTCATTTGTTGCTGTGGCAGATCAGGGTGGGGTGACGCGCGCTGCAGGTTTCCTGCATCTGACGCAATCTGCGGTCTCGATGCAGTTGAAACGGCTGGAAGAGTTGCTTGGCCTTCAACTGTTGGACCGCAGTGGCAGAACGATTGCCCTGACCGCGTCCGGTGAACAATTGCTGGCTTATGCGCGCCGCATGATCGCATTGAATGATGAGGTCATCTCGAAACTGACCGATCAGGCCTTTGAAGGTGAGGTGGTATTGGGGGTTCCTCACGACATAGTTTACCCGGCCATCCCACGGGTCCTGCAACGGTTCAACGCGGATTTCCCGCGAGTCCGAGTTCAGTTGGTGTCGTCTTATTCATTGCAATTGAAAGAGATGTACAAACGCGGCGAATGTGACGTGATCCTGACCACGGAACCGTCGTCGGTGGACGGTGCGGAAACCATTGCAGAGCTGCCCTTGCGCTGGATAGGTGCGCCGGGCGGGTCGGCCTGGCGCAAGCGTCCGCTGCCTTTGGCACTTGGACGTCGCTGCTTGTTTCGACCACAGGTGATATCGGCGCTGGATGCGGCCGGTATCCCCTGGGAGCTGTCGGTGGAAACTGAAAACGACCGCACAATCGAGGCCACGGTCAGCGCTGATCTGGCAGTGTATGCAGCACTGGAAGGTACCGAAGCCGCACATCTCGAACAGATCGAAGGCGGGGGTGCGCTACCGGACCTGCCTGCGCACATGATCAACCTGTATGGTGGAGAGCCGGGTCGAGACGCGGTTGTCGAAGCATTGGCACAGTTAGTGCGTCAGAACTTTCGCCTCCTTGGGGGGACACAGCTGCGCGCCGTGGTGGGCTGATTGCGGTCAGGGGGTGATCACAATTTTGCCTGTCGATTTACGCTCTTTTAGCAACCGCATGCCCTGCGCGACCTCATCAAGTGGCAAGACGTGGCTGATGTGTGGATTGATGCGGCCCTCGGTGTGCCAGCGGAAAAGGGTGTCAAAACTTTCGCGTACGGCTTCTGGCCGGAATTTCAGATACCCGCCAATGTTAAAGCCGATCACGGTCAGGTTCTTGACCAGCAGATGATTGGCGGGGATTTGCGGAACTTCCCCGCCGGCAAACCCGATGGGCAGCAGACGGCCTTCGGGATTGGTGGCGCGGAAGGCCGCCTTGAACACATCGCCGCCGATTGCGTCATAAACGACATCCGCGCCGCCAAGCGATCTGACCCGAGCCCTTAGATCCTCTGAGGCATCAATCAGGTGATCGGCCCCTGCGGCGCGGGCAACGGCCAGCTTTTCGGGGCCGCGGGCCTGTGCGATGACGGTGGCACCCATGAGCTTGCCGATTTCAACCGCGGTCAACCCAACACCGCCTGCTGCGCCGGTGACCAGAAGCGTCTCACCGGGTTGCAGACGGGCGCGGTGGTCAAGGGCCATGTGACTGGTGCCATAGGCTATCTGGATCGCTGCCGCGTCTTCGAAACGGGTCGTGTCCGGCAGCGGGATAGCGCGATCGGCGTCGAAAACGCCATATTCTGCCAGACCGCCCTGACCGGAATAGACGGCGATCCGGTCGCCCGGCTTCAGGGTGGACACACCTGGACCGATGGTATCCACGACACCGGCGATTTCCATACCCAAAGTAAACGGCGCAGGCGGTGTATCCTGATACGTGCCTTTCTGCATCAGCAGATCAGCGAAATTCAACCCGCAGGCTTTGATCGCAACCCGCACCTGACCCTCACCCGGCTCGGGTTTCGGTACATCGCACAGCTGGGCAACTGCCCCGTCAGATCTAATACAATAGGCCTTCATTTGGTTCCTCACGTGCTTGGGGCATAGGCACGTGGGCTGTGCGAGATGTCAATTCCTTATGCGCGGCGTCCTGAAACGTCTGAAAATCTGTCGCATATCCAGCCGGGCCACGCGAACAGCGGGCAGGGCATTTGACGCATACAACCACAGCCCTTGTGAGGGGGGATCGACTCAACCAGCTTGAAAAAAAATTCAAAACCGGCAATATTGGCAAGCAGTGCTGGTAACGGGGGACGGCACAGTCCGGATTTGGGGGCGATTAAGGAAGCCCCTATTGGTATTGCGATCTCGGACGTCGCACGATCCCGTACAAATGTGTGTGTAGTAGAGGAGAATACCAATGACTCATCACGTCGATGTCCATGTGGGCAAGCGCGTTCGGCATCGCCGCTGGCTGATTGGGATGACCCAGCAACAATTGGCGCAGCAAGTTGGTATCAAGTTTCAGCAAATCCAGAAATATGAGACCGGAGCCAACCGAATCAGCGCGTCGCGCCTGTGGGACATTGCCGAGGCATTGGACGTTCCGGTCAGCTTCTTCTTCGAAGGTCTGGAAGAAGCCCAGAAAAGCAGCTCGGAAAAGAAATCTGTTCCAGCTGATCTGATGGGCGATAAAGAAGCCTTGGATCTTGTTCGCTCTTACTACGCAATTCCGGAAAACCAGCGCCGCCGCCTGTTTGAACTTGCACGTGTCCTCAGCGACGTCGCCTGATCAGACCGGCTTGACTTTGCCAGGTAATGCTCGCACCAGAGTGCCATGCATCCGGCGAGTTTAAGCGACATTGAAATTGCAGAAGAAATGGCCGAAGCGGCACGCGCGGCCATTCTTCCTTTTTTTCGTCAGACCAATCTGGAAACTGCGAACAAGCTGACCGAAGGGTTTGACCCCGTCACCGTGGCGGACCGGGCCGCCGAAAAAGCCATGCGAGAGGTTCTGTCCCGGTTGCGCCCCGAAGATGGCGTGTTGGGTGAAGAATACGGTGCGCACAAAGGCAGCAGCGGCCGAACCTGGGTCTTGGACCCCATCGACGGCACGCGCGGGTTTATCAGTGGTACACCAACCTGGGGCGTTCTGATCGCGCTCAGCACAGCAGATGGGCCGATCATGGGGGTGATTGATCAGCCCTACATTGGCGAACGCTTTGTCGGATCGACAGCTGGTGCGCAGCTTACAGGGCCGCTGGGGACCAGTAAGCTGCAAACACGGGGGACGAAATCTCTAGCGCAGGCGACGCTGTTCACCACTTTTCCTGAAGTCGGCACCCCGGATGACCGGGCCGGGTTTCAGGCCGTATCGGAACAGGTGCAACTGACCCGGTATGGAATGGACTGCTACGCTTATGCCTTGTTAGCCGCTGGGCAGGCGGATCTGGTGATCGAAGCAGGGCTGAACTCGTATGACATTCAGGCCCCTATTGCGGTTATTCAGGCGGCAGGCGGAATTGTGACCGACTGGCAAGGCGGCCCGGCGCATGAGGGCGGTCGGGCATTGGCCGCAGCCAACGCAGAGATTCATGCAGAGGCCCTTCAGATCCTGCGTCGGTTCTGAAACCGGTTGTCGCAGATCCCGATGGCGGGTACATAATACACAGTCGGTTCTTGAGCCCGTTTTCCGCCGACCTTCGCACTCCTTGCAAGAGACGGGCAGATGCAGGAGCGCGACATGACAGAAATCCTACTCAAAAACGCTGATCTGATCCTGACGATGGACGAGTCCCGGCAGGAACTCCCCGGGGCTGACATTTTGATCCGCGACGGCCAGATCGCGGGGATCGGGTACGGATTGCAGGCACAAGGCGAGGTTCACGATGTTTCGGGCTGTCTGGTGACACCCGGGCTGGTGAACACTCATCACCATCTTTACCAAACGTTGACCCGCGCGGTGCCGGGCGGGCAAGACGCATTGCTGTTCGGGTGGCTTCAGACACTCTATCCGATTTGGGCGAAGTTCGGTCCAGACGAGATGTTCACCTCGGCCCAGATCGGTTTGGCAGAGCTGGCGCTGTCAGGCTGTACGCTCAGTTCTGATCACCTGTACCTCTATCCCAATGGTTCGCGGCTGGAGGACACGATTGCTGCCGCATCCGAGTTGGGGATGCGATTTCACCCGACACGCGGCGCGATGAGCATTGGTGAAAGTGATGGCGGCCTGCCACCGGACAGTCTGGTTGAAGAAGAAGCAGCCATACTGGACGACATGATCCGTGTCGTGGATGCTTTTCACGATCCGTCAGAAGGATCGATGTGCCGCGTAGGTCTGGCCCCGTGTTCACCGTTTTCCGTCAGCCGGGACCTGATGCGAGATGCAGCCCTTCTGGCACGGGACAAAGGTGTGATGTTGCATACGCATCTGGCTGAAAACGATGAAGATATCGCCTATTCACAGGCTCAGTTCGGCTGTCGGCCCGGTCAATACGCCGAAGATCTGGGTTGGACTGGCCCGGATGTGTGGCACGCCCATTGTGTCAAGTTGGACGGGGCCGAGATTGATCTGTTTTCACGTACGAAAACGGGTGTCGCTCATTGCCCATGTTCGAACTGCCGTCTGGGATCAGGCATCGCGCCGGTGCGGACGATGCGCGATGCGGGGGTAAAGGTGGGTCTCGGCGCTGATGGTTCAGCCAGTAATGACAACGGCAATCTGATGCTTGAGGCTAGGCAGGCGCTGCTGTTGCAGCGGGTGGTCAATGGGGCAGATGCGATGTCGGCCCGTGAAGCGTTGGAGATTGCGACACGTGGCGGGGCCGATGTGCTGGGGCGCCCCGATTGCGGGCGGCTTATGCCGGGAAAACGTGCGGATGTCGCTGTTTGGGATATGCGCTGTATCGAAAGCGCAGGCAGTTGGGACCCGGCAGCTCTGCTTCTGGCAGGTCCGATGCAGGTAAAGCACCTGTTTGTCGAAGGCCGCCAGATCGTGCGGGACGGGCATATCACGACGATTGACCTGCCCCGCGTGATTGAGCGTCAAAACAGTCTTGCCAAGGAGTTGCAGGCCTAGGCGGCCTGCCGCCCACCGATCCAGACCTCGGCCACAGCCCGATCATCACCCATCATGATGGTAGGGAAGATTGCCTCCCAAACATCGTTTGCGCAAGCTTCGCGCTGGGCGATGGCCGGGGTCGAGGCGAGATCAATCACGACCAGATCCGCCTCCATTCCCGGGGCAATGTTGCCGATGCAATCATCCATCCGCAGGCTGCGCGCCGACCCGACCGTACCCAGCCACAGCAATTGCGCCGGATGCAGGGGTCGCCCGCGCAACTGACCGATTTCATAAGCGGCAGCCATGGTGCGAAGCATTGAAAAACTTGATCCGCCACCGGTATCTGTTGCCAAACCGATCCGGTGGCCATCATGGATCAAGCCGTTCATGTCGAACAGACCCGACCCGATAAAGGTGTTCGAGGTGGGGCAGTGGATCAGTGACGCATCAACCTCGCGCAGACGATCGCGTTCCCGGTCTTCCAGATGGATGACATGCCCATAAAGTCCGTTCTGCCCCAGCAGCCCGAACTTTTCGTAAGTGTCCAGATAGTCCCGGGCATCGGGGAACAGGGAGCGGACCCACTCGATTTCGTCTGTCTGCTCGCTCAGGTGTGTTTGCATCAGGCAATGGGGATGTTCCGCCCAAAGCGCGCCCATGGCCTCAAGCTGTTCAGGGGTGGACGTAGGTGAAAACCGGGGCGTGATGGCATAGGACAGGCGGTCGACACGGTGCCATTTCTCAAGCAGCGCGGCAGATTGGTCATAGGCGGTCTGGGCTGTGTCACGCAGACCTTCAGGCGCATTGCGATCCATGCAGGTCTTGCCCGCGACCACGCGCTGTCCCCGTTGTTGCGCGGCAGTGAAAAAGGCATCCACGCTTTCGGGGTGGATGGTGCAAAAACTACACATCGTCGTTGTGCCATGGGCGGCAGTCAGATCCAGATAACGGTTGGCGATTTCAGAGGCGTATTCAGGATCACCAAACTTCATCTCTTCCGGGAAGGTGTAGGTGTTCAGCCAGTCGATCAACCGCTTACCCCAACTGGCAATCATGGCCGTCTGTGGGTAGTGCACATGCGGGTCAACGAAACCTGCAATGATCAGGTGATTGCCATGGTCCTTGATGACGGCATCAGGGTGACGCCGCATCAGCGCATCGGACGCGCCGACATCGGCAACGCGTCCTTTGTCAATCACGACCGCTTCGTCCAGCCGGGTCGCTTCGGTTGGCTCTCCGTCAAAGGGTGAGCCTGTGAAACTCAGAACGCGCCCTTTCAAAAGCGTCTTTTGCGCCATTTGCCCTGTTCTCCACCTGTTAGGGACCGCGCTGTAGCATAGGCAGACGAAAGAAGTGGGTAAATCGGCGCATTGTCATTGTTTTCTGGTAGCTGCTTCTTCTATTTAGGGGCCAATCGCCGAAAGAAGGGGGCAGCGCATGACGACAGGCAGTGATCAAGCCGAACACGATCTGCCCCACGACGAAGACGCGTATGCACTGGATCGCCGGACAGTGGCGGCGATCCTATACGCCGTCGATGTGGATGATCGCGACAAGCTGATTGAGCTGATGGAGCCACTGCACGCGGCTGATATCGCTGACCTTCTGGAGCAGATCAATCCTTATGACCGGGCGCGGCTGATCCGGCTTTATGACAAGGAATTTGACGGCGACATCCTGTCAGAACTGGACGAAGCGGTCCGCGAGGAAATCATCGCCGTCCTGACCCCCGAGGTTCTGGCGGAAGCCGTGCGCGAGATGGAAAGCGACGACGTCGTTGACCTTCTGGAAGATCTTGAGGAACCGCAGCAGGAAGCCATTCTGGGCGCGCTCGAAGATTCCGAGCGGCTAGCGGCGCAACAGGCGCTTGCTTACCCCGAGAATTCGGCTGGTCGTTTGATGCAGCGCGAGGTCGTCATGGCGCCCGAGCATTGGACCGTCGGTCAGGCCATCGACTTCATGCGTGCCAATGACGATCTGCCCGAGCAGTTCTATCATGTTGTTCTGGTCGATCCGCGCCTAAAACCAACAGCGCAGGTGACATTGGGCAAGCTGATGGCGTCCCGTCGTGAGGTGCCGTTGCGCGATCTGGCGGAAGAGGAGTTTCACATCATCCCCGTTGATCAGGACGAGGAGGACGTGGCTTACGCCTTCAACCAGTATCATCTGATCTCGGCCCCTGTGGTGGATGCCGATGGGCGTCTGGTTGGTGTGATCACCATCGATGACGCGATGGTCGTTCTGGATGAAGAGCACGAAGAAGACATCCTGCGCCTTGCCGGTGTGAGCGACGAAAGCTCTCTGTCCGACAGTGTCGCGGCGACCAGTCGGCGACGGTTGCCGTGGCTGGCGGTAAACCTGTGCACAGCGATATGTGCTTCGTTGGTAATCTCGCAATTTGCGGCGGCAATTGACCAGCTTGTCGCGCTGGCCATCCTGATGCCGATTGTTGCATCCATGGGGGGCAATGCGGGTACTCAGTCGCTAACCGTTGCAGTGCGCGCACTGGCGACGCGCGACCTGACCAATTCAAACGTGATGCGCGTTATCAGGCGGGAACTGCTGGTGGGCATGTTGAACGGGCTCTGTTTTGCCATTGTACTGGGGACCGTGGGGATGCTGTGGTTCGGTTCACCTTGGCTGGGTGTCGTGATTGGGTCAGCCTTGGTCGTGAACATGATCATCGCGGGCTTTGCAGGTACGGTAGTACCGGTAGTGCTGGATCGTCTGGGAATTGACCCGGCTCTGGCGTCAGGAACCTTTGTGACAACCACAACCGATGTCATGGGATTCTTCATCTTTCTTGGGCTAGCCAGTGTGGTGCTATTGTGACCGATCTGACTGAAATCAAAGCAGCTGCACGCAAAGCGGCGTTTGCGCGCCGCAAGGTCGCGTTCGACACGCGTGTTCCCGGTGCAGCCGGACGTTTGTCCGAGGTTCTGGCGGGTTATCGCGGTGTGCCCTTGTCAGGCTACATGCCGATCCGGACCGAGATCGACCCGGTATCCGCCATGGCTGAAGCTTCGGCTTATGGGCCTGTTGGTGTTCCAGTGATCCAAGCCGCTGGAAAACCGCTGAAATTTTCGCGCTGGACGCCGGAAGGACCGCTGAAAGACGGCCCATTCGGTGCCAGAGTGCCCGAGGTCGATGATTATTTCGACCCCGAGATCCTGATCGTGCCGCTGGTGGCTTTTGATGCCAACGGCGGGCGTCTGGGATATGGCGGTGGATTTTATGATCGCACGCTGGAAGGATTGCGAGGCAAGCGCGCGACACTGGCAATCGGTTTCGCTTTTGACGCGCAAGAGGCGCAGGATCTGCCGCTGGAGCCAACCGATCAGCCGTTGGACATAGTTATCACGGAAAGCCGGGTGCTGACGTTCTAAGCCTCATTGCTGAAAGTGGCCGCGTAGATAGTCCCAGGCATCCACTTCCGTGCCGTCCTTCAGGATGCAGACACCAAAGACGCTTCCGTCTTCGTTCTTCCGAAGTTGGTAAACTCCATCATTCTCGACGCAAAAGGTTGCCGCGGGATTGGGCATGGATGTCTTTGTGCCTTGCGCCATAACGCCCGAAGCGACCACAAGGCCGAATGTCAATATTGCCAATAACTTCACAACATATCCTTTTGATATAAGCGCATGGCTAAGACTTTGCCACGCCTGCAAGCAATTTCAAGTTCGGGCTCAACTTAAATTTCACGGTTCCGCCTTGTTATTGCCCAGCACAGCCCCTACGACCCGGATCATGAGGATTTTGTTTCTTGGTGATGTCATGGGGCGCGCGGGGCGCGCGGCCGTTCAGCAACATTTGCCGCGCCTGCGCGACGAATGGCGGCTGGATTTCGTTGTGGTCAATGGCGAAAACGCGTCGAACGGCATGGGGTTGAGCGGCGATCACGCCAAGCTGCTGCTGGATGCCGGTGCAGATTGCCTGACATTGGGCGACCATGCGTTCGACCAGAAAGACATGCTGCAATATATCGAGAAAGAACAGCGCATCGTGCGCCCGGTGAACTATGCCAAGGGCGCGCCGGGGCGGGGGCACCGGCTGTTCAACGCACCCGGAGGGCGCAAGGTTCTGGTGGTGCAGGTGTTGGGGCAGGTCTTTATGAAACGGCCATTCGACGACCCGTTCTCGGCCATAGAGCCCATCCTGAAATCGCACCCCAGGGGCGGGCAGGCACAAGCCATCATTGTCGATATGCATTGTGAGGCGACGTCCGAGAAGATGGCCATGGGTCACTATTGCGACAAGCGCGCCAGCCTTGTGGTGGGCACACATACCCATGTACCGACAGCGGATTCGCAGATTCTGCCGGGCGGCACAGGCTATCTGACGGATGCGGGCATGTGCGGCGACTATGACTCGGTCATTGGTATGGACAAGCAGGAACCGATGCGCCGGTTCATAACCGGGATGCCCAAGACCCGGTTTACCCCTGCCAATGGCGAGGCCACGCTGAGCGGAGTGTTCGTCGAAACGGATGATCGCGACGGTCAGGCCAAATCTGTTCGCATGGTGCGCGTTGGTGGGCGTTTGGAACAAGCCGGGCCTGATTAACGAACGTCGGGCTTGCTCTGCCACGCGCAATGCGTGAAACTGCATGTCATCAGGCGCTTGGGCCAGGGTTCGGACAGAATACCACGAATGCATTTCCTTCCACTGACAGAGACGGGCAGCGCAATTCTGGCGCTGCTGATTGTTGCGAGCATGTTCGTCATGTTCCTGCGCGAGGTTTATCCGACCGAGGTTGTGGCCATCGGTGGTGTCTCACTGATGCTGGTCACAGGGATATTGCCCTATCAAAGCGCGCTGGCGGTCTTGTCCAATCCCGCGCCCTGGACGATTGCGGCGATGTTCATCATCATGGGGGCCTTGGTGCGGACCGGGGCCTTGGACGCCTTCACGTCGACCGCGCAAAGGCAGGCGCAGGTCAACCCGCGCATTGCCATCGGTTTGCTGATGGGGTTCGTCGTGCTGGCCTCGGCTTTTGTGTCGAACACGCCCGTTGTTGTGGTCATGATCCCGGTTTTTGTTCAGATCGCCCGCACGCTGAATGTACCCGCGTCAAAGCTGCTAATTCCACTCAGTTATGCCGCCATTCTTGGCGGGACACTGACACTGATCGGAACGTCCACCAACCTGCTGGTGGATGGTGTGGCCCGTGCGCAGGGGATGAAAGCCTTTTCGATATTCGAGGTCACGCCGCTGGGGATTGCACTAGTGATCTACGGCATGATCTATCTGCGTTTCATCGCCCCCAGATTGCTGCCCGAGCGGGACAGCATGGCCTCGCTGCTTAGCGATCGGTCCAGAATGAAGTTTTTCACCGAAGCGGTCATTCCGCCCGACAGCAACCTGATCGGGCGTGAAGTGACCGGCGTTCAGTTGTTCAAACGCCCCGGCGTGCGTCTGATCGACGTGGTCCGGGGCGATGAATCGCTGCGGCGCAATCTGAAGGGCGTTGAATTGCAGGTCGGTGACCGCGTAGTTCTGCGCACCGAGATGACCGAACTTCTGAGCCTACAGAGCAACAAAGAGCTGAAGCGTGTGGATCAGGTTTCTGCTGTCGAGACCAAGACGGTCGAGGTGCTGATCACACCCGGATGCCGTTTGGTGGGTCGGACCCTTGGAATGATGCGACTTCGGCGTCGGTATGGTGTCTATGTGCTGGCCGTTCACCGTCGCAATCAGAATATCGGTCGCCAGTTGGATGATCTGGTGGTTCGGGTAGGGGATACATTACTGCTGGAGGGCGCCCCGGCAGATATCCAGCGCCTTGCGGCGGACATGGACATGGTGGATGTCAGCCAACCTTCTGCACGCGCCTTCCGTCGCAGCCATGCGCCAATTGCAATTGGCGCGCTGGTCGGGATCGTCGTCCTTGCAGCGCTGGGTGTCGCGCCGATCCTGCTGTTATCGATTGTGGCCGTAGCCGTGGTTCTTCTGACCCGCTGCATCGACGCGGACGAGGCGTTCTCCTTTGTCGAAGGTCGCCTGTTGGCGCTGATCTTCGCGATGCTCGCCATCGGTGCGTCACTGGACAGCTCTGGTGCGGTTTCACTGATTGTCGAGGCCGTGGCACCGGGATTAAGCGCTCTGCCGCCCTTCCTGATCATCTGGGCGATCTACCTGCTGACCTCGGTGCTGACCGAACTGGTTTCCAACAATGCGGTTGCGGTTGTGGTCACGCCTATAGCCATCGGGCTAGCCCAGGCCGTCGGAATGGACCCACGCCCGTTGGTGGTTGCCGTTATGGTCGCGGCTTCGGCGTCCTTTGCAACACCGATCGGATACCAGACCAACATGATGGTCTACGGCCCTGGCGGCTACAGGTTCACCGATTTCATGAAGGTGGGTGTTCCGCTAAATCTGACAGTCGGATTGTTGGCATCCCTGCTTATTCCGTTGATCTGGCCTTTGTGATTTCGGCGCAGAATTGCCACTTTGTCGAAGCACATCTTGCAAAGACCCAAGGGCACACGATCTTTTGCGAAGAGGGTTTGCAAAAGGAATTGACCTATGCAGCAATTAAGTCGCGCAATATGGGTGGGTGCAGCAACTTGGGCAGCGTTAAGCGGTGTCGCCATTGCCGGTGCAGTTGAAGGGACCGCCACATACCGAGAGCGCATTGCACTGCCACCGGACGCAACTCTTTATGTCGAGCTTCAGGATATCTCGCTGGTCGATGCTCCCGCTGTCACGCTTGCCGCGCAACGGTATGCGCTGAGCGGGGTGCCCGCACAGTTCAAATTGACCTATGACGATGCACTGATCATGGATGCTCATCGCTATAGCGTTCGGGCATCTGTGATGCAGGGGCAAAACCTGCTGTTCACCACAGATACCGTTTACCCGGTTCTGACGAATGGGGCAGAAAATGCCGCTGATCTTCTGTTGGTTCAGGTCCAGGGGCAGGGGGCGGAAGCGCTGGACAACACCCAATGGGCCGCCTCGGGCCTGAATGGTGCGCCTGTCGAATCCGAGAAACGCCCCGAGCTTGTCTTTGGTCAGGATGGGGTTTTTTCAGGAAGCAGCGGCTGCAACCGGTTCAGCGGTCAGGCCGAGATTTCCGGTAATCGCATTGCGTTTCCAGACAACATGGCTGCAACACTCATGGCGTGCCCGCCCCCGCTGGACGCGGTTGAGCGGCAATTCCTGCAAGCCTTGCAGAACGTCACGACATTCGCGATGCAGGGCAACGCTCTGGCTCTGCTGGATGCGCAGGGACAGCCGGTGATCAAACTGATGCGCAAGTAACAGGGAAAGTGCGTCAGGCGACGGCCCTTGAACGCCCGGCATTGCGACCGGAAAAGATGCAGCCGCCCAGGAATGTGCCTTCCAGCGCGTTGTAGCCGTGATAGCCGCCACCGCCGAATCCGGCGACTTCGCCAGCAGCGAACAGGCCCGGTACGACATTGCCGTCTGATCCAATCATCTGACTGTCCAGATTGGTCTGCAA
This sequence comes from Ruegeria sp. P8, assembly GCF_056534665.1. Taxonomy (NCBI): domain Bacteria; kingdom Pseudomonadati; phylum Pseudomonadota; class Alphaproteobacteria; order Rhodobacterales; family Roseobacteraceae; genus Ruegeria; species Ruegeria sp. P8. The sequence continues at coordinate 282,298 of NZ_JBQERC010000001.1, forward strand.
CCCACCCAGAGATTTGCGTGTCAGAATATGCAGCTTGACGGCAATCAGCGGGCCGTTGGCCGGATCCAGAAACTTATGCGGTTTGGCTGTGCGGATCAGTTTATCTCCGCGGTAATTGCGCGCGGCAAGGATTGCCATCATCTGCGCATCTTTCGAAAAGGGGTTGTCGACCTGCGAATCCCGGGCTTCGATCTGGGCACGCAGATGAGCCTCGTCTATCGGAGTGTCGCCCAGATGGTTCATGCCATTGACCAGTTCGGTCAGCGTGTTGGCAACAACAAAATCCTCACCTTTTTCCTTGAACGCCTCAACCGGGGCAGTTGCGCTGGAACCTGACAGAATGCGTTGGCGGATAACTTCTTTCCAGCTGCCCGAAGTGAAGTCGGGGTTTTGTTCCGACCCGGACAGCGCAAATTCCTTTTTGATCACCTTCTGGGTCAGAACAAACCAGCTGTATTCATACCCGGTTTTCAGAATCTCACGCAGTGTCCCCAATGTGTCGAACCCGGGCAGGCACGGCGGAGCAAGGCGGTTACCCCTGGCGTCAAACCACATTGAGCTTGGGCCGGGCAGGATACGAATACCGTGGGCGGGCCAGATCGGGTCCCAGTTGCGCACGCCTTCGGTGTAGTGCCACATCCGATCACCGTTGATGACATGGCCGCCCGCCTTTTCGCTGATTGCGATCATGCGGCCATCGACGTGAAAGGGTACCCCTGCAACCATATCTTTGGGCGGCTCACCCAAACGGTCCCGTGGCCAGTTTTGACGCACCATGTCAAAATTGCCACCAATACCGCCGGACGTGACAATGATTGATGGGGCATAAACTTCGAACTCGCCAACCTCATCGCGGTTGGTTTTGCCACCGCGCTGGGAGGTGTCATCGGCCAGAATTTCTCCGGAAACACCTTTGGCGGTTCCGTTCTGCATGATGATATGGCTGACCTGGTGGCGGAACTTCATCTGGATCAATCCGGCGCTGACATGGTCGCGGACACGTCGGATAAAGTGTTCAAGAACGCCGGGGCCGGTGCCCCATGTGATGTGAAAGCGCGGGACCGAGTTGCCGTGCCCCGTCGCATAAGACCCGCCACGTTCGGCCCAGCCAACGACCGGAAACCAGCGCAGGCCCATTTCGTGCAGCCACTGACGCATCTCGCCAGCCGCAAACTCGATATAGGCTTCGGCCCATTTGCGGGGCCATGCGTCTTCGTCACGGTCAAACTGTGCGCTGCCCATCCAGTCGCGCAACGCCAGATCGTGGCTGTCGCGTATACCCATGCGGCGCTGTTCGGGGGTGTCGACCATGAACAGTCCACCAAGGCTCCAGAACGCCTGACCGCCCAGAAAGGTTTCGGGTTCCTGATCGAGTATGATTACCTTTTTGCCTCGGTCGCCCAGTTCGGCTGCGGCGGCCAATCCGGCCAGACCAGCACCGATTACGATCGCATCAGCAGTGTTGTTTGTCATAACGGTCCTTTCAGCGCCTGCGGAACCAGACAAGAAACGGCAGAACCACGGCGTACATCGTAATGCCATAAACCGCCGAGGGCAGGGCCAGCGGGCTGAACCCGCTTTCGGTATTCGTGATCAGCGCCGCCAGTGTAATGCCCAGCGTGGAGTTTTGAATACCGGTTTCGATCGAGATCGTCTTGCACTCATTCCAGGACAGGTTTGATATCCGCGCAAGCCCCAGCCCGATGAACAGCAGGGTGATATTCAAAGAAATCAAGCCTGCGCCCATGATGCCAAGATTGTCGACGAACAATTGCCAGTTCCCGGCCAGTGCCGCGGCAACGATCAGCACGAACAAAACGGTCGCGAGCGTTGACAATCCCGGCTCTACGCGGTTTGCAAACTCCGTTGCAAAGTAGCGAATTCCGACCCCGATTGCCACAGGCAGCGTTGTTATCAGAAACAATGCAACAGCCAGCCCGGTGATCGAAACCTCGGGTGCTTCGTCGCCCATGAAGTGCCTGATCGACCACGCGGCCAGTATTGGTACGGTCACCATCGACAAAAGGCTGATCACGGCGGTCAGGCTGACCGAAAGCGCGACATCGGCTTTGGCGAGCTTGGAGAGGATGTTGCTGGTTACGCCGCCCGGGCAAAAACTGAGCAGCATGAAACCAACCGCGATCTCGGGGGGCAATGCAAAGATTGTGACCGTCACAAAGGCTGCGACTGGCAAGAGAACAATCTGGCTTACCGCCCCGATGGCAAAGGCGCGTCGCCGGCTCAGGATACGACGGAAGTCTGCCACCTCCAGCCCGATGCCCAGAGACAACATGATAATGGCAAGCGACACCGGCAAGCCGACATTCAAAAGCAAATCCAAGGACAACCTCTCCCAAAGTTGCGTCAGATCAGCCTAAGCGAGGCGGAATGGCGCAGGCAACCGCGCCGTTGGGTCACTCGTATCGCTGGACGAAACGGCGCAGGATTTCGCCGGGTTGCGTAACCTCTGCCGAATGGCAATGGTCGATCAGTTTCTGCGCGTCTTCGGGCGGGAAGTAGCCATGGTTCTTGTAGATGTTGATGCGTTGTTCAAAGTCTTTGGCATCGGCTTCCGGGTGGAACTGAGTGGCATAGACGTTCTGGCCCCAGCGGATCATCTGAAACGGGCAGGGGTCGGACGCAACAAGGTGAACGCAGCCCTCGGGCAGGGTTTGAACCGCTTCTTTGTGACCAACAAAAGCATCAAAGGTGGCGTCCAATTCTGCGGTAAGCGGGTCTTGTTGTCCTTCGGGGGTCAGGCGGCACCTGGACGGCCCCACAGGCTCGCTGTACCGGGCTTTACTGACGTTGCCATCCAGATGTACGGCCAGAATACCAAGGCCATAGCAGCAGCCCATGAACGGGTGATCCTGTTCGATGATCTGCGGCATCAACCCCATGATCGCAGCCTCGATCCGGGCATCCAGCGGGGATTTGGTTGCGGGGTCATCACTGACGCATCCCGGTCCGCCGCCTACAATAACCCCCGCATAGTCGGCGACTTTCAGCCCTTCCGGCAGGTCTTCGCAATCCAAACGGATGCGGTGTGTGCGTTCGGGCGATAACCCGCTGCGGTTCAGGATCGAAGCATATTCTGCGTCGGAGGCATCCGTTTCCGGGCGCAGTTGCAGGATCAAAAAGCGTTTCATGAACAGCCTTTACCCGTCACAGCGGCCAAAAGACAAGGATGGCGGGGACGGAAACCGCGATGATCAGAGCCTCAAGCGGCAGGCCCATGCGCCAGTAGTCGCCAAAATGATAGCCGCCGGGGCCCAGAACCAGCGTGTTGTTCTTGTGACCGATAGGCGTCAGGAACGCAGCCGAAGCCGCAACTGCAACGGTCATCAGGAAAGGGTCGGGCGACACCCCGAGCGTTTGGGCCATCTGGATGCCCACCGGGGCCGCGACGATGGCGGTGGCGGTGTTGTTCAGGACATCCGACAAGGTCATCGTCACGACCATCAGTACGGTCAGGATCGCCCATGCAGGCAGACCGTCGGTCAGCTGGATCAGCGCATTGGCAATCAGCTCGGTGCCGCCGGATGTTTCCAAAGCGCTGCCCAGAGGGATCATCGAACCCAGCAGCACAACAACGGGCCATTCGATATGGTTATAGATCTCCGTGATTGGCATGACCTTGGTTAGCACATAGGCAATGACGACAAGACCCAATGCGACTGGAAGGTAAATCAACCCGACACTGGCCGCGAAAACGGCAGCGGCAAACAGACCGATGGCCAACCAGGCCTTGTCGTTTGCCGTCACGTTCAAACCGCGCTCGGCCAGAGGCAGACAACCCAGCCATTCTGTCACGTCGGCGCTGCGATCACGGGGGCAAAGCAGCAGCAGGATATCTCCCGGTTGAACCTCGGTCTTGCGAACCTGTTCGGTGATCTGACGACCCTGACGCGAGATGCCCATCAGGACGGTACTTTGGCGCCAGGCCAACCCGATACCCTGCGCAGTACGGCCGGTTATGCGCGCGCTTTCGGGAACGACCACTTCGATTACTTCCAGACCTTCGCCTTCAGCCGTCAGCAGCTCCTGCCGTCGCGTGTCCGAGAAATCCAGTTTCAGCGCAGAACGGAATTCGTCCAGTGCTTCGGGGCGTGCTTCCAGCACCAACGCGTCGCCATCGTTCAATGTGGCATGGGTTGACCGGCCATATCGCCGTTTCCCATCCCGGATCAGGCCGATGATAGCCACGTCGGATTTTTCGGCCGTTTCATAAAGTTCGCTGACCCGTTTGCCGATATGGGCAGACCCCGGCGGGATCGTCAGTTCGGCAATGTATTCGGCCAGCACCTCGGATGTTTCTTGTTGCACGCCGCGATTGGGGATCAACCGCCATCCGACCAGTGCGACAAATGCCAGACCGGCAATCGCTGCTATTCCACCAACAGGGGCGAAATCGAACATGTGAAACGGCTCGCCGAGCGTTTCCTGCCGGATCGAGGCGATGATGATATTCGGAGGGGTGCCGATCAGGGTGACCATGCCCCCCAGAATGGTAGCAAAGCTCAGCGGCATCAGGGACAGGCTCGGAGGGCGACCTGCTTTGCGCGCGGTCTGAATATCCACGGGCATCAGCAGGGCAAGCGCAGCGACATTGTTCATGAAAGCCGACAGAATGGCACTGATCCCGCCCATCAGGGCGATATGCGCGCCCAGTCCCCGTGACGCATCGACCAGAGTGCGGGTGATCAGAAAGACCGCTCCCGACCTGACCAAACCGGCAGAGACCACAAGCACCAGCGCGACGATAATGGTCGCCGGGTGGCCAAAGCCCGCGAAGGCGTCACCGACAGGCACAACACCCAGCACGACGCCAATCATAAGCGCGGCAAAGGCCACAAGGTCGTATCGAAACCGACCCCATAGCAGCATTCCGAAGACGGTGATGAAAAGGGCAAAAAGTATGATCTGATCTGTCGTCATGCCGTCACCATACAAGGCGGTGAGGTCGTCGCAAGCCGCTCTCTTGATCCTGCCCCCCGCAAACGTCTATATGAGCGCCGAACACGCAAACATGATGACGAGGACGCACTATGGCAGGCCACTCCAAATGGGCCAACATCCAGCACCGCAAGGGGCGTCAGGACGCCGCGCGGTCCAAACTATTTTCCAAACTGTCCAAAGAGATCACCGTGGCCGCCAAGATGGGCGATCCCGATCCAGACAAGAACCCGCGCCTGCGTCTGGCGGTGAAAGAAGCCAAGTCGAACTCGGTCCCCAAGGACGTGATCGACCGCGCGATCAAGAAATCGCAAGCGGGTGAAGGCGAGGACTACGAAGAAATTCGCTACGAGGGCTACGGGCCCAATGGTGTAGCGGTAATTGTCGAAACCATGACCGACAACCGAAACCGGACCGCTTCGACCGTTCGATCCACGTTCTCGAAGAACGGTGGCAATCTGGGCGAGACCGGCTCGGTTGGGTTCATGTTTGACCGCAAGGGTGAGGTCATTTACCCGGCAGATGCTGGCGATGCCGACACGATATTTGAGGCCGCCATTGAGGCCGGAGCCGAAGACGTCGAGAGTTCGGAAGACGGCCACATCATCTGGTGCGCGGATACTGATCTGAACGATGTCTCAAACGCTCTGGAAGGGGCGCTGGGCGAGTCTGAATCCACCAAGCTGGTCTGGAAACCGACCACAACGACGGAACTGGGCCTTGAGGACATGCAAAAGCTGATGAAACTGGTCGATGCACTGGAAGACGATGACGATGTGCAGCGTGTCACGACCAATTTCGAAGCCACCGACGAGGTCATGGCTCAGCTTTGAGCTGACCCATACCAGCTCATTGAAACCCGGTCGCAACGGCCGGGTTTTTTGTTCTTTGACGGTTTTATTGAATTATTGGCTGAAACATTCGATGCGCTTAGGCTGAAAGTGCGGGAAATCCAGAAAACATGAAGACACAGTACTAATGGCATCCGAAACTTCCGATCGAACCAAGCGCAATGTGCCCGTCCTAGCCGGGCAAAGTATCCTGTCTCAGGTCGCGTGGACGCTCGGCAGCCCGTCGGTTGTTTTACCGTTTCTAGCCGTTTCCTTCGAGTTGCCGATGTTTGTGGCGGGGGCGCTGGTGTCGGTGCGGATGGTCGGTTGCTTGATTGCGGATTTCTTTCTCGCACAACCCGTTGCGGCAAGAAGCAAGAAGAAACGTGCGATTGCGTTGACCGAAGCGGTCATTGGCGCCTGTCTGGTTCTGGCAATAGCTGCGGCCGCAACCGGGGCTGTCCCATTGATCGCGGCGGTTTTCCTGTCTGTATTTCTGGTGATCGGGCTTGTCAGCGAAGTGCAGACCCTGATGCTTACGGATCTGCTCGGGGACCACGTTCTGGCGCGTTCGCGCATGGTCATGCAATACCTGCAGCTTGGTGCCGGGGGGCTATGTGCCATTGGCCTTGCGTTGCTGGTGCATCAGATCACCAAGGATAATCCACCCTTTTCGCGCCATTCAGTCATGATTGGCGTTTCGGTTTTATTCTTCCTTCTGTCGGGTCTGTTCATGCTGGCGATGACGGAAACCGTGCGTGAGGGTGCACCGATGACGCCGCAGAAGTCCGAAAGGGGCATTTCGATTAAGGCGAATATCAAGGGTATTCTGGACATGTTCGAATACCAGTGGTTCCGGCGGTATATGATCATGCGTCTGCCCTTGGTTGCTGTGTCGCTGTCTGTTCCGTTCTTCGCGCTCATCGCAGCCGAAGCGCATCACAGCTCGACACAGGGATTGACCGCGATGATCGTTTCTTCCGCTTCGGGATACCTTGTATCGGGTCCTCTGTGGCAAATCATCAACATGAAATCCCATCGTGCGGTCATGGTGGTCGGGACATTGATGGTCGCCGCAACAGGCAGTGTCCTTTTGGTGTTCCACTATTTGGGCATCGACCATCAGGTTCACTTGCATGCAATTGCGCTGTTCATTGTCACCGTTGCGGTGACCGGGATCAGCAGTGCGCGTAAGCTCTATTTTCTGGATGTGGCACCCAAAGAGCAGCGGGTACGGGGATCGGCGGCGGTCAAGGCGTTCGCGCGTTTAACCGCGGTGTTGTTGTCTGCGGGCCTTGCCGCTGTCGCCCATATGCACGAGGTCGCAATGGCCGTCGCATTCATCGTCGTCGCCAGTCTGGTGTCCTGTATAAACTGCTACCGCATGATGCAACCAGAAGGGAAAAAGGCGGAACAGCCCTCGAATTGAGTTTTCGGCGAGCGTGGCGAAAGCCTCAGAAGAAAGATGAAATCTCTTCCAGGGGTTTCTTGAGTTTTGCCACAGCAGGCACAGTCGCGTCTTCTGACGGATGCCCCACTGCAATAATCATGGTTGGTTTTTCCGACGCGGGTCGGTCCAGCGCGTCGTTCAGAAACCGCATCGGATTCGGGGTGTGGGTCAGGGTGCTGAGGCCCGCGTGATGCAGCGCAGCAATCAGAAAGCCGGTGGCAATGTTTACACTCTCCGGGACGTAGTAGTTCTTGTACCGCGTTCCATCCTCGAACTGCCCCCAGCGCTGGGCAAAAACCACGATCAGCCAAGGGGCGATTGTCAGATGTTCTTTGACCGCGTTGGTGCCGATGGGCTCCAGTGCTTTGATCCATTCATCCCCGGCGCCACCTGCGTAGAACCGGCGTTCTTCTTCTTCGGCTTCTTCCCGGATGCGGTGTTTCAGGGCAGGGTCCGAGATGGCTGCAAAATGCCAGGGTTGGTGATTGGCGCCTGACGGGGCGGTACCCGCAGTGCGCAGACTGGTTTCGATTACCTCACGGGCAACGGGGCGGGGGCCGAAATCCCGGATAGTATGACGCTGACGCATCTTTTCATAAAATGCCTGCGCCGCGCCCAGCATGTCTGTATCGCTGATGTCGCATCGGTCTGGCAGGGGAATAGGGTCATAGCCAAGAGCGTCACGTGAGAACATCGGTTCCTCCGAAAATGTCGTGTCTGTTTAGCTGCTTTGAGGCGGAAGCAAAATCCGTTCTGACGCACGTTTGACAGCCTGGGTCAGAGGTTTGAGTGCGGGCGCAAGAACACGCCCAACCTGCCAGCTCAGCGCGACATCCAACGGCGCATCGGGCACGATGGGGCGCAACAGCCCATGTTTTAAAGCCACCTGCACCAGAGCTGCGGGGTTCATGCCCCACCCAAGCCCGGCAATCGCCGCGTCCACAAATCCGTGTGAAGAAGGCAGGAAATGAGACGGGGGTGAAAGGCGTTTGCCAGTGTGCTGAACAATCCATGCCCTTTGTAGCCCGTCCTTTTGGTTGAAAACCAGGCAGGGTGCCTTGCCAAGTTCTGCCTCGGTCACTTTGTCCCGAAACCAGGTGTTGATGAATTCCGGGCTGGCTGTTGGCAGATAGCGCAACACGCCCAATGGGATCGCGTCGCACCCGGTCACTGTCTGGCCACCAACGGTGACGGCGGCGCTTACCTCGCCCCGTCGCAGCCAGTCTGCGGAGTGATCCTGATCGTCGATCACCAGATCGAACAGCATGTCAGGCACCTGCGCCATCGCATCAACAAACCAGGTGGCCAGACTGTCTGCCGGTACGGCGATACGGACGCGCGCGGACCTTGGTTCCTGCTCCAGCGTCAGTTCTCGAACCAACTGTGCCTCAAGCAGCCCGACATCTTCCGCGTAACGGGCAATGCGCAGCCCGGCGGGCGTCCCGGTACAAGGGCTGCCCCGATGTATCAGGGTGGCTCCAATCCGATCCTCAAGCGCCCTGATCCGCTGGGATATCGCCGAGGGCGTCACCGCCAGCTCTGCCGCAGCCGCATCAAAGCTACCATGGCGCAGAATGGCAGACAAAGCGGACAGGTGAAGAGGATCCAGCAACATTAGCCAAACTTAACATGAGATAACATCTTTAATTTGATAGATCACACCGACGGCCTTAGTCAACGTCTTGCAATAGCAGGAGGTCCCATGCCCACGTCCATGATCGCCGGTTTCGCGCTGGGTTTCAGTCTGATCCTCGCTATCGGGGCACAGAACGCCTTTATTCTGCGACAGGGATTGCGGCGTGAACATGTGTTTCTTCTGTGCCTGACCTGCTCAATGTCCGACGCGGTTTTGATCGTTGCAGGCGTCACAGGGTTCGGGACTCTGGCCCATTCAGCCCCCTGGTTTGAACCTGTAATGCGATATGGCGGGGCCGCTTTCCTGACGTGGTATGGGCTGCGCAGCTTCGGGTCTGCCCTGCGGGGTGGCGCGGTGATGGAAACGGGCAGCGGCCCGCGAACCAGCCTCAGAACCGCGATGCTTGCCGTTCTCGCCTTCACCTGGCTGAACCCGCATGTCTATCTGGATACAGTGGTTCTGATCGGCTCAATCTCGGCACAGTATGATGACCGGGTCGGATTTGCCATCGGGGCGGTCACGTCCAGCTTTGTCTTCTTCTTTTCACTTGGATACGGCGCGGGTGTTCTGTCTCCGGTGTTTGCGCGCCCGCGCGCCTGGCAGGTGCTGGACGCAGTGATCGGGGTCGTAATGCTGGGTATCGCACTGAAACTTGTTATCATGTGAAGGGTTGTTCCCGGCAGGGTTTCGGTGTTCAACCTAAGCCATGACATCGCTTGCCGTTTCGTCGCGCCCGCTTGCCGGTATGTTCTGGATGTTTGCCGCCGGGCTGTCCTTTGTTGTGATGACCGCTTTGGTCAAATCTCTGGGCACGACGATGAATCCGATCCAGGCTGCATTCCTGCGTTATGCGCTGGGATTGGTGTTTCTGTTACCGGCCTTGCGGTCGATCATGGCGACCCGGCTGACACCCCGCCTGCTGACGTTGTTCGGTTTGCGCGGTGTCGTACACGCGATAGCTGTCATGCTTTGGTTTTTTGCCATGACACAAATCCCCTTGGCCGAAGTCACTGCCATGAACTACATGACGCCGGTTTATGTCACCTTGGGCGCGGCCCTGTTTCTGGGCGAGAAGCTGGCTTTTCGCAGGGTTGCCGCCATTCTGGTCGCCTTGGTGGGCGTACTGGTTATCCTGCGCCCCGGGTTTCGCGAGGTCTCGCAAGGTCACCTTGCCATGCTCGGAACGGCCCTGATGCTAAGCGGGTCCTATTTGCTGGCCAAGCTTCTTGTCCGCGACGTTCCGCCTTCGGTTGTCGTGGCGCATCTGTCCATCTGGGTAACTATCGCCTTGATCCCATTTGCGGTTGCCGTCTGGACCCGGCCCAGTATGCAAGAACTCGGGGTTCTGTTTCTGGTGGCCAGCTTTGCGACCGCAGGTCATTACTTCATGACATTGGCGTTGCAGGCCGCGCCTGTGGCCGTCACACAACCCGTTACATTCCTGCAGTTGATCTGGGCCACGCTTGTGGGTGCAGCGATCTTCCACGAAAGTGTCGACCTATGGGTTGTGGCTGGCGGAACCCTGATACTGGGCGCTGTAAGCTTCATCTCATGGCGCGAGTTCATGTTGAACCGTCGGGACTTGACGCCTCCCAGTATTGCGCCGAAGCTGTGAAGTGACATCTCCGCGCTTACATTGATTGACGAGTCAATAAAAACATCCTAGCTTGGTCGCATGACACCTGTATGGGGAAAGCGATGCCAAAAGTTGGAATGGAGCCGATCCGCAAGGACGCGATTGTTCGAGCGACGATTGCTGAACTGGGTGTCAAGAAATCCCTGGATGTAACTGTCAGCCAGATTGCCAAACGCGCGGGCATGTCCAGCGCATTGGCCCACCATTATTTTGGCGGAAAGGATCAGATATTTCTGGCCGCAATGCGTCAGATCCTCGCCGACTTCAGCGACGAAGCCAGGGCCCAGTTGAAAGCGGCCAAACCGGGCAACCGGGCAGAGGCGATTATCCACGCCTGTTTTGCCCCTTCGTGTTTCACACCTGACGTGACTGCCGCTTGGATGACGTTTTATGTGTTGGCGCAGACCAACAGTGACGCGCTGCGATTGTGGCAGATCTATCAGGCGCGCATCAGATCGAATCTGGTTCATGCCCTGCGTCCAAGGATGCAGGATCCGGTTGAGGCTGCCGAGAACATGATTGCCCTGATTGACGGGCTCTATATTCGCGCAGCGCTCAGCGCCCCGGAAGAACCGCAATTGGCCGTGAACCACGCTATGCGCGTGCTCGATACTCTGCTCGAGGCTGAAAAATGACAAAACCGAACATTCTGATCCTGATGGTGGATCAGCTGAACGGAACCCTCTTTCCCGACGGTCCCGCTGACTGGCTTCATGCTCCGAACCTGAAGAAACTGGCCGAAAGGTCGACCCGTTTTGCCAACGCTTATACAGCGTCGCCGCTTTGTGCGCCGGGGCGGGCCAGCTTCATGTCCGGTCAATTGCCCTCACGCACCGGCGTCTATGACAACGCGGCAGAGTTTCGCAGCGATATCCCAACTTACGCACATCACCTGCGTCGCGCGGGCTATTACACCTGTCTGTCAGGCAAAATGCACTTTGTCGGGCCGGACCAGATGCACGGGTTTGAGGATCGCCTGACAACTGATATCTACCCGGCCGATTTTGGCTGGACACCGGATTACCGAAAGCCGGGTGAGCGGATCGACTGGTGGTATCACAACATGGGATCGGTGACCGGCGCGGGTGTTGCCGAGATTTCCAACCAGATGGAGTATGATGACGAGGTCGCCTATAACGCCAAGGCCAAACTGTATGACCTTGCGCGCGGCAAGGATGACCGCCCATGGTGCGTGACGGTCAGCTTCACCCATCCGCATGATCCCTATGTCGCCCGGCGCAAATACTGGGACCTCTACGAGGATTGCGAGCATCTGCTGCCTGAAATCGCTGATATTGGCTATGAAAACCAGGATCCTCACGCCAAGCGAATCTTCGACGCCAATGACTGGCGTAGCTTCGACATCACCGAGGAAGACATTCGCAAGTCCCGCCGTGCCTATTTCGCCAACATCACATATCTCGATGACAAGATCGGTGAAATCCTCGAAGTGCTGGAAACGACACGGCAAGAGGCGATCATCCTGTTCGTCTCGGATCACGGTGACATGCTGGGTGAACGGGGCTTGTGGTTCAAGATGAACTTCTACGAAGGCTCGGCGCGCGTTCCTTTGATGATTTCATCCCCGGATTTGCTTGCGGGGCGGATCGATACACCGGTTTCTACCATTGATGTCACACCCACACTCGGGGCTCTGGCAGGTGTTGACATGGCCGAGATCGCCCCATGGACGGACGGTGAAAACCTGGTGCCGCTGGCGCAAGGCGGGGAACGAACCGCACCTGTGGCCATGGAATACGCGGCCGAGGCATCGTATGCGCCGCTGGTGTCGCTGCGCTATGGCAAGTGGAAATACAATCGATGCGCGCTGGACCCGGATCAATTGTTTGATCTCGAGGCAGACCCGCATGAACTGACCAATCTGGCAGACAGCCCCGAACATGCGGGCACGCTGCAAACCCTGCGCGCAAAGTCCGAGACCCGCTGGGATTTGGAGCGCTTCGACGCGGATGTCCGTGCCAGTCAGGCGCGACGCTGGGTCGTGTACGAGGCACTGCGGCAAGGCGGATATTACCCATGGGATTATCAGCCGCTGCAAAAGGCGTCCGAACGCTACATGCGCAATCATATGGATCTGAACATCGTCGAGGAAAACGCCCGGTTCCCACGCGGCGAGTAACCTCTTCATCTTTTTAAAAATACTCCCGCCGGAGGCGTCATACCCGGCGGGCGAGGAGTTGTGAATATGGAAGCAGATTTTGTCATCGTTGGCGCAGGGTCCGCAGGCTGCGCAATGGCATATCGTCTGAGCGAAGGTGGGGCCTCGGTCCTTGTGATCGAGCACGGTGGCACCGACATAGGGCCGTTTATCCAGATGCCTGCCGCGCTCAGCTATCCGATGAACATGTCGCGCTATGACTGGGGATATCAGTCCGAGCCCGAACCGCATCTGAACAACCGCCGTCTGGCCTGCCCGCGCGGCAAGGTGATCGGCGGGTCGTCGTCGATCAACGGCATGGTCTATGTGCGCGGTCACGCACGCGATTTCGACACCTGGGCCGAGATGGGGGCTGACGGTTGGTCTTATGCGGATGTGCTGCCCTATTACAAACGCATGGAGACATGGCATGACGGCGGCCATGGGGGCGATCCGGCCTGGCGCGGAACCAACGGGCCGTTACACGTATCGCGCGGTCCACGAGCAAACCCACTGTTTCAGGCCTTTGTCGATGCAGGCCAGCAAGCGGGATACGAGGTCACCGGCGACTATAACGGAGAAAAGCAGGAAGGCTTTGGCCCGATGGAGCAGACCGTCTGGAAAGGGCGGCGCTGGTCGGCGGCAAATGCCTATCTGAAGCCCGCGCTCAAACGCGACAATTGTGATATCGTGCGGGGTCTTGCGTCTCGAGTTGTTATGGAAAACGGTCGCGCCACTGGCGTAGAACTAATCCGTGGCGGCAAGAAAGAGATCATCAAGGCCCGGCGCGAGGTCGTTCTGGCCGCGTCCTCGATCAACTCGCCCAAACTGCTTATGCTGTCCGGTATCGGCCCGGGCGCACATCTGGCGGAACATGGGATCAACGTCGTTGCGGATCGTCCGGGGGTGGGTGCGAACCTTCAGGATCATCTGGAGCTGTATATTCAACAAGCTTCGCTACAGCCGATTACGCTCTACAAGCACTGGAACCTGTTCAGCAAGGGTCTGATCGGGGCGCAATGGCTGTTCACCAAAACAGGTTTGGGCGCATCGAACCAGTTTGAAAGCGCGGCATTCATCCGGTCGAAGCCAGGTGTGGAGTATCCCGACATTCAGTACCACTTCCTGCCGATCGCAGTTCGCTATGACGGGCAGGCGGCGGCAGAGGGGCACGGGTTCCAGGCGCATGTCGGCCCGATGCGGTCCCCGTCACGCGGGTCGGTCACATTGCGATCTGCGCAAGCCGCAGACGCGCCGGTGATCAAGTTCAACTACATGAGCCATGAAGAGGATTGGGAAGACTTCCGCACCTGTATCCGGCTGACCCGCGAAATCTTTGGACAAAACGCTTTCAAACCCTATGCGGGCAAGGAAATTCAGCCGGGTGCCGCTGTGCAAACCGATGAAGAGCTGAACGCCTTTATCGCGGAACATGCTGAAAGCGCCTATCACCCCTGTGGCACCTGCCGGATGGGGCGTGCGGATGACAAAGGTGCGGTGGTCGATCCCGAGGGTCGCGTCATCGGCGTGGACGGGCTGCGCGTCGCGGACAGTTCGATTTTCCCGCAGATCACCAACGGCAATCTCAACGCGCCCTCGATCATGGTGGGCGAGAAAGTATCGGATTCTCTGCTGGGCAAAGACCCGTTACCCAAGGCCAATGATCGCCCGTGGATCCACCCCGGCTGGGCAACCGCGCAGCGATAATGATACTTAACTGCTCCCGGTTGAATACGCTATTCAGCGCTTGCCGGGGGCATGTTAGGAAAAGGTTCAGCGTTCTTGTCCAGAAAAGGTTGAGCCACGTTTCAGCACAACTTGCCCTCGGCACGGCAGGATGGCGCGTGGAGCTTTTTTGAAATTCGCGGGATTATTGCGGGTAGTTGATCCCGGTCAAAGCGATAACCCGGTCACGCTTCTATCACTGGTTTGCAACGATAAATGAAGGAGCGAACAGAGATGTCTCACACCCCGCATGAACTGGCCGAAGAGTTTCCGGACAAAGTTGAACTGATGAGCCAGCTCAAGCAGTCGGATGCGCATTTCGCCCGGCTGGCCGATGAATATCATGAGGTCAACCGCGAAGTGCACCGCGCCGAAACCAATGTCGAACCCATGGAGGAGCTGGCCGAGGTTGACCTGCGCAAAAAACGCGCGGTCCTGAAGGATGAGATCTGGGCGATCCTGTCCAAGGCTTAAATTCATTGGCGGGGGCTATGCCCCCGTCGTGCCCAGAGACGTGACGCTGATAGGGCTTAGTCGCCAGACTAAGATCAGGTCACTTCATAGGGCAGGGTACCGCGAATATGGGTGTCGATGCTTAGACGGCGTTCCAGCGGCGGAACCGAACGCTGGTGACAGGTTTGCCGCTCGCAGATGCGGCAGGAAATTCCAATGGGCTCGTAAGCGCTGGCATTGTTGATGTCGAGGTTATCAGCATAAACAAGCGCCGGGGCATGGCGGACCTCGCACCCCAACGCAATGGCGTACCGTCTGACGGGCGCACCGAACGAGCCCCCCGATTTTGAGACATCCCGCGCCAGCGAGATATAGCGAACGCCATCTGGTGTTTCCGCCAGCTGTCGCAGGAAATGCCCGGGCGTTTCAAAGGCCCGATGCACGTTCCAAAGCGGGCAAGCGCCACCAAAACGTGCAAATTGCAGGCGTGTGGCCGAGTGCCGCTTGGTGATCGTCCCCGCCTGATCAACCCGGACGAAGAAGAACGGGATACCCTTGGCGCCGGGACGCTGAAGGGTCGACAGCCGATGTGCAACCTGCTCGACCGACGCCCCGAACCGGTTGCTGAGCAGCTCCAGATCGTGACGCTCTTCCTGAGCAGCAGTCAAAAACGCGGTATAAGGCATCAGAGAGGCACCAGCGAAATAGTTGGCAAGGCCAATTTTGGCGATGGCGCGGGCTTCGTCACTTTGGAACTTGGCGAAGTCCAGCGTTGCCTCCAGCAGCTGGTCCTGACTGATCAGCGCAACCTGCAACAGAAGCTGGAACACCTGCGTCTGCGGCGCTGCACGGGAGGACAGGCGCAGAAATTTGCTGTCGACATCATAAGCGCGCAAGGGGCCCATATCTGAAAAAACCACCTGAATTCCGCGTTCTGAAAGGCTGCTCAGGGCGGCTTGCCGGATACCGCCGGGGCCGTCGGCGCGGTTGGCAAACAGTTCCGCTGCCCTGTCCACGGCGTCGATGTAGTTGTCGCAATAATGGAAGAAATCACGCACTTCTTCCCACGGGCTGGCCTGAATACGTGCATCTTCACGCCCCAAAGCCTCGTCCAGCGATGCAAGGCGTTCATGTGTCTGCCGGTAGGTTTTGTGCAATTCGATAAACGCGCGCGCCAGGGCCGGGGCGTTGGAAGCTGTCAGGCGCAGATCGGCCAGAGGGGGCTGTATGTCGGCAAAAACAGGATCGGCCAGCGCCTCGCGCATGTCTGAAACAAGACGCTCGCTGTCGCCGGTGCTGAGTTCGGTAACATCCATTCCGAATTCCTGCGCCAGAGCCAGCACAACCGTGGTCGAGATCGGCCGGTTGTTGTTCTCCATCTGGTTCAGATAAGGCAGTGAAACGCCCAGTTTGGCGGCAAATTCGCGCTGCGTCAGGGTCAGGCGTGTACGCATTTCGCGCAGTTTCGCGCCCGCATAGAGCTTTTGGGTGGCCATAGGGTGCCTTTGCAAGTTTTCCAATTTCCGAGGTTAACTTTGCAAAGTCATTGGGGCAAGCGGTTACAGCCCCAATTGCCGTTCTCTTCGTACGACAGTTGAAATTGCGACGATCGCCAGAACGGCTGTTGCCAGCATCAGCCAAAGCAGCGGCATCGCGCCGGTTTCACCTGTCAGCAAGGCACCTGCCAGCGCGCTCAGCCCGGCGCCGCCGCCCAGCATGATGGCGCCACTCAGGCCCGAGGCGGTTGCAGCCAGTTGGGGGCGCACTGATAGCGCGCCCGAAGTTGCGTTGGGGATGACCATGCCATTACCGACGCCCACAAATGTCATGAACCCGAAGAAACTGAGTGCGGTTCCGCGGTCCGCTAGAAACAGCAATGCCGATACAGCTACGCCAAACGCATTGAACAGGCTTCCCCACAGAACCATGCGGTTCACGCCAAACCGCACTGAAAACCGCCCGCTCATGAAGTTGCCAACAAAATACCCAACTGCTGGTGCGCCAAAATAAATGCCAACCTGCGCCGCGCTCAACCCGAACAATTCTGTGCCAATGAAAGGTGCGCCGCCGAGATAGGCGAAAAACGAACCCGATGAGAAGGCGCAAGCCAGTGAGTATCCCCAGAACCGTGGCGAGGTCAAAAGTTCGGGGTATTCCTTGAACTGCTGGACAAGCGTTTTGCCGCTCTTTGCCGATGTTTCCCCAAAGTCCGAATAGGTCAGTGCCATAGTCAGCAAACCTACGGCAAAGGGCAGCCAGAAATTCGCTTTCCAGCCAAAACTCACTTCCAGCAAGCCGCCGATGGCAGGGCCAATCATCGGAACCACGGCCATGCCCATCGTTACATAACCGATCATTGAGGCAGCTTGGTCCTGATCGTAAATGTCCCGCACCGCAGCGCGGCTGAGAACCATGCCGACAACCACAACCGCCTGACACATCCTGAACGCCAGAAAAACCGTGGCATTGGGGGCGAAGATGCACCCAAGGGTCGCTATCAGGAACAGGCCAAGGCCCCACAATAAAACTGGTCTGCGACCTGCCTGATCCGCAATTGGACCTATGAGAATTTGCAGAATGGCATTGATCAGCAGATAAAGCGCAATCGACAGCTGCATGACCTTGTAATCGGTTTCGAAATACTCGGCCATGTTTGGCAGGCTGGGCAGAAACAGGTTCATGCTCAGGGCGGACAGGCCCGAGAGTAAAACAAGCGTCGCCAATGTGGGTGGTGTGCGGTGGACCGCGTCAGAGCTAAACTGCATGGTTCACATGTATAGCCGTGGATTTTCGGATTGCCAGCCATTCGCAGAATTGCTTGTAAAAATTCGCAGTTTTGCATTTATCCAAATTACTGTTGCTGAAATTTTGCAAATTTGCCGAAAATAGCTTTGGATGAGCGGCCCAAGCAGGTAGGGTCCCGGCAAATTTATAAGGGGATAGTCGTCATGAAAGACATTCTTTCCGAATTGGAAGACCGCCGCGACAACGCACGCCTGGGCGGTGGGCAGAAACGGATCGATGCCCAGCACGCGCGCGGCAAACTGACCGCACGAGAACGGATTGAACTGCTGCTGGACGAGGGCAGCTTTGAAGAGTTTGACATGTTCGTCAGTCACCGCTGCACCGATTTCGGAATGGAAAAACAAAAGCCTGCGGGTGACGGTGTCGTCACCGGCTGGGGTACGATCAACGGGCGCATGGTTTATGTGTTCAGCCAGGATTTCACCGTCTTTGGCGGATCGTTGTCGGAAACCCATGCTCAGAAGATTTGCAAGATTATGGACATGGCGGTCCAGAACGGTGCGCCGGTGATTGGCATCAACGATTCGGGCGGCGCGCGCATTCAGGAAGGTGTGGCTTCGCTGGCGGGGTATGCCGAAGTGTTCCAGCGCAACATCATGGCATCGGGCGTGGTGCCGCAGATCAGCGTTATCATGGGCCCCTGTGCGGGTGGCGCGGTGTACAGCCCGGCGATGACCGACTTTATCTTCATGGTCAAAGACACCTCTTACATGTTCGTGACCGGCCCTGATGTGGTGAAGACCGTAACCAACGAAGTGGTGACTGCCGAGGAACTGGGCGGGGCTTCGACCCATACCAAGAAATCCTCGGTCGCTGATGGCGCGTTCGAAAACGACGTCGAAGCTTTGGCCGAGGTGCGGCGCCTGGTGGATTTCCTGCCCCTCAACAACCGCGAAAAGCCGCCCGTGCGCCCGTTCTTTGACGAACCCGGCCGGATCGAGGCTTCGCTGGACACTCTTGTGCCAGAAAATCCGAACACGCCCTACGATATGAAGGAACTCATCGCCAAAGTGGCGGACGAGGGCGATTTCTATGAAATTCAGGAAGATTTTGCCAAGAACATCATTACCGGGTTCATCCGGCTGGAAGGTCAGACCGTAGGCGTCGTCGCAAACCAGCCGATGGTGCTGGCCGGGTGTCTGGATATCGACTCCTCGCGCAAGGCTGCGCGCTTTGTACGCTTCTGTGACTGCTTCGAAATCCCGATCCTGACACTGGTCGATGTTCCTGGCTTCCTGCCGGGAACAAGCCAGGAATATGGCGGCGTCATCAAACATGGAGCCAAGTTGCTGTTTGCCTATGGCGAGGCAACTGTGCCGAAGGTGACAGTGATTACCCGAAAGGCTTATGGCGGTGCTTACGACGTTATGGCCTCCAAGCATTTGCGCGGTGATTTCAACTATGCCTGGCCCACCGCCGAAATTGCGGTCATGGGGGCAAAAGGGGCGACCGAGATTATTCACCGCGCCGATCTGGGGGATGCGGACAAGATCGCATCTCACACCAAGGATTACGAAGACCGATTTGCAAATCCCTTCGTGGCAGCCGAGCGCGGCTTCATCGATGAGGTGATCATGCCGCATTCGACCCGCCGTCGTGTATCCCGGGCATTTGCCAGCTTGCGCGGCAAACAGCTGAAGAACCCGTGGAAGAAGCACGACAATATCCCGCTGTGATCCTTCTGGGGGCGAGGTGGCCCGCCCCGCTCAATCTTAGACTGCCACAGCGGCTCTGAGGCTAAAACGCCCTCAAATTGAGGCGGAATTGACAAAAACCGGCAAATAGTTGAATGATCCGACCCGTCAGACATAGAACCGCGCAGACTAATCGTACTGCGCGCGCGACCCCGGAAGGAGGAGCTCGCCGCTGGTGGGTCCGGGGTCGCGCCATTTGTCTGGGTGCACTCACCTTCAGCCATCCTGCTTTTGCGGATTCCGATTCGTTGCTGCCGGTGCCGTCGGGCCAGCCAGTGCAACTGAGCGATGTCCTGCTGGACAACAACCCTGGCGAGCTTTGGCTGCGCTTTCGCTTTATCGCGCCCAGAATAGGCGCGTCAGTAGGGCGGATTGGGTATGATGTGGCGTCGAAGGATATGGAGCACCTGTGCCAGATTCTGGCCATTCCATATGTCGCTCAGCATGAATTGCATCCGGCGCGGGTCGTGATCTCTTTGTCCGATCGCCCGGTAGAGTTTGGTGATGCCGCCCCTGATGCGACCCAGTTTTTTGAGGCCTACCGGCTGGAGCAGTCCCAGTGTATCTGGGAGGGGCTTTGACCATGACCGCAGGAATCCATGAGTACAAAGCGTCTCAGACCAACTGTGCGGCTTTGGAGGTGCGCATCATGACCCCATCCCTTTTCGGGCTCGAATTGCTTTTGTCTGCAAGTATGACACAAGAGGGCCTTTCATGCTGAAGCATCGTGGTTTCCCCGGTCGCCTTTCAGGCACTGACTTTCAGTTCACCATTCGTCGCGCCAACCCAAAGGGCGCTACACCGTTAACGCGGCGCGAGCGGTTTCGGGACCGTAAACCTGCGGACAGGCGCGCTGATAGTGCGTTCATGGAAGCCCTTTGGGCCCATTTCGGCGACCAGCCGTTCGAACGGGGCAATCTGGATGCTGGGCGTTTGAGCTGGCTGTTCGGGCGCGAAGTCATCCCGGCAGAAGACCCCTTTGATCCGGCCAGTTATGATGCCTTGCTCGTTATCGACGTAAACGCTGCGCGCGCATCCTTCCCGGACATCATCGACGGGATGGACTGATTGTGACATTCGCTGCCGCACATAATCCGATCACTGCCAGTTTCGGGAAAATCCTGCCCGAAACCGGGCAGGATTTATGTGTGGTCTCAGAAGTTCAACTGGGCTGCAAGCTGAACGCGGCTGCCGTCAAAGGTTCTGCCGGTGGGCGCGTCATTCCGCTCGCCATAGATGTATTCGGCGCTGAGCGTCAGACTGTCTGTCGCCTTGTAGAACGCGTTGACATGGATGGTTTCCAGTTCGGTGAAGGACAGCGTGCCGGTCGAGGTCGGCAGATCATAGTCTTCACGACCGTAAGCAATGCCGACATTCCATTTTGCACCGATGTCCTGCCTGAATTCCACGGTGTAGCCATCCACATCGTTGGCCTGCCCACCGACGATGGCATCGCCGAGACCGATCAGGTACGGGCCAAGCGCCTCACCTGTGACGTAGTTGACTTGGAACAACCCGCCTTGCCAGGGGCGAATGCCGCCGGAAAGCGTAAAGCCGGTTTGATCCACTTCGACATTGCCGGAATTGGCTTTACCGTACAAAACGGCACCACGGGCAATGTACGTACCGTCGTTATATTCCGCCGAGGCCGTCAGGACGGGATCATCGGAATTCGACCCGCTGACGTTCTCTTCGATCGAGACCGCAAACTGTGCATTGCTGCCAAGCTGTCCGGTGTATCTCAGCTGTGGGACACGAGCGAATGCGATACCCACGGGGCCGTTGAATTCGACAGTGGTCGGGTAGGTGTCCAATGGTTGGAAGTTGGTCCAGTACTGACCAATCAGGAACTGATCGCCGATGGTGATGTTGGCATGGCGAATGCGCAATTCAGCCGTGCCGCCGGAACCGAACAGGTCAAGCTCAAGCTGTCCGCCAATGTCACCGATCCCGCTTGGGGTGGTGGTACGCAATCCGATCCGAGATTGGCGAACGGTTGCCCCGAAGGTGCCGTCGGTTGCGGCCGAGGGTTCACCGATAACATTCACGAACGCCGTATCCCCCTGATCGTAGTCGAAGTCATAGAAGAAATCGGCCTTCACGTATCCGTAAACGTCCAAAACGGTGTTGCCGATGCGGAAATCTCCGTTGGCGGGGCCGCTTTTGTCGGCTTCCAGCGCCTCGACCCGGGCGCGCAAAGCGTCGAGTTCGGCCTGGGTCTGGGCGTCCTGGGCAACAGCAAACGAGCCGGTCACACTGAGCGCAGAGGCAGCGAGCAGGAGTGCCTTTTTTCTAGTCATAGTCATGTGGGTGTTCCTTTGAGTGCGAGTGTGCCCAAGGACCGTTTCACGCAGCAGAAATCTTTGGAAATCACGAGAAAGAGAATAGAACCATCTGATTTCTCAATAAAATGTGCCTTTTTCGACTTCTTGAATCACAGCGTCTTGAACCTGTCATCTAACGCGCTGTTGCGCCGTAATTCCTTCGCCGGTGGAGTGGCGGCGATTCGTGATGCTGCAACCGCAGAAAGCATCGGAAGCGACCCATTTTGTAACGAAACTGTGACGGTGAACGGGGCTTTCGTGCTGGTAATTCACTTGAATGCTGTCGGCACGATGTTGCGCGCCATGTTGTGGCTTGGGCAGAAACCAGCCGAGTTGTCCCCAGGAAACAATACTGTGATTGCCCAACGGATTGTGCCGTGCAAACTGAGTGGGCCGTGCGGCTCTACTTTGCCTGCGCCGCACATGCACCTACTATTCCGTACCCCTTCCTTGCGCGGGCAGGCTTGTGTTCCCCACATAGACCTGTCCGCGTTTTTCTTTTTGGCTCCAACGGCCAAAGAGAAGCGAAAACCTGCACAAAACCTGCCTGCAGCTGCATTGATATTGAATAACAGGCCCCATTTCGCGCATCTGATCCCAAACGAACCAAGAAACCTAAAAGGGCAGACACAATGCGATTCTCGAAACTCATCCTTGTTGCGGCGACCTGTGCGGGTCTGGCCGCGTGCGGTGACACCACGGGCGAACAGGCACTCCTCGGCGGTGGTGCCGGGGCTGTGGGGGCCGCGGTGCTCAATGCCGACCCGCTGTTTGGCGCGGCCGTCGGTGCAGCGGGCAACGTGCTGTACTGCAAGACGCAGAACAACTGTAACTAACGCATATCCTTCGGGGCGCCTGGCGCCTCAGCCATCATTGCGCATCACGCCGTCGTGGGGATCGTACCCTGCGGCGGCGTTTTGCGTTTCCGGAACACCAAGCCAAAGGACGTTTCATGTTCAATAAGATCCTGATCGCCAACCGGGGCGAGATCGCCTGCCGGGTCATCAAGACCGCCCGCAAGATGGGTGTCGGCACCGTTGCCATTTATTCGGACGCGGACAAGAACGCGCTGCATGTGTCGATGGCCGACGAAGCCGTGCATATCGGTCCGCCCCCGGCGAACCAGTCCTACATTGTGATCGACAAGGTCATGGATGCCATCCGTAAAAGCGGCGCGCAGGCGGTTCATCCCGGCTATGGCTTCCTGTCGGAGAACTCGAAGTTCGCCGAAGCGCTCGAGGCCGAAGGTGTTGCCTTTGTTGGGCCCCCTGTCGGTGCAATCGAAAGCATGGGCGACAAGATTACTTCGAAGAAGATCGCACAGGAGGCCGGAGTTTCGACCGTTCCGGGTTACATGGGGCTGATCGAGGACGCGGACGAGGCGGTCAGGATCTCGAACGACATCGGTTATCCGGTCATGATCAAAGCCAGCGCCGGTGGCGGTGGCAAGGGCATGCGCATCGCGTGGAGCGATGAAGAGGCGCGCGAAGGCTTTCAGTCGTCCAAGAACGAAGCCGCAAACTCGTTCGGAGATGACCGGATCTTCATCGAAAAATTCGTAACTCAGCCGCGCCATATCGAAATTCAGGTTCTGTGCGACAGTCACGGAAATGGCATCTACCTGGGTGAGCGTGAATGCTCGATCCAGCGCCGGAACCAGAAAGTGGTGGAAGAGGCACCGTCACCCTTCCTTGATCCCGAAACCCGCAAGGCGATGGGTGAACAGGCTGTCGCTCTGGCCAAGGCCGTGAACTACGCAAGTGCAGGTACGGTCGAGTTCATCGTGGACGGAAACAAGAACTTCTACTTCCTCGAAATGAATACGCGCCTGCAAGTGGAACATCCTGTTACGGAACTGATCACCGGCGTCGATCTGGTCGAGCAGATGATCCGTGTCGCAGCGGGTGAAAAGCTATCGATAACGCAGGATGACGTGACCCTGACCGGCTGGGCGATTGAAAACCGTCTGTATGCGGAAGACCCGTATCGCAACTTCCTGCCGTCGATCGGTCGTCTGACCCGGTATCGCCCACCGCAGGAAACCGCGGCCGGTCCGTTGCTGGTCAACGGCAAATGGCAGGGTGAAGCACCCGATGGTGAAACCGCCGTGCGCAACGATACCGGCGTCTACGAGGGCGGCGAGATCAGCATGTATTACGATCCGATGATCGCCAAGCTCTGCACTTGGGCGCCGACCCGCGAAAAAGCAATCGAGGCGATGCGCGTGGCGCTGGACAGTTTCGAAGTGGAAGGCATCGGTCACAACTTGCCGTTCCTGTCGGCAGTGATGGATCACCCAAAATTTGTCAGCGGTGACATGACAACGGCCTTTATCGCTGAAGAATATCCAGACGGGTTCGAGGGCGTCACGTTGCCCGAAGTGGATCTGCGCCGGATTGCTGCGTCCTGCGCGGCCATGCACCGCGTCGCCGAAATCCGGCGCACCCGCGTGTCGGGCCGGATGGACAATCACGAACGCAAAGTAGGCAAGCGCTGGGTTGTGACATTGCAGGGGCAGGATTTCGCCGTGCAGGTCAATGCCGACAAAGAGGGGTCAACGGTCAAGTTTGAGGACGGACCGTCCTTGCGTGTCGCCTCGGACTGGACACCGGGCGATCAACTGGCGGTTCTGGACGTGGATGGAAGCCCGCTGGTTCTGAAAATCGGCAAGGTCTCGGGCGGGTTCCGCGTTCGCAACCGCGGCGCGGACTTGAAAGTGCATGTGCGCCGCCCACGGCAGGCGGAACTGGCCAAACTGATGCCGGAAAAACTGCCGCCTGATACCTCGAAGTTGCTGCTCTGCCCAATGCCGGGCCTAGTCGTGAAGGTCGATGTCGAAGTGGGGCAGGAAGTGCAGGAAGGTCAGGCGCTTTGCACGATTGAGGCGATGAAGATGGAAAACATCCTGCGTGCCGAAAAGAGGGGCGTGGTGGCCAAAGTCAATGCAGGCCCCGGTGACAGCCTTGCTGTGGACGACGTGATCATCGAGTTCGAGTGACCATGTTGGCGCTTTCGATATACATTCCAACGTTCCCGGCGCATCGCGCCGGGGCCATTGGGTGTGGCGAAAGCGTTCAGCCCCCTTCGCGCCGGTCGCGGATCTCGCGTTCGCGCAGGGGGGTCTTGTCGATAGATCTGCCAATCTCACGCACGCTCCACGGGCTGGGTTTGCGCAATTTGACCACGCCGTCCTTGTCGACGAACACCATCTGGAAACCACGCGGTCGCAGCTTGGTCCGGATCGGGGACCGGGCAGACGGGTCCGTGTCTGTTAGCACGATGACATCGCGGTCGCGCATGGCTGCTTCTTCTGCGACAAGCATATCGATCTGCTGCTGGAACCGCGGATCGGCAGGCGTGTCAGCAAAAACCACGATGGGGCGTTTGACCCACAAGAACTCGCTGAGTTCACTTTCACCCACCGGGCGGACAAAACTGTCATCAGACGGCGCGGTTCCGTCTGCCGCCAGGGCAGCCAGAGGGATTAGTGCCGAGAAAACAAAGGCAAGCGTGCGTGTCATGTGGCCTCCTGTTCTTTCGAATATAGCCCCTGTGCCCGCGATTGCGACCGGCGATTTGTGCCGGGTAACCACATTTTCGCGCTTGTGCCTGAAAGAACAGGCCAAGTGCAGGACCTTGGCGCGGACGCTTTCAGCGACCGCCATCCGTATTGACGAGAGGAAATCGAAATGACCGACACAAAGGACTGGAAAGCGCTTGCCGAGAAAGAGCTGCGCGGACGTCCGTTGGGCGACCTGACCAAGGAAACGCTGGAAGGTATCGCGGTCAAACCGCTTTACACCCAGGAAGACACCGCCGATCTGCCGCATATGGGGTCTTTGCCGGGGTTTGGCCCGTTTACCCGCGGTGTCAAGGCCACTATGTATGCCGGGCGTCCATGGACGATCCGCCAGTATGCGGGCTTTTCGACCGCCGAGGAATCGAACGCGTTCTACCGACGCAATCTGGCAGCAGGCCAGCAGGGCGTTTCGGTTGCCTTCGATCTGGCGACACATCGCGGCTATGACAGTGATCACCCGCGCGTTGTGGGCGATGTCGGTAAGGCAGGTGTTGCCATCGACAGTGTCGAAGATATGAAAATACTGTTCGATGGCATCCCGCTCGACAAGGTCTCGGTCTCGATGACCATGAACGGCGCGGTTGTTCCGATCCTGGCCAGTTTCATTGTTGCGGGTGAAGAACAGGGTCACGACAAATCTGTCCTGTCCGGCACCATTCAGAACGACATTCTGAAAGAATTCATGGTGCGCAACACCTATATCTACCCGCCTGAACCGTCGATGAAGATCATCTCGGACATCATCGAATACACGTCGAATGAGATGCCCAAGTTCAACTCGATCTCGATCTCGGGCTATCACATGCAAGAGGCCGGGGCGAACCTTGTACAGGAACTGGCCTATACGCTGGCTGATGGGCGTGAATACGTCCGTGCCGCGACTGAGGCCGGGATGGACGTGGACAAGTTCGCTGGCCGTTTGTCGTTCTTCTTTGCCATCGGCATGAATTTCTTCATGGAGATCGCCAAACTGCGCGCCGCTCGCACGCTATGGCACCGGGTAATGACCGAGTTCGGGGCAAAGTCCGAACGGTCGAAAATGCTGCGCACCCATTGCCAGACTTCCGGCGTTTCGCTTCAGGAACAGGACCCTTACAACAATGTTATCCGCACCGCCTATGAAGCGATGAGCGCAGTTCTGGGTGGCACCCAATCGTTGCATACAAATGCTCTGGACGAGGCAATTGCGCTGCCCACCGATTTTTCGGCCCGCATCGCGCGGAACACACAGCTCGTGCTTCAGGAAGAAACCGGTGTAACTGATGTGGTCGATCCTCTTGCTGGTTCCTACTATGTCGAAAGCCTGACCAATGAACTGGTCGAAAAAGCCTGGGCCCTGATGGAAGAGGTCGAGGAGATGGGTGGCATGACCAAGGCGGTTGCCTCGGGTATGCCCAAGCTGCGGATCGAGGAAAGCGCAGCCCGCCGTCAGGCCATGATCGACCGGGGCGACGAAGTGATCGTCGGCGTCAACAAGTACCGCAAGGAACAGGAAGACCCGATCGACATTCTGGATGTCGACAACGTCGCCGTGCGCGAGGCGCAAGTGGCGCGGCTGGAACGCATTCGCGCAACCCGTGATGAAGCCGCGTGCCAAGCCGCGCTGGACGCCCTGACCAAGACCGCCCAGGAGGGCGGAAACCTGCTGGCCGCTGCGGTCGAAGCCGCCCGCGCCCGTGCATCCGTAGGAGAGATCAGCATGGCAATGGAGAAAGAATTCGGCCGCCATCGCGCCGAGGTGAAAACCCTGGCCGGTGTCTATGGCGCTGCTTATGAAGGCGACGAAGGCTTTGCCGCGATCCAGAAATCCATCGAGGACTTTGCCGAGGCCGAGGGCCGCCGCCCCCGTCTGCTGGTGGTCAAGATGGGGCAGGACGGGCATGATCGCGGTGCCAAGGTTATCGCCACGGCCTTTGCCGATATCGGGTTCGACGTGGACGTTGGCCCGCTGTTCCAGACACCTGCCGAGGCCGCGCAGGACGCGGTGGACAATGACGTACATGTGGTCGGCATTTCCTCACAGGCGGCGGGGCATAAAACACTGGCACCGCAGCTGGTGGAAGAGCTGAAGAAAGCAGGGGCCGACGATATCATCGTGATCTGTGGTGGGGTGATCCCGCAACAGGATTACCAGTTCCTGTATGACCATGGGGTCAAGGCTATCTTTGGTCCGGGCACCAACATTCCCGAGGCCGCTCAGGACATTCTGCGCCTGATCCGCGAAGCGCGGCCCTGACACAAGGCAAGTCTTTCAACGAAAGCTCTTGTGATCCTGCGCCAATGGCGAAAACATGCGGCCGGATCCCTTTGGGTCCGGTCGTTTTCGCAGGAGGGTGCACATGTTACTCGATCATCTGGCCGTCGCGGGCGAAACGCTTGAAGAAGCGTCTGCGCATATCGAACAGGCGCTTGGTGTTGCACTGCAACCCGGTGGGAAACACGAAAAATTCGGGACACATAACAGGCTGCTGGGGCTCAGAGACGGGCTCTATCTGGAAGCGATTGCCATCGATCCGCAGGCGCAGCCTCCGGGCAGGCCGCGATGGTTCGATCTGGACAATTTTCAGGGCGGCCCGCGTTTGACGAACTGGATATGCCGGGTCGAGGATATCGAGGCCACACTGTCGATCTTTCCCGATGGCACCGGAGAGCCCATCGACCTGACCCGCGGCGCGTTGCAATGGCGCATGGCGGTTCCGCCAACGGGGCGTTTGCCGTTCGACAATCTGTTTCCCGCCCTTATCGAATGGCAGGGCGACCTGCACCCGGCAAACATGTTGCAGGACAGCGCGTGCCGGTTGCGGCGTCTGGTTGTCTATCACCCCGATGCCCTGACACTGGCCCGTCGACTGGGTGAGCTGGATCTTGTTGTGTTCGATACCGGCCCCGCGGCTTTGCAGGCAGAAATTGAGACACCTCATGGGCTGCGGGTGCTGGAATGAACATTCGCCCGGCCACAGCGTCAGATGCTCCAGCCATTGCCCGGATCACCAATGCGATCATCCGGGACACTTTGGTCACTTTCACGACGGACGAACGCAGCGCCGCCCAGATTGCCGAAGATATCAAGGCACGCTCGCCCGGTTTTCTGGTTGCCGAGCACGACAGCCACGTTATAGGCTTTGCCACATATGGCCCTTTCCGCACCGGGCCCGGTTATGCGCAAACCTGCGAACATACGATCCAGCTGTCACCGGATGCGTGGGGCAAAGGGCTGGGACGTGCGTTGATGTCAGAGCTGGAGGAAGTCGCGCAAGCCCAAGGCGTTCATGTTCTGGTCGCGGGCATATCCTCGGCCAATCCGGGCGCTGAGGCGTTTCATGCCGCACTTGGCTATTCGAAAGTCGGGGTGATGCCCGAAGTCGGCTTTAAGTTCGGCCAGCGGCTGGACCTTGTGCTGATGCAGAAAATTCTTGGTGCTGAATGACCTGTTGCACCTGACAGTCCTGAATTGTGACGCTAGGGTGCGGTCATGTCGATCTGGACCCGCATATCCGATGCGCTGAGCGCGCTTGCCCAGGGCGAAAGCCTGACCGCAGTTTTTGAAAAACTACGCTCGCCACCGGAACGGTCCGTGGCCTTTACGATTGCGGTCATCGCACTGGGTGCCAAAATGGCCAAGGCAGACGGTCAGGTGACCCGTGATGAGGTCACCGCTTTTCGCGACGTGTTTCAGATCGCGCGCGAAGATGAGGAAGGTGCAGCCCGCGTCTTCAACATGGCCCGTACGGACGTGGCGGGATATCAGGACTACGCCCGCAAAATCGCACGCATGTTCTCGGAAGACAGTACAACCCTGTGTGACCTGATGGAGGGGCTTTTTCACATCGCGATGGCGGATGGTTTCTATCATCCGAACGAAAACGCATTTCTCGAAGATGTCAGCCAAATCTTCGGACAAACTGACGCGCAGTTCAAAGCACTGCGGGCGCGTTTTGTCCCGGATGCGCCAAACGATCCATACACGGTACTGGGCGTTCCACATGACATGCCGCTGCCCGATATTCGCAAGGTCTGGCGGCAACTGGTTCGGGAAACGCACCCCGACGCCATGATGGCCCGGGGTGTCCCCGAAGAGGCGATCCGGCTGGCCGAGAAAAAGATGATCGACATCAATCGCGCCTGGGATGAAATCAACGGCGCGCGGGCCTGATCAGATGCGGCTGGCGACCTATAATATCGAATGGTTCGCCAATCTGTTTGACCAGAAAGACAGGCTGATCGTCGATGACAGCTGGTCCGGCAGGCACGACGTCACCAAAGCGCAGCAGATCGAAGCGATTGCCAAGGTTCTGACTGCCATTGACGCTGATGCGATTGTAATCGTCGAGGCGCCCAACACGGGCAGACGCCAGAACACGGTTCGGGCCCTGCAAGCCTTTGCCGAAGCGTTCGACTTGCGCACGTCTGATGCGGTGATGGGCTATGCAAACGACACGCATCAGGAACTGGCATTGCTCTATGACAGAACGGTGCTGAGTGTTCGCCACGATCCCAAGGGAGATATTGCAGATACCACAGCCCCCCGGTTCGATGGTGTATTCAAAATCGACCTCGACATTGATGCGACCGAGGATGTCGTGCGGTTCTCCAAACCGCCGATGGAACTGGCGGTGACGACGCAAGCGGGGCACAACATCCGCCTGATCGGGGCACATCTGAAATCCAAGGCACCGCACGGTGCCGAATCGCGGGACGAGGCGATCCGGATTTCGATTGCCAATCGCCGCAAACAGCTGGCGCAAGCGATCTGGCTTGCACGGCGCGTCGAATGGCATGTTGCGCAAAAACAGCCCGTCATTTTGCTGGGCGATCTGAACGATGGCCCCGGGCTGGATGAGTTTGAGCACCTCTTTGGCCGCTCGTCGGTCGAGGTGTTGCTGCAAGCCGGATTGTTCGACCCGAACGCCGTCACAGCCTACAGGTTTCGGCCCGGGCCGGTGCCTGCTACTGCGCGCTTTGCCCGCCCGGAAGAAGGTAAATTTCTGGACGCATTACTGGATTACATAATGATTACCACGGACCTGCAAGCATATCGCCCGTCCTGGCGTATCTGGCACCCGTTTCAGGATGCCGCCTGTTGGGCTGAACCGGAATTGCGGCAGGCGCTTTTGACGGCCTCCGATCATTTTCCGGTCACGCTTGATATTGAACTGTGACCTTTCCAGCCTGCCACACGGGCCTTATATGTCAGGTATGAAACGCATCTTGCTGATCAGTACGATCTCAGTGTTCCTTGCCGCGCCTGCAATGGCACAGGAAGACAATGAAAAATCCCTGATGGAACAGGGGGCCGAACTGTTTTTCGAAGGTCTGCGCAAGGAAATGGAACCGGCATTGGAAAACTTGCTGGGTCTGGCAGAAGAGTTTGGCCCGGCGATGCAGTCATTCTTGCAGCAGATGGGCCCGGCGCTTGCTGAACTGGCGGCTGAGGTCAAGGACTGGAGCGTTTATGAACCACCCGAGATCCTGCCCAATGGCGATATCATTATCCGCAGAAAACCGACCCAAGAGCCATCTGAGCCTGAAAAGCGGGATATCGAGGTGCCCGAAGGACCTACAGATATCTGACCCGCTCAAGAGTCAGCCTTTGACAATCACGCGAGTCTGAGATTTCAGCGCTGCTGCCAAGGCGCTTAACCGGGCTTCTGCCACTTCGCTGAACAGGGGGGCTGCGGCCTCGGGCAGATACAGTTCCAGCTCTCGCTTTTTGGGGAAAAACTTGAGCTGCCCCATATTGGCATCGTTGTGCATCCACAGCATCGCGCCAAACCGCATGGCCTTGCCCAAAATCTCGGCCTGTTTCTGGCTTTTTTCATCCAGCAATTCGTAAAGCCGAGAGAACCGATTGCCTTCCCGTTTGTTGCGATAGCGGTGTTGCAGTGCCAATCCGATGAAGACACGCTCGGAATGCTTCAAACCACCCAGATTGGCGCGAGTGACGTTGTCGAAACACACCTCGGCCCGATAGTCGGGATGCGCGCGCCAGCTTACATCGTGCAGCAGGCAGGCCGCCTTGATCAGGCGCACTCTGCTGGGCGGTGCCGATCTGAACAGCGGGATGACAAAATCATAGAGATTGCTGCCAAATCCGGGCAGGCGCGCGTCCTTGGCTTCCGAGAACCGGCTGGCTTCGATCAGCGGGTCGCGATCGCGCACTTCCTGCGGCATCTGCTCATATAGCAACCCCTCGCGAATCCCATAGCTTGAGATGGCGATATCTTTGGGTTTGAACGTGCGGATCAGCCGCGCCAGAACGTCCATCGCATACGGGATAAGCGCCATGCGCGAGCTCGACACGCCCGCCTGAGCACGCAGCTTTTCACCATCGTGTTTTTCGATGTATTTGATCGTCTCGCGCACCTGTTTGGTGGTCATGCGGTATTCATGCAGAACGTTCAGCGGATAGCCCCGCCGCAGCATGTCCAGCCGCGCAAAGGCGCGCCAGCTGCCGCCGACCAGAAACAAACGGTCTCGCTGCTGGCCCATCTGATTGCGCAGATCCTCCATCGTTTCCTTGATATGCGCTTTTCGCGCGCGCCGCCCGCCGTTGATGTCGCGCAGTTTCAGCGGCCCAAGCGGCGAGGTTACGCGACGGCCGACCTGACCACCGCCGATTTCGGCCAATTCCATCGACGATCCGCCAATATCGCAGATCAGCCCATAAGCTCCGGGCCATCCCAACAGGACACCCTGCGCCGACAGGCGGGCTTCTTCGTCACCGTCAATGATAGACACCTGCAAACCGGTTTCAGCCTGCACCTGATCGCAAAACTCGGGCCCATCCGAGGCTTCGCGCACAGCAGCGGTGGCGACAACATGCAAACCGGGCAAATCCAGATCCATTGCCAGGTGCTGGAACCGTCGTAGTGCCGACAAGGCGCGTTCGCGGCCACGCGGGTTCAGTCGCCCGGTTTCGGACAGGCCCGCCCCCAGTTCGCACATGACCTTTTCATTGTAGAAATAGGCCGGTGATCGGGCCGCCCCGTCGAAAATGACCATCCGGACCGAGTTCGACCCGACATCGACAACCCCGACGCGCGACAGCGCCCGTGCGTCCGGTTTGTCAAACAGGGGCTTTCCGAACGTTCCCCAGTCCGGGATATCGGTTTTGACGGTCTGATCCATGTGTGTTCCAGATAGTTCTGCCTGAGGATGCGAAATTGACGTCAGCGGGTCAATCATTGGTCTCGACCTCATCCGGGGCCGTGTTCAGTACGCGAATGGCCAGCGTGCGTGTGATGTCGCGTTTTTCCGCCAGGGCCAATTGGTCCAGTTGGGATACTACGTCGGCTGCGCTTTCAAACCGCCGGTCCATATGCTTGACAAGATAGGCGATGACATCGGGGCCGGGGTTGAGCTGCCTGTCAACAAACAGCTTGGCAAGAACCGCGCCCAGCAATGCGTCGTCGGGCGGGTCCAGTGCGACGTGATGCGCACCTTCGACCCGGCTTTGCAGATCGGCCAGCGGCAACGCCCAGAATTTTGGCGCAAGACGGCCGGTCATCAGCAAGGGGTGCCCTTCGGCCAGTACTAGGTTATGAAGGTGGAACAGCGTTTTTTGCTGCTCGAGATCACCGGCAATCAAAGGCACGTCTTCGACCGCAATCGGCATACGCGCCAGGTCTGGCACATCGTCATATCTCAGATCGCTGGCCTGAAGGATACACCCGCCGGTTTCAGCGGCCCAGACATGGGCCAGATGGGTTTTGCCCGCACCGGCAGGCCCGCTCAGCACCAGTTTGTTGCCAGGCCAGGACGTGGCCGAGATCATTGCCACCGCCAGCGCATTTGCCGGTGACACAAAGAAATCCTCTCGCCCGAGCGCAGTTTTGGCGGGCAGATCAAAGCTGAGTTGTCGGGCCATTTACTCGGTTTCCTGATCCAGACCTTCAAGACCAGTGTACAATCTGCTGTCGAGGTATAGCGATGTGGCAAAGCGGGCCAGCACGCCCAATGCTGCGGCGACCGGGACAGCGATTAGCATGCCGACGAAGCCGAACAGCGCGCCAAAGACCGACAGGGCCAGCAGGAGCCAAACCGGGTGCAGCCCGACAGAGCTGCCGACCAGCTTGGGTGTCAGGAAATTGCCCTCGGTGACCTGCCCAACGGCAAAGATACCCGCGATCAGCCCGATATGAGCCCAGTCACCCCAGAACTGAAACAGCGCAAGCCCGATGGCCAGCGAGCCTCCGATAAGGGCACCCAGATAGGGAATGAACGTGACCAAGCCCGCGATAAAGCCCACAATCAGACCGAATTGCAGGCCAGCAAGCATCAGTGCAACCGCGTAATAGGTGCCAAGGATCAAGCAGACTGTTCCCATGCCGCGCACGAACGAGGCCAGAACCGCGTCGATCTCACCCGCCAGCCGCCTGATGATGGGGGCGTGGTCACGTGGCAGCAGTTCTCCGATGCGGGCGGTCATGCGATCCCAGTCCAACAGCAAGTAGACGGCCACAACCGGCACAATGACCAACAGAACAACGATGTTGATCGCGGAACCCAGCGAGGACAGCACCGTCTGCATAACGTCCCCGGTCTTGGATTTCAGCGTTTCGCCAAAGGACACCAGCATCGCGTGCGTGCTCGATTCCCGGTCAAGCAAGGACGGGAACTGTTTTTCTATGAAACTGCGCAACTGTTTGAACAGATCAGGCAGTACATCGACAAGATCCAACAACTGGGTGATCAGCGCAGGGACCACCATCAGAATTGCCAGTACAAACCCCAGAACACCGACGACCGTGATGACCGCCGTAGCGGCCATACGCGACAGGCCCAGCCGCTCCAGCCGGTCAGCGACCGGATCCAGAAAATAGGCAATGGCCCCACCGATGACAAAAGGCAACAAGACATCGCCAAGGGCCCACAGGATCAACGCGAAAACCGCAGCGGCGATGCTCCAGTATCTCAGCTGATCCTTAACCGGCAAAGCCATGGCGATCCCCTTGTTCAGGCCCTTGCAGGTGTTCTTGGCGCATCAAAGCCCATGATGCAAGCGGTTCATGGCGCTTGCGTTTACAGGGGTCAGCCGCGCAACGTCCCCAATTCCGGGGTGTCTTCGGTGGCGGTTTCGTCGGGCCAGTTGGTGCGCCAAATCTCGGCCGACCAGTGACCGCAATGAACCGCCGGACGGTCAAAGCCGGGCAGGGGCGGCAGCAAAGGCGCGACGACGACGTCGTGACGGGGCACCGCGAAATAGGGAAAAGAGTACCGTTCCCGCCCCGACCGGTTCACAACCCGATGGGGCGTGGATTTCAACCGCCCGCCCGACCACAGCTCCAGCATGTCACCGATATTCACCACGAAACCACTGGGCGGGCAATCGGGCGAGATCCAGCCACCGCTGCGGGTCTGCACCTCAAGCCCGCCCACCGGATCGGGGGCAATGATGGTCAAGGCGTCGGTATCCTTGTGCGGATGGATGCCATAGCCCGCCTCATCCTCGGCCTGTGGCGGGTAATGCAACAGGGTCATGTTGGTCATCGGGTCCCGGAATGCACCGCGCAGCGAGTCGGCTTTCAAATCCAACCCTGCTTCTAACGCGCCCAGCAACAGATCGGTGACGCGATCCAGTTGCCGCCAGTAACCCAGAATGACCTCTTTCGCGCGTGGTACATCGTCCGGCCAGAGGTTCGGCCCGTATAACGCGCAATCCTCACGCACCGGGTCGTCTGCTGCGACCTCGTGATGCAGTTTGTAGCCTTCGTATTTGTCCGCCTTGCCCGAGCCATCATTGGGTGTGAAGAACCCCATGGGTATATAGCCGCGATAGTTGGCGCGGGTGATGGCCTGATCCCATTTTTGCGCGTCATCGACGGCAAAAATCTCTCGGGTGATCTGGCGTACCTGATCCACGGTCTGCCGCGATACGCCTGTCCCGGTGATCGACAAGAAGCCGATCCCCTGACAGGCCGCAAGGATGTCTCGGACCGTCGCGTCATAGGCTGCGGTTCCCGGGGCAGTCAAAGGCGCAATATCAATCGTTGGGATACTGTCCATCAGTGAATCCTCACCCCCTGGCGTTGCAGTTCAGCTCGAACCGGTGCCAGATTCAGCTGGTCCAGCTCCTGATTGCTTTTCAGTGAGACCGCAGCGGCGATGCCCGCGCCCTGACCTAAGACCGCGCAACAAGCCATGTTTCGGGTTGCGGCATGTGCCACCCGGTCCGCGCCATGCGACCGTCCTGCAACCAGCAGGCCTTTGATGCCCTTGGGCAGCATCGAGCGATAAGGGATTTGCATGTACCGCCCCGTAGTTGGCAGGATCAGGATGCCATAGCCGTCGATGAACTCGGGATAGATGCCGATCGTATCCTCGAACCGGCCCTGATGGCGGGCATCGTTTTCGGTCATGTTGTAGACCGCGTCGATCTTGCGGGTGTCGCGGATGCCGATGGTCATCCCGAAATTCCGCAAACGCGCGTTTTCGCAACCGGGCATGAACCGGCGCAGCGCCTCGATGGCCAGCATGGTCTGGCGGCGGCCTTCAATCTCGCCGCGCGTCAGGCTGTCGGGATCGGTGCCGTCAACCTCGGCCAGATGGATGAGGTTCATGTATGTCAGCTCGCCCGTGTCATGCATCGCGCCCCAGGTTCCGGCGATGGTATTCAGGTGCGGCGGGATCAGCCCCTCATCAATCGCTTGCTGGAACGGTTTGTGCACGAAGGGTGAGAACATGTCGTCCTCTTTCCCCGAGGTCTCAATGTTCCACTCTCCGCCGCCGCCCCAGTCCTTGTAGGTCTGCGGGTCAGCTTTCACACCTTCCATAAAGGCCCGCTTGTCGACGCCCGCCAGGTGAAACATGACCGAGGCCGCCATCATGTCCTCGCGCGGAGTTTTGTGGGTCGGTGCACCCGCGCGATGGGCCACATCCGCGTCGCCGGTGGCATCGATGACGACCTTGGCCAAAATCGCTTCGCGCCCGGCTTTGGATTCTGTGATGACGCCGGTGATCCGGTCTCCATCCAGGATCGGCGCGACGAATTGTCGGTGCAGCATCGGGTGCACGCCCGCCTCTTCGACCAGCTTGTCGGCGACCAGTTTGAAGCCTTCGCTGTCCAACTCATAACTTAGCGACTGGCTTTCGGGAACGGCGGCGCCCATCTCCTTGGCGCGGGTTTCGAATTCCATCCCGATGCCGCCTGCCTCGACGGTTTGCTCGTGCCGGTACCAGGCAAATCCTTCGACGCCGACCGCCGTGATGTTGCCACCCATGCAGCCGAACCGATCAATCAAAGATACCTCGGCCCCCGCACGTGCCGCTGCAAGCGCTGCGGCCAACCCGGCGGGGCCGGAACCGACGACCAGAACATCGGTTTGATGAATGACGGGGATTTGGCGTGCGGGTTCCTGAATGGTCTGCATTGGCGCCTCATGGAATTTGCGTTTCCGCTACCATTGGGATTCCCGATTGGCGGGTCAATCAAAAAACCGACTGCCGCGAGGTCGGAAAAACACCAATGCGCGATTGCCCCCGGCGGGGCTTTGGCATAATCACCTGTCCAGTCGAATTCTTACCTTTGAAGGTCCGTCCATGCGCCTGAGCCGTTACTTTTTGCCCGTTCTCAAGGAAACCCCGTCCGAGGCTCAGATCGTCAGCCACCGGCTGATGCTGCGTGCAGGGATGATCAAGCAGGCCTCTGCCGGGATTTATTCCTGGTTGCCGCTGGGCTTCAAAGTGCTGCGCAAGCTGGAAAACATCGTCCACGAGGAACAGGCGCGGGCCGGTCACATCGCGATCCAGATGCCCATCATCCAGTCGGCGGATCTGTGGCGTGAATCCGGGCGCTATGACGATTACGGTCAGGAGATGCTGCGGATGAAGGACCGGCATGACCGGGACATGCTGTTCACGCCGACGGCCGAGGAATTGGTTACAGATATCTTCCGCGGCCACGTCAGCAGCTACAAGGATCTGCCGCTGACGCTCTACCAGATCCAGTGGAAGTTTCGCGATGAAATCCGCCCGCGTTTCGGCGTGATGCGGGGCCGTGAATTCTACATGAAGGACGGATACAATTTCGACCTGACCAAGGAAGATGCGCTGCACGCCTATAACCGCCATCTGGTCAGCTATCTGCGCACTTATGAACGGATGGGACTTCAGGCGATTCCGATGCGCGCCGATTCCGGCCCCATCGGTGGCGATGACACGCATGAGTTCCTGGTTCTGGCCGATACCGGTGAATCCGAAGTTTTCTATGACAGCGCTGTCACTGATCTGACCTTTGGCGATCGCGACATCGATTATGACAACCGCGAACAGTGTCAGGCCATTTTGGAAGAGTTCACTTCGAAATACGCGCGCACTGACGAAACCCATGATGAAGCGCTGTTCAACCAGATACCCGAAGAACGCCGCCGCGTGGCGCGCGGCATCGAGGTGGGCCAAATCTTCTACTTTGGCACCAAATACTCCGATCCCTTGGGTGCAACTGTCCAAGGCCCGGATGGCAAACCGGTTCCGGTTCACATGGGCAGCCATGGTATCGGTGTCAGCCGCCTTGTAGGAGCAATCATCGAGGCCAGCCATGACGACAAGGGCATCATCTGGCCCGAGGGCGTGACCCCATTCCATTGCGGTATCGTCAACCTCAAGCAGGGCGATGAAGAAGCCGATGCAGCCTGTGACAAGATCTACACGGCGCTGACGGCTTTGGGTCTGGAGCCGCTCTATGACGACCGCAACGAACGCGCGGGCGGCAAATTCGCCACGATGGACCTGATCGGTCTGCCCTGGCGCATCACGGTTGGCCCGCGCGGTCTGAAGAATGGTGTGGTTGAACTGACCTGCCGCCGCACTGGCGAAAGCGAGGAACTAAGCCCCGAAGCGGCCGTCACCAAAGTTGCTGAGATTTACCAGCAGATCGCCTGAGCGACCATCAGTTGCTGCATGAAGCGGGCGTTGAAACACGCCCCGTGATCCGGAAGGGGTGCCGGAGGCTCAGACCTGGCGGCCCTTCCCAAGCTATCTGAAGGCCGACGGCGTCAGTCGGTCGGTTCTCAGTTTTGATCCGACGTCGGGCGCTCGGCCAGGACGTCTCCGTTGGCTCCGTCACCTGTGGCCACAACAATCGGGCGGCCAAGGCGGCTGATCAGTTCGCGAAACTCGATATCCAGAAAGCGCAATCCGCAAATCCGCGCATCGGTTGCCCGATCCGTGATACACAAACGACCCTGCCGGAACACCAGACGATATCCTTTGTCTTTCAGGATGTCTGCCAGATTGCCCCAGCTTGCTGCGGTGACAAAGATCGGCCGGATGGCCGCGCGCAGCAAGGCTGCGGTTTCACAATCCAAATCTGTTGAAGCCTGACGGGTCGAAATTGCACCCGCGCCATTGGTTGAAATTCGTAAATTCATTGAGCGACCCCCGCTCTTTAAATGTGTTCCCCCATGGTTAGGGTGGCAAAGTTTCTGAAAATAATCAAAAAGAGTAATAAAATTTCGCACTTATTGTTGCCTTTACGATTCAGTGGCTCACGATGTGCGATGATTAACGTCATACCTGAAACAATCACCTTCTGTCTGTGATGCGCTTCACAACTCATGGTGTAGCGCCCGAATTAGAAGACACCTGTTTTGCACGTGTATTTTGGTCATGTCCTGCAACGATTCGGCTCATTCAGGCTGAGGAGCCAGTTCAGAGTGACAACCGGCTTGACCATTGGGCGAAATGCCGAAAGGGTCGCCGCAAACAAGAAAGCCCCGGAGCAGGCATGGCCAAGACACCCCCGCCCTTTGCCCCTTTTGAATGGAAAATCGCCTGGCGATATCTGCGCGCGCGCAGGGCCGAAGGCGGTGTCAGCGTGATGACATGGATATCACTGATCGGGATCACACTTGCCGTGTTTGCCCTGATCGCTACGCTGGCTGTTCGTTCAGGTTTTCGCTCTGAATTCGTCGGCACCATCCTGGGCGCCAATGCGCATGTGACGGTCTATTCCTCGGGCGAATTTGACGCGCAGGGCCGGGTGGATCGGACGATTGCCGACTACAAGGAACGCACCGAACGCATAGCGCAGGTGCCCGGAGTTGAGCGTGCCGCACCGCTGGTGAAGGGGCAGGTGCTGATCACCAATCGTGACAGCAGCAGCGGGGTCGAGGTGTTTGGCATCCGACCCGACGATCTGCTCGACCTGCCGGGTATCGCGCAGGCGGAACAGGCGGCGGGGGACCTGTCAGAGTTCCAGACAGGCGAGGATGTCATCGCCATTGGATCGGGTGTGGCCCGCAGCATCGGGGCCACTGTCGGGGATGTGGTCAAACTGACCTCGCCCAACGGGGTCAAAACCGCCTTTGGCACGTCGCCGCGCGTGAATGCCTATCGCGTTGTCTATGTGTTTTCGGCCGGTCGCTATGACATCGACCGCACCCGCGTCTACATGCCGTTTTCGCAGGCGCAGGGCTTTTTCAACCGTGAAGGTGTGGCGGATGAGATAGAAGTGATGGTGGACAAGCCCGAAGATCTTGGCCCGATCCTGATTCCCATTCTTGAGGCGTCGGGCGAGCGCAGCCAGATCTGGACATGGCAGGACGCATCCGGCGGCTTTCTGCGCGCGCTCGAGGTTGAGGATAATGTGATGTTCATCATCCTGTCGATCCTCGTTCTGATTGCTGCGATGAACATCGTTTCGGGCCTGATCATGCTGGTCAAGAACAAAGGGCGCGATATCGGTATCCTGCGCACGATTGGCCTGAGCGAAGGATCGGTTCTGCGTGTCTTTTTCATCTGCGGTGCGTTCACCGGCCTGATCGGCACTGCAATGGGGGTTATCCTGGGATGCCTCTTTGCAATCTACATTGATCCGATTTTCTCATTCGTAAACTACGTGATGGGCGGTGGCGTGTGGGATCCGTCGATCCGTGGCATCTACGCCCTGCCGGCCGAACTGCATCTGAGCGATGTGCTCAAGGCGACGGGCCTGTCGCTTGGCCTGTCTTTCATCGTCACCTATTTCCCCGCCCGCCGCGCGGCGCGGCTGAACCCGGTCGAGGCGCTGCGCTATGAATGATGTCACCTTGCGACTGAACGGTCTGACCAAGACCTACCTCAAAGGCACACCGGGCGAGGTGCAGGTTCTGCGCGGGGTCGACCTCGAACTGCGCGCGGGTGAGGCTGTGGCCATGGTTGCGCCGTCAGGGGCGGGTAAATCGACGCTTCTGCACATCGCCGGTCTGCTGGATAGGCCTGACAACGGAACCGTGGAAATCGGGGGGCAGAATGTGAACGGCAAGGGCGACCGAACCAGAACGGCGTTGCGTCGGCAGGATATCGGGTTCGTATATCAGTTCCATCACCTGCTGCCCGAGTTTACGGCGCTGGAAAACATCACATTGCCGCAACTGGCCAATGGCGCGTCCGAAAAAGCTGCTCAGGCACGGGCATTGGATCTGCTGGACCGTGTGGGCGTCGCCCCGCGCGCCAGCCACCGCCCTGCGGCGCTGTCGGGCGGTGAACAACAACGCGTGGCTTTTTGCCGGGCGCTTGCCAACGCGCCGCGTGTTTTGCTGGCTGACGAACCGACAGGCAATCTGGACCCTGAAACTTCGGATCAGGTGTTCGATGCGCTGATGACACTGGTGCGGGACGAGGGATTGTCGGCGTTGATCGCGACCCACAACCTCGAACTGGCGGCGCGCATGGACCGAATGGTCCGGCTTGAGGGCGGCGTGCTCAGGCCAGTTGAGTGATTGCAACACCGATGGCCATGACCGCGATACCACTCGCCCGCATCAGGGTGAGTGGCGCCACCTGTGCGCCGAACAGGCCGAAGTGATCGATTGCCGCGGCACTGATCAATTGCCCCAACAGGACAAAGAACACGGCGTTTCCCACACCGAAATGCGGGGCGACATGGGTGATCGACAACACATAGAATGCAATCAGGATGCCAGCGAACAACAGGTGTTTCGGGGCCTGCGCAACCTTGGACAAGGCTGCAAAACCGGGAAACAACAGCATGGTCAGCACCGAGGCGGCCAGGGCAATTGCAAACAGCACCACAGCTGCCGTTGTCGGTGATCCGATGACCTTGCCAAGGGCCGCGTTAAGAGCGGCCAGTATCGGAATTCCAAATCCGGCGGCCAGCATGATGGCTGCGTATTGTGTCATTGCCCGAACCCTCTGCACCTGTTTCGTTGATCTGGATCATTGCGCCCATATGCCTGTCGGGCAACCCTGCAAATGTCAATTGTGACAGGAGGATACGATGTTCAAGGCAACGATCGGTATGCTGGTTCTCGGGGTTTCGGCTGCTGCCGCACAGGCTGCTTGGGCGCAGGATGCCGTGACCGGAGAGGAACTCTATTTGCATTACTGCGCGACCTGTCACGGGATTGACGCAACCGGGCAGGGGCCGATGGCCAGCGTGCTGGTTGTTCAGCCGTCCGATCTGACCGCATTGTCCGGCGAAAG
Source organism: Ruegeria sp. P8 (assembly GCF_056534665.1). Taxonomy (NCBI): domain Bacteria; kingdom Pseudomonadati; phylum Pseudomonadota; class Alphaproteobacteria; order Rhodobacterales; family Roseobacteraceae; genus Ruegeria; species Ruegeria sp. P8. The sequence goes on from NZ_JBQERC010000001.1 coordinate 323,967, forward strand.
CGGGGTGTTCCCGACCGCCCGCGTTGTCGCCCGCATCGACGGCAGGGATCCGCTGGTCAGCCATGGCAGCCCGATGCCGGTCTATGGCCCTTATTTTGACGGGCAGGACACATCCATGAAAACACCGGAAGGTCAGCCGATCCTGACCAGCCAGCCGATCGTTGATCTGGTGGCGTATCTGGAAACCCTGCAGCGCGCCCGGAACTAACTGCAAATCCCTTCGATCCTGGCTTCGCTCCACGGGATCAGGACCGGGCGCTCGCGCCCCTGTTCCGGCAGGGGTGACAGATCAAAATGGGCACCCAGCATGTCGTGTAGTCTTTTGGTGCGCTTGGCCTGAGGGGCCAGCGCGCGACAGCACACATATTCTTCGACAATCGCGCCCTGCTGTTCGAACCCGTAGGTCAGAAAATCCGGAGAAGTTTCGAGGTCGAACAGATACGGATCCCTTCGGCCCCCATGTTCCGCCGCAGCGCGCAGGGGGTGGTAACCCGTGGTCCGGCGATTCTGCCATTGCCAGACATGCGTCAGCTCATGGGCCAAAAGCATCGCGGCCAGCAGGTTCATCTGATCCGGAAAGTCGGACATATAGTCCTCCAGATACCAGTCGCGGGTAAAATAGACTTTGTTGAACAGGGCCACGGCGGCAGGTTTGCCCGTCACCGGCCCGGGGTCCACCGGGGGCAGAATGCGCTCGCGGCAGGCCAGTCGCGGGCGTTCTTCGCGGAAATACGTCACGTTGGTAACCGGGGCACCTTCGACCAGACGGATGTGATCCAGATTCAGGGTTCCCCCCTGGATGGTCTCCGCAAAATCGCGCTCCTGCTCGGTCAACTCTCGACCGCAGGCGGCCAGCAACAAAAGAGAAGCAAAGAATAAACGCAGAACCATAAGTTGAATCTTATTCCGCTGCGGGTATTCCGCAAACCGTTTTCACAGACTCATGGCCAGAACCCGGCTGATTTCCGTTAATGATCGCCCGGACTGACCCATCCATGTATTAAAGGCGTTCTGAACCGCCTCCATCGCTTTCTTCGAGGTGGCAGGCTTGTCGATCACACCTTCGGCAATCAGGCGGGCGGTGACATCCTGGGACAGAATGAAACTGTCCCGCCCGGCAAACCGCATCGCGTATTGCGCCGAAGCGCCGCCCAGTCGGGCCCCGCGTTTGGCCAACATGGCCAGAAGATTGACGTAGTCATCAGATGGCCAGCCGCCCAGCACTTTACCCACGCCGCCTTCCTCGCGCAGCTCAAGCAGGAACGCAGCGTTATCCCGTACAGCCGCGATCTTGGTTCCATTCCTGACGATGCGCGTATCCTGCAACAGGGTGTCAAACTTCTCATCATCCATGAACGCGCATCGCCCCACGTCGAACCTGTCAAAGGCTGTTTCGAACCCGTCCCATTTGTTTTCGATGACTTTCCAGTTGAAACCGGCCTGAAAGATGCATTTCGTGATGACCGACAGCCAGCGGTCCTCAGGCATCGCTGCCAGTTCCGCGGGGGTTTTCGGTTTGCTCAGTTTTGCGTCCAGTGCTTCTGGACCGCCGTGGCGCGCGGCTGCGATTTCAAAGATTTCGTCAAACGTTCGCATCTGTCTAACCTTGATGTTGCCCGACATTGAATGTTTATCTTTTGTTCTTGTTTGGCAACGAAAAATCTGACCTCTCCCAGATTTGATGCAGTCCCCCGAATAATAGGATTCGCAGAAAAATGCGGATTTTTGAAAGAAGTTCTCGACAAAAGGTGGCAAAATGTTTTCTGATTGACTCGTCAGTCAACGTCCCGTCTTAGCGAAATGGAACAAGGCAAGCCGGGTTGGATGCGTAAAGGGAGCCGGGAGGGGGGAACAATCTGGCAGAAAGATCTTTTCCACAATTTGGAAACGGATCACTGTTCTTTTCCAGCCAAATTTGTGCATGCTGCGGCATGGCATTGTCATCAGACAGAAAGACCGGCGGGAAAATCCTTGCCGGGATGGGCAAAACAAATATGACAGGGAGTTAAGTCCATGAAAAAACTAAGTGTAAGCCTAATGGCTCTGAGCGTTGCAGGCGCGGCGCAGGCGGCGGATATGGGCGCCGTGGATGAACCGATCAAACTGGCGATCAACGAATGGACCGGCCAGCACGTCACCACGCATGTGGCGGGTGAGATGCTCAAGGCAGCCGGGTACAACGTCGAATATGTGACCGCTGGCATGATGAACCAGTTCCAGGCGCTGGCCGATGGCGACATCGACGCGACACTGGAAATCTGGTCTTCCAACGTTTCCGATGAATACGCCAAGAAAATCGGTGAAGGCACTGTGGTTGAAATCGGTGATCTGGGTCTGGATGCCAAGGAAGGCATCGCGTACCCGGCGCATGTGGCCGATCTGTGCCCGGGCCTGCCCGCATGGGAAGCGCTGAAAGATTGCGCTCAGGTCTTTGCGACGGCGGAAACTCTGCCCGGTGGTCGTCTTGTCGATTACCCGGCCGACTGGGGAACTCCGGGCGCGGATCGCATGACCGGTTTGGAATTGCCGTTCAAAGCCGTACCAGCAGGGTCCGAAGGGGCGCTGATCGCGGAATTGCGCGCCTCGACCGAACGCAAATCGCCGCTGCTGATCACTTTCTGGCAGCCGCATTGGGCGATGTCGGCCTATGACGTTCAATTCGTTGAACTGCCCGCCGGTGAAGAGGCGTGCTTTAGTGATCCGGCCTGGGGCCCGAACCCGAACGCTGTCAATGACTGCGACTTCTCGCCCTCGCGCATCTTCAAAGCTGGCTGGAGCGGTATGGAAGAGAAATGGCCAGCAGCCTTTGAAATCCTGACCAATTATCAGCTGGCGGTTGAAGACCAGCAGCCGATGATGGGCGCGATCGACGTTGACGGTGGAAAGGTCGAAGAAGTTGTCGCCGCATGGATGGCCGAAAACGAAGGCAAGTGGCGTCCGGTTGTTGACGCGGCAACCCAGTGAGCCCGCGTAAGTGACGGACACGACCATGCCAGCCATCGCCTGCCGGAATCTCTGGCAGGTGTTTGGCCCCGGCGCTGACAAAGCCCTGACCGACGCGCTGTCTCGGTCAGGGAATGACGCAGACAAGGCTGCCGCCGCCCTTCGGGAACAGGGGCTGATCCCTGCCGTTCAGGATGCCAATTTCGAAGTTCAGGAGGGCGAGCTTTTCGTCATCATGGGCCTGTCAGGCTCGGGCAAATCCACGCTGATCCGCTGCATTTCGCAGCTGCTGCCCGGCACGGGTGGTGAGATTCGGGTGGACGGCGAAAATGTCATCGGAGCCTCGAAGAAGGCCCTGACCGAGTTGCGCCGCAAAAAACTGGGCATGGTGTTCCAGCATTTCGGCCTGTTCCCGCATATGACCGTTTCCGAAAACGTGGCATATCCGCTGCGCGTGCAGGGTGTGGGCAAGAAGGAACGGCTGGCGCGCGCACAGGAGGTGATCTCACTGGTCGGTCTGGAAGGGCGCGAAGACAGCTTTCCGCGCCAGCTTTCAGGTGGCCAACGTCAGCGTGTGGGCATTGCCCGCAGCCTCGCCGTAAATCCCGATATCTGGTTTCTGGATGAACCGTTCTCGGCCCTCGACCCATTGATCCGCCGCCAGTTGCAGGATGAATTCCTGCGCATTCAGGCGACGCTGAAGAAATCCATCGTCTTTATCACCCATGACATTCAAGAGGCGCTGAAGCTGGCCGACCGCATTGCAATCATGCGCGACGGCAAGATTGTTCAGATCGGAACGCCCACAGATATCGTGTTGCGCCCGGTGGATGATTACGTGCGCGAATTCTCGAAGGATGTCGCCAAAGGTCAGCACGCCAAAGTCGCCTCGGTCATGCGGAGCGAGGCGGAATGTGGCCCGGATGATCCCGGCCTCACCACCTCGATGACGCTGGACGCAGCCCTTGCGCATTGCATGGAGCTGTATGAACCCGTGCCCGTACGGGATGAGGCAGGTAATGTCGTCGGCACGGTGCATCCGTCCGATCTGGCCGCAGCTCTTCAGGTGGACGAGACATGACCGCCATAACCGACCTTCCGGCACGGCGTGGTGCGCAGTTGACGGCAGGTGCGAAGGCCGCCCTGATAACGGTTGTCGTCGGTGCAGTTTGCCTTGCGCTCGAGGGTGTCGCCCCGTGGCTGGTCAAATGGCCCGCCGCGTGGGAATTGCCTGCAACCCAATGGGTTGGCGCGTTTCTGGACTGGTTTCTGAACCTGATCAAACCGGCAATGCGGCTGTTTTCGGACCTGATGACCCACCCAATGAACTGGGCGAATTTCGTGCTGGGCAAAACGCCATGGCCCATCCTGATCGGGATCGTGACCGCGTTGGGCTGGTATCTGGGCGGCTTGTCCATGGCCGCACTTGGCTTTCTGGGCCTCAGCTTTGTTTTGGCCTCGGGCTATTGGGCCGAAAGCATGAATACGCTGGCGCTTGTCGCCGTGTCTGTCCCTGTGGCGCTGGTCATTGGGGGCGGCATCGGCATCCTCGCCAACGAAGTGCCAAAGGTGAAATCCTTTGTGCAGGCCGTGCTGGACATCATGCAGACGGTGCCGACCTTTGCCTATCTGACACCGCTGCTGCTGCTGTTTGGATTTGGTCCTGTTGTTGGTCTGATTGCTTCGGCCATCTATGCCGCACCGCCCATGGCGCGCAATGTGATGCTGGGATTGGAACGGGTGGAGCCCGAGATCAAAGAGGCGGCCATCATGTCCGGCGGCACTCGGTTCCAGCAACTGTTCCAGGTCGAAATCCCTGCCGCCACCACTCAGATCATGGTCGGTGTGAACCAATGCCTGATGGCTGCTCTGTCGATGGTTATCATCGCCGCCGTCATCGGCGGGTTCAACGATATCGGCTGGGAGGTTCTGCTGACCATGCGCAAGGCGCAGTTCGGCGAGTCGCTGATGGCGGGTCTGGTTATCGTGGTCTTTGCGGTGGTGATCGACCGGATGAGCGGCACTTTGGCGACCGAGCGTAAACGCTATGACAGCCGTGTTGTCTGGGCGATGCTGGGTTTTGCTGTTGTCTTCACGGCGGCCTTCTGGGCGTGGTTGCCAAACCCTGCGGAGCTGACCCTGCTGGACCCGATGGCCGAAGCCGTGGACAGCGGCCTGACCGCATTCACGCAGGCCAATGGCCAGTGGCTGGACGCCCTCAAAAACAACTCGCTGTTCTATGTACTGCTGCCGCTGCGGATCGGGCTGGATCAGGCGGTGCTGCCCTTCACATGGGGTTTCCAGTGGACGTCGAGCATGAGCTTTGGCCTGTTTGCGGCCGGTGCCGGGATTGCGCTTTTGATGGCGTGGCGCGGACGGCTGACTGGTGGGCTGGTCGTTCTGATTCTGATTGGAATGCTGGAAACCGGTATCGCGAACCTGCCGTGGCCCTTTGTCCTGACTGGCGCTGCCGCGCTGGGCTGGGTTGCCGGGGGCTGGCGTCTGGCCGCGCTCTGCGTGGGGCTGCTCTGCACCATCCTCGTCTCGGGCCTGTGGGAAAGGGCGCTGCTGTCGCTTTATCTCAGCGGTGCAGCGGTGTTTACCTGCGCTTTGGCGGGTGGGCTGATCGGTCTTGCCAGCGCGGTATGGCAGCCTGTGTGGAACGTGGTTCGCCCGATCTGTGACATGTTGCAGACAATCCCCCTTTTCGTGTTCCTGATCCCGGTGCTGATGGTGTTCCAGATTGGCGAGTTCTCGGCCTTTCTGGCCATCTGTGCCTATGCGATTGTCCCGATGATCCGCTACACGCGGCACGGGCTGGTCAATACTCCGGATGAGATGATGGAGGCCGCAATCTCAAGCGGTGCGACCGAGTGGCAGATCATGCGCGATGTGAGGGCGCCTTATGCGGCGCCGACCATCCTGCTGGGGCTGAACCAGACCATCCTTTACGCCTTTGCCATGCTGGTCATCGCGGCACTGATCGGGACCACCGGTCTGGGCCAGTCGATATATCTGGCGCTGGGTCAGGCGGATGTAGGATTGGGCATATCTGCCGGGGCCGCGATGGCGATTCTGGCACTGATCGCCGACCGCATCGTGCAGGGCTTTGCCGAAGAACGCCGCGCGGCGCTTGGGCTGTAATACAGGGCAGGGGCGGTGTATTCGCCCCTGTGACCCAACTTGATTTCGGGCAAGGAAGTCGCTGCCCTCTCACTCTAGACCGACCCCAACACGTTGGAGAATATCATGACCGGTTGGGGCCTATTTCTTGCAGCACTCATCGTTTTCCTGCTCAGCCATGCAATTCCTGTACGGCCCACCGTGCGGGGATGGCTGATCGGCACGCTCGGGCGCCGGGGGTATTTCGCGGCCTATTCACTTCTGTCGCTGGCCGTGCTGGCCTGGCTGATTGTCGCCGCTGCAAACGCCCCCTATGTCGAGGTCATTCCGCCGTTCGCAGTCTTGCGCTGGGTGCCAATACTGATCATGCCTGTGGTGTGCTGGCTGGCTGTGGCCGGGCTTGCGATCCAGAACCCGTTTTCTTTTGGTGGGATGGGCAAAAGGCCTTTTGACCCCGAACACCCCGGTATTCTGCGCACCACTCGCCACCCGATCCTAGCCGCGCTGCTGTTGTGGTCCTTGGCGCATCTTCTGGCCAATGGAAGCCTGTCACATGTGACCCTGTTCGGCCTGTTTGCCGGATTTTCTGTTATGGGCATGGCCCTGATCGACAGGCGTAAATCGCGTGAGATTGGCTTTGAATGGGTCCGGTTGTCGCGAAATACGGCGCGGTTCTCACTGCGTTTACCGCGTCCATGGCCACGCCCTTGGATCTGGCTAACCGCACTGGCCGCTTATGCGGTTCTTCTTCACCTGCACGCACCTGTGATCGGTCTGTCGCCGCTGCCTTGACTGGGGGAGTGGTCGGGCAGCACCTTGCGTGCTATTTGAAACGTCACAATCGATTTACAAGAGGTCCAAGATGCATCTGGCCTATGTCACCACCACCGACCGCGGCGCGACGGATCGCCTGCTCAGCGCTGTTGCTGAACGTCTGCTGGCGTCTGGCGCGAAACTGGCCGGTGTCGTGCAAACGAACACGGAATGTACCGACAGCAGCAAGTGCGACATGGATGTCCGCGTGTTGCCGGATGGTGAAACCATCCGAATCTCACAATCACTGGGCACCCAGTCGCGCGGCTGCCGTCTGGACCCGGCAGCGCTGGAACAGGCGGTGGGGTATGTGACCGCCTCGCTTGCGAACGCACCGGACCTGCTGATCATCAACAAATTCGGCAAACATGAGTCCGATGGGCGCGGTTTTCGCCCCGTAATCGGCGAAGCACTGGCGCTGGATATTCCGGTGCTGGTCGGCGTGAACGGGCTGAACGCCGAAAAGTTCAACACCTTCGCCGAAGGTGCGGCCGAAGAGCTGCCTGCGGATTTGGACGACATCGTAGGCTGGTTCAACCGCATAGCGCAGATGCGCCCGGCTGCGGAATAGGTGCGCAATCGACTGGCGCGTTGATCTGAACGTCATGACATGCGGTGGCGAAGGCCACGCGGCACCTTTCGTTCACAATCCGGTCGCGTTAGCGCCGGTTTAAGATGTGTAAAACGGATCAGGTCTGTTGAATCTGAGAATGACGGCAGACCAACAGCAATAACACAGCTGACAGACAATAACACAATGCGGGACACGCGTCCTCACCATCTTCGGAATACGCTGGAAAGATGGTGGGCGACCCTGGAATCGAACCAGGCGTGCGTCTCCGCGAGGGAGTTACAGTCCCCTGCCACACCTTGCGGCCTGTCGCCCACTGTCAGGCGTTGCACCTGACGTGGAGGCGTGATTACTAGCGCACCAAAGGAGCGTCAACAGGAAAATTTCCCTTTGGCGCAGGAAACCGAATTCCCGGCCCGGAGGCCCGTAAAATGAAGAAACCCAAATGGGTCGTCGAAAAGGAACAGGCGCGCAAAGCAGCTGCTGCGGAAACAGTCTGGCTGTTTGGCCTGCACGCGGTTCGCGATGCGCTGATGAACCCTAAACGGCAAAAACTACGCCTGATGGTGACGCGGAATGCGTGTGACAAACTGGCGGAAGCTATTGAATTTGCGGGGATCGAGGCCGAGATGGTCGACCCGCGCAAGTTTTCTGCGCCCATCGATGCTGGATCCGTGCATCAGGGCGCAGCGCTGGAGGTCAAGCCGTTGGAATGGGGCAGTCTGGCAGATAACTGCATCGGTCGCGAAAACCCTCGCGTCATTCTGCTGGACCGGGTCACCGACCCGCACAATGTCGGGGCGATTCTGCGCTCGGCCGAAGTTCTGGGGGCCAGTGCTGTGATCGGCACACGCCACCATTCCGCGCCCGAGACCGGGGCACTGGCAAAAACCGCCAGCGGTGCGCTTGAGCGGCAGCCTTATCTGCGGGTGCGCAACCTTGCGGACGCGATTGTCGAGCTTCAGGGCATGGGCTTTCTGGTCCTTGGGCTGGACGGAGAAGCCGACATGACAATCGAAGGTGCGCTAAGCGATGGCCGTGACCGCCCTGTCGCGCTTGTGCTGGGCGCGGAGGGTCCGGGCCTGCGGCAGAAGACAAAGGAAACCGTGGATCAGTTGGTTAAAATTGACGCAGCCGGGGGATTTGGTTCGCTGAACGTCTCAAATGCTGCGGCAATCGCCTTATATGCATCGCGACCCTGAGCAAAGGAGAGCGTCATTCCCGGTCCTGCCAAAATCGCGACCTGCTGCTATTGCGGCACCCGGGCTGCCTTGATCCTGAAAGGCAAGGAACGGCACGAGCTGAGCTGCTCCAGCTGCGGAGCGCCGCTGCACAACCTGAAGATGCTGCCCGCGCGGAAAGTACACAAACCCGAACCGCTGCGCGTAGCTGTGTCTCATGCTGCCCCTCGGAAAGCAAAGCGCAAAAAGAGGAAGAAGACCATGCTTGCGCGCGTGTTCGACGAAGCATGGGACGTGATCGAAGACATCTTTGACTAAGTTTCAACTGGCGAACACTCGTTCACATCCGCGTCAACAGGGGTTCCGAAAAACGCGAAAAGTTGCATCTTGATGGTCTTGAATGTGCAGATTCCCATATGACGATGCTGAACCGACGTACTCTTCTTTGCTCGCTGAGCACTGTGTTGCTTGCCCCTGCCGTATTAGCGCAGGACAACCCCGTGTATTACGCCACTGACGGTGTGGCGTTGGCAGGGTATGATCCTGTGTCCTTTTTTGACAGCGACGCGCCCTTAAAAGGGGTGCCCGAAAATGCGGTCATGTGGAAGGGTGCCCGGTGGCATTTCAAATCGCAAGCAAATCGTGAGCTCTTCGAAGGCAATCCGCGCGCTTTTGCGCCGCAGTTCGGTGGCTATTGCTCGTACGGGATGGCGATGGGCGTGCTGAAAAGCACGGATCCCAAAGCGTGGCAGGTGGTCGACGGGCGCCTTTATCTGACGCATTCGCCCGAGGTCGAGGAAATCTGGCAGCAGGATCGGGCAGGTTACATTGCGATGGCAGAGGAAAACTGGCCCGCAATTCTCTACGGAAAGTAGGCAACCTTCAGAAAATTGTGAAAAGTCATCACAAAAATACGCCCGCCCTCTTTTTTTTAATCAAGTCATGCTTAAATGTCACAGTGACCGCGGAACGGAACTGCCGCGGGTCATTTCACTGTCCCTCGTTCCAACAACTGGCGCCCAAGCATTCTTGGGCGCTTTTTTCTTTTTGGAACCCTGTTAAGGATAGGGCATGCCAGACTATTCCGATCAGTACCTCAAGGCCATTTTGCAACGCACCAAGACGGTGGCCGTTGTCGGTGTTTCCATGAACCCGGTGCGACCCAGCTATTACGTGGCGCGCTATTTGTCGCTGAAAGGCTTCAAGGTGATTCCCGTCAATCCGGGCCACGCGGGCAAAGACCTGTTTGGTCAGACGGTTCGCGGCAACCTGTCAGAGATCTCCGAGCCTGTGGACATGGTGGATATTTTCCGGCGGTCCGAGGCTGTGCCACCCATTGTGGATGAGGCGCTGGACGCTTTCCCGTCGCTTGGTACGATCTGGATGCAGATTGGCGTGGAACACCCTGAAGCGGCGGCAAAGGCCCAGGCCCGTGGCGTGGATGTGGTGATGAACCGCTGCCCCAAGATCGAATATCAGCGCCTGTTTGGCGAATTGCGCATGGGCGGATTTTCGACCGGGATCATTTCGTCCAAGCTTTAGGGTTTGGCGGGGACGTAAGGTTTCAGCCGCGCCACCTGTTCCTTCCGCCGCTTTTCCAGCACCACGTCGCGCGGGACCCAGTCATACCGGGTATCCTCGACCAGCGGAGACCAGAACAACACGCCGCCATAACGCCACGGGTCCAGTACGACACCGTCATACAGCGTCGCGCCTTTACGGCTGATGATTGCGGTGCTGTGGTCGATCCGCGTCGGGTTGTCCGCGTTTGCTATGGCACGGTGCAGCTCCAGCGTCCGGAAGTTTTCCTGTTTCAGCCGCCGTTCGATATCCTCGGCCCAGTGCCAGCACAGCCCACGCGGGCGCAGGCCTTTGTTGACCTTCATGTTATGGATCAGGGGCGGGTCCGTGATCTGGTATTCCTCGACCAGCTGAGCGGTATAGGCGTAGGCAATTCCCGCCGCGCGCCGGGCCTCCTCTGGGTCGATATCCGGGCCAAGGCCCTGAATCTCCGAGGCGAGCCGTTGCACCTCATCCCCAGTCGAAGGCGGCGGCGCGGAACACCCCGCGACGATGGCAACGGTTGCCACAAGCATCAAAATTCGGACCATATCGCGCCTTCGCCCTCTCAGTCTGGCATCCGAGTATAACTGCCCGGGCGTCGGTGCGGAACCCGGACCTTACCCTTTGGGGCGGGCAGCTTTTTCGGCGATACCACTGGTGCCCTGACGGCGATCCAGCTCGGCCAGGACATCATCCAGCGCCACGTCCCGCGCGGCCAGCATGACCAAAAGGTGATACAACACGTCCGCCGCTTCCGAGGTCAGCTTAACCTGATCCCCTTTTACGGCTTCGATGATGGCCTCTATGGCCTCTTCACCGAATTTCTCGGCGCATTTCTCAGGGCCTTTCGCAAGCAGCTTGGCCGTCCAGCTGCTTTCGGGATCAGCCCCCTTGCGTGCCTCGATCGTGGCGGCCAGATCGTGCAAGATGCTCATGTCAGCCTCATGGGGATGCCAGCGGCGGCCATATGTTCCTTGGCCTCGCGGATGGTGTATTCGCCGAAATGGAAAATCGATGCCGCCAATACGGCGCTTGCACCGCCCTTGGTGACGCCCTCGACCAGATGGTCCAGAGTGCCAACACCGCCTGAGGCGATCACGGGCACATCCACCGCGTCGGAAATGGCGCGGGTCAGCGGCAGGTTGAACCCGGATTTGGTGCCGTCGCGGTCCATCGAGGTCAGCAGGATTTCACCGGCCCCCTTGGAGACCACGGTTCTTGCAAAGGCGACCGCATCAATGCCGGTGGGTTTGCGCCCACCATGGGTAAAGATCTCCCACTTGCCGGGGCTGACGGTCTTGGCGTCGATGGCGCAGACAATGCACTGACTGCCGAACTGATCTGCCGCTTCGGCAATCACATCCGGATTGGCAACCGCGGCCGAGTTGAAGCTGACCTTGTCCGCCCCCGCCAGCAGCAAGGCGCGCACATCGTCTTTTGTTCGCACCCCACCGCCCACGGTCAGCGGCACGAAACACTGTTCCGCCGTACGCTGCACCACATCGAACATGGTGCCGCGATTCTCGTGGGTCGCGTGAATGTCGAGAAAGCAGATCTCGTCCGCTCCGGCAGCATCATAGGCCTTGGCCGATTCCACCGGGTCGCCTGCATCGCGCAGTCCCACGAAATTCACGCCTTTGACCACTCGGCCATCGGCAACATCAAGGCAGGGAATGATCCGGGTTTTCAGCATAGGATATCCTTTATGGGCGCACCTCTAGCGGCAAAGCCCTGCCGATGCCAGACTTGTGATTGTGAGAGGTCTCAATTCTGTGAAAACTGGGGTGAATTTCACAGAAGGAATATCGATATGCGTAGACTGATACTGGCTTGTGTTTTTTCAATCGGAGGCGCGCTGACCGCAATGGCAGATGATCTGATCAAGGTTCAAACCGACAAATCCGTGGCCGAGGCGCTGGACGCGCTGGAAGCCGCCGTCGGAAATGCAGGTGCAACCGTGTTTGCCCGCATCGACCACGCGGCCGGGGCGGAAAAGATCGGTACGTCCATTCCTGCCAATCAGGTGCTGATCTTCGGCAACCCGGCGCTGGGTACGCCAGCCATGCAGATCGACCCGCGCGCCGGGCTGTTTCTGCCTCTCAAGGTGCAGGCGTACGAAGACTCCAATGGCCAGGTCTGGCTGATCTATGAAGACCCGAAAGAGACATTGGACGACCTGAACGATGTCGACAAATCACCGGTCATCGAAAAGATGCGCGGTGCACTGGCCAAGCTGACCGCCGCAGCCGCGCAATAACCGATCACGACAGGGCGCGGATGGCCTCGGCCAGGTCTATCGCGCCATCATAAAGCGCCCGGCCTGAAATCGCGCCGTTCAGCGCAACGCCGCAATCGCGAAGGGCGATCAGGTCGTCCAGCGAACTGACACCGCCCGAGGCGATCACAGGGATGGAAACGGCCTGTGCCAGGGCTGCGGTCGCTTCGATGTTCGGGCCCTGCATGGCACCGTCTCGGTTGATGTCAGTGTAGATGATTGCGGCCACGCCCGCGTCTTCGAAACTACGGGCCAGATCGGTAACCTGAACATTGGTCTCTTCGGCCCAGCCTTTGGTGGCCACCATGCCGTTGCGTGCGTCGATGCCGACAGCGACCTTGCCGGGAAAGGCTTTGGCTGCTTCGCGCACCAGACCGGGGTTTTCGACAGCGACAGTGCCCAAGATGACCCGCGCAAGCCCCTTCTCGATCCATGTTTCGATCGTGGCCATGTCGCGGATGCCGCCACCCAGTTGCGCGGGCACCTTGCACGCTTTCAGAATTGCCTCAACCGGTGCTGCGTTGACCGGCTCGCCTGCGAATGCGCCGTTCAGGTCGACCAGATGCAACCATTCGCACCCCGCCTCGACAAAGGCACGGGCCTGAGCGGCCGGGTCTTCGTTGAACACGGTGGCCTTGTCCATTTCACCACGCAGCAGGCGTACGGCATTGCCGTCTTTGAGGTCGATGGCGGGGTAGAGGATCATGTCGGGCGGCCCTATATCACTGTTACACGCGCGGGATATCGCACAAGCAGGGCAGGGGATGCAACGCGACGCTGGGTCATTCTTGCCCGCCGCACAATAGCGGGTCAGACTGCCCACAAAACAGGGAGAAAATCATGAAGACTTTTACTCTTTCAGCGGGCCTGATGCTGCTTGCTACAGCTGCTTTTGCCGACGATCCGGTTGACGGCCTGTGGAAAACCGCGCCGGGCGACACGGGTGGCTATCTGCATGTGACGATTTCCGAATGCGGCAGTGCGATCTGCGGCACCATCGACAGCGCGTTCGACGCCGATGGCAACCAGCAGCTGGAATATGAGAACCTTGGCAAAAAGATCATCTGGGACATGGTCCCCGAAGGGGGCGGCAGCTATGACAGCGGTAAGATCTGGGCCCCCGACCGCGACAAAACCTACAACTCGAAAATGTCTCTGGACGGCCAGAATGCGCTGACCGTCAAGGGCTGTGTGGCGGGCGGCCTGATCTGCCGCGGGCAAACCTGGACGCGGGTTCAGTAAGCCTCAGGGCTTCCAGGTCAGGAAGTTGCCCAGCATACGCAGGCCAACATCCTGGCTTTTCTCGGGGTGAAACTGCATCCCAACCATCGTGTCGCGGCCAATCACGGCCGTGACGTCCTGCCCGTATTCCACATAAGCCAATCGCTGCGCCGGGTCGGACACGCGAAAATGGTAGGAATGGACGAAATAGGTGTGATCGCCTGATTTCACCCCGGCAAAGATCGGGTGATCGCTTTCCAGAACCAGATCGTTCCAGCCCATATGCGGCACTTTCAAAGCGGCATCTGACGGTTCGATTCGAACAACATCGCCTGCCACCCAGCCCAGACCATCGGTCTCGGTGTATTCATGGCCTTTGGTTGCCATCAGTTGCATGCCAACGCAGATGCCCAGAAAAGGGCGGCCCTTCTGTTCGACCGCTTCGACCATCGCGTCATAAATACCCTTGTGGCCGCGCAGCTCGGCAGCACAGGCCGGGAAGGCACCATCACCGGGCAGAACCAGTCGGTCCGCACGCGCAACTACATCCGCGTCCGAGGTGACAACAACGTCACCTGCGCCGACCTCTTGCGCCATGCGCTGAAACGCCTTTTCCGCTGAATGCAGATTGCCGCTTTCGTAATCAATTATGGCTGTGAGCATTTACAACGCGCCCTTGGTCGACGGAATCGCATCCGCTTTGCGCGGATCGGTCTCAACCGCATCCCTCAACGCGCGTGCAACGGCCTTGAACGCGGCCTCGGCGATGTGGTGACTGTTGAAGCCGTGCAACTGGTCGATATGCAGGGTGATGCCGCCATGGGTGCTGAGCGCCTGAAAAAACTCGCGCACCAGTTCTGTGTCGAACGTACCGATCTTTTGCTTCGGCAGATCGACATTCCAGATCAGGAACGGGCGGCCCGACAGGTCCAGCGCACAGCGCACTTGCGCGTCATCCATCGGCAGATGGCATTCGCCATAGCGCCGGATACCCTTCTTGTCGCCCAGGGCCTGTGTCAAAGCCTGACCCAGCGCGATGCCGGTATCCTCGACCGTGTGGTGATCGTCGATGTGATAGTCGCCCTTGGCGCGGATTGTCATATCGATCAACGAGTGGCGCGCCAGCTGGTCCAGCATATGGTCAAAGAACCCGACGCCGGTCTGATTGTCATATGTACCGGTGCCATCCAGATTGACCGAGACCGAAATTTCGGTTTCGGCAGTCTTGCGGCTGATCGAAGCGGTGCGCATGGGCAAATTCCTTTTGCTACAGGCGCGCTTATAGACGGGGTGGGGTGGGTTGATCCAGACCATGCGTTGCAATCGCTGCAAACTGTTGCAAGGGATTGCACCCGGCCCGGCACCATGTCAGCTTGCAGACAACATGAACCAACAGGGCCAAGCCATGTCCACCTGCGTATTCATCCAGATCCGCTGCAAACCCGGCACCACCTACAAGGTCGCCGAGGAAATCGCCCTGCGCGAAATACACTCAGAGCTTTATTCTACCAGCGGTGAGTTTGATCTGATGCTCAAGCTCTACATCCCCGAAACCGAGGATGTGGGCCATTTCATCAACGAACACCTGCTGGTGATTCCCAATATCGAACGCTCGCTGACGACGATGACGTTCAAGGCGTTTTAACCCAGTTCAAAGGTGGTCACGCCATAGATGCGGGACAGGTCGATATCCGGCTGATCGCCGGAATACATCCGGGCGGTTTCGAACACTTTCGTAAGACCCAGCGCATCCGCCAAAGCAAAAGCAGCCGCGTTGGGCTGTGGCATGTCGATGAAAACCGCTTGGTCGCTGGCTGTTGCTGATACGGCAGTCAAAAGACTGGCAAGCAGGCCCCGTGCGACACCGGCGTCATCTGCGAAAAGCGGCCCGATCTTGTACCCTGTCTTACACGGTCTCAAGGTGGCATATCCCCTGATCTGCTCCTCCACTGTACACACCCGTGAGATATGATTCGGCGCACTCAGCCAACCTGTTAGAAACGCGTCGCGCTGCGCAGGGAAGAGTTGCCGGTCATAGGCGAACAGCTCCGGCGATGGCTGACTGAGCGGGCTGATTGATGCGTCATCGCTCTGCCCTAGAGTGTCGAGAATGCCTCTGACAGTGCCGGTGAAGCGGTAATTGTTATAGGCAAAGGTGAAACCAGACTTGCGGTAATTGTGTTGCTGATCAACGACCCCGTCGAGCCCGATATTGCGCCCGGTTCGTTGCGCCAAAGCCTGATGCCAGATTTTCAGCCCGTAACCCGACCCCCGAAATTCCGGACGTACAATATAAAATCCCAGAAACGAAAACGCATCACCATAGTCCACCACAGACACTGATGCGATCATCTCATCGTCCAGAAACCCGCCCAGAAACCCGTTGGGGTCGGTGCCGTAGAAACAGGCGGCGTCGTGGTGGCCGGGGTTCCAGCCCTCTTGGCCTGCCCAGTCGACAGCGGTCTGCATTTCATCCGCAGTCAGGGGGCGAATGACATAGTCGGACATAAGCATTTCCCGTGCGTGATTGAAACCATAGCCACAATGGCGCAATGCCAACGAAAGAACCATATGTTTGGGAAAACTTGGTATCTGGAGCGGGCGAGGCGATTCGAACGCCCGACCCTAACCTTGGCAAGGTTATGCTCTACCCCTGAGCTACGCCCGCATCAGATACATATATGGTCCGAAGACCTCTCAATGGAGCGGGCGAGGCGATTCGAACGCCCGACCCTAACCTTGGCAAGGTTATGCTCTACCCCTGAGCTACGCCCGCGCCGTTGAGTGAGGAGGGATGTATAAATTCCCACGCGGGGCTGCAAGCGGAAAAACACAAAAAGCGGGAAAAATCTTTTCGACGGAATCCGGCCCGTGACCCGTTCAACCCGTAACTCAAATCAACAAAACACAGGCAGGAGGTGCCGTCATGATATCCGTTGCAGACCTGAAGATCGTGATGCTTGCCGCGATGATTCTGATCGGCGCTACCATCCTGAAACCGGACCGGCATGAACATGACCGGTTCACACCGGTTCTGCTGGGCGCACCGCAGATCGAAACAACCGTTCTGGCAGGGTAACACCCGCCAGACGGCCTAAAGCGCCAGAATCAGGTTTGCCAAGGCCGCACCCAGAATGGCGAGGAATGTCAGGCTCATGCCGGCCTGCCGCAGGATGACGATCTGTGGCGTCCGTCCAAATCCGTACGCATGCAAAAGACGCCCCGCCAGCAACATCAGCCCCAGCAGATGGACCAAAACCCCGGCCGCGCCCTGCAACTCGACCATAGCAATCAGCAGCAGGGAAATCGGGGCGTATTCGGCGCAGTTCGCGTGTGTCCGTATCGCCTTGATCATCAGCTTGCCGCCGCCGTCTCCGACCGAGATTTTGTCGCTGCGTCGTTGCAGGATCACTTTGACGCTGAGTGTGACGTAGAGAATTGCGATCAGGGCCGCATAGATCGGGGTGATTGCAAGCATAATGGGTCTCCGCTCAATCATAGAAAAAGGCCGTGCGGTCTCCCACACGGCCCGATGAACATTAGGTTGTTTTCCGTCTTATTCCAGTTCGATCAGAAGGTCCTTTGCGTCAATCTGGCCGCCGGGCTGGATATGCACGGCTTTGACGGTCGCATCACGCTCGGCATGGATGCCGGTTTCCATCTTCATCGCCTCGATGGTCAGCAGCATGTCGCCTTCCTTGACCTGCTGGCCCGCGGTCACGGCAACAGTGGCCACAACACCCGGCATCGGCGCACCGACATGATCGGGGTTGCCGACCTCGGCCTTGGGGCGCGCCTGAGTGGTTGATGTGACCATCCGGTTCGGCACCCGGATCACACGCGGCTGGCCGTTGAGTTCGAAGAACACTTTGACCTCGCCTTTTTCATCCGTCTCGCCGATAGCCTGACACCGGATTTCCAGCGTCTTGCCGGGGTCGATTTCGGCCGTGATCTCTTCGCCGGGCTCCATACCGTAAAAGAAGGTGCGCGTGGGCAGGGTGCGGACCGGGCCGTAAATCCGGTGACGGCCCATGTAATCCAGAAACACCTTGGGATACATCAGGTACCCGTTCAGATCCTCGTCATCGACCTCTTTGCCCTCAAGCTGCTTGGATAGCTCGGCGCGGGTGGCCTCAAGATCGACGGCAGGCACGTCCTTGCCGGGGCGCTGGGTGTTGGGGGCCTCGTCCTTCAGCACCTTCTTGATGATGGTGTTCGGGAAGCCGCCCGGAGGCTGACCCAGATTGCCGCGCATCATGTCGACGACCGAGTCGGGGAAGGCCACATCTGTCGCCGGATCCTCGACCTGCTCGCGGGTCAGGCCCTGACTGACCATCATCAGGGCCATGTCGCCAACAACTTTCGACGACGGCGTTACCTTTACGATATCGCCGAACATCTGGTTCACATCGGCGTACATCTGCGCGACCTCGTGCCAGCGCTCTTCCAGACCCAGACTGCGCGCCTGCGCCTTGAGGTTGGTGAACTGACCGCCCGGCATCTCGTGCAGATACACCTCGGACGCCGGGGCCTGCAGGCTCGATTCGAAGGCCGCATATTGACCGCGCACGGCCTCGAAGTAATCGCTGAT
The DNA here is from genome assembly GCF_056534665.1 of Ruegeria sp. P8. Lineage (NCBI taxonomy): Bacteria > Pseudomonadati > Pseudomonadota > Alphaproteobacteria > Rhodobacterales > Roseobacteraceae > Ruegeria > Ruegeria sp. P8. The sequence continues at coordinate 342,248 of NZ_JBQERC010000001.1, forward strand.
CTCGCGGATCGCCTTGATGTCCAGCCCGGTGTCGCGGTCGGTGTGGCGCAGGGCCTCGACCACGGTGCCCAGCGTCGCCTGGGAGGTGTTGCCGCTGAAGCTGTCCATTGCGCAATCCACCGCGTCCACACCCGCCTCAGAGGCGGCAAGGATGGTGGCGCTGGCGATGCCGGCCGTGTCATGGGTGTGGAAGTGGATCGGCAACCCAACCTCTTCCTTCAGAGCCCGGATCAGAATCTTGGCCGAGGCTGGTTTCAGCAGGCCCGCCATATCCTTCAGACCCAGAATATGCGCGCCTGCGTCGCGCAGTTCCTTGGCCATGCCGACATAGTATTTCAGGTTATATTTGGCGCGATCAGGATCCAGAATATCGCCGGTATAACAAACGGTGCCCTCGCAGATCTTGCCGTTGTCGATAACAGCATCCATCGCAACACGCATGTTCTCGACCCAGTTCAGCGAGTCGAAGACGCGGAAGACATCAATGTTTTTCGATGCCTGGCGCACGAATTCCTGCACCACGTTGTCGGGGTAATTGGTGTAACCAACCCCGTTCGCACCCCGCAGCAGCATCTGCGTCATCAGGTTCGGCATTGCCTCACGCAGGTCGCGCAGACGCTGCCATGGGCATTCCTGCAGGAAGCGGTAGGCCACGTCGAAGGTCGCACCACCCCAGCACTCGACCGAGAACAGCTGCGGCAGGTTCGCGGCATAGGTTGGCGCCACCTTGATCATGTCGATCGACCGCATCCGGGTCGCCAGCAGCGACTGGTGTCCGTCGCGCATAGTGGTGTCGGTGATCAGCAGCTGCCGCTGCGCTTTCATCCAGTCCGCCACGGCCTGCGGGCCTTTCTGCTCCAGCAGGTTGCGCGTGCCCATCCGCGGCTCGGCCTTCGGCGCGGGGGGCTTGGCGACTTTCAGGTCGGCACGAGGTTCTGGGCGGCCCTTGGTTTCGGGATGCCCATTGACAGTGATATCGGCGATATAGGTCAGAACTTTGGTGCCCCGGTCGCGGCGGCGCTTGAAGGCAAACAGATCCGGCGTTGTGTCGATGAACTTAGTGGTGTATTCATTCGACAGGAAGGTCGGGTGCTTCAGCAGGTTGATGACGAAATCGATATTGGTGCTGACGCCGCGAATACGGAACTCGCGCAGGGCGCGGTCCATCCGGCTGATCGCCTTCTCGGGTGTCGGCGCCCAGGCAGTGACCTTTGTCAGCAGCGAGTCGTAATACCGCGTAATGACACCGCCCGCATACGCGGTTCCGCCATCCAGACGAATGCCCATGCCCGTGGCCGAGCGATAAGCGGTGATCCGGCCATAGTCGGGGATGAAATTGTTCTGCGGGTCTTCTGTGGTGATCCGTGTCTGCAGCGCGTGACCGTTCAGATGCACCTCGGCCTGACTGGCGGCGCCGGTGGCCTCGGCCAGCGTTTTGCCCTCGGCGATCAGGATCTGCGCCTGAACGATGTCGATCCCGGTGACTTCTTCGGTGACCGTGTGTTCGACCTGTACGCGGGGGTTCACCTCGATGAAATAGAATTTGCCGGTCTCCATATCCATTAGGAACTCGACAGTGCCTGCGCATTCGTAATTCACATGGGCGCAGATCTTACGGCCCAGTTCGCAAATCTCGGCGCGCTGTTCTTCGCTCAGGTAAGGGGCAGGGGCGCGTTCGACGACCTTCTGGTTCCGGCGCTGGACCGAACAGTCGCGTTCATAAAGGTGATAGATCTCACCATGCTTGTCGCCCAGAATCTGCACCTCGACATGGCGGGCACGGGTGATCATCTTTTCCAGATAGCCTTCGCCATTGCCAAAGGCGGCCTCAGCCTCGCGGCGGCCTTCCAGAACCTTTTCTTCCAGTTCATCCTCCGATTGGATCGGGCGCATCCCGCGCCCGCCGCCACCCCAGGACGCCTTGAGCATCAGCGGGTATCCGATCTCGGCGGCCTCCTTGCGGATCGCGTCCATGTCATCACCCAGGACCTCGGTGGCTGGAATGACAGGCACACCGGCCGCGATGGCCACGCGCCGCGCGCTGGCCTTGTCGCCCAATGCGCGCATGGTCTCGGCCCGGGGGCCGATGAAGGTGATGCCGTTCTTGACACAGGCATCCACGAAATCGGGGTTTTCGGACAGCAGGCCATAGCCCGGATGGATCGCATCCGCGCCGCAATGCTTGGCCACGCGGATGATCTCGTCAATCGACAGATACGCCGCGACCGGACCCATGCCCTCGCCAATCTGATAGGCCTCATCCGCCTTGAACCGGTGCAGGCCCAGTTTGTCTTCTTCAGCGTAAACAGCGACGGTGCGTTTGCCCATCTCGTTTGCTGCGCGCATGACGCGGATGGCAATCTCGCCGCGATTGGCGATCAGGATCTTGTTGAAGTCTGTCATATCAGGTCCCGGTCTTTGGTGTTTGGGCGTCTTATTGGGCGGAGAATACGCACAGGTACATCCGTTCTTCTGGGTAGAACCGGCATGTTATCGCTCGCAAACGCCCTTTGGCCTCGGCACACTTATAGGGATGCCGCGTTGCAGCATCAATAATTTAGCGTTTCGTCTCAAACTGACATAGATCGGTCAGTCCCATCTGACCCATATTCGCGTGCAGATCCTGCCTCAGGATATCGATCACATGCGCAGGGCCTTTAGCGCCAAGTGCCGCAAGACCGTACAAAAAAGCACGCCCCAGCATGACAAAGTCCGCGCCCAGCGACAGCGCACGCAGGATATCCAACCCGCCTTCGACACCGCTGTCGAAAATCAGCGGCAGGCGGGTCGCGCTCCGGATTGCGGGAAGAACCTCGATGCTGGCCGGGGCCGCGTCGAACTGTCGGCCCCCGTGATTCGACACCCACAGGGCGTCCACACCCACCTGTTCCAGCCTGTCCGTGTCCTCGGGGCGCAGGATGCCTTTCACGACAAACGGCCCTTCCCAATGATCGCGCAGCCATTTGACGTAATCCAGATCCGGCGAGGTTCGCAGCAGGTATCCGACATGGGCCGTCGGCGGCAGATCACCAGGGTCATCAATATATTTGTCCAGCGTGCGCATATGCGGAACACCGCTGCGCAGCATACCCAAAGCCCAGGAGGGTCTTTGAGCGATCTGTACCAGCAGGCGCGGTGTCAGTTTCGGCGGCTGCCGCAGGCCCGAGCGCGTCTGCCGCTCCCTGCGCGAGGCGACAGGGACGTCAGCGGTCAGAACCAGAGTTCGAAATCCGGCCCCGCGCGCCCGGTTCAGCATGTCCATGCGAATTTCTGGGTCCCTTGGCGGGTACAGCTGGAACCACGCGTTCTCGCCCAGATAGGGGGCCAGGTCTTCGGGGCTCTGACTGGCCACCGTCGATAGCGAATAGGGAATGCCTGCCTTGGCGGCGGCCTGTGCCAGCAACCGCTCTGCATCAGGCCAGACAAGCCCGGACATCCCGATCGGCGCAATGCCGAAGGGCAAAGGACAGGTGCCACCCGGGATTTTCACCGACGTATCGAATTCAAGGTCCCCATGCAGGATCGAGGGGCTCAGACGGACATCATCCAGCGCCTTTCGATTGCGATGCCGCGTCGTTTCAATCCCGGTGCCACTGTCGATATATTCCCACACGAAGTGCGGCAGCCGACGGCGTGCGCGGCGTTTCAGATCGGGAATGCCGGGATAGGTGCTGTGCAGGTCCATAAGGATTGATCCGGCCTGCGGGGCGATTCGGCAAGGTTTTCAAGCGGCTTCCGGCGATGGGCGTTTACCCGTTGCGGGAACGCGCCTGGCCTGCTCCAGCGCCCCGGCGGCGACGTGAACCTGATTGCGCCCCTTGTCCTTGGCGACATATAGCGCATCATCCGCGGCACGCATCAGATCCTGCGGCATGGTGCCGTGGGCGGGGTAATGCGCGACCCCGACCGAGATTGTGATACGGGGCAGGGCCTTTTCGCCATAGCGGACAATGACCGCCTCGACCGACTGGCGTAACTGCTCGGCCCGGGTCATGGCATCTTCGGGGCTGTTGTCGGGCAGGATCAGCATGAATTCCTCACCGCCGATGCGGCAGGCGATCTCGTCCCGGTCGCAGCCCTGTTCCAGCGCCGCGCCGACCGCGCGCAACACCATGTCTCCGGCGTCATGACCATGCGTGTCGTTGAATTTCTTGAAGTGATCGACGTCCACGGCAATCAGGCTCAGCGCGGCGCCGGTCTGCTGGCTACGGCTGATGGCCTTGCGCAATGTCTCGGTCATGTGGCGGCGGTTGAACAGCCCGGTCAGCGGGTCGCGCACCGATTGGTCATGCAGCTGATCGCGCATACGGACATTGGCGATTGCCATGCTGATCTGTTCGGCGCACAGCTGCGCCAGCTTGCGGCTTTTATGGAAACAGGCCTCACGCCCCTCAGCCGCGCGCAGATGCAACAGACCAACGGTTTCCCCGTGGGCCAGAATGGGAAAACAGAAATAGGGCCGCCCGTCATGCGGTTCGGCATGTTCGCAGACAAAATCGATCTCAGAGGCACCGAACTCATAAGTCCGGCCGCGCCTCAAACCCCAGCATCCTTCCGGATGGATATGAGATTTATGCGTTCCACCGTTCCAGCTGGCACACCCGTCCAGCACATCGCGCGAGTTGGAATAGACGTACACACTCCCTTCGGCCTCGGGCAGGATATGGGTCATGAAGCGCGCCACCATGTCGAAAAGCTCATCCAGTGAGCGGCTTGATTGCAGCCACTCGTTCAACTCGCCCAGCAGGCGCACCTCGCGCGCCAGGCGAAGCTGCTCTCCCATCAGTTCGCGTTCTTTCACGGCGCGCTTGTGTAGATCACGCATCTGACGGCGGTTGGTGCGGTGGACAATCAGGATGACCGTGGTCAGCGCCAGCAATGCGACACTGCTCAGCAACGCCAGCGACAGGCGCACGCGCGTGATGAACAGGGTTCTGACATTGGTGATGTCCGAATAATATTCGATAGCGCCAAGGAAAACGCCGTCCCTGACGATTGGTGTATAAACCTCGGCCACATGTCGGGTGTTTGGGCCTGCATGTCCGGCTGGGTCATTGTCGATCGAGTCAACCTCTGCCGCAGGTTTTTCCGCGTGATTGTAATAAATGTTTCCGGCGGCGACGACCGACTGGAAGTACGGTTTTGTATTCACGGCCCCCACATCGCTGGCACGGGTCGACCAGAACACCTGACCGGACACATCAAACAGTTTGAACCGGTAGATGTCCGAGGTTTCGGGCAGCAGCATCAGGAATTCCGCGTCATGCTCGTGCAGCTCATGGTACCGAAACGTTGCATCCAGATCGTCCAGATGGCTTTCGACCTGACGGCTTAGCTGCATGGCGTCTTTTCGCAAATCCGATTCCAACATGCGGTCCACAACCGGGGCAGGGGCCGCATAGATGCCCCATCCTGCTGCCGCTGTCAGCGCGATCAGAATCAGGGTAACGCCCACAAGTTTCAGCCGTGACGACCCGCCCGTCAGTTCCTTCGCTTCCATCTGTTCCACTCCCGCAGCAATGGGGTCAGCATCCGGGTGAGGACTTGACAGAGGGTTAACAACCCCACAGGGCAGCGGCATCTTTGTTTAGAATTGAATGCAAAAAGACGTGAAAAAACTCCGCGAACAAGCCGTGAACAAACTCTTTCCCTCGGCGTTCATCCGGCGTAGCTTGGGGTCATGAGCAGTTTTGACGAAATGGACGCCTTCGAAGGCGCATCCCTGTCGGCGCGGGCTATGGCCGTGCGCCCTTCGCCCTATCTGGATGAGCTGAACCCGGCGCAACGTGACGCGGTCGAACGCCTGGACGGCCCGGTTTTGATGCTGGCCGGGGCGGGGACGGGCAAGACCAAGGCGCTGACGGCCCGGATTGCGCATCTGCTCAACACGGCGCGCGCGCGCCCGAACGAGATACTGTCGGTGACCTTCACCAACAAGGCCGCGCGCGAGATGAAGGAACGAGTAGGCCGCCTGCTTGGCGAGCCCGCCGAGGGGATGCCATGGCTGGGCACCTTCCATTCCATTTGCGTCAAACTGCTGCGCCGCCACGCGGAACTGGTCGATCTGAAATCGAACTTCACCATTCTGGACAGCGACGACCAGCTGCGCCTGCTCAAGCAATTGGTTCGCGCCGCCAATATCGATGACAAACGCTGGCCCGCGCGTATGCTGGCGGGGATCATCGATGATTGGAAAAACCGTGCGCTGACGCCCGACAAGGTGCCTGCGGCGGATGCCGGGGCCTATAACAACAAGGGCATCGAACTTTATGCCCAGTACCAGACCCGCCTGCGCGAGCTGAACGCGGTGGATTTTGGCGACCTGCTGCTGCACATGGTCACGATTTTCCAGACCCACCCGGATGTTCTGGAACAATACCAGCGCTGGTTCCGCTACATCCTTGTGGATGAGTATCAGGATACCAACGTTGCCCAGTACCTGTGGTTGCGCCTGCTGGCCGGGGGGCACAAGAACATCTGCTGCGTGGGCGATGACGACCAGTCTATCTATGGCTGGCGCGGGGCCGAGGTCGGCAACATCCTGCGGTTCGAAAAGGACTTTCCCGGAGCCTATGTGGTGCGGCTGGAGCAGAACTATCGCTCGACTCCGCATATTCTGGCGGCTGCATCGAACGTCATTCGGGGGAACGAAAGCCGTTTGGGTAAAGAACTTTGGACCGATGCCAAAGACGGCCACAAGGTCAACCTGATCGGCCATTGGGATGGCGAGGAAGAGGCCCGCTGGATCGGCGAGGAAATCGACGCGATGCAGGGCGGGACGCGCGGTATCCGACCGATGAACCTTGATGAGATGGCGATTCTCGTCCGCGCCTCGCACCAGATGCGCGCGTTCGAGGACCGGTTCCTGACCATCGGTCTGCCCTACAAGGTGATCGGCGGCCCGCGTTTCTACGAGCGGATGGAGATCCGCGATGCCATGGCCTATTTCCGGCTGGTGACCAGCCCCGAGGATGATCTGGCCTTCGAGCGGATCGTGAATACGCCAAAACGCGGATTGGGCGATAAGGCGCAGCAGACCATTCAGATTGTGGCGCGCGAGAACGGCGTGTCTCTGGTCGAGGGTGCGCGGATCGCAGTCGACAACGGGCTGATCAAGGGCAAGGGCGGCAAAGCCCTGCGCGAGTTGATCGACGGGTTGGTCCGGTGGAATGCGATGACACGCGGGCCTCGGATTGAGGTCGATGATGACACGGTTATCGATGATGGGGTTTCGCCGATCCGCTATGGCGCGCCCGAGCATACGCATATTGAGCTTGCACAGATCGTCCTCGACGAATCCGGCTACACGGCCCATTGGCAGAACGACAAGACCCCCGAAGCGCCGGGGCGTCTGGAAAACCTCAAGGAACTGGTCAACCAACTGGACAATTTCGAGAACCTGCAAGGGTTTCTGGAACATGTCAGCCTGGTCATGGACAATGAACAGGACGGTGACGGGGCCAAGGTCTCGATCATGACCCTGCACGCGGCCAAGGGGCTGGAGTTTCCCGTCGTCTTCCTGCCGGGCTGGGAAGACGGGCTGTTCCCCTCGCAACGGTCGATGGACGAAACCGGCCTCAAGGGGCTCGAGGAAGAACGCCGTCTGGCCTATGTTGGCATAACCCGTGCCGAAGAGGTTTGTACGATTTCCTTCGCCGCCAACAGGCGGGTATTTGGGCAATGGCAGAATTCCATGCCCTCGCGCTTCATTGACGAGTTGCCCGAGGACCATGTCGATGTGCTGACACCTCCGGGCCTTTATGGCGGCGGTCATCAGACGGCGGGCATAGAAACCCGCGCGGCCGAAGCCAATGTCTATAACTCGCCGGGCTGGAGACGGTTGCAGGCGCGGCAGGGCCAATATGGCATGTCGCAACCCCGCGAAAGCCGCAACACAGTGATCGACGCCACCGCACTGGCCAGTTTCACGCTGGGCGAGCGGGTGTTTCACCAGAAATTCGGTTATGGCGCGGTGATCGGGATCGAAGGTGACAAGGTCGAGGTCGATTTCGACAAGGCGGGCATCAAGAAAGTGGTCTCGCGTTTTCTGACCAACAAGGATGACGTCCCGTTCTGAGGCGTCATATCCCGTCGACCAGAACCAGATTGGTGGTTGCGGTGGCCTTTCGGATCTTCGCCAGTTCGGTGTAATCCGGGTCGTCCTTCCAGGCTTTCGCCGCTGCAAGATCCGGAAACTCCATCAACACAATCCCGCCTTCGGGCCAATCGCCTTCAATCCGTTCGACCGGTTTGGATGAGACCGTCAGCAGGCGACCGCCGTGGCGGTCGAAGATCGGCATGAAACCTGCCAGATAGCCCTGGTATCCGTCCGGGTCGTGAATGTTGATCTGCGCAATGAAATAGGCGGCCATGGCGTCCTCCGCATCAGATGTCAGGACGCCATCCTACACCAGTGTCCGAAAAACAAAAAACGGCGGTTCCCAGGGAGGAGGAGAGGGAACCGCCGTCTTGTCAACATCAGAGCAGGGAGGAGGAGAGCCCTGATGTATGCGAACCCGGGTTTGAACCCGGTATGAGGAAGACGCGGCGATGTCAGGGAGGAGGAAGACATCGCCGCGCGCTTTCAACATCAAGGCAGGGAGGAGGACGCCCCGATGTATTCGTGTCCGGCGGGTTGAGGCCGGTATTAGGTGCGGCAACGTCAGGGAGGAGGAAGACGTTGCCGCTGATTACAGACCCAAAGGGAGGAGGAAGGGCCTGATCTCAGTATGCGTGTCGCGCTTATCGCGCGGTTTGTTCGTTTGCCGCCTGCAGGGCAACGCGGCGGATCATCGAGCGGTGCAGGCCAAGATCGGCCAGCTCGTGGTTCGACAGGGCGGACAGTTCATTGACCGTCTGGCGATACATGCGATAGCGCACGAACCGGGTCTTTGCGTTTTCCAGAACTGCGCCAAAACCGAACGCCGGTGCGTTCTTTACTGCTGTATGCGTGCTTGCGACTGCCATGCTCATCATCCGTATCTTTTTGTCTTGCCGGTATCGTCCGGCCCTTGCTTGAGACTGAAGATAGGTAAATGCTGCAATTGCACAATGGGTCGCGACATCATTGCTGCTATGCAGCAAATGCATAGATTGGCTCAGTTTTTTCTTCTTGCCGCGATGCGCCTTGAAAATATGGGGTCGACCCTAGGTCAGCTTTTGCGGCGACATCTGGCTCTTCACGGCGGCCTGCCTTTGAATTGAGCGCGCTCGGCGGGAAAATGGGCAAAACATATCCGTTCTGATGTTGACAAGGCATGGGTAAATCGCTCGTGGGAAATCATGGGGCGATGTGGTCGCGTGGGGGAGATTGCCGGAAAGCGATCCGAAATTCTGAACGATTCGAAGGGCTGATTGTGCATTTGGGGCTAATATTTCCAGTCCAAAAGAAAAGCAGGCAAATTTCTTGGGAAATCGCGGGAAAAAATTCGGCCGCAGAATTTTCTATATATAGGGGCGTGTTTTTCATCGCACGCTAAAACTGGTGTCGTGGGGCTCGAATCCTTCAATGATATTCCGCTCTGGCCGTGTTCCTCATGACACGCTGCGCAAATTTCCTATTGATTTCCATGAATTCCCATGTCATCCCTAATACATCCGATGAGGACGAGGCAGCAGGGGCACCAAACGACCCCGACCAAAAATATTCAGGTTTCATACAGGCATCTCGCTTTCATCAACCAAGAGATCCGGCGCGCGGGCGAGCAGACATCCCCCCAGGTGGCGCGCGCAGCTGGACATCCCGCAAAGCGGGTCAATGCGGCGGGTTGATCAGTGGCAGCAGATCAACCCGCCGTTTTTCATCCGGGGGGAACGTGAATTCAAGGTGGGGCGCAAGCGAAAGGGACAGTCGTCTTGGCGCGCAGGTTTAGAGGTGAAAGCCACCATAAGGTGGATACGAAGGGCAGGGTGTCGATCCCGGCCTCGTTTCGCCGTGTGCTTGAATCGTCCGATCCCAACTGGCAGCCCGGTGACAACCCTGAACTGGTGATTGTCTATGGTGACCACCGCCGCAAATACCTTGAATGTTATACCATGCAGGCGATTGACGAGGTGGATGCCAAGATCGATGCCCTGCCGCGCGGCTCGATGCAGCGGCGGATGTTGCAGCGCATGTTCCATGGTCAGTCCTTCCCGACCAACGTGGACGAAACCGGGCGTCTTGTGCTGCCCGCCAAGCTGCGCAGCAAGATCGGTCTCGAAGGCGAGGCGTTCTTTATCGCCGCAGGCGACACCTTTCAGATCTGGAAGCCCGAGACCTACGAGGTCGAGGAACTGGCCAAGACCGAAGAATGGATGGATGATCTGCCGGACGATTTTGATCCGATGCAGTTCCTAGACGGCACCGGGGATGCGTAACGGCATGGCCGGCGCTGCGTCCTCATCTGAAAAACCACATATCCCCGTTCTGCTGCGCCCCTTGCTGGCTGCGGTTGCGCCGGTCACGGGCATCTGGCTGGACGGCACGTTTGGCGCGGGCGGCTATACGCGCGGGCTGTTGGAGGCCGGGGCAGACAAGGTAATCGGTGTAGACCGTGACCCGCTGGCCTTTGAAATGGCGGCAGATTGGGCGCAGGATTACGGCGACCGGCTGGTGATGCAGCCCGGCGTATTCTCGCGCATGGACGAATACGCGCAGGATCTGGATGGCGTTGTGCTGGATCTTGGCGTGTCCTCGATGCAGCTGGATCAGGCCGAGCGCGGGTTTTCCTTCATGAAGGACGGTCCGCTGGATATGCGGATGAGCCAGCAAGGCGAAAGCGCCGCCGATTTGGTAAACACGGCGACCGAGGCGCAACTGGCCGATATCCTGTTCCACTATGGCGAAGAACGCGCCAGCCGCCGGATTGCCAAGGCGATTGTCCGGGCGCGAACCGAGGCGCCGATCACAACCACCCTGCGTCTGGCCGAGATTGTCGAATCCTGTCTGCCGCGCCCGAAACCGGGGCAATCGCATCCCGCAACGCGCAGTTTTCAGGGTCTGCGGATCGCGGTGAATGCCGAATATGAAGAGCTGTTTCAGGGCCTTATGGCCGCCGAACGTACGCTGAAACCCGGTGGGCAGCTGGCCGTTGTCACCTTCCATTCCATCGAAGACCGGATGGTCAAACGGTTCTTTCAGTCGCGCGCGGGCAAAACAGGGCGTGCGAACCGCTATGCGCCCGAGATGGAACAGGACCAACCGCAATTCACGCTGAAGACCCGCAAGGCCGTAGGACCCGACGAACAGGAATTGCAGGAAAACCCGCGCGCGCGCTCGGCCAAGCTGCGTGTCGTGATCCGCACCGATGCTCCGGCGGGGGAAATTGAGGCCCGCGCCATTGGAATGCCTCAACTTGGGGGAAGGGCAAGATGAAGAGTGTTTTGTATGTGTTGACTGCTCTGTCCGTGTTCGGATTGGCGCTTTGGGCCTATCAGGAGAATTATCGGACCCAACAGGTGGTGAAGGAAACGCAATCCCTGCAACGCGAGATCGGCATGGCGCAGGTGCGGCTGGCGGTCCTGAACGCCGAATGGGCTTATTTGAACCGCCCCGACCGGCTGCGAGAGCTGGCGGACCTGAATTTTGAACGCCTTGGTCTGCTGCCTCTGCGGGCCGAACAGTTCGGGCGCGCCGATCAGATCGCCTTTGCCGAAGACCCGGACCTGCCCATCGTTGACCCGATTGAATTGCAGGCCATCACCGACATTCAGGCCTTGGGCGAGGTGCAGATCCCATGACACGCACGCCCCTTCGTCCACTGGCCCGTATCCTTGACGCCCGCGCCCGTGGCGAAAACCCAAAGGCGATCGAGCGTGAAAACATTCGCAAGCGCCACGAAGACATGAAAGACCGCGCCCGCGCCCGCGCCGAAGGGCGTCTGCTGGTGCTGGGGCTGTTCTTCTTCTGCGCATTCTCGGTGGTTGGCGTCCGCATGGGCATGTTGGCAACGTCCGAGGTGCAGGAACCACTGGCCAATGCGCCGGGGGCCGCGATTGCCATGCAACGCGCCAATATCGTCGACCGCGAAGGGCGCATTCTGGCCACCAACCTTGATACCTATTCCGTCTACGCGCAGCCGCCCCTGATGATCGACCCGACTGCGGCAGCGGATCAGCTGGTCGCGATCTTCCCCGATCTGGATAAAGAGCGTCTGGTCAAGGATTTCACTGGCAAGCGCAAGTTTCTGTGGATCAAGAAACGCATTTCGCCCGAACAGAAACAGGCCGTGCACGACATTGGTGATCCCGGCATCCTGTTTGGCCCGCGCGAGATGCGCCTCTATCCCAATGGCAAGTTGGCCGCGCATATCCTGGGTGGCTCCGGTTTTGGCCGCGAGGGCGTCAGCGCCGCCGAGGTGATCGGTGTGGCCGGGGTGGAAAAGCAGTTTGACGACTATCTGCGCGACCCGGCCAATGGCAACAAGCCGCTGCAACTGTCGCTGGACCTGACCATTCAGGCCGCGGTCGAACAGGTGCTCTATGGCGGTATGAAGATCATGAACGCCAAGGGCGCATCGGCAGTTCTGATGAATGCGCATACGGGCGAGGTTTTATCCGCCGCCTCGCTGCCCTCATTCGATCCCAATGATCGCCCACGCCCGCCGACCTCGGGGTTTGATCCCTCGGACAGCCCGCTGTTCAACCGCTATGTGCAGGGCGTGTACGAGCTGGGGTCGGTCTTCAAGATTTTCACCGCCGCGCAGGCGGTTGAACTTGGGCTGGTGAACTCGAACACCATCATCGATACATCCGGCCCGATGAAGATCGGGCGCTTTCCGATTGGTGAATTCAACGGCAAGAATTACGGCAAAATCAGCGTGGCGGATGTGATCGTCCACAGCTCGAACCGCGGCACCGGGCGTCTGGCGTTGCAGATCGGCGCGCAGCGGCAGCAGGATTTTCTGAATGCGCTTGGCATGTTCGACCCGACCCCGTTCGAGATTGTCGAGGCCACGGGCGGTGTGCCGCTGAAGCCAAAGAAATGGGGCGAGCTGAGCACTGTGACCATCTCCTACGGCCACGGCCTGTCAACCAGCCCGATGCACCTTGCAGCGGGATATGCGGCGATTGCCAATGGCGGGCATTATGTCAGCCCGACCATCCTGCGCCAGAACGGCCCGCAATACGGCCCCCGTGTGATGTCGCAGGGAACCGCGCGTCAGGCGCAGAAAATGCTGCGCAAGGTGGTGACGGATGGCACTGCCAGCTTTGGCGAGGTGAAAGGGTATGACGTGGCTGGCAAGACCGGCACGGCAGACAAGCCCAAGCCACGCGGCGGGTATTACGAAGACAAGGTCATCGCCACTTTCGCAACGCTCTTCCCGGCCTACGATCCGAAATATGTTCTGATCGTCACGCTGGATGAACCCTCTATCGTGGCTTACGGTGAAAAACGCCGCACCGCAGGCTGGACAGCAGTGCCTGTAGCTGCCGAACTTATTGGTCGCGTGGCACCTCTGCTGGGCTTGCGTCCCCGGCTTGAGCCTGAGGCGGGCGCTGCTATAACGCTGACCTCAAACTAGGCTGTCCGGCAAGAGGTGGGTCATGGGCACAAGGACAAAGAAACTCAGCCAACTGGCCCTGACCGCGCGAGGCGGGGTTAACCCCGAGATCACCGGTCTGGCCGTTGACAGCCGCGAGGTGAAAGACGGTTTCCTGTTTGCAGCCCTTCCCGGCACGCGGGTTCATGGCGGCACGTTCATTCAATACGCCCTGCGAATGGGGGCCGCCGCCATCCTTACCGATGCCGAAGGGGCGAAAATCGCAGCAGCTGATCTTGCAGCGTCGGATGCGGCGCTGGTGGTTGTCGAAGACCCGCGTCAGGCGCTGGCCGGGGCCGCCGCCCTGTGGTTCGGCGCGATGCCGCAGACCATTGTCGCGGTCACCGGAACAAACGGAAAAACCTCGGTTGCCACCTTTGTGCGCCAGATCTGGACCGAACTGGGCCACGCCGCCGTCAACCTTGGGACAACCGGGGTCGAAGGGGCATGGACCGCACCGCTGGCCCATACCACGCCCGAGCCGATCACCCTGCATCGCTGTCTGGCGGAAGCCGCCGAAAACGGTGTGACCCACGCCGCAATGGAGGCCTCGTCCCACGGCCTCGAACAGCGCCGCCTGGATGGCGTGCACCTGACCGCTGCCGGGTTTTCGAACTTCACGCAGGACCATCTGGATTACCACGAGACTTTTGAAGCGTATTTCGCAGCCAAGGCTGGGTTGTTCGACCGGGTTCTGCCGCAGGATGGCACCGCGGTCATCAATCTGAGCGATCCCAAGGGGTCTCGGGTCCGCCGGATCGCCCAGGCGCGCGGTCAATCGGTGCTGACCGTCGGGTTGGGCGACGCCGATCTGTGCCTGATCAACCAGCGGTTCGATGCCACCGGGCAGGATCTGCGATTTGCGTGGCAGGGCCGGACCTTCCAGACACGCCTGAACCTGATCGGAGGGTTCCAGGCCGAAAACATCCTGCTGGCTTGCGGGCTGGTGATTGCCGCGGGCGACAGCCCCGAACGGGTTTTTGAAACGCTGCCGCATCTGACCACCGTGCGCGGGCGTATGCAGCTGGCCGCAACCCGCGAAAACGGCGCGACGGTTTTTGTGGATTACGCGCACACCCCCGACGCCGTGGCCACCGCTCTCAAGGCGCTGCGTCCGCATGTGATGGGTCGTTTGATCGCCATTGTCGGCGCGGGCGGCGACCGCGATGCCACGAAACGCCCGCTGATGGGAAAGGCAGCTGCCAACCACGCAGATATGGTTTTCGTCACCGACGACAACCCACGCAGCGAAGACCCCGCCGCCATACGCGCCGCTGTCATGGCAGGTGCGCTCGAGGCAGCGGGCGACGTCAGCGTGACCGAGGTCGGCGACCGCGCCGAAGCCATTCTGCGCGGCATCGATGCCCTGCAACCCGGCGACGCACTGCTGATTGCGGGCAAGGGCCACGAAACCGGGCAGGTCGTTGGCGATCAGGTGCTGCCCTTCGATGATGTCGAACAGGCCAGCATTTCCGTCGCCGCGCTGGACGGGAGGGTCGCATGACGCTCTGGACAGCATCCGAGGCCGCTCAGGCAACGGGGGGGCGGGTCACGGCCGATTGGACCGCTGATGGTGTCTCCATCGACACGCGCACCCTTCAACCCGGTGATCTGTTTGTGGCGCTGCAAGCGGCGCGGGACGGGCATGAGTTCGTTGCCCAAGCGCTTGAGAAAGGCGCAGGCGCGGCTTTGGTCTCGCATATTCCCGACAATGTATCGCCAGATGCGCCACTGCTGATCGTTGATGATGTGCAGGTGGCGCTCGAGGCATTGGGGCAGGCGGCTCGCGCCAGAACGAATGCGCGTGTGGTGGGGGTGACCGGCAGTGTCGGCAAGACGTCGACCAAGGAAATGCTGGCCGTGATCCTTGAAACACAAGGCAAAACCCATGCCAGCGTGGCCAGTTACAACAACCACTGGGGCGTTCCGCTGACCCTTGCACGGATGCCGCGCGACACTGAATTCGCAGTGATCGAGATCGGAATGAACCATCCGGGCGAGATTGCCCCGCTGGCCCGGCAGGCCCGCCCGCATGTGGCGCTGGTTACAACCGTGGCGGCGGTGCATCTGGAAGCCTTCGAGTCCGTCGCTGGTATCGCCCATGAAAAAGCAGCGATCTTTGAAGGGCTCGAACCCGGTGGCGCGGCAATCGTCAATGCAGATATCGACCACGCAGATATCCTGCGCCAAACGGCGCTTGGGCAGGGGGCCGGAATCGTGGATTTCGGCCAAGGCGCAACGGATTACCGGCTGACCAACGTTCAGCAGGCGGCGAACACCGTGAAAGCCGAGGCAGCCGTTGGTGAACAGGTAATCCGATTTGAGGTGAACTCTGCCGGTACGCATTTCGCCATGAACGCGCTGGGGGCCTTGGCAGCCTGCGTTGAATTGGGTGTTGATCTCGATGACGCCGTCGCAGGTCTGCGCGCATGGTCCCCGGTCAAGGGGCGCGGCGTACGGGAAAGCATTCCTCTGCCCGGCGGCGGGCAGATCGAACTGCTGGATGACAGCTATAACGCCAACCCGACCTCGATGGAGGCCGCGCTGGATGTACTCGCCGCCTCACAAGGCAAACGCCGCATCGCCATTCTGGGCGACATGAAAGAGCTGGGCACACAGGAAGTGGCGATGCACGCCGCCATGGCCGATGCCGAAGCGATGGCACATGTCGATCAGGTGCATTGTATCGGCCCGTTGATGCGGGCACTGCACCACGCGCTGCCCCCTGCCAAACGCGGTCTCTGGTCCGAAACCAGCGCCGAGATGGCCGGACGGTTGCCGTCGCTGGTCAGGGACGGCGATACTGTTCTGGCCAAGGGCTCTCTCAGCATGGGATTGGCCTCGATTGTTGACGGTCTGCGCAAAATGGGGCAAGGGGGCGCGCTTGATGGGTGATCACGCCCATGCGCCTCGTGTGAGAAAGGTATTGTCATGCTGTACTGGTTGACCGCCCTGTCGGATGGTGGGGATTTCTGGAACCTCTTCCGGTATATCACCTTCCGCGCAGGCGGTGCCTTCATGACGGCACTGATCTTTGGGTTCATCTTCGGAAAACCCCTGATCAACGTGCTGCGCAGAAAGCAGGGCAAGGGCCAGCCGATCCGTAATGATGGCCCCGAGGGGCATTTTTCCAAGGCAGGCACGCCAACAATGGGCGGTTTGCTGATTGTCGGGGCTCTTGTGACCTCGACCCTTGTCTGGGCGCGTCTGGATAACCCTTATGTCTGGATGGTGCTTTTCGTGACCCTGTCTTATGCGGCCATCGGATTCGCGGATGACTATGCGAAGGTTTCAAAACAGAACACGCAGGGGGTTTCAGGCAGGATGCGCCTCGCATTGGGCGTGATTATTGCCGTGCTGGCATCGCTTTGGGCGACTTTGCACCACCCCGAAGCGTTGCAGAACCAGCTGGCTGTACCCGTATTCAAGGACACGCTGGTCAATCTGGGCATCTTCTATATCCCGTTTGCGATTGTCGTGATCGTAGGGGCCGCCAACGCGGTAAACCTGACCGACGGTCTGGACGGGCTGGCCATCATGCCAGCGATGATCGCCGCCTCGACGCTGGGCGTGATCGCCTATGCGGTGGGCCGCGTCGACTTTACCGAATATCTGGACGTGCATTACGTGCCGGGCACCGGTGAAATCTTTATCTTCACCTCAGCGCTCTTTGGTGCGGGTCTGGGGTTCCTTTGGTACAACGCCCCCCCGGCGGCGGTCTTCATGGGCGATACCGGGTCGCTGGCGCTGGGCGGCGCGTTGGGCGCCATTGCCGTTGCCACCAAGCACGAGCTGGTTCTGGCCGTCGTCGGCGGCCTGTTCGTGGTCGAGGCGCTGAGCGTGATCATTCAGGTCCTCTACTTCAAACGCACGGGCAAGCGGGTCTTCCTGATGGCCCCGATCCATCACCATTATGAGAAAAAAGGCTGGGCCGAGCCGACCATCGTCATCCGCTTCTGGATCATCTCGCTGATCCTGGCGATGATCGGTCTTGCAACGCTGAAGGTGCGGTGACCAACCGCCGAATTGTTTTGTCAGGATGTTCCAGCGGAGGTAAGTCAACCCTGCTGCAGGAAATGGCGAAACGTGGCTACGCAACGGTTCCTGAACCTGGTCGACGTGTGGTCAGGGCCGAGCAGGATAGCGGTGGGAACGCGTTACCGTGGAATGACCCCAAGGCGTTTTGCAGAAAGGTGATCGGCACGGCTTTTGACGACATGGCCCATGCTCCAGCTGGTCTGGTTCTGTTTGACAGGTCGGCGCTGGATGCTCTGATCTGGTTCGAGCGCACGGGCACAAATCTTGAAAATGCACTGCGTGATAAGATTCTGCGGCTTGACTATGATTGCCGGGTGTTCCTGTTTCCACCATGGCCTGAAATCTATGTTCAGGACAGCGAGCGACAGCATGATCTGTCTGACGCTCTTGCGGAATATGAAGCTTTGTGCGACCGCTTACCGAAACTTGGTTTCCAGACAGTCCTTGTCCCGAAACGGCCCGTGGTCGAGCGGGCAGACTGGCTTGAAGCGCAGCTAGGCAAAGGACACATGAAATGATCCCGGTCAAAGGCTTTTCAGGGCAGAAAGTTGCGGTTCTGGGATTGGGCCGGTCCGGTCTTGCAACCGCACGCGCCTTGCGCGCAGGCGGGGCGGAGCCGGTCTGCTGGGATGACAACCCCACAGCCCGCGCCAACGCCGAGGGCGAAGGGTTCTCCTGTGCCGACCTGCGCAAACAGGGGGCGTTTGACACGATTGCCACGCTCATCGTTTCACCGGGCATTCCGCATCTTTATCCCGAACCCAACCCCGTGGTTGCCGCAGCTTTGGATGCAGGCGTGCCGGTCGACAATGATATCGGCCTGTTCTTCCGCTCTTTTGCGGGGCCGGAATGGAGCAACTATGACACTCCGCCACGGGTCATCGCGGTCACCGGCTCGAACGGGAAATCCACCACCGCGGCGCTGATCCATCACATCCTGACCGAGGCCGGGCGCGAGGCGCAGTTGGCCGGAAATATAGGGCGCGGTGTTTTGGATATCGATCCGGGTGGCGATGGCTCGGTCGTGGTGCTGGAACTTTCCAGCTATCAGACGGAACTGGCCCGTGCGCTGACCCCGGATGTGGCGGTGTTCACCAACCTTTCGCCAGATCACCTGGATCGCCACGGTGGCATGGGCGGATACTTCGCGGCCAAACGAAGGTTGTTTGCCGAAGGCGGCCCGGACCGCGCGATCGTTGGCATCGATGAAACCGAAGGCGCCTTTCTGGCTGGCCAGCTGGCCGAAGGGCCGGCGGATGATCGGGTGATCCGTATCTCGGTAACGCGAAAGCTGACCGGGCCGGGATGGCAGGTCTTCGCGCGCAAGGGGTTTTTGTCGGAATACCGCAAGGGGCGGCAGGCCGGGTCTATCGACCTGCGCGCGATCAAAGGCCTTCCCGGTGCCCACAACCACCAGAACGCCTGTGCGGCTTATGCGGCCTGCCGGTCGCTGGGCCTAGCGCCGCGCGTGATCGAAGACGCGCTGCACTCGTTCCCGGGCCTGCCCCACCGCAGCCAGATCATCGCTGAGGCGGGCGGAGTAACCTATGTCAACGACTCCAAGGCGACCAATGTCGACAGCGCCCTGAAAGCGCTTATGGCGTTCAAAAAGATCCGCTGGATCTGTGGCGGGCTTGAGAAAGAAGGCGGTGTCGCAGCCCTGAACGCAGCAGCGGATCAGGTGATCAAAGCCTATGTCATCGGCCGTGAGGCGGCTGGCTTTGCGATGCAGCTGACGTCCGACGCACAGGTTTGTACCACGATGGAGGCGGCAGTGGCGCAAGCCATGGCGGATGCGCAGGCGGGCGAGACCGTTCTGCTGGCACCGGCAGCGGCAAGTTTCGATCAATATGACAATTTCGAACAGCGTGGCGACGATTTCACAGCGCAGGTGCAAAAACGGCTGGGCTAACACCGCACCTGCAACAGCCCGCCGGTACGTGTGGACATTTTTCAGTCAGATTGACACTTTGTTGGAATTGAGGTTGCGTCACCTTAAGTTCAATAAAGAGGAAGCGGAAAATGTCTGCACGCAAAATTCTCTCCATCCTTCCCGTTGTTGCGCTGGCCGGGGCCTGCGCCAATAGCGGGGCGAATTATGTTCCTATCATCGACGGGCCTGTGGGCCCGAACTACCAGTCCGATCTGGCCAATTGTCAGGCGCTGGCCCGGTCCCGTCCGACGCTGGATAGCAACACCGCGGGCGCTGCCGCCATTGGCGCGGCCGGTGCTGCGGCAACCACGGCAATTATCGACAACAGCGCCAGCGATCTGGGTCGTGCGGCGGCCGCTGGTGCTCTGGTCGGTGTGGGTGCCAGTGCGATCAGCAACACCCAGAATCAGGAAGTGATCGTGCGCAACTGCATGCGCGGTCGCGGCTACAACGTCGTAGGTTAATTCATGGCGGCAATGGCGACACCTGCGGCATGGCCTGATGACCATGCCCATTGAAAGTTGTAGCCGCCCAGCCACCCGGTGACATCCACCGCTTCGCCAATCGCATAGAGGCCAGGGACATCCTTGGCCTCCATCGTTTTCGACGACAGATCATCGGTATCTATTCCGCCCAGTGTGACCTCGGCGGTGCGATACCCTTCGGTTCCCGACGGTACCAGCCGCCAATCTGACAGGGCCGCGACCAGTTCAGACAGCTTCGCGTCCGACTGATCAGCCAGATTGCCGGACATCGGGATGACTTGGCTCAGGTATTCAACCAACCGGGACGGCAGATGCCGCGCCAGTTCCGTTGTCAGCGCCCTGCGCCCAGCGTTTTGCCGTTGCGCGCGCAGCAGATCGAACAGGGGCAGTTCGGGGATCAGGTTCACGCCGATCTCCTCACCTTCGCGCCAATAAGAGGACAGCTGCAAAACGGACGGTCCGCTAAGGCCGCGATGGGTGAACAACAGCGCTTCGTCAAAACTTGTGCGGTCATTGGACAGCCGCACGGGCAGGGAAACACCGGATAGGTCCTTGAACCGGCCATCCGAAAAGGTGAACGGCACCAGCGCCGCACGGGTGTCGGTCACCCGCAAGCCAAACTGTCGGGCAATGTCATAGGCCAGCCCGGTCGCGCCCATCTTGGGGATGGATTTGCCCCCCGTGGCCAGCACCAGATTGGCACAGGCCAGATGCAGGCGCTGCCCCTCACGCTCGACCTCCATCGCGAATCCGGCATCCTCCTTGCGCAGATCACGCAGCGCGGTCTGCACCCAAAGCTCGGCGCCGGCGCGGCTCATCTCGTCCAACAACATCTGGATGATCTGCTTTGAGGAGCCATCACAGAACAACTGCCCCAGCGTTTTCTCATGCCATTTGATGCCGTGCCGGTTCACCAGATCGACAAAATCCCACTGCGTAAACCGCGACAGCGCGGATTTGCAGAAATGCGGGTTCTGCGACAGGAAGTTGCCCGACCCCGCATACATATTGGTGAAGTTGCACCGCCCTCCGCCCGAGATGCGGATTTTCTCGCCCGGCGCCTTGGCGTGGTCGATCATCAGCACCCGCCCACCGCAACGGGCCGCGCACATCATTCCTGCTGCTCCGGCACCCAATATGATCGTATCGAACCTCATGCACCGCCCTTGGCGTGGATTTTCGGCGATGACAAGGGTGAAACCCGGCGCATCGGGCCTGAGGCAAAGGATTTAGTTGTCAGGTGAATGATTCCCGCAAAATCGGGGCCTGCGGGCGGTGACACCCTTGCGCGGCGGCCGGTTTGAGCTGGTTGTCGGGATTTTGCGCGCGCGTCGCGGGGCGGGGTTGGAAGGGTGCAGATCACAGAAAACCACTCCCGGGTCCGGTCAAATTGCGGCACCGTTCAGGTTGTGCAGGGCACCTGGTCCCGCCAAATGTTGGGCCACCGAACAGGGTGGCGACTGGCTTGACCGGCTGAAACGGTGCGGGCCGGGCAACGTTCGGATACTTTTTGGAGAATCGATTTCCGGAACCAGTCAGCCGAAACTGTGTCGGGCCATCCGCTTGGTTCAAAAGTATCGGGCCGGTTCAATGCCAAAGGCTTGACCGGGATCAGCCCTCGCGCACTCCTAACGGGAAGTCTTGCCGCATCAGCCCGTCTTGCCCGCCAAGCACCAAGCGCCACAGGTGCCGGGTAAATTGGCCAAATTACACCGAAAAATATGTTCAAAAATAAAAATATGTCGACGGAAGTTCACTAAAACAATACAATAACCCTTATTATTTTGAACTTAACGCATTTTAGAAACCAAATCTCATCAGCGGGCCGATTTATGCCTCGTGATTTCCATTCAGGCCCGTGGCCCGTCCCGCGCAATGCAGCGCCATTCACACCCGTCGGCTGCATTTGCAATCGCAACACGCCTTTGATGCGTGCCAGCCTGCCTGTTTTCGGGGTGGCACATTTCAACAAGTTAAAGAGTTCCGAGACACGATCATGGGTATTAATCTGAATTTGAACAATCCAGGCGACCTTCCCAAGGCGCGGCTCAGGGCGATCCTGTTCCTTGATGCATGTGATTACTCTGCCGCCGTCCGCGAGGCCGAGCTTGAAACACTGGCCAGAATCCGCCGCGATCTGAATTGCGTCAGCGATCTGGTTAACAGCTTTCGGGGCCGGGTGACCGGCCTGACCGGTGACGGGCTGTGCGCCGTTTTCCCAAGCGCGCGTGCCGCCGTCGAAACTGCGCTGGGGGTGCAGGATGTCCTGACCCATGCCCCCGACCGGTACGCCAAAGGGTATCGAATTGGGATACATCTGGGCGACACGTTCGAGGTTGACCAGCAGATCATCGGCGACGCTGTGAATACGGCGGCCCGGATCGAAAGCGTCGGCTCATCCGGCGAGGTTCTGGTCTCAAGCGTTGTGCGCAATGCGCTGCGCGGGCGGCAGGATTTCCTGTTCAACTCGATCGGGCGACCCAATCTCAAGAATATCGGTGCCTCGCTCGAGCTGTTCAAAGTGGCCCGCGCAACAATCGACGTTCCATATGAGAAGGACGGAAAAGAACAGCCGGTTCCTGTTCCCGCCAACCCAACGGCCTTCCGGTCCGAACGGCTGTCGTTTACCTTACCGCGCCCGAATTTCGTGATCGGTCTGTTGTCTCCGGATGTAGGGGGTGGTTCCGAAACCGCGGCATTCGTGTCCAACATCGTTGCGGAACAGCTGTCCAAATCCCTTACCGAAACCGAAGCGCTCGAGGTTCAGGATTACCGGGTGCCGCAGGTTGCGCTTCCAAAGGAACCACTGTCGGCTGGGCCTGATCTTTTCCTTCAGTGTCGCGCTTCGACCTGTGGCAGCATGTTGCAAGTGTCCGCCACCGCAATGCGGTCGGAAGACAGAAAAGTGATCTGGAGCCAGAATGTGGTGGCCGATCAGGGTGACTTTCTGGGGCAAAACTGCTCGGGTCTGACATCGTTCATCAGCTATGCCACTGACGCCTTGCTGACTGCCTTGCTGAACGGGCGTCACATGCGCGATCCGGCCTCCCATCACGCGGCGAAAACCGCCGTTGCCGCCGTGCATCACCTGCTGACCATGACCGGGCCGGGGCTGGACCAGCTCGAGGCGGACATTCTGGCGGCTTACGAGCTTGATCCCAAGCCGGTCTACCTTGCGTGGCTGGCTTATGTCACAACATTCAAGGTCGGCGAACGGTACGGAACCTGGGATGCTACACTGGAAGCGCAGGCGCGCGATCTGGCCCGCCGCGCTGTCGAGGCTGACCCGGATAACGGCACTGTTCTGGGCCTTGTCGCCCACGTGCATTCCTACGTGTTCCGAGAGTTTTCGGTGGCGCAGGATCTGGTCGACCGCGCGCTCGAGCTCAGCCCTTATCGTGCGATGAGCTGGGATTCCGCCGCCATGCTCTATTGCTACACGGATCGTCCGGCGCTGGCAGTGGAAGCTGCGCAGAAGGCACGGCTTATCGGACGGCACAGCCCGTACCGGCATCTGTTTGACGGGGCAGGATGTGTCGCCGCGCTGGTCAATGGCGAGTTCGAGAAATCCATCAGGTTCGGCGAATCCGTGATGGAGGTTCAACCGCAGTTCAAGACCGTCATGCGCTATCTGGCTGCGGCTTACGGGCACGCAGGTGACCATCAGCGAGGCGAGTTCGCCTTGCAGCGGCTGACCAATCTGGAACCGGACATGTCGCTGGCCTGCATCCAGCAGGACCGGTTCCCGGTGCCAACACGGTTCAGCGCGCAATTGATGGAAAGCGGCCTGTCCCGGATCGGGTTGCCGCAACACGCTTGAAGTAGGGGTAAAAGTAGGGGGTTTACTTATGTCTTACGTGTCCACGCTCAATGGTTTTGGCATGATGGCCCGACGTGGAGAGCTGATTTCCTGCAAAGTGGTGAAATTGATGAACCTTGCCGGAACCGGTGGTCTCGGTGCCTCACCGGGGGACAATCGAAAGGCGTTGGAAAATTTCATTTACGACGCGCAGAGGGAAAGCTTCATCAAATATCTCAATGCCATTCATGATCTGGATTCCGAGTTGCTGGATATTGAAAAACTGCGCGAGCTTACCGCGTTCATGCAGAACGAAGAATTCATCGACCCCTTCAGGTCTGACAGCCGTGTAAAAGGTGCGAAAGACGAAGAGATCGGGAAACGCTCTGCCCTCGGCGCGGCGTCCGTCGCGATGAGCGCATCTTCGGCATTCGCACTGAACCGGAACCGCAACAGAAACCGCAATCGGAACAGAAACCGGAACCGAAACAGAAATCGCAATCGTAACCGGAACCGCAGCGATTTTGACGTCGGCGGCAACGATGCTTCCTTCGGCTGGCGCGAGATGCGCGATCTGTGCCGGATCGGTATGCTGCCCGCATCCGGACTGCTGGGCAAAATCTGGGAAAACATCGATCTTCTGCCGCCACCGGGCCCAGACGAAAGCATGAAGGAAACCGAATACCTGCTGATCCTGCAAGGGCGGCTCAAGTGGTCAAATCAGGCGACGCGGCGCGAGGAAATCGTGACGCAGGCAGGCTTTGGCATTGATGACTATCTCAGCCCGCTGGGTATTGACGAGAAGGGCGGCTTTGATGCGACCCGCGCGCTGATGACGATCCTGCTGGAACTGACGAATGAAATCGGCCTGACCTACAAGAACCGCTTCAGCCGACCCAGACCCAATATCATCCAGCCGCTGATCCGGCCCTTCCTTCCGGTGCCTTTTCATGCGGCTTACCCCTCGAACCACTCCTACCAATCTTTCGCGATTGCCGAACTGTTCTCGCGGCTGATCCCCGAACATCCGGGCACTGTCGCTTTGTTCCACCGCGCCCAGCGGATTGCTGAAAACCGCGAATGGGCCGGTCTGCATTACCCAAGCGACACAGCCGCCGGGCGAAGTCTGGCCAGAAAAACCGTGGCTTACCTGACCGAGGTTCTGGACGAACTGATGGACGAAGCACAAGACGAATGGCTGGGCTAAGGATCAACGCGAGGTGACGAAATGACCGCAGGAAACGAAGACTACGCACGATATTACTATCTCTGGCATCTGGTCGCGATCAAAGCCTTGACCGTCAAGGCGCCCCCACCCGCTGATGGAGAGACCTGCCCGGAAATCGATATCGCGATCTGGGATTTCACAGGTCCAGCTCTGGCCGAGGCGAAAATCGCCCTGATTGACATGGGCGTGGCCCCGCATCACCCGAACCTGAAAGCGCCGGATATCGGACCGGTTCCGGCGGACAGGGTCATTCGGGACGACGCCCTTGATCTGGCCAGCCACCCATTCGGCGTCAAATACATCGACCGGTCTGCCGTTGGGGCAGGGGCCGAGCATATCGAAGAGCAGGTACAACATCTGTCGGGCATTCAGGACCCCTTGGGCATTCCGGGCCTGACCTCTCAGGAACGGCGGGTGATTGCCGGGCTGAGGTCGGGTTTTGGCGTCAAGCGTTACATCGATGCCTATGACGATCGCTATGCCGGGCACGGCACCAGCTGTGCCGGGCTGGCCTGCGGAACCAGCTTTGCAACCGACCAATTCGGCAATACCGGCAATATCGCGGCGTATTATGGGGTTGATCCCAAAAGCAGGATTATTCCGATCACGACGTCTATCTCGCCCAGCCCGGAAGAATTGATTGCGGCGTTTCTTTATGCCCTCCACAAAGGCGCGCATGTCATCCTGTTTCCGCGCGATGCCGCGAACCCGGACCACTGGCCGGGATATCGATTTCGCCCTGCCACTGGCACCGAGCCGTTCTATCCGGGTCTGGACTCGCACGAAAAGACGCGCCTGCACGAGACGAGGCGCGACGAACCCGACGGCGACGCGCGCGACATCTCGGTGGCATGGTCGGCGCTGGACAAGATCATCAAATGGGTCAGCACGAGAATTCCGGTGGTCTGTGCCGCTGGCAATGACGGTCGAAGTGAACTGATTTACCCTGCCAGCCTGTCCGGTGATCCAACCAACGGGATCATCTCGGTGGGGGCCGTCAACTACAATGGCACCCGGTCCGGGTATTCGAACCACTCTGCTGATCTGACCGTGTCCGCCCCCTCGGATGACGGTGAGATCTACAACCGCTATCAAATTCGTCTGGACCGTGATGCAGCCTCGGCCACTGACTTCCATATGGAAAACCCGAAACATCACCTGAAACGCGACGGCAGTGGTGACGCGATCCCGATTGTCGAATTCGCGCCTCAACGGTTGGTGACCTTGGATGTGCCGGGCCCGCGGGGCTATGTCGAAGGCAGCCTTGCCGCGGCGGTCAAAACCCGAAAAAAGGCGGTGGACGATCCTGCCGGGCTGTATACTGAATTCGGCGGCACTTCGGGGGCTTCGGCCCTTGTTGCCGGGGCAATAGCGATGATGCAGCGAAAGTCGCCCAATGTTCTCAATGGGGTGCAGATCAAAGCCATCTTCAAGAACCTCGAAACATCTGCAACGCGTTTCGACAACACCCACTGGTATTGGTCCTCTGCCGCAGGAACCCTGCAAGCTGACGCGATCAACGGTTACACGCCGCCCCCCAGGGCCGAACTGTTCGGAGTGGCGGGGTTGCTGGATGTGCCGCTGCTGCTAAGCAAGGTCTGATGCCCACCTCCTCCCGTCCGGTGGCCGTCGTAAAACGGCTGACCGGCGATCCGGGCGTGCGGCGCGGGTCTTGGGCGGGAAATCCCGATTTGCCCCTGAACAGGCTGGCCTGATCGCCAAATTGCATGTAGACTCTCAGCCAGATCCCGAAAACGGGGCGTTAACGAGGCAGAGAGTGGCGGTATCTCATGACTGAGATGGTGTATGGCGCGGTCCAGGACCAGCGCGGAGAACCGATTCTACCGAAATGGTGGCGTACTATCGATCGCTGGACGATGTCCTGCGTTCTGATCCTGTTTACCATCGGGTTGTTGCTGGGGCTGGCCTCTTCACCGCCACTGGCCGGGCGCAACGGGTTCGATCCCTTCCATTATGTCGAGCGTCAGGCCTTGTTCGGCGGATTGGCGCTGATCGCGATGCTGCTGACCTCGATGATGTCTCCAACCTTGGTGCGGCGTCTGGCCGTTCTTGGTTTTCTGGGGGCCTTCGTCGCTCTGGTCTTCCTGCCGGTGTTCGGAACGGATTTCGGCAAGGGCGCAGTGCGCTGGTACTCGCTGGGCTTTGCCTCGCTGCAACCGTCCGAGTTTCTGAAACCCGGCTTTGTCGTCGTGGGCGCTTGGCTGCTGGCCGCCTCACAGGAAATCAACGGCCCTCCGGGGCGGTTGTGGTCCTTTGCGCTCTGCATGGCCATCGTGGCCATGTTGGTTATGCAACCCGATTTCGGTCAGGCTTGCCTGATCCTGTTCGGCTGGGGCGTCATGTATTTCGTGGCCGGGGCCCCGATGCTGCTGTTGCTGGGCATGGCCGGTGTTGTCGTTCTGGGCGGGATGTTGGCCTATTCGAATTCTGAACACTTTGCCCGCCGCATCGACGGCTTTCTAAATCAAGAGGTCGATCCCACAACCCAGCTGGGCTATGCCACCAATGCCATCCGCGAGGGCGGCTTGTTCGGCGTCGGCGTGGGGGAGGGGCAGGTGAAATGGTCGCTGCCCGATGCCCATACCGATTTCATCATCGCCGTCGCGGCCGAGGAATACGGCCTGATCCTTGTCATGATCATCATTGCGCTATACGCGCTGATCGTCGTGCGCTCGCTGCTGCGGCTGATGCGCGAACGCGACATGTTCATTCGTCTGGCCGGTACCGGTCTGGCTTGCATGTTTGGCGTTCAGGCGATGATCAATATGGGTGTTGCGGTACGTCTGCTGCCGGCCAAGGGCATGACTTTGCCGTTCGTCAGCTATGGTGGCTCGTCCCTGATTGCTGGCGGTATTGCCGTTGGCATGCTGCTGGCCTTCACCCGAAACCGCCCACAGGGCGAACTAGGCGATATTCTGCGCGGACGAGGATAATGGGGAACCCTTACCTGTTGATTGCGGCTGGCGGCACCGGGGGCCATATGTTCCCCGCTCAGGCGCTGGCCGAGGCGATGCTGCACAAGGGCTGGCGTGTGCGCCTGTCCACCGACCCGCGCGGTGCGCGCTATACCGGTGGCTTTCCCCATTCGACCGAGATTGTCGAGGCGTCCTCGGCCACCTTCGCCCGTGGCGGTCTGGCGGCAAAGGCAATGGTTGGCCCGATTATCGCTGGTGGTGTCACCAGCATGATCTTCCAGATGATGCGCGACAAACCCGATGTTGTCGTGGGCTTTGGCGGTTATCCGTCGATCCCGGCGCTGGGCGCCGCGACCCTGCTGAAAATACCGCGGATGATCCATGAACAGAACGGGGTACTGGGCCGCGTGAACCAGCTGTTTGCAACCCGCGTTGCGCAGGTGGCCTGCGGCGTCTGGCCGACGGATCTGCCCGAAGGCGCGCATGGCATCCACACCGGCAACCCGGTGCGTGCCGCGGTTCTGGACCGCGCCGCCGCCGGGTATATCCCGCCGGGTGATTACCCGATGTCGGTTCTGGTGATGGGCGGCTCGCAGGGTGCGCGCATCCTCAGCGATATGGTGCCCGGAGCGATTGCCGCGCTGCCCGAAGACCTCCGCGCGCATATCCGTGTCTCGCATCAGGCGCGGGATGAAGATGGCGAACGGGTCAGCGCATTCTACCAAGACCACGGAATCCGCGCCGACGTTCAGCCCTTCTTCGATGACATTCCCCGCCGCATGTCGGATGCGCAGCTTGTGATCTCGCGCTCGGGCGCGTCCAGCGTGGCCGATATCTCGGTCATCGGTCGTCCTTCGATCCTGATCCCGTTTGCTGCTGCCGCCGGGGATCATCAGACCGCCAACGCGCGCGGGCTGGTGCAGGCCGGCGGGGCCATCATGATCCCGGAAAATGCGCTTGACGTTCCCACGCTGACACAGCAAATCACCACGGTTCTTATGAACCCCGAAGCCGCACAGAAAATGGCCCATGGCGCTCTGTCGGTCGGGGCGCCCGATGCCACCCAGCGTCTGGTCGCTCTGGTCGAGCAGCTGGCGCAGAAGGAGACCACATGAACCCAGCAACCAAACTGCCGCAGGACGTAGGGCCGATCCACTTCGTGGGCATCGGCGGGATTGGCATGTCGGGTATCGCCGAGGTGCTGCTCAATCTGGGGTATCAGGTGCAGGGCTCGGACCTGAAGGCCTCGAAGATCACCGACCGGCTGGCCAGTTTGGGGGCCGAGATTTTCGTCGGCCAGCGCGCCGAAAACCTTGAAAACGCGGCCGTTGTGGTTGTCTCGACCGCGATTAAACCGGGCAACCCGGAGCTGGACCAAGCCCGCGCCCGAGGGCTGCCGGTTGTCCGCCGCGCCGACATGCTGGCCGAACTGATGCGCCTGCGCTCGAACATTGCCATTGCCGGAACACACGGCAAGACCACCACGACGACCATGATGGCCGAACTGATGGTGGCAGGCGATTTCGATCCGACCGTGATCAATGGCGGCATCATCCACGCCTATGGATCGAACGCGCGAATGGGGCAGGGCGAATGGATGGTGGTCGAAGCCGACGAGAGCGATGGCTCGTTCAACCGCCTGCCCGCAACCATTGCCATTGTCACCAATATCGACCCCGAGCATATGGAACATTGGGGTGATTTCGACAGGCTGCGCGACGGCTTTTACGAATTCGTCTCGAACCTGCCATTCTACGGTCTGGCCGTCTGCTGCACCGATCATGCCGAGGTTCAGGCCCTTGTCGGCCGCATCACCGACCGCCGTGTGCGAACCTATGGGTTCAACGCGCAGGCGGATGTGCGGGCTGTGAACCTGACCTACAAAGGCGGCGTGGCGCATTTCGACATCCATCTGCAATACGAAGACAAGATGATCGAAGGCTGCACCCTGCCGATGCCCGGCGATCACAACGTCTCAAACGCGCTGTCCGCCGCTGCCGTCGCCCGTCATCTGGGCATGAAAGCTGCGGAAATCCGCGACGCGCTGGCCAATTTCGGCGGCGTCAACCGTCGCTTTACAAAGGTCGGGGAAATCGACGGTGTCACCATCATCGACGATTACGGCCACCACCCGGTCGAAATAGCCGCCGTTCTCAAGGCCGCCCGTCAGGCGACCGAAGGCCGCGTGATTGCTGTGCATCAGCCGCACCGCTATTCGCGCCTGTCCAACCTGTTTGACGATTTCTGCACCTGTTTCAATGACGCCGATGTCGTGGCCATTGCCGAGGTTTTTGCCGCTGGTGAAGACCCGATCGAAGGCGCCTCGCGCGACGATCTGGTGCAGGGCCTGATCCGTCACGGCCACCGCCACGCCCGCGCGCTGCTGGATGAAGACGACCTTGAACGCCTCGTGCGCGAACAGGCCCGACCGGGCGACATGGTCGTCTGCCTCGGGGCCGGTACGATCAGCGCCTGGGCCAACGGCCTGCCCGAGAGATTGCAAAGAAAACAAGCTGTTTGACGCGTCATTTGTTTGTTGCACAACTTAAAAGTGTGATACTCTGACCGCAACAGTCGCGTGTCCTCGGAGGGGCGAATGGACTATTCGATGATCTTGGCAGCGCTTTGGGTGATCTGCGCCACCATCGTGGCAATGTTGCCGATGCGGCTGCAATTCCCGCCGGGGTTTGTCCTGTTGGTCTGCGCACCGTTGCTGGTCGTATGGCTTGGATATGTCCACGGCTGGTTCTGGTCGGTCGCGGCATTTGCCGGGTTCGTGTCGATGTTCCGCAACCCCATCCGGTATTACTGGCGCAAATGGACAGGGCGCGAGGTCGCGGAATGACATGGTCTATCGCTCTGGCGGCCCTGTGGGGCTTTGCTGCCAACGTTCTTGCGCTGATCCCCAGCACCGACAACCACTGGACGCGCGCCTATATCCTGATCATCGTGGGCATTCCCATCGTCGGCTATGTCACCTATGAAAATGGCCCCTGGATCGGGATGCTGGTGCTGGCAATGGGCATGTCCGTGCTGCGCTGGCCGGTGATTTATCTGACCCGTTGGACAAAGTCGAAAATGCAGGGCATGAAGGCGGCCAAAGAATAACCGGCCAACTTCAGGAGATCTGTCATGGCGACAATCGCCACATTTGCCTATCTGCCGCTTGTTTCCTTCGTTCTGGGTGCCGCTGCCGGGTTTACAGCGGGCCGCTGGCTTGGCCTGCGCAGCCTTCTGTGGCTGATCGGGCTGACATCCGCGGTTGGTCTGGGGCTGATCGTCGTGCTGGCCGGTGTCGGAACGGGTGAAGAAGACAAGGCGTTCGGCCCGCTGGTCTGGTTGACTGCCGGCGTTCTCCCCTTCCTTTTCGCCGCAATCATGGGCGGGGTCGGTGGGCGCAGCCTGGCGGTGCGCGCGACTACATGACACGGCTTCCCCCTGTCCTTCCTGACGTCCGGGGCCGCCTGTCCAAAGCGCGCAACCTGTCTGACCTCACATGGCTCCGCGTTGGTGGGCCGGCGGATTACCTGTTTCAACCTGCCGATATCGAAGACTTGCAGGCCTTCCTGCGCGATCTGCCGGATGGTGTGCCGGTCTTCCCGATGGGGGTCGGCTCGAACCTCATCGTGCGCGATGGTGGCTTGCGGGCCGTGGTGATCCGGCTGGGGCGCGGGTTCAACGCCATCTCGGTTGAGGGCAATACGGTCATCGCGGGCGCTGCCGCACTGGACGCGCATGTTGCGCGCAAGGCCGCGGATGCGGGCGTGGACCTGACCTTTCTGCGCACCATCCCCGGCTCGATCGGGGGCGCGGTGCGGATGAATGCGGGCTGTTATGGCAGCTACACGGCGGACGTGCTGCGCAAGGCCACCATTGTCACCCGGCAGGGCGACCTGCGGGACCTGACGCCCGAGGATCTGAACTTTCGCTATCGCCAGTCCGACCTGCCCGAAGGCGCCGTTCTGATTTCGGCCACGTTCGAAGGCCCGTCCGGCGATCCCGATGACCTTCACGCCCGAATGGAAGCGCAACTGAAAAAGCGTGACGAAACACAGCCCACCAAGGACCGCAGCGCCGGATCGACGTTCCGCAACCCGGCCGGGTTTTCTTCGACCGGGCAGGCCGATGACGTGCATGACCTCAAGGCGTGGAAAGTGATCGACGATGCCGGAATGCGCGGTGCGGCACGCGGCGGGGCGCAGATGAGCCCGAAACACTCGAACTTCCTGATCAATACCGGCACCGCTACCGCTGACGACCTCGAAGGTCTGGGCGAAGAGGTGCGAAAAAAGGTTTACGAAACAAGCGGCATCACGCTAGAGTGGGAAATCATGCGGGTCGGTGATCCGCTAAAAGAATAAAGCCCCGACCGTCAGACCAAAACAGGCAAATTCAGGCGACGGATCAAAGGCATAAACGCAGTACGGACCACCACATAAGGTCCGGGGACATTGAGGCGCACATTGGGTATGTCGAGCAGGACAAACCCCAAAGTGGCGGTATTGATGGGCGGCCCCTCGGCGGAACGCGAGGTGTCTCTCAGCTCTGGGCGCGAATGCGCAGCCGCCCTTGTGGGAGAAGGCTTTGAAGTGGTCGAACTGGACGCAGGTCCCGACCTCTATGCGCGCCTGTTGGATATTCAGCCGGATGTGGTTTTCAACGCCTTGCATGGCCGCTGGGGCGAGGATGGCTGCGTGCAGGGGATGCTGGAATGGATGCGGATTCCCTATACCCATTCGGGTGTTCTGGCCTCGGCCCTTGCGATGGACAAGCAACGCAGCAAGGACGTCTATCAGGCCGAAGGTCTGCCCGTTGTCCCCAGTGTGATCGTCCCGCGTGCCGAGGTGACCCGCGCCCATGTGATGGAACCGCCCTATGTGGCCAAACCCAATAACGAAGGCTCCAGCGTCGGTATCTACATCGTCCACGAAAACGCCAATGGCCCGCCGCAGCTGTCCGAAGACATGCCCGACCAGATCATGGTCGAGAAATACGTGGCCGGGCGCGAGATGACCGTGACCGTGATGGGCGACCGCGCCCTGACCGTGACCGAGATCATGACCGATGGCGGCTGGTACGACTACGACGCCAAGTACAAACCCGGCGGATCATGGCACGTGGTCCCCGCCGATATCCCGCAGGATATCTTTGATCGCTGCATGGATTATGCCCTGCGCGCGCATGATGCTTTGGGCTGCAGGGGCGTCAGCCGCACCGATTTTCGCTGGGATGACAGCGCGGGTGCTGATGGGCTGTTTCTGTTGGAAACCAATACCCAGCCGGGCATGACGCCCACTTCACTGGCCCCGGAACAGGCCGCGCATCTGGGCATGACATTTGGCCAGCTCTGCGCCTGGATGGTTGAGGACGCCTCATGCAACCGTTAATCGCCAGCCGCTCTCTGGAAATCCATCGCACCAAACCCCTTGCCGGGCCGGATGCCGATTTTGCCTCGGCAGATTCGGAACCGCATGACACCCAGCCCATTCTGCGTCTGCGCGGGGCGCGGGTGTTTTCCCGCACCGCACGCCGCAGCGATCCGGCCCCGTCGCGCCTCAGCTATCGTCTTCAGCGCTGGATGCTGACACCGGGCATCCGTCTGGGCGTCAAGCTTGGCCTGCCGATCTGTGCCATTGCTGCGGCAGTTGGTGTCTATTTTGCCTCTCAGGACCGGCGCGAAGCGCTTGGCACGTATATCGCCGATATTCGCACCTCGATTCAGGAACGCCCCGAGTTCATGGTTAACCTGATGGCCATCGACGGGGCAGGCACCAGCCTGTCCGATGATATCCGCGAGGTCGTGCCTCTGGATTTTCCGATCAGTTCCTGGGATTTGGATGTCGAACAGATGCGCGACACGATCACCGGGCTTGATCCGGTGAAATCGGCAACCGTACGCATCCGTCCGGGCGGCATCCTTCAGGTCAACGTGGTCGAGCGTCAGCCCGTGATTGTCTGGCGGACGCATGACGGGCTCGAACTGCTCGACGAGACCGGCGCGCATGTCAAGGAAACCACCTCTCGCAAGGACCATGCCGACCTGCCGCTGATCGCGGGCGCGGGCGCGGACGCCCATGTGGCGCAGGCGCTCGAGATTTTCCAGACCGCCCGCAGCCTGGGCAACCGTGTGCGCGGGCTGGTGCGCGTGGGTGAACGGCGCTGGGATCTGGTCCTGGACCGTGGCCAGCGCATCATGCTGCCGACCGAACGCCCGGTGCGCGCGCTGGAACGCGTGCTTGCGGTGAACGAGGTGCAGGACCTTCTGGAACGCGACGTGGCCGTGGTCGACATGCGCCTTGGCCAGCGTCCCACCATCCGAATGACCAAAGCCGCCAGCGAAGACTGGTGGAATACAAAAGTGACAATGAGTAACGGGCAGTAACGAGCATGATGACCGATCTTTATCAGTCCCAACGCGCCATGCGTCAGATGCGGCGCCAGGCATTGCAACGCGGTGTGATCGCGATTCTGGATGTGGGCAGTTCCAAGATTGCCTGCCTCGTTCTGCGTTTTGACGGATCGGGCCGGCTGAGTGAAGATAACACCATCGGCTCAATGGCGGGGCAGACGGGGTTTCGGGTGATCGGGGCCGCAACGACACGTTCGCGCGGCGTACAGTTTGGCGAAGTCACCGCCATGCAGGAAACCGAACGCGCCATCCGCACCGCGCTTCAGGCCGCACAGAAGATGGCCGATATCCGTGTCGATCACGTCATCGCCTGTTTCTCGGGGGCCAACCCGCGCTCTTACGGGCTGGACGCACAGGTTGATCTGGATGGCCAGCTGGTGACCGAGGCCGAAGTGGGTCGTGTTCTGAACGCATGCGACGTGCCGGATTACGGCGACGGGCGCGAGGTGCTGCACGCACAGCCGGTCAACTTTGCGCTCGACAACCGCTCGGGCCTGATCGACCCGCGCGGGCAGATGGGCCAAAGCCTTGCGGTCGATATGCACATGCTGACCGTCGATGCGATGGCGATCCAGAACATCGTGCGCTGTATCAAACGCTGCGATCTGGAACTCGCCGGGATTGCGAACTCGGCCTATGTCTCGGGAATTTCCGCGCTGGTCGAAGATGAGCAGGAACTCGGCGCGGCCTGTATCGACATGGGCGGCGGTACCACCAGCGTTTCGATCTTCATGAAGAAACACATGATCTATGCCGATTGCGTGCGTATGGGCGGCGATCACGTGACCGCCGATATCTCGATGGGGTTGGGTGTGCCCGCAGCAGTTGCGGAGCGGATCAAGACGTTCAATGGCGGCGTTCATGCGACCGGCGCTGATGACCGCGACATGATCGATATCGGCGGCGATACCGGTGACTGGGAACACGACCGCCGCACAGTCAGTCGGGCCGAACTGATCGGCATTATGCGTCCGCGCGTCGAGGAAATTCTAGAAGAGGTCCGCGTGCGTCTGGATGCGGCCGGGTTTGAACACATGCCAAGCCAGCAGATCGTTCTGACCGGTGGCGGCAGTCAGATCATGGGGCTGGACGGTCTGGCGACCCGCATCCTTGGTCAACGCGTGCGTCTGGGCCGCCCGCTGCGGGTGCATGGCCTGCCGCAATCGGCGACAGGTCCGGCGTTCTCGTCCTCTGTGGGGCTCAGCCTATTTGCGGCGCACCCACAGGACGAATGGTGGGATTTCGAAATCCCGGTCGACACCTACGCCGCGCGCCCGTTCAAGCGGGCCGTCCGGTGGTTCCGTGACAATTGGTAGCCCCCTGTACCGGGCCGCTTTGTGTGCGGCCCTGTTGCCGGGGTGGGTTTCGGCCCAGACCATCATCACACCCGAGGCATTTCTGGATGCCGCCGTCGGCAAAACGCTCACCTTCCATGAGATTCGCAGCGGCTATTTCGTCGGGACCGAGCAATTTCTGAACCGTCACATCTCGGTCTGGCGGCAAGAAGGGCAGGGCTGTGTCTATGGGCAGATCACCACGCCAAACGGTCAGATCTGCTTTCTCTATGACAACGATCCGGATGGTATTCCCGTCTGCTGGTGGCCCTTCCTGCACCAAGGCCGTCTGATGGTGCGTCTGGCCTCGTTTGCAGAAAGCGAAATCCAGGAGGTGCGCAGCATCACCGAAACCAGCCTGAACTGTCCAAGTGCACCGCTCAGTTGAAAAATCCGGTTGCAGCGCATCGATTTATCCCTCAAGATATCCACAAGGCCCGGCAGAGGCCTGGCGGCAGGACCTGAGCAGTTTTCCGCAGTGTAAATGATGGTCGACCAAAGCGTGACGAACGGCTGAGTCCTCGCGCCGGGGTCGTCTGCCTTGTGATGGTCGCCGGCGTTTCCGCTATATCTGGCAGTACCTGCGAAATGCCGCCGGTTTCTGCCTTATTTCCTCCATATTTTGTGGTGAATCGCGATTTTTGACGTGACCTTTTCGCATCAGCCCGCTAGAATCGAGCAAGGATAGGTAAGAAAAACACCGCTTTGGCGGAACATAAATACAGGCGGACAGAGCATGACATTGAATCTTTCGATGCCCGGGCAAGACGAACTGAAGCCTCGGATTACAGTATTTGGCGTTGGCGGTGCGGGCGGTAACGCTGTCAACAACATGATTGAAAAACAGCTGGACGGCGTCGATTTTGTCGTCGCCAACACCGACGCGCAGGCGCTGCAGCAAAGCCAGTCCTCGGCGCGGGTTCAACTGGGTGTGAAGGTCACCGAAGGTCTGGGGGCAGGGGCCCGTCCGGCCGTGGGTGCCGCAGCTGCCGAAGAAAGCATCGAACAGATCGTCGACCATCTGGCAGGCGCGCATATGTGCTTTATCACCGCAGGCATGGGCGGCGGCACAGGCACCGGCGCTGCTCCGATCATCGCGCAGGCCGCGCGTGAACTGGGCGTTCTGACCGTGGGTGTCGTGACCAAGCCCTTCCAGTTCGAAGGTGCCAAGCGGATGCGTCAGGCCGAAGACGGCGTTGAGGCGCTGCAAAGGGTCGTCGACACGCTGATCATCATTCCGAACCAGAACCTGTTCCGCCTCGCCAACGAAAAGACCACCTTTACCGAGGCGTTCTCGATGGCTGACGATGTCCTGTATCAGGGCGTCAAAGGCGTAACCGACCTGATGGTGCGTCCGGGCCTGATCAACCTCGACTTTGCGGATGTGCGCGCCGTGATGGAC
This sequence comes from Ruegeria sp. P8, assembly GCF_056534665.1. NCBI lineage: Bacteria > Pseudomonadati > Pseudomonadota > Alphaproteobacteria > Rhodobacterales > Roseobacteraceae > Ruegeria > Ruegeria sp. P8. Next base: position 379,335 of record NZ_JBQERC010000001.1, read on the forward strand.
GAGATGGGCAAAGCCATGATGGGCACCGGCGAGGCAACCGGCGAAGACCGCGCCATCCAGGCGGCGGAAAAAGCCATTGCAAACCCGCTGCTGGACGAAATCAGCCTCAAGGGCGCCAAAGGTGTGCTGATCAACATCACCGGTTCGCACGACCTGACCCTGTTCGAACTGGACGAAGCCGCCAACCGCATCCGCGAGGAAGTGGACCCCGAGGCGAACATCATCGTCGGCTCGACGCTGGATACCGCCATGGAAGGCGGTATGCGCGTGTCGGTTGTTGCAACCGGCATCGACGCCACCGAAAAAACGGCTGACATTCCGGTCGCGCGCCGCTCGATGTCCGAGCCGCTGACCCGCACCGTTTCGGCCGAAGAATACGGTCGCGAAGAAGCGCCCGCAGCCGCCGAAATGGCAGAGCCCGCGCCGCAGATGGAAGAAAACCGCGAACCTTCGCTGTTTGAAGCCGCGGAAGAGCCCGCCCAGCCGCAGTTCCAGCCGTTCGACGAGCGGGATGAGGACGATCTGCCGCCCCCGGCCTATCAGCCGCGCGTCGCCGAATTCGAGCCGCAGCCCGAGCACGTCGAACCGGCGCCCGAGGCATTTGTTGCCCCACGCGCGCCTGTCGCAGGCACCCCGTCGCCCGAAGCGCTCCAGCGTTTGCAGGCAGCGGTTCAGAAGGTTCCCTCGGCAGCTCAGCGCGCCGCAGCACCCCGCCCACACGCGGCGGTTTCGCATCACGAACCCGAAGAACGCTCGCGGTTTGGCTTCAATCGGCTGATTGACCGGATGACCGGGCACGCCTCTGACACACCGGCTCAACCGCCGCGTCAGCAGCCCGTTCTGCGCCAGTCCGAGGCCACGGCACCGATTCACGATGAGACCGACCCGGATCAGGATCGTATCGAAATTCCTGCCTTCCTACGACGTCAGGCCAACTGATCGCGGTAACAAAATCCACTCATGGGGTCGCCGTTTGGCGGCCCTAATTCGTTTTAAAACAGTGGCTTACGAATAGGTAAGCAGGGTTTTGCCGATCTGTTACATACATGTTTCATTCGGTTACAAAGAGTGAGTTGAGCCTTGACGCGGGCTTCCTTAACTGAGTGTCCAACACAGCCCCAGAAGGCTGGACACCACTCGCCGAGGCCCATTTTGCAACATACGCTCAAATCTCCGGTCACGTTTAAAGGCGTCGGGCTGCACAGCGGCAAGCCTGCGACCATGATCCTGAAACCGGCTGCAGCTGGTCATGGCATCTGGTTCAAACGGACGGATATCCATCTGGGCGATGCGATGATCCCGGCGATCTATCACGTGGTCGAACGGACCCCGCTTTGCACCCGTCTGGTCAATGACGCCGGGGTGTCGGTATCCACAATCGAACATATCATGGCTGCTTTGGCCGGGTGCGGCGTTCACAACGCACTGATTGAAATCGACGGCCCCGAAGTTCCGATCATGGACGGGTCTTCGATCGATTTCGTCCGCGGTATCATGGCCCGGGGCGTGCGTCGTCAGGCCAGCCCGGTGCTGGCCTATGAGGTGCTGAAGACTGTCACCGCCTCGCGGGAAGGCGCCAGCGCAAGTATCGCGCCCGCGGATGGGCTGATCATCGATTTCCACATCGATTTCGAAGACAGCGCAATCGGCAGCCAGACCAAGACGCTGGATATGCGCAACGGGTCGTTCGCGCGCGAACTCAGCGATTGCCGCACGTTCTGCCGCCGCATTGATGTCGAAGCCATGCGCGAAAACGGGTTGGCCCTTGGCGGTACCCTGGATAACGCCGTGGTGGTGCAGGGCAGCGAGGTGCTGACACCCGGCGGGTTCCGCCGCGCCGACGAAGCCGTGCGCCACAAGATGCTGGATGCTCTGGGTGATCTCTACCTGGCAGGCGGGCCGATTCTGGGCCATTTCACGGGCGACAAGTCGGGTCATTCGCTGACCAACACATTGCTGCGCAATCTGTTTGAAACGCCCGGTGCGGTGCGTCCGGTTCTGTGCACGCCGGAACAGGCCGCACGCCTGCCGGGGCAGGGCCTGATCGTAAACGAAATTCCCGAAGTCGCCTGATCAGATCAACTCTGACGACATTTGCGCCAGATGTTGCATAAGGCGTTTTGCACCGGAATATTCTGTGCTAGACCATGGCTCAATTCGGGGCGAACCCCATTAAGTAAGACGACAAGGATGGGCGGTATGGTTGGCAGCAAAGCGGCAGTCAGATTCGCAGGCGCGGTTCTTCTGGCAGCAGTTTTGACGGCATGCGGTAACGGGGGCGGCCTTTTCGGCAACAAGGGCGCGGACCGGGATCAGAATCTGGAAGGGTTCACACCGGAACAGATCTACACCCGTGGCGAATACGAACTGTCGCAGAATCGCTCGGATGACGCGGCCTGGTATTTCTCCGAGGTTGAGCGTCTGTATCCCTATTCAGACTGGGCCAAGCGTGCGCTGATCATGCAGGCGTTCTCGTTCCACTCCGACAAGAACTACGAAGAAAGCCGGGCCGCGGCCCAGCGGTATATCGACTTCTATCCAACGGACGAAGACGCGGCCTATGCCCAGTATCTGCTGGCGCTCAGCTATTACGACCAGATTGACGAGGTCGGGCGCGATCAGGGGCTGACCTTTCAGGCGCTACAATCGCTGCGCACCGTGATCGAGGTTTATCCCGACAGCGAATATGCCACCTCGGCAGTGTTGAAATTCGATCTGGCCTTTGACCATCTGGCCGGCAAAGAGATGGAGATCGGGCGCTATTACCTGCGTCAGGATCACTTTGCCGCGGCCATCAACCGCTTCCGCGTCGTGGTCGAGGATTTCCAGACCACGTCCCACACCGCCGAAGCGCTTTATCGTCTGGTCGAGGCTTATCTGTCCCTCGGCCTGCTGGACGAGGCGCAAACCGCAGGTGCCATCCTTGGCTACAACTACCAATCCTCGGAATGGTATGACGATGCCTACAAGCTGCTGACCTCTCGTGGGCTCCAGCTCAAGAGCCGTGGCAACAACTGGCTCAGCACGATCTATCGTCAGACCATCAAGGGTGAGTGGTTGTAATCGCCATGGCATTAGGCTTGGGACGCTGAAGACCCGATGCTGCGCGCCCTTGATATCCGCGACATGCTGATCATCGACCGGCTGGAACTCAGTTTTCAGCCGGGCCTGAATGCGTTGACCGGCGAAACCGGCGCGGGCAAGTCGATCCTTCTGGATTCTCTGGGCTTTGTTCTGGGTTGGCGCGGGCGGGCCGAACTGGTGCGGCAGGGTGCGGCGCAGGGCGAGGTTGTGGCAGAGTTTGAACTATCCCCCGATCATTCCGCACATGCGATATTGGCCGAAGCGGGCCTGCCGGGCGGGGATGAACTGATCCTGCGACGGATCAACACCGCCGAGGGGCGCAAGACCGCGTGGGTCAATGACCGCCGCTGCTCGGGCGATGTGCTGCGGGCGCTGTCGGAAACCCTGATCGAACTGCACGGCCAGCACGATGACCGGGGGCTGCTGAACCCGCGCGGTCACCGGGCCATGCTGGACGATTTCGCCGGGGTCTCGGACCGGCTGACATCCGTTCGTGCGGCCTGGACCGATATGTCACGCGCCCGCAAGGCTCTGGCCGAGACCGAGGCCGCGCTGGCCGCTGTCCGAAGTGAGGAAGATTTCCTGCGCCACGCGGTTTCCGAACTGGATCAGCTTGATCCTCAGCCCGGTGAGGATGCCGAACTAGATGCCCGCCGCCGCATGATGCAGGGGGCCGAGCGTATCCGCGATGATGTCGCCCGCGCCTACGCCCTGCTGTCGGGGGACGGTGCCGAAGGTGCGATGTCCGACGCTATCCGCTGGCTGGAAGGTGTGTCCGGCAACGCAGGTGGTCAGCTGGACGAACCGATTGCCGCGCTGGGGCGCGCGATGATTGAGCTAGGCGAGGCGCAGGATGGCGTGAACGCCTGCCTTCAGGCGCTGGACTTCAACCCCTCGGAACTGGAACAGGCCGAGGAACGCCTGTTTGCCATCCGCGCACTGGCCCGCAAACATGACGTGGCCCCGGATGATCTGGGCGCGTTTGCCGACACTCTGCGCACCCGCCTCAACCAGTTGGAAGCAGGCGATGCCGACCTGGCAGACAGGCGTGCCGCCGTGGACGCCGCGCAGAAGGCTTATGATAATGCCGCCGCCGACCTCAGCGCGGCCCGCGCGACGGCTGCCGGGCAGCTGGATGCCGCCGTCATGGCGGAACTGGCCCCGCTCAAGATGGAACGCGCGGTGTTTCGGACCGAACTCAGCCCAGCCGAACCCGGCCCCGAAGGAACCGACGCGGTGGCCTTTACCGTGGCCACCAACCCCGGTGCACCTGCCGGGCCTCTGAACAAGATCGCGTCAGGGGGTGAACTCAGTCGCTTCCTGCTGGCGCTCAAAGTGTGCCTGTCGGGCGATGACAGCGCCCGCACGATGATCTTTGACGAGATTGACCGCGGCGTCGGCGGGGCCACTGCCGACGCGGTCGGGCGCAGGCTCGCGTCATTGGCGCAGGGCGGGCAGGTGCTGGTTGTCACCCATTCCCCGCAGGTCGCCGCCCGTGCGGCGCATCACTGGCGGGTGCAGAAACAGGTCACGGACGGGCAAACCCTGTCCACCGTCATCCCTCTGGCCCAGCCCGACCGGGTGGACGAGATTGCGCGCATGGTGGCGGGCGACACCATCACGGACGAGGCCCGCGCCGCCGCCCGGGCCCTGCTGCAGGCCTGATGCGCCCGTGGCACGAATTGGCCTCACACTGTCGCTATCTCACTTTTATTAGGGTGCTCCGTGGCTTACTAAGGGTTACGTGATGATCCCCGAGGGACAATGACCCAGTCGACCCGCACCGTTCTGCGCAACCAGCTCAATCAGGCTCTGGCCGCGATCAGGGATGCGTGGCGGGTGATGCTGCGCAGGGGACCAAGCCAGATCCAGTTCTGGTTCATCGCACTGGTCATCGGTATCGCCGCCGGTTTCATGGCGCTTGGGTTCCGCAAGGCCATCCGCGCGTTGCAGGCCTATCTCTATGACACCGACGACGTTCTGCTGCTGCACAGCCATGCCGAGAAACTGCCGTGGTTCATGATCCTGATCATCCCGATCATCGGTGGGCTGGTCGTGGGCCTGATCCTGAACCGGTTCACCAATGACGGGCGCGTCAGGTCTGTCGCTGATGTGATCGAAGGATCCGCCATCACCGACGGGCGGGTCGAGGTCAAGGCCGGCATCGCCTCGTTCTTTGCCTCGCTGATCACGCTCAGTTCCGGGGGGTCAACGGGCCGCGAAGGCCCCGTGGTGCATATGGCAGGGGTCATCTCCACCTGGGTCAGCAACCGCATCCATGCCGACGGGATCACGGGCCGTGACCTGCTGGGCTGTGCTGTCGCAGCCGCCGTATCAGCCAGCTTCAACGCCCCCATCGCCGGGGCCCTGTTCGCGCTCGAAGTTGTGCTGCGCCACTTCGCCGTGCATGCCTTTGCCCCGATCGTCATCGCCTCGGTCGCCGGAACGGTGATCAACCGGTTGGAATATGGCGACGTTACCGAGTTCACGCTGGAAACGCCCGGATCGCTGCAATTCTATGTTGAACTTCCCGCCTTCCTGATCCTTGGCCTGATCTGCGGCTTTGTTGCGCTGCTGCTGATGCGGTCAATCTTTTTTGCTGAAGATATCGGCAGCCATATCCAGAACCGCCTGTCCATTCCGGGCTGGCTGCGCCCGGCCGTGTCCGGCGGGATGCTGGGGCTGATGGCGATCTGGTTCCCGCATATCATCGGTGTCGGCTACCAAACCACGATCCGCGCCCTGACCGGTGATCTGCTGCTGACTACCGCGATCCTGTTTGCGGTGACCAAGACAGTGGCTGTGGCGATCACCATGGGCGGGCGCATGGGGGGCGGGGTGTTTTCACCGTCCCTGATGATCGGCGCATTGACCGGGCTGGCGTTCGGACTGATCGCCACTGGGCTGCTGCCGGATGTGTCCGGCACGCATACGCTTTATGCCTTTGCCGGAATGGGCGCGGTGGCTGCTGCCGTTCTGGGCGCGCCCATCTCGACCACTCTGATCGTGTTTGAACTGACCGGAGACTGGCAGATCGGCCTTGCCGTGATGGTGACTGTATCCATATCCACCGCATTGGCGTCGCGCCTTGTGGACCGGTCGTTCTTTCTGACCCAGCTGGAACGCCGCGATGTCCACCTGGCCGCCGGGCCGCAGGCTTATCTGCTGGCGATGCTGCGCGCCGGGGCGGTGATGCGCCCTATCGGGGATGACCGCTCAATCACTGCGGACGAGGCGCACGCCCTGATCGAACAGGGCCTGTGCGTTCAGGCCAGCGCCACGCTTGAGGCCGCGATGCCCTATTTCGACCGTGACGACATACCCTGCATTCCGGTTATCGTTCTGGAACAGGACGGGTCCGAGACACCCGTCGGCGCGCTCTACCATGTCGACGCGCTCAAGGCTTACAACCGGGCCCTCGCAGCCACCGCAGCCGAGGAACATTCATAAGGCTTCCGCCGTCAGGGCAAGCGTTCCGGAAGCCTCCGTTGAAACCCTGTCCGGTGCCCTTAAATCTGTTCCACCTTCACCGAGTCCACCGGATAAAACGCCAGGTATCCCTTGATCTCGGCCATGGCGGAAACCGGGTCTTCATAGCTCCAGACCGCATTTTCGGTCACCGAGGATTTGTTGACGATGGAAAAGTGCGTCGCATCCCCCATGCGGGCGCAATGCGTCACCTTGTCGGTCTGGTCCAGAAATGCCATGGCAACATCGCCGCGCGGAAAGTAAATCACCGGAGCTTTGTCGCCTTCGTGCAGTTCCAGCGCGTTGCTCGTTTCGCCCAGAATCGCGCCGCCCGAACGGACAGTCCATTTGCCCGGTGCTTTTTGGATCGTGATCTCAGTCATCTCTGGTCCTTCCGTCGACGTATTGGGGCCTCTCCTCTGCCCGTTCTATGTAACAGGCGGGTGTCAGATCGGCGCAGTTGCGGCATCCAACCACAGTTGCGCGTCATGTCCCAGCCTTGGGCGGATTTTTTCCGCGACGTCGCGATGATAGGCGTTCAGCCAGCCGCGCTCGTCAGGCGTCAACATATCCACCATGATCAGCCTGCGGTCAATTGGCACAAATGTCAGGGTACGCCAGCACAGCATCGCGCGTTCCGCATCGCCACCGGGCAGGGCCGGGGCTTCTTCCACAACCACAAGGTTTTCGATGCGGATGCCAAAGGCCCCTTCGCGGTAATATCCCGGCTCATTCGACAGGATCATGCCGGGTTGCAGCGGGACATGGCTGACCTTCGACAGGCGCTGAGGCCCCTCATGCACGCTCAGATAGGCCCCGACGCCGTGTCCGACACCATGGTTGAAATCCTGCCCCGCCGCCCATAGCGGCGTGCGGGCCACGCATTCGATATCGCGCCCGGCCAGCCCTGCGGGCCAGCGCAGCATCGACATGGCAATCATGCCCTTCAGCACGCGGGTGAAGCAGGTCTTTTCCTCCGCCCCGACAGTGCCAATGGCAAGCGTCCGCGTGATATCGGTGGTGCCATCCAGATATTGTCCGCCACTGTCCAGCACCAGCAGATGACCGTCCTGCAACCGGCTGTCGGTCTCGTCCGTCACGCGGTAATGCATGATCGCGCCGTTCGGACCTGTCCCGGCAATGGTATCGAACGAGATATCCTGCAACACGTTGTCCCTGCGGCGGTTGTCTTCCAGCCGCGTGACCACCTGCGTCTCGGACAGGCTGCCGGGGGGCTGTGCGTCCAGCCAGCACAGGGTTTCGACCACCGCCGCCGCATCGCGCAAATGCGCCTCGGCGCTGCCCGCGATTTCGGCCGGGTTCTTGCAGGCCTTGGGCAGGGCACAGGGGTCGCCGCCATCCACCATGGCATCGCCCAACGCGTCCGCCACGATCTGCGGCACCGTGCTCAGGTCCACCTGTACCGCACCGTCCAGCGCTGCCACCGCGTCCAGAAACTCCGCAGGGTGGCGCACCGTTACCTTCGGGTCCAGATGATCCTGCACCTCCAACAGTTTTGCCGCAGCCATGAACAGATCGACCCGGCCGTCGTCATGCAGAATCGCAAACCCGTGGGCCACCGGATTATAGGCGATATCCGACCCCCGAATGTTCAGCAGCCACATGATCGAATCCGGCAATGTAATCACAGCGGCCTTTCGTCCGGCCTGCCGCAGGTCTGCGGCCAGTCGGGTAATCTTGCTGTCAGCGGTTTCGCCCGCAAACTCGATCGGATGCGCCTTGACCGCCTGCATCGGCGGTTCAGGCTGAACCGCCCAAATGCGGTCCACCAGATTGCCGCAGCGCACCAGTTCGATACCTGTGCCCTCAAGCTCGCCAAGCGTGGACGAGATTTGCCCCGCCGCGTGCAACCACGGATCAAAGCCCACCTTACCACCACCGGGCAACTGCGCTTTCAGCCATGTACTCAGGCTGATGTCAGGCCACGGCACCGGCGTGAACACATCCGCAACCTGCGCCTTGACCTGCGTGCGATACCGCCCGTCGATGAACACGCCAGCCATGCCGGTCAGCGCAGCACAGAACCCGGCCGATCCCGTAAATCCGGTCAACCAGGCCAGTCGTTCATCCCGCGGGGCCACATACTCGCCCTGATGCGCATCAGCACGCGGGATCAGAAACCCGTCCAACCCTTCGCGCACCAGCTCAGCGCGCAACGCAGCCAGACGCGGCGGCCCCTGCTCGGGCCGCGCGGTCACCTCAAAGGACTGGAACATGCTACACCTCCCTCAGCCGGGCGGTCGATATCGCCGCCTTTTCATCTTTTGGGAAATACTCCCGCCGGAGGCAAGGCCAGCCTAGCTGACCTTCTTCATCCCCATCACCCGCGCCCGCGCGCGCGGATCACTGTCGAACAGGGCCGCCAGTTGTTCCGTCATCGCACCGGCCAGCTGTTCCACATCGGTGATCGTCACCGCACGGTCGTAATACCGGGTCACATCATGACCGATACCAATCGCCAGCAACTCGACCATCTTGCGCTTCTCCACCATGGCAATCACATCGCGCAGGTGCTTTTCCAGATAGTTGGCGGGGTTCACGCTCAGGGTTGAATCATCAACCGGAGCCCCATCCGAAATCACCATCAGAATCTTGCGCTGCTCGCGCCGCGCGATCATCCGGCGATGCGCCCATTCCAGCGCCTCACCGTCGATGTTTTCCTTCAGCAGGCCCTCTTTCATCATCAGGCCCAGATTGGGCCGCGCCCGCCGCCACGGCGCATCGGCGCCCTTGTAGATGATGTGGCGCAGGTCGTTCAGACGGCCGGGTTGCTGCGGGCGGCCATCGTTCAGCCATGCCTCGCGCGCCTGTCCGCCTTTCCACGCCCGCGTGGTAAAGCCCAGTATCTCGACCTTCACATTGCAGCGTTCCAGCGTCCGCGCCAGAACATCGGCACAGATGGCCGCGATCGAGATCGGACGCCCCCGCATCGACCCCGAATTGTCCAGCAGCAGCGTGACAACCGTATCGCGGAACTCGGTGTCTTTTTCGACCTTGAAACTCAGCGGAGTGGTGGGGTTGGCGACAACGCGCGCCAGACGGCCCGCATCCAGAATGCCTTCCTCGCGGTCGAATTCCCAACTGCGGTTCTGTTGCGCCTGCAACCGGCGCTGCAACTTGTTGGCAAGGCGCGAAACCGCCCCTTTCAAAGGCTCAAGCTGCTGATCCAGATAGGCCCGCAGCCGTTCCAGTTCCGCAGGTTCGGCCAGATCTTCGGCGGCAATCTCTTCATCATGCGTGCTCAGATAGACCTTGTAATCCGGATCGGCCTCGGATGCGGGCGGCGGGGCAGGCGGCTCCAGCGGGGCTTCGCCATCAGGCATCTCCGCCTCGTCACCCAGCTCATCCTCGGCCATCTCGTCCATCGAGACCTGCGCCTGAGATTGATCCTGCTGCTCTTCCTGCGTCTGCTCAGGCGTCGCATCCGCGTCCTGATCGTCCTGATCATCCTGACCGGTGCTGTCGGGATCGGGCTGTTCCTCGGCGTCGTCCTCGGCCTGGTCTTCCTGCTCGTCGTCCAACTCGTCGGGGTCATCACCCAGCTGGTCGCCATAGCCCAGATCCTTGATCATCTGGCGCGCGAACTTGGCGAACTCCGCCTGATCCGACAGCACGTCATCAAGGTTCTCCAACACGCCACCGGCCTGTTCCTCGATGAACCCGCGCCACAGGTTCATGATGTTCTCGGCCGCAGGCGGCAGATCGCGCCCGGTGGCCAGATGCCGGATCAGGTATCCCGCCGCCACCGACAAGGGCGCATCGGCAGGCTGCTTGCACTGGTCATATCCGCGCCGGATCGCCTCATGCCCGATCTTGACGTCGATATTGCTGGCAGTGCCGGGCATGTCCCGCGCGCCCATCGCCTCGCAACGCGCCGTTTCCATCGCCTCGTACAAGTCCCGCGCCATATCCCCCGGAGGCGCATAGCGCGCATGGGTTGCGTCATCATGATACCGGCGCTGCAACGCCAAAGCGTCCGCCGTGCCGCGCGCCAGCAGAACCTCTTCCCGCGTCATACGCCGAGACACCTGCGGCAGCCGCATCGACTCACCCGACAAGCCCGACGGATCGACCGTGTATGAAATGTTCAGCTCAGGATCATCGGCCATGACCTTGGTGGCCTCGGCCAAGGCCTTCTTGAAGGGATCGGCAGGGTTGTCGTTTGGTTTACTCATTCAAAAAACTGCTAGGTTTTGCGTTTCTGGGTATCTTGAAGCCAGTCTCTTGCACTTGTCAAAAAGTGAGTGCGAGATCCGACCAGTTACAGGATCCTCACGGGGGCCAAACTGCTCAAGCTCCTCGCTGGATACAGGTCGTTTCCACAGGCTTTGTAGGTCTTTCCATCCAGAACGATAGTTCATTTTTGCGAGTAACGTGTGAAACGCATTTGACGCTTTGGTTTCGTTTGCGGATTGGAGACCGTTCTTGCTATTGTACGCTGCCCAATAGTGAAAAACTGACCCACAACTGAGAGCGCCGAACGCGTCTCCACCGTCATGAGAAGATATGAAGTCCTCTTCCAAGTAGGCATTTGGGTAACGGTTTTCAAATCTGACCGGTGTACAGCCAGCGCATACGGTCGCAATGAGCGCAGAGGTGATGCTTGCCTTAACCAAGGCTCGCGCTCGCGGCGCTCTCCGGCAGTTCCTCGTCGAAACAACGCTGATAGAACTCGGCCACGGTCTGACGTTCCAACTCGTCGCACTTGTTCAGGAACGACAGGCGGAACGCATAACCCACATTGCGGAAAATCTCGGCATTCTGCGCCCAGTTGATCACGGTCCGCGGGCTCATGACGGTGGACAGGTCGCCATTCATGAAGGCGGTCCGGGTCAGATCTGCCACGGTGACCATCTGGCTGACGGTCTTGCGGCCCTCGGCGGTGTTGTAATGCGGCGCCTTCGACAGCACGATCATCGTCTCGGCATCATGGCTCAGATAGTTCAGGGTCGAGACCAGCGACCAGCGGTCCATCTGCGCCTGGTTGATCTGCTGCGTGCCGTGATACAGACCCGTGGTATCGCCCAGACCCACGGTGTTTGCAGTGGCAAACAGGCGGAAACACGGGTTCGGCGTGATGATCTCGTTCTGGTCCAGCAGAGTCAGCTTGCCGTCATGTTCCAGCACGCGCTGGATCACGAACATCACGTCGGCCCGGCCCGCGTCATATTCGTCGAATACGATGGCGACGGGGTTGCGCAGGGCCCAGGGCAGGATGCCCTCGTGGAATTCGGTCACCTGCTTGCCATCGCGCAGTTTGATCGCGTCCTTGCCGATCAGGTCGATCCGGCTGATATGGCTGTCCAGGTTCACGCGCACGGCGGGCCAGTTCAGACGGGCGGCGACCTGCTCGATATGGGTCGATTTGCCGGTGCCGTGATAGCCCTGAATCATCACCCGGCGATTATGGGCAAAGCCCGCCAGGATCGCCAATGTCGTCTCGGGGTCAAACTTGTAGGTCGGGTCGATGACGGGCACACGGTCGGTGGCTTCGGCAAACCCTTTGACCTTCATATCCGTCTCAATGCCAAATACGTCACGGACCGAGATATCTTCGGTGGGTTTTGCGTTTACATCGATCGATCCGTCAGCCATTCGCCTTGTCCTTATCCTTTGGCCCGCATTGCCGGGTTTGAACCCGTGTGTGGTGCAACATATTGCGGGCAAGGGCAAGGGAAAGCCGCCCGCTCGGAAAGGTGAGCAGGTTTTTCTTTCAAACTGGCCCTATTGACGCGCGGGTGATCCTCAACTGCGACGGGTACAAGGCACAGATCACGCTGCATTCCTCAATGACAGCGCGGCCTGATCGGATGCAGATGCCGAACCATGTGTCCGAAATGCTGCATGCAGGTGGGCATTCGGTAAACTATATGTTGTGGAAAGTGACCTTATCAGACATATAAAATGGTCTTATGGGGCGTTTTATAAGTGATCGGGTGTTGGTGAAACGGGAATGCCGGGTGCGGCTCCGTCTGCTATGTTGCTCTGGGTCGAGTGATCAGCACGCGTCGATATCTGCCAGCATGGCCTTGGTGACGCCCGGTGGCATTTAACGTTCTTCTCCATACGGCCAGAACAACGGGCCAGAACGATCTCATCGTCCAGGACACGACACAATCCGCGATCATCAGCGGGTCGATGGTGTCGTTTGACGGGGGCGCGACTTTCCAGCCTTACACCTATCTGGGGCAAGGAAACTACCGCGGAACCGGGGAAACCGGAGAATTCATTCAGGTCGGCGGGCAAATCTACGCCTGGGATGCCAATAACCCAACCGGTCCGATGACCACTGGCAACTGGAAAATCACCCCGAGTGATCTGAACCCGACCGATCCGCCCTGTTTTGTTTCGGGCACCCTGATCGAAACGGATCGCGGCCCGCGCCCGGTCGAAGATCTGACCGTGGGCGACCGGGTTTGCGTAGCCGGCGGGACCCCGCTGCCCATCGAATGGATCGGCAAACGAACACTCAGCGCGCAAATCCTGCGCGTCTGGCCCCAATTCAACCCGGTCTGCATCCGGCGCGATGCGTTGGGCAAGGGCCTGCCAGACAGGGGTCTTTACTTCTCTCCGCAACACCGGGTTGTGCTGGGGGGCTGGCGGGCCGAGCTTTATTTTGGCGCACCAAGCGTGTTCTGCGCGGCCATTCATCTGGTCAACGATGATACCATCCGGCAGGTGACCACGGGCGAGGCGGTGACATATTATCACATCGCCTGCGCCGAACATGTGATCCTCACATCGCACGGTCTGCAAAGCGAAAGCCTGTTTCCGGGTGACATGGCGCTGAAATCACTGCATCGCGACGATGTCGAAGAACTGCGCGCGCTCTTTCCGGGGTTACTTTCAGACGCAGGACCGCCCCCCCAAACGCGCCTAAGCTGCCTGACCGGGCGCGAGGCACGCGCGTTGCGAGGCATGTTCGCAGAATAGTCCCGCGTTGCGGAAATCGTGGCGCCATTGTTGCTGCGCACCCGGATCACGCCGCGCTGTTAACAGCATTAGTGCTTTAGTTGCCAATCGGGGATCAACCGAACAAGGTTTGACGCCTTCATCCTCCGGGACATCAACCCAACATCATTCGCGCATGGCTCAGACCCTAGGTTGTCAACCCGCCCATGGCCCAATCGGCATGGGTCTCGATAACACTGGCCACGGCCAGCGCCTTTTCCACGATATCCTCCGGAGTGTCCTCGGCGAACGCAATGCGGGTCATCCTGTCGTGCATCGCTTCCGAGGTGTAAAACTCAAAGGCTCGCGTATTGCCCGGGCTGTTCCAGAACGCGGTAATCCAGATCGCGTCCCGCCCCGGAATGCAATATGCGCACCAATCGCGCCACAGGCGCAGCACCAATTCGGTATCCGGGCTTGCGGCGACCTGTTCGAACAGCGACTCCAGCGGCCACCCTGCCAGGGCGAACATGCAAAGCGTATCGTCCAGACAGCCGCGTTCCCGTGCCATCTCGCGTTTCAGATACGCGCGCTGGAACCGGTCCAGAATCTGCCATTCCTCGGGTGACCAGTTATCCGGGTTACCGGTTTCAAACCGGTTCAGGCTCACCTCCAGCCCAACACTGGCGGGGTCTTCGTCCACAGACAGAATCTCAAGGATCCGGGGCAGTAGGTACCCCCATGTTTCGCGGGCTATCCCCGCGGGATCACAAGCGGCAAAGAACCAGTCCTGAACGTAATGCAGGGGAAGCTCGGCAATGGGCGGCGTGAAGAAATCCGCCTCAATATCTGCGTCCATGCAGCAGCCTTCGCAAACTTCGATGCTGCTCGGCTTTGGATAGGCAAAAACCCTGTACGCATCGCTGATGATGTCAGAAAACGGATGATCCGGCGGGATCTTGGCTTTTGGCGGGTTCTGCTCTTTGCGTGCCACGGTGCTTGCATCCAAACCGGTTATTTCGGGGCTGGGGCCCGTCGGCATCACTCCTGAACGCTACGAAACCCGGATCGTTGCGTAAAGCTGTGGTCGCGTGGTCAAAGCGAAAACCAAAGCTCGTCCTTGCGAAAACCACCTTTCACAAGGCGATCCGCTTTCAACACATCCGGAAACTCGTCCTCCCAGTCGCGGAACCTGTCATTTGTCACGATACGCGCCCTGCTGTCCCGCGCCGCCTGCAAGATCAGCGGATCTGCCGGCGTGCCTTTGGGCGCGACCATGACCCGCTTGGCCCGCAAGCCCAGGGCGCGGCTCAGCGCCCGGTCGTTCATGTATTCCCCTTCGACCTTGTACCCGACATTCGCGTCGAACACGACGCCCGGTTTGAACCCGGCTTGCTTCAGGCTGGCCAGAACCTGCCGCAACGTCGCCAGATCCGGGGCGCCGTCTTTCCAGTGCATCACGTTCGACCCGTCCACGATGATCCACGTGTTGGCCCTGCGCCAGCCGAACCAGGCCCGGATCAGAAGGATCGTACTGGCGAACACACAAAGCAGGGCCAAAAGGAACAGCCAGTCCATCTCGGTTGGATAGAACTGCGCCACGACCAGCCCGCAAAGTGAGGCAAGCAGCAAAAAGAAAGGCATACGCACAGCGGTTGCTCCGGGAAAAGCACTGTTTCAATTCCCACTACTATTGCGGGAATTGAAACAGGTTTCCAGACAGCATCCTCACAATCCGTTCAAACTGTGTAAACAGCTGGCGACTGACGGCGGCCCTACTTGAAATTCCGGCTGTCCTTGATCTGGTCCCAGGCCCAGACGACCTCTTGCAACTGCTCTTCCTGCGACCGGTCGCCGCCGTTCATGTCCGGATGCAGCACCTTGATCAGCTTCTTGTACGCCTTGCGCACTTCGGTTTTGGACCAGCTGTCATGGGCTTCCAGAATCTCGATTGCACGGCGTTCAGTGGGGGGCAGGCGACGTCCGCCACCACCCGAGGTGCGCCCCTTGTTCTGCGTGCTGTTGGCGCCCAGAACCTGATGCGGGTCCTCAATGCCCAGACGGGCCCAGGCGCGCGCCTCCGGGTCTCCCATCGGCTTGGTCTCACGTTCCCAAACCTTGTCCTTCGAGCGTTGCGCGTTCAGCTCGGCCTCAGTGGTGCCATCGAAGAAGTTCCACTTCTGGTTATACTCGCGCACGTGCTGCTGGCAGAACCAGAAATAGTCATCCAGAACATCCGGAGCCTTTGGCGCGCGGAACTTGCCCGGCTCGTCACACCCGTCGTGATCGCAGATCCGGACCGAGGTCTCGGACGCGCCTGACATGCCCCGGCGCCCACGCGGGTTCTTTTTCTTGGCGCTGGAAACGGACATATCGAATCCGAAGGGGTCTGATTTCGCCATGCTCTATCCTCACGAACGCATCTTTTCGACTCGGAGGCAGCAGTTTAGTCTAAGCAGCCGAAAGTAGAAGAGGGGGGCGGCAAAAATTTTGCCGCTGAGCAAAAAAATGAGTGTGACCGACGAAATCCGAACCCGCCTGCAAGCCGCCTTTGACCCACATGAACTTGACGTGATCGACGACAGCGAAAGCCATCGCGGCCATGCAGGTCACAGGGAAGGCGGCGAAAGCCATTTCAACGTCCGCATCCGCGCCGCCGCATTCGCCGGTCAATCCCGTGTCGCCCGTCACCGGGCCGTGCACAAGGCGCTGGGCGACATCGTGCCCCGCATTCACGCGCTGGCGCTGGATATCGGAACCTGACGCTGCGCCCTATTCCGCGCTCATCTGCGCCGACGGGGTCGAGGCCGAGATCGCATATTCCTCATCCGTCATGACGTCTTCGATCCCCTCGAACAGAGGCGTCGACAGGTAACGCTCGCCCGTATCCGGCAGCATCACCAGCATGACGGATCCCGGCGCCGCGGTTTCCGCCAGATTCATGGCCACCGCAAAGGTCGACCCGCCCGAGATCCCGGTGAATATCCCCTCTTCCGAGGCAAGGCGGCGCGCCCATTCAATCCCTTGCGGCCCCGGAACAGGGATCAGCTGGTCGTAATAGGCGTTGTCGATGGCTTCCTGAAGGACCCATGGAATGAAATCCGGCGTCCAGCCCTGAATCGGATGCGGCTCGAAATTGGGGTGGCTTTCGGTGGGCTGGTGATCGTCATTGCGCGTATTCACATAGCCTGACGACACGATGGCGGCATTAGCCGGTTCGGTCAGGATGATTTTCGTATCGGGCCGCTCCTTGCGCAACACTCGTGACACCCCGGCGACCGTGCCGCCGGTGCCATATCCCGTCACCCAGTAATCCAGCTGCGTGCCTTCGAAATCCGCAAGGATTTCCCGCGCGGTCGTATTCTCGTGAATATCGGCATTGGCTGCGGTCTCGAACTGGCTGGCCAGAAACCACCCGTTTTCCTCGGCCAGTTCCTTGGCCTTGGTATACATGCCGAACCCCTTTTGTGCCTTGGGGGTCAGAACAACCTTGGCGCCCAGAAAGCGCATCAGCTTGCGCCGCTCGACCGAAAAGCTCTCGGCCATCGTCACGACCAGCGGATATCCCTTGGCCGCACAGACCATGGCAAGCCCGATCCCGGTATTGCCCGATGTCGCCTCGACAACCGTCTGACCGGGTTTCAGCCGCCCATCCCGTTCTGCCGCCTCGATGATATTCAGCGCCAGCCTGTCCTTGACCGACCCCGCCGGGTTGAACGCTTCGAACTTCACATAAACGGTCACATGATCCTGCGCGATCCGGTTGACCCGGATACAGGGCGTATCGCCGACTGTATCAAGGATGCTGTCATACAGGCGTGCCCGCCCCTGTGTCTGCCGAATACCCATTTCAAAGCCCCTCCCGGTTGTCCGGTTAACATGCCACAGATTTCGCTGGGTTGATAAGCACATATCGCGCCCGCAGCGCCAAACCCGTCCGCGGGCGGGCTGCTCAACTTCCAGTCCACACGGTGTTTCAGGTGTGACCGCAGGTCAAACCCTGATCCGTCTCAGGCGTCATTCTTGTCATTGGCGGTATCAGTGTCCTGGTCAACCTGGTCCCGGCTTTTCAACGACAAAGGCGGTTCATTCGCTTCTTCCGAAATTGGTTTCGGCGCGGCCACCACACCGGGGCCGGGGATCGGTTGGGCCAATGGGGTATCGTCAAACTCGGGCACTTCTCCGATCACCGACGCATCGACTTCTTCGGCCACGACCCGCCGGAACACCAGCACATTGCGCCAGTTTGTGGTCGATCCGGTCAGGCCCGAGCGTTCCTCGCTGGGCAGCAGCTCGGCGCGCTGGTATTCCCAGCCGTCCTGCGCCATCTGGTTCAGAACCTGTTCGACCGAGACCGCAAAGCGGCCCTCGGCCGTTTTCACGCCCTTGGCTTTCACGCCCTTTTGCGGCGCGGGGACGACCTTGTATTCAAAAAGCTGCATCAAGTGTTCCTAAATACCTGTTCGCGCCAACTTACCACGCTGACCCCGGGGTGAAAGGGCCGTCGCCCGAGCGGCGGTTTTCAGCCCTGATTATTGCCGTTAGCCTGTGCCGCCTTGGTCACAACCGACAGGCACAGCTCGGTCGCCACTGCCATGTCCTGCACCGAAATCCACTCCAGCGGCCCGTGAATGCACTGCATTCCGGTGAACAGGTTGGGGCAGGGGGTGCCGAACTCGGTCAGGCGCGACCCGTCGGTGCCGCCGCGGATCGGGACCGACAGCGGCTCGATCCCCAGCTCGCGGCAGGCGTCGCGCGCCAGATCAACCGGTGTCATGTCGTTTTCCAGCCAATAGCGCATGTTCCTGTACTGGTGGCTGATATCGCAGGTGATGGTCGCGCGCGGTTCCGTGGCCTGCACGGCCGCACAGACCTGCCGCACGATGTCACGTTGCGCCTCAAGGCCGTCCATCTCGAAATCGCGCAGGATCAGCTTGATTTCCATCTCGGACGACCCGCCGCTCATGTCGGTGACATGGATGAACCCGTCGCGGCCATCGGTTGTTTCGGGCGTCATGGTGGCCTGCGGCAAGGTCTGCACGATCTTTGCCGCCAGATGGGCTGCGTTCACCATCTTGTCCTTGGCCAGTCCGGGGTGGATCGATACCCCCACGATCCGGATCACGGCGCGGTCGGCCGAGAAGCTCTCATATTCGATCTCGCCCACTTCGGCACCGTCCAGAGTATAGGCGAAATCCGCCCCCAGATCCTTGGGCAGCTGTTCGGTAACGCCGCGCCCGATCTCTTCATCCGGGGTAAAGGCAATGCGGATAGGCCCGTGCGGGATATCCGGGTTTTCGATCAGATGCCGCGCCATGGTCATCAGGATCGACACCCCGGCCTTGTCATCCGCGCCCAGCAGGGTGGTACCCGACGCCGTGATCAGGTCATGTCCGATCTTCTCGGCCAGATAGGGGTTCTCGTCCGGGGACAACACCAAATCCGGATTGTCCGGAAAGGAAATGTCGCCACCGTTATATCCCTTGATCACCCGCGGCTTGACGCCCGTTGCATTGAACTGGGGGGCCGTATCCACATGCGCCAGAAAGCCTACCGTCGGGCCGGGTGCGGTGCCGGGGATGGTCGCGACGACCACGCTGTCACCTGTCAGCGTCACATCGCTGGCGCCGATCTCGGTCAGTTCCTGCTTCAGCAGGTTCAGCATGTCGAACTGTATCTGTGTGCTCGGCGTGGTCGCCGAGGTCTCGTCGCTCTGACTGTCGATCGCCGCGTAACGCACCAGCCGATCTTCGAGTTCCTGATCAAATCTGTTCTGCATGATACCTCACCTCTCTGGGTCGGAAGAAAGGGTGCAATCACAGGCGAAGTCAAGCCGATGAGCTGACCCCATTTCTTAAGAAATCGTGGAAATCTGATTGTACAAACCTGACAATTGCCACTGGCAGGCTTGTACAAAATGTAAGGTTCAGGAACTCAGCTTCTTGCTGACCAAATCGTTAACGGCCTTCGGGTTGGCCTTGCCGCCGGTCGCTTTCATCACCTGACCCACGAACCAACCCGCCAGTTTCGGGTTCACCTTGGCCTTCTCGACCTGGGCCGGATTGGCCGCGATGATCTCGTCCAGTGCGGCCTCGATCGCACCGGTGTCGGTGACTTGTTTCATCCCGCGATCCTCGACGATCTGCGCCGGGTCACCGCCTTCGGTATAGACGATTTCAAACAAGTCCTTGGCGATCTTGCCCGAGATGGCATCAGAGGAAATCAGGTCGATGATCCCACCCAGCTGCGCCGGAGAAACGGGCGACTCCGTGATGTCGTGGTCTTCTTTTTTCAGACGTCCGAAAAGCTCATTGATCACCCAGTTCGCGGCCAGTTTGCCATTGCGGCCCTGCGCGACCTCTTCGAAATAGGCCGCCGATTCAACTTCGGCAGTCAGTACCGAGGCGTCATAGTCGGTCAGGCCGAACTCACTGATAAAGCGCGCTTTTTTGTCGTCAGGCAGCTCTGGAAGATGGGCGGCGATATCGTCCACCCATGCCTGCTCGATCTCCAGCGGCAGCAGGTCGGGATCGGGGAAATAGCGGTAATCATGCGCTTCTTCCTTGGACCGCATCGACCGGGTTTCGCCCTTGTCCGGATCATACAGGCGGGTTTCCTGCTCGACCTTGCCACCGGCTTCGACAATAGCGATCTGGCGGCGGGCTTCGACCTCAATGGCTTGCTGGATGAACCGCATCGAGTTCATATTCTTGATCTCGCAACGGGTGCCTAGATGCGAAAAGTCCTGTGTTTCCTGATACTTCTCATACGCGCCCGGCAAACAGATGGAGACGTTGACATCCGCCCGCAGGTTGCCGTTCTGCATGTTGCCGTCACAGGTGCCCAGATAGCGCATGATCTGACGCAGCTTGGCAATGTATGCAGCGGCCTCTTCCGGCCCGCGAATATCAGGGCGGCTGACGATCTCCATCAGGCAAACACCGGTCCGGTTCAGGTCGACAAAGGACATGTGCGGGTCCATGTCGTGGATCGATTTGCCGGCGTCCTGTTCCATGTGGATGCGTTCAATGCGAACCATGCGCGCAGTGCCGTCCCCCATCTCGACCAGAACCTCGCCTTCGCCCACAATCGGATGATAAAGCTGGGAAATCTGGTAACCTTGCGGCAGGTCAGGGTAGAAATAGTTCTTGCGGTCAAAGGCCGATTTCAGATTGATATCCGCCTTCAGGCCCAGCCCGGTGCGCACTGCCTGTTCCACGCAGAACTCGTTGATCACCGGCAGCATTCCCGGCATTGCCGCATCCACGAAAGCCACGTTCGAGTTCGGCTCGGCCCCGAATTTTGTGGACGCGCCCGAGAACAGCTTGGCATTGGATGAGACCTGCGCATGCACCTCCATCCCGATCACCAGTTCCCAATCGTGCTTGGCCCCGGCAATGGTTTTGGGTTTGGGCATTTCGTATGTCAGGTCGAGCATGGCGCGCCTCATTTCCGCAGAAGTCTAAGCCTGCGTATTAGGCCCGGCAGGGCCTAGGGGCAAGGGGGAATCCTGACGCGTTCAGTTCTTGGAAAACTGCAGACCGGACGATGTAAAGGTTACATCCTTGCCGCTGCGCAGTTCATCCCGGAACAAATCCGAGATGGCGCGCAGCGCGTCGCGCTGACCACGCGCAGCAAACCGCTCGGGCGAGTTGATGCGGACAGAGTTGTTGAACCCGTTGGCGGCATGGGCCCAGATCAGGGGGTGAAGCTCGGTCAGGTGATCGCGGATCAGCCAGTTTGCGGTGTCGCGCATTTGGGCGCGGACATTGTCTGCCTTTTCGTTCAGCCCGCGACCATTCTGAATGGTGATTGCACAATAGGCCGACAACATATTGATCATCTGCTGGTCAGGGCGCAGGCCTACGATATCGCGCAATCCTTCAAGGAAATATTCGACATCGACCTGCGCGCAGGCCTCTTCGTCCAAAGCGATGGCATCGAATTGCACCCACGTATATCCACCAGCGCCCCAGATATCCTGTGTCCGGACGGCATTGCGCAATGCCTGCAATTCCAGTTCCGCGTAGCTGCCGAACCACCGGGGTAATAGATGGCTGCCCATCGCGCGCATGTGACGCTGATTGCGCGGATCCAGCGTGATCAGACGCTCGTACTCATCGGCAACGCGGGCGTTTGATTTGCGCTGCCCGGCCAACAGGGCACAACCAGCGGCCGCAATCAGAGGGCTGTTCGGTGCATCCGCCTTGCACTTGGGCAGGATCGCAGCGGCCCGGTCGAAATGAGCGGCACAGCGCGAACGGTGCAAGGGTGGAAGGGCCGTGTCCGTGGCGTTCCCGCGCCAGGCCCAGGCCAGGTCGATATGGGCCAGCGCCACAACGGCAGCGATCATCGGATCACCAGGATTGTCTGACAACTCGCCTTCCAGTTCCGAAATACCACCCAGCAAATCGTAATCGGATATGGCCTTGCCGTCCGACAGTGCATGTTCCGCAGCCAGAACCACGTCAGATCTGGCCCCGAACGCCAAAAGATCGGCAATCGGCATACCATCTGATACGGCGGCACGATCCTGATCCGCTGCACGCATTTCATCGGACAACTCGGTCCAGCGATCCTGTCTGGCCAGATAGCGCCCATGTTCGATTGTAGAATGTCCAATCAGATTGTCGCAATTCGACGTTGCAACAGGAATGTTGAGCTGCCCATGTTCAGGCAGGGCAGCGGCCAGCGCAGATTTCGTTGCGCACAGATCTTCTGAGGCGTCCGTGGGATTGGATATGGGCTGGGCAAACAGCGCCCTTAACGACCGAAACATGGTAAAACTCAAAACTGTAAAAACACTTAACTGAGTCTGAAGTCTGGCGAGGTATCAGGCTCAATTCAAGTAATTTGCTTAATAAACTTTGTTTTTTGTGTCCAATGCGCCCTTAGATCACGCAGTGTTTCAGAAAACAGTGAAATGATGACGGTTTACGCGAAAACCTGCCTGTTTCAGAATGGTTTCCAGATCCCGATGCGGCGGCAGAGACTCATCTGGCAGCCGGATTCGTTTCCCGGATTTCAGGACGATGGATAGGCGAACGGAAAAGTCCCACCGGGTGTCAAATCGGAAATGGTCGATATCCCGCATCGGGATATCTCCCTTACGATTGCCCGTGAACCAGCGCACCGCATCCCGGTCCAGATGCACGCCAGCGCTGGTATTCTGGATCACGTCCCAGATTGCGGGGAGAGTGGCAAGAGACAGCAGGCCGACAACCCACCAAGCCGCGTCGAACAGGATGACCAGCGCCAGCAGGGTCGCGTAGACACTGGCCAGAATGACCAGTGTTCGTGTGTTCCGGTTGCGGCGGGTAAAGCTGTAGGGTGTCATGCGCCGAGGATGCGGGATACCATTTCCGTCGTGTCGCGCGACAGGTTCGGCGTTTCCGCAATGCGAGAAAGCTGCGTGCGCATCAGGTTCTGACGCCCGGTGTCGTACCGTTTCCAGGCCTGGAAGGCAGAACACATCCGTGCCGTGGTTTGCGGGTTCACAGGATCAAGGCGGATCAGCCAATCGGCCAGCAGGCTGTACCCGGCGCCATCCGACTGGTGGAACCCCGCGTGGTTCATCGCCAGCGCGCCCATAACAGCGCGGAACCGGTTCGGGTTCTTCCAGTTGAAGTCGGGATGCGCGGTCAACGTCTTTGCCGTTTCCGGTGTCGCCTCTGGTGCGGCCATGGTCACCTGCAAGCCAAACCATTTGTCCATGACCAGCCGGTCATGCTGCCATTGGTCATAGAAGGCGGCCAGCTGCGCCTCGCCTTTGCGGGCGCGCAGCAGGCAGGACAGGGCTGTCAGTTGCAGGGTCATGTTATCCGCTTTGGCATACACAGTGGCCGCCATTGCCCCTCCGTCCAGCCGAGAGGTCAGTGCCAGTGCCGCACTGCCAAGGGCGCGCTTTCCGGATTGCTGGGCATCCGGGCTGTAGGGGCCATCAACCAACGCCTCGCTGTGCAGGCGGGGCAGCAGATCCTGCACATGCTGTGCCGTGGTCTGCCGCAGCGTTTCGACCGCCGACCAGATTGCCATCGGGTCGGGCGTTTGACCGCGTTCATGCAGTGCCGCAGCCAGTTCGGATTGCGTCGGCAGCCCAAGCATCAAGGCGCGATAGGCCGGGTCCAGCGTGTCGTCGCGCAGCACGGCCTGCAGCCCGTCAAGGTAATCGGCGTCCGGGGTTGCTTCGTCCAAGATCATCCGCAGCAAGGTGTCCTGCGCCAGCGATCTGCCAGCCTGCCAGCGGTTGAACGGATCTGTGTCATGCGCCAGCAGAAACGCGCGTTCGGCGTTTGACTGATCGTGTTCCAGAATGACCGGTGCCGAGAAATCGCGCAGGATCGAGGCTGTGGGCCTTGTCGCAAGCCCGGTGAACTGAAAACTCTGCTCGGCCTCTGTCAGTTCCAGCACTTCAGTCGCGCGGACCTCATCCCCGTTTGACCCCAGCAGGCCAACGGCGACCGGGATCACCTGGGGCAGTTTCTCTGCCTGACCCGGTGTGGAATCGGTGCGCTGTTTCAGCGTCAGGGTATAGGTCCCGTCGGCCCAATCTTCAGATACGGTCAAACGCGGTGTGCCCGACTGGCTGTACCAGCGTTTGAACTGGGTCAGGTCGCGGCCTGTGGTGTCTTCGAACACTTTCAGCCAATCCTCGATCGTGCAGGCCTGCCCGTCATGGCGGTCAAAATAGAGGTCCAGCGCCTTTGAATAGACCTCATCCCCGACCAGCCGTTTTAGCATGCCAATGATTTCGGCACCTTTTTCGTAAACGGTGGCCGTGTAGAAATTGTTGATTTCCTGAAAGCTTTCGGGCCGGACCGGGTGCGAGAGCGGGCCGTTATCCTCGGGGAATTGCCGCGCGCGCAGGTCGATGGCGTCGTGAATGCGCTTTACGGGGCCCGAGCGCATGTCGGATGTGAACTGTGCATCGCGGAAGACGGTCAGACCTTCTTTCAGACACAGCTGGAACCAGTCGCGGCAAGTGATGCGGTTGCCCGTCCAGTTGTGGAAATACTCATGCGCGATGATCGCCTCGATCCGTTCGAAATTGGCATCGGTCGAGGTTTCAGGACTGGCCAGAACAGCCGAAGAGTTAAAGATGTTCAGCCCCTTGTTTTCCATCGCTCCCATGTTGAAGTCATCGACGGCGACGATGTTGAAGACGTCCAGATCGTATTCCCGGCCATAGACATCTTCGTCCCATTTCATGGACTTCTTCAGCGCCTCCATACCGAAGGCGCACTTGCCTTCATCCCCCGGACGCACCCACAGGTTCAACTCAACATCCCGGCCTGATCTGGTGGTGAACCGATCGGGATGGGCCACAAGTTCCCCAGCGACAAGCGCAAACAGATAGGCAGGCTTGGGCCACGGGTCGGTCCATTCGGCCCATCCTTCGCCCTTGCCCGAGGGGTTGCCGTTCGACAGAAGAACCGGCAGGTCGCCATTGATGCGCACGGTAAAGGTGGACATGACATCGGGGCGATCCGGGTAATATGTGATCTTGCGGAAACCTTCCGCCTCGCACTGGGTGCAATACATGCCGTTCGACATATAAAGCCCCTCCAACGCGGTGTTGTTGCCCGGATCGATCTCAACCTCGGCTTCCCAGAGGAACGGGGCGTCGGGAACACCGGCGGTCAGGCCCTTGTCCGTGACGTCAGGCGAAACTTCGGATCCGTTGATGGACGCGCGGATCAGGTTCAGATCTTCGCCGTGCAGAAAAAAGGTGCGATCGGTCGCGTCGGGGTTTGGACGAAACGCGATACGCGACGTGACCCGTGTGGCATGTGCAGACAGATCGAAGGTCAGGTGCACGCTGTCCAGCAGATAGCCAAACGGAGTGTAGTCTTTCAGGAAGATCGTGGTGGGGGCAGCGTCGCGCATGGGGGCCTCGCATCGGTTCGTGTCTGGCGCGACGTTAGGGGCATCGTTCCAGAGCTGCAACTGGCCCCCGCCATTCCCTTGATGTTTTTGAAACAGCTTCCGTTCGATCCGAATAACCCAAACGCTAAGTCGAAAGTTGCCTATCGGAAACTTTCGGCCTAAGTCACTTACGCATACAATGGCACACAATCGCAGGAGAGCAGGAAGATGAGTGGCAGACAAACCCTGAGCGGGCTGCAGATCGATCCAATACTGGCAGAGTTTATCGAGACGCAGGCATTGCCGGGTACGGGTGTGTCGGCACAGAATTTCTGGGCGGGTCTGGCGCGACTGGTGTCTGAACTGGGGCCGAAGAACCGCGCGCTTCTGGCCAAGCGGGCCGAGATACAAGGGCGCATCGATGGCTGGCATATTGCGCGCAAGGGTCAGAGCAATGATCCCACTGACTATCAGGCTTTTCTAAAGGAAATTGGTTATCTGGTCGAGGAAGGCGACGGGTTTCAGATCGACACGACGCATGTCGACCCCGAGATTGCGCTGACGCCGGGTCCGCAGCTGGTTGTGCCGATCACCAACGCGCGCTTTGCGCTGAACGCGGCGAATGCGCGATGGGGCAGCCTGTATGATGCGCTTTATGGCACCGATGCGATAGGCGATCTGCCAACAGGTGGTGGGTATGATGCGGCGCGCGGTGCACGGGTGATTGCATGGGCGAAAGCTTTTCTGGATGACGCCGTGCCTCTGGCTGGTGGGTCTTGGGTCGACGTGTCGGGACTGCATGTCGAAGAAGGTGTTCTTTCCCCAGCACTGGCAAACCCTGCTCAATTTGTTGGTTTCGGTGGCGCGGCAGACAAGCCGGATTTTGTGCTTCTGAAAAACAATGGCCTGCATATTCAGATCATGATCGATCCGACTGGCGTTATCGGTGCCACTGATCGCGCAGGTATCGCAGATGTCCGGCTGGAATCCGCCCTTTCAACGATTATGGACTGCGAGGACTCGGTCGCTTGTGTTGATGCGGCAGATAAGGTCGTGGCCTATGGCAACTGGCTGGGCCTGATGAAGGGTGATCTGACCGAAGACGTCACCAAGGGCGACACCACATTTATCCGCAAACTGGCAGAAGATCTGACCTTCACCACACCGACAGGTGAGCAGGCGACCCTGAAAGGTCGTTCGCTGATGCTGGTGCGGAATGTCGGCCACTTGATGACGAACCCGGCCGTTCTGGACGCCGAAGGGCGCGAGATTGGCGAGGGGCTGATGGACGCGCTCTGCACCACTCTGATCGCAATGCATGACCTGCAACGGGATGGGGGTAACTCGGTCGAAGGGTCGGTCTACGTGGTGAAGCCCAAGATGCACGGTCCGGAAGAGGTTGCCTTTGCGGTTGAGATTTTCGACATGGTCGAAGACATCCTTGGCTTGCCGCGCAACACCGTAAAGCTGGGGATCATGGATGAGGAACGCCGTACCTCGGTCAACCTCAAAGAATGTATCCGCGCCGCAAAATCGCGCGTCGCCTTCATCAATACCGGTTTCCTGGATCGCACGGGGGATGAGATTCATACCTCGATGGAGGCTGGCCCGATGCTGCCCAAGGGCGACATCAAGAACACGCCCTGGATTGCGTCTTATGAAGACCGCAATGTCGATATCGGTTTGGCCTGTGGCCTGAAAGGCAAGGCGCAGATCGGCAAAGGCATGTGGGCGATGCCGGACCGGATGGGCGATATGCTGGAGCAAAAGATTGGCCATCCGCAATCTGGCGCCACCTGCGCCTGGGTGCCGTCGCCTACAGCTGCGACGCTGCACGCCACACATTACCACAAGGTCAACGTACTGGCCCGTCAGGACGAAATCGCAGCGGCGGGTGCCCGAGGAACGCTTGACGATTTGCTGACCATTCCTCTGCTGGGGGGCCGCAATCTTGGTGACGCGGAAATCTCGCGCGAGGTCGAGAATAATGCACAAGGCATTCTGGGCTATGTCGTGCGTTGGGTCGATCAGGGCGTGGGATGCTCCAAAGTGCCCGACATCAACGACATCGGGTTGATGGAAGACCGTGCGACCTGCCGGATTTCGTCTCAGGCGCTGGCCAATTGGTTGCATCACGGCATTGTCGACGAAGCGCAGGTGATGGCTGCGATGCAGAAAATGGCGGCTGTCGTGGATCGCCAGAATGCAAGTGATCCGGGTTATGTCCCGATGGCGCCGGGCTTTAACGGAATTGCATTTCAGGCGGCTTGTGACCTTGTGTTCAAAGGCCGTGTGCAGCCCTCGGGCTACACCGAGCCGGTCCTGCACGCGCGCCGTCTGGAATTGAAGGCGGCCACAGCGTAATACAAAGGGGGCGATCCGCCCCCTTTCTTCTTTCGACATGCAGACACAGGAATGCACATGGAAGTTTCCCTTCGCAAAGCCCGCACCATTATCCGCAAAGCGCTTGAGAAAGGCCGCGAGATGGAGCTGAAGCCACTTTCGGTGGTTGTTCTGGACGCAGGCGGCCACGTCATCGCGTTCGAGCGTGAGGATGATGCAGCACCGGGCCGCTTTGCGATCGCGCATGGTAAGGCATATGGCTCTGTCATGCTGGGCATGGCGGGCACGGCACAGATGCAACGGGCCGAGGCGCAAGCCTACTTTATGGCGGCGGTAAACGGAGTGTATGGCGGGCAGGTCGTACCAGTTCCGGGCGGGGTCTTGCTGCGGGGTCGAAAAGGGGACGTGATCGGTGCCGTAGGGGTGACCGGCGACACGTCAGAAAACGATGCTGCCGTTGCGATGGCGGGAATTGAGGCCGCCGGGTTGGACGGCGAGATATAGATCCGACCAAAGAGAGCAGCTCCGTCAAAGTAATGACTTGGCGCATGTTCCCAACTTGAAGTTTGGTGCTGGGAGAACGTGCCGGGACTGGACTGAATGTCGGGAGAAAATTTGTGCACCCCTGAACACGTCCCTGCGCTGTCACGCAGGAGGTGTATTCTTGCACGACTGTGAAGCTGCGGTTAGCTTCCTTTCCAAGGGGATGAATAACAAGGAAAGCGGAATGTCTCGACCCGTTGTTGGTATTATCGGCAACTCTTACCTCATGAACGATCAATACCCGACCCATGCAGGGGGGACGATGAATTCTGACGCTGTGGCGAACGTATCGGGATGTTTGCCGCTGCTGATCCCCGCCGATCCCCGATATGTATCGGTTGAGGAGTTGCTGGAGGTTTGCGACGGCTTTCTTCTGACCGGCGGTCGCCCCAATGTGCATCCCGAAGAATATGGTGAACCTGCAACCGAGGCGCATGGAGAGTTTGACCGCGCGCGTGACGCGATCACCTTACCACTGGTTCGGGCCTGTGTGGAACGGGGTCAGCCGTTTCTGGGCATTTGCCGCGGATTTCAAGAGGTCAACGTGGCCATGGGCGGAACGCTCTATCCGGAAATTCGCGATCTGCCGGGGCGGATGAACCACCGGATGCCGCCCGATGGTACACTTGAGGAAAAATTTGCGCTGCGCCACGTGGTGAAACTGACGGAAAACGGTGTGTTCCACGACTTGTTTGGTGCGCAGGAGGTCATGACAAACACGCTGCACGGGCAGGGGATCAAGTGCATCGGACAGCGTGTGGTGATCGATGGGCATGCGCCGGATGGAACGCCCGAGGCGATCTACATCAAAGACGCGCCCGGATTTACGCTGTCCGTGCAATGGCATCCCGAATGGGATGCGATCAACGACCCGGTTTCACGCCCCTTGTTCGAAGCCTTCGGCATGGCTGTGCGGGGATGGGCGGCGGGGATTGCCTGTCAGGCAGTTCAGAAATCAGCCTGACTTGGGCACCGGACCGTGCGGGCGCGCGACGGACCGGTGCAGGGGAAGGTAAATGGCAATCAGACCAGCAGGTTGAACTGATTGACCAGCGGCAGGCTGCGCGCGCGTTTTCCCGTCAAATCAAACAGGGCGTTGCCCAGTGCGGGCATCGAGGGGGGCGTGCCGGGCTCACCAGCGCCGCCCATATGGCGGTTGGTTTCCAGAACGCGCACCTCGACTTGTGGCGCAGTATGCATACGAAGGGCGTCATAGTCGGGAAAGTTGAACTGCTCGACTTCCCCGTCGGCAAAGGTGATCGAGCCGAAACACGCGGCCGACAGGCCGTACATCATGCCGCCAAACATCTGTGCCTTGACGTTTTCCGGGTCCAGCGCCAGCCCCATGTCGCAGGCGATCCAGGCCTTGTGGATGCGGATGGCACCGTTTTCGTCGACCACTTCGATAACCTGAGCCACCGGAGTGCCGAAGCTGTAGGTGAAGGCCACGCCACGGCCCACACCGTCAGGTGTTTTTCCGGTCCAGTTGGACATTTCCCTGACCGCCTCCAGACATCCGGCAGACGGGGCGTGTTCGGTTCTCATCAGTTCTAGCCGGAAGTCCAGCGGGTCGCGCCCTGCGGCATGAGCCAATTCGTCCATGAAGGTCTCGTGGAAAAAGCCGTTGTGGCTGTTGCCGACCGAACGCCAAAAGCCCACCGGGACGGCCAGATCAGCGACGTGGCCGCTCATCCGGTAGTTTGGCACGGCGTAAGGCTGGTTGAAGAACCCTTCGACCAGCACTTTGTCGGGTCCGCCTCCGGGGAAGCCGGTGTAACGCTCGACCGCCTGTTGCGTGCAGGACTGCGCTGCAACCTTGCCGTCAATAAGAACGGCCTTGCCGTCCTGAACAGCGCCGCGCATCCGGGCGATGGCGCCGGGGCGGAAGTAGTCGTGACGCATGTCTTCTTCGCGGCTCCAAGTTGTCTGGACCGGTGTGCCAGGCATGGCCATGGCGACCTTGGTGGCGATTTCTCCGAAATCCAGTTCGCCCCGGCGGCCAAACCCACCCCCCAGATAGGTGGTGTGAATCTGAACAGCCTCAGTGTCTAGATTTGCAGTGTTTGCTGCGCGAAACCGGATCAGCGTCGGGGCCTGATTGCCGCACCACAGCTCCAGAGCATCTCCGTTATAGAGCGCGGTGGCATTCATCGGCTCCATCGTGGCGTGCGCCAGATAGGGCACTTGGTATTCGGCAGTGATCTCGGTCGCGCCATCCGGCGTCACGCTGACATCGCCATCATCGCGCATGGTCGAGTTCGGCGCGCCGTCAAACGCCTCGGCAATCTTTGAGAAAATGCCTTCGGTATCAGGTGGATATGGCGCATCACCCCAGTCGATCTCAACAGCCTCAACCGCCTGATTGGCCAGCCATGTGTTGTTCGCGATCACGGCAACACCTGTGCCCAGATCTACAACCGTCTCGACCCCCGGCATGGATTTTGCAGCGCTGTCGTCAAAGCTGTTCATCGCACCACCCAGTTTGGGATTCATGCGCACGGCAGCAAATTTCATACCGGGCAGGCGAACATCGATACCGAACTCGGCAGTACCTGTCACTTTGCCCACCATGTCCAGTCGCGGTTGTGTCCGTCCCAGATAACGCCATTCGGACGGGTCTCGCAAAGGTACCTCGACGGGTTCCAGTCCGGCCGCTTCCACTGCAAGATCGGTATAAGTGATCTTGTCACCGGTCGGCGCGATGACATGGCCTGAAGCTGTTTTCAGATCCGAGGGGTCGATACCCAACCGATCAGCGGCGGCGCGTTTCAGCGTTTCACGGGCCGAAGCACCGGCTTGCCGCATCCTCTCGAACCCGTCCTTCATCGAGGTGGAGCCGCCTGTGACTTGCAGGCTAAGGGCCTTGCCAAGAACCCCCAGTGCTTCACCTAAGTTGTGCTGGAAGTCCGAGATGTCGTAGCCCTTGTTTGGCAGTCCCTCGCCCATCATGGCTGAGTTGTAATAGGCGGCGGCTGCCGGACCGTGCAGAACGGTGATCTGATCCAGATCGACATCCAGTTCTTCGGCGATCAGCGCGGCCCACGTGGTTTTCACGCCCTGTCCCATCTCGGCACGGGGCGCGAACAGGGTGATGCCATTCTGATCGATCAGTACGAAGGGGTTCAGGGCCGCTTCACCCTCTTTCGGTTTCAGCGGGTTGGGGGCAGGGCGGGTGACATAATACGCGCCAAAGGCGACG
This sequence comes from Ruegeria sp. P8, assembly GCF_056534665.1. NCBI lineage: Bacteria > Pseudomonadati > Pseudomonadota > Alphaproteobacteria > Rhodobacterales > Roseobacteraceae > Ruegeria > Ruegeria sp. P8. The sequence goes on from NZ_JBQERC010000001.1 coordinate 410,749, forward strand.
CCGCCGACAATTGCGGCCGAGCCGATCAGGAACGTGCGGCGGATAATTTTGCCAACAGAAGCCATCTCTTACGCCTCCTTCAACTTGGAGGCTGCGTCGTGGATCGCGGCCCGGATGCGGGGGTAGGTGCCACAGCGGCACAGGTTTCCTTGCATCGCTTCATCGATCTCTGCGTCCGTGGGTGCGGGGTTTTCCGCAAGCAGGGCAGCGGCCTGCATGATCTGGCCCGACTGGCAATAGCCACATTGCGCCACCTGACGATCAGCCCAGGACTGCTGGATCGTAGCCAGAGCTTCTGGCGTGCCGACACCTTCGATTGTGGTCACCTCGCCCCAGACATCCGACAGCGCCACCTGGCACGAACGTACCGCCTCGCCATTGATATGAACCGTACAGGCCCCGCAAGCGGCGACGCCACAGCCGAACTTGGTTCCGGTCAGGCCAACCTCATCCCTCAGAACCCAAAGCAGGGGAACATCATCCGGCAGGTCGATCTGGTGAGGAATTCCGTTAATTTTTAGGGCCGTCGCCATGGCGCACCTCTTGTTGCTGTGGCTGGTTTCTGACATAATGATTGTAAAGTGTCAGTCTGTCAATTGACAAATTGAACAAAAAATGTCAGAGATTTGCGCATGAAAGATACGAGTGACGAATCCCGGCAGAAAGCGATCCTTGCATCTGCTTTTCAGGCCTTTTCCGCATACGGGTTCCGCAAGACCTCGATGGATGACATTGCGCGCGGTGCGGGGATGTCACGGCCAGCGGTTTATCTGTATTACAGGAACAAGGAAGCGATCGTTCGCAAGCTGACCGAACGGCATTACGAGGAAAAGACCGCAGCGGTGGCCGAGGCGCTGAACGGTGAAGGCTCGGTTTCGGACATTGCCAGAAAGGCGATCCACGCCCAGACCGAGGGCATGGCTGCGATTTTGGCGTCGCCGCATGGGCTTGAGATGCTGGACACGACCAAATCCATGGCCATCGACATTGTCGAACGGGGCGAAGGGGAACTTGCCGCGCTTTATGCCGAATGGCTGAGGCGAGAGCAGGGTGCTGGCCGCGTTCGTCTGTTCGACACGCCTGAAGAAACGGCGAAAACACTTACGGTCACGCTGAAGGGGATCAAGCTGACTGCGTCAGACGCCGAGGAATTTGAAAGGCGCACCAACCAGTTGGCGGCCCTGATCGGGGCCGGGCTGGAAATCAGGTAACGCGCTGCCGGGTTTTGTACTCGGGCGTGTCCCAAAGCTTGTTCTGCATGACATCCGCCAGAATCCCGACTGCACGCTCGACATCGCTTTCATCGATATACAGCGGCGTGAAACCAAACCGCATTGTGTCAGGTGCGCGGAAATCTCCGACGACACCACGCGCGATCAGCGCTTGCATCGCGGCGTAGCCTTCCTTGAAGCGGAATGAAACCTGACTGCCACGCTGCTCGGGAACACGCGGACTGTCCAACTGCAAGTCTGGGCAGGTCGCCTCGATCTGACGAATGAAAAGCTCGGTCAATTCAATGGATTTGGCGCGCACATCCGCCATGTCGGCCATATCCCAGATGTCCATGGCCGCCGAAAGTGCGGTCATTTGGATGATCGGAGGTGTTCCAACGCGCATACGCTCAATCCCGCTTCCGGGGCGATAGTCCAGGTCAAAGGCAAAGGGCTCTTCGTGCCCCAGCCAGCCGGACAGGGCCGGGCGCACACTATCTGCCAGTCGGGGCGCAACATAAATGAACGCGGGCGCACCGGGGCCGCCATTGAGGTATTTATAAGTACACCCGACTGCGAAATCCGCATTGCACCCTGCAAGGTCAACGGGAATGGCCCCTGCGGAATGCGCCAGATCCCAAACCGTCACGACACCGTTGGCGTGGGCCAGTTCCGTCAGTGCCTTCATGTCGTGCATCCGGCCCGTGCGGTAATCCACTTCGGTCAGCATCAGGACTGCGACCTCTTCGGTGATTGCATCTGCGACGTCCTGCGGGTCGACGACGCGCAGTTCGTATGGGCTCCCAAGGGATCGCAGCAGGCCATCGACCATGTACAGGTCTGACGGAAAGTTCCCATTGTCGGAAAGCACAACCTTGCGGGTCGGGTTCAGTTCAAGGGCAGAGGACACGGCCTGATAAACCTTGATCGACAGGGTGTCGCCGGTCACGACGCTGCCTGGCTCGGCTCCGATCAGGCGGCCAATTCGATCTCCAAGCCCTGTGGGAAGGCCCATCCAACCGGCTTTGTTCCAGCCGGTGATCAGCATCTGCCCCCATTCCTCGGTCAGCATGTTCTGCACACGAGACGCAGCCGTTTTAGGCAGCGGGCCCAAAGAGTTGCCGTCCAGATAAATCACGCCCTCGGGCAGGTCGAACATGGCTTTGGTTGCTGCAAAATCGGTCATGAAAGCTCACTCACTTGTGTGGTCGTCTTTTGTTGCATTTGGGGTAGCCGATCCTGACATGTCTGTCTATCGATGCGACATACTGGTCTTTTGCTAATCTGGCCGAAAAACGGTAGGACGTCGGTCAGAAGCGACATATACCCGACACTGTCGTCGTTCATGAGGGCTTAGAATGCGCTGGATAGATGTACCGCCAGTTTGGTTGATCGCTTTTGCGGTGCTGGCATGGGCACAAGCCAGATACATGGCGCTGGGCCTGTCACTTGAGAGCGGCCTGACCGACCTTCTCAGTGGAGTTCTGATCGGCGGTGGCGTTCTGATGGCCGTTCTGGCCATTGTCGAGTTTCGCCGCCATAAAACAACCGTCATTCCCCATGAGACACCGACCGCGATGGTGCAAACGGGCATCTACAAACGCAGTCGAAACCCGATCTACGTCGGGGACGTACTGATTCTTGCGGGTTTGATTCTGCGGTTTGACGCCGTGTTGTCACTGGTTTTGGTTCCGGTCTTCGTCTGGGTGCTGGAGCGCCGGTTTATCCTGCCGGAAGAAGACCGCCTGCGCCGGCAGTTCCGCACGGATTTCGCACGCTATGAACGCAAGACGCGGCGTTGGATCTAAGGTGGCTGATTTTGTGATGTTACGTCAAAAAATGCTGCGCTTGCGAAATAATGTTGCGCAGGATACATCTTTGCTTAACAAAGAATACCGACCACCCGCTCGGACAGAGTAAAAATTAGGGGGACTGCCAGTGAAGATAGGCACGCCAAAGGAAATACTGGACGGTGAGAACCGGGTTGCAATGACGCCCGACTCGGCCGTGCAATTGCAGAAACTGGGCTATGAGTGCCTGATCGAGAAAGGCGCGGGCGCGGCTGCCGGTTTTTCGGATGCCGCATACGAGGCCGTAGGCGTTGAGGTGGTCAAGACCGCAGCGTTGCTGTGGAAGACTGCGGATATCATTGCCAAGGTTCGTATCCCGACTGAGGCCGAACTGAAACGGTTGACCAAGGGCAAGACCCTGATTTCGTTCTTCAATCCTGCGAGCAACGAAGAAGGAATGGAGCTGGCCAAATCCAAGGGCGTCAACGTGATCGCCATGGAGATGGTGCCACGCATCTCGCGCGCGCAGAAGATGGACGCGCTGTCGTCGATGGCAAATATCGCAGGCTATCGCGCCGTGATCGAAGCAGGCAACAACTTTGGCCGTTTCTTCACCGGCCAGGTGACCGCCGCCGGTAAAGTTCCTCCTGCCAAGGTGCTGATCGTTGGGGCCGGTGTGGCCGGTCTGGCCGCAATCGGGACGTCCACGTCGCTGGGCGCGATCACCTACGCGTTCGACGTGCGCCCTGAAGTGGCCGAACAGGTCGAATCGATGGGGGCTGAGTTCGTCTATCTGGACTTCGAGGAAGAGCAGCAGGACGGCGCGGCCACAGGCGGGTATGCCTCGGTCCAGTCGGAAGAATTCCGCAACGCGCAGCTGGCCAAGTTCCGCGAACTTGCACCCGAGATGGACATTGTTATCACCACCGCCCTGATCCCCAACCGTCCGGCGCCCAAGCTGTGGCTCGAGGATATGGTCAAGGCGATGAAGCCGGGCTCGGTCATCGTTGACCTTGCGGCCGAGCGTGGCGGGAACGTCGAAGGTACCGTGCCGGACGAAAAGGTTGTAACGCCCAACGGCGTGACCATCATCGGTTATACCGACTTCCCCAGCCGGATGGCGGCGCAGTCGTCGTCTCTGTACGCGACCAACATCCGTCACATGATGACTGATCTGACGCCTGAAAAGGACGGCCAGATCAATCACAACATGGAAGACGATGTGATCCGCGGTGCGACTGTAACGCATGAAGGTGAAATCACTTTCCCGCCACCACCGCCCAAGATTCAGGCGATTGCGGCGCAGAAGAAGCCCGAGGTCAAGGAACTGACCCCGGAAGAGAAAAAGGCGCAGGAGATTGCGGCCTTCAAGGCGCAGACCAAGCAGCAGTTTACATTGTTGGGTGTTGGTGGCGCGCTGATGCTGCTGGTGGGGCTGGTTGCCCCGGCCAGCTTCATGCAGCATTTCATCGTCTTCGTGCTGGCCATTTTCGTGGGCTTCCAGGTGATCTGGAATGTCTCGCACAGCCTGCACACACCGCTGATGGCGATCACCAACGCGATCTCGTCGATCATCATCGTCGGGGCTTTGATGCAGATCGGATCGGGGTCGTTCCTGGTCATTCTGCTGGCGGCACTGTCCGTTTTCATGGCCGGGATCAACATCTTCGGCGGCTTCCTCGTAACCCGGCGCATGCTCGCCATGTTCCAGAAATCTTAAGGAGGCCGGGCACATGGAATTTGGCTTCACCACTGCCGCCTACGTTGTTGCGGCTGTTTTGTTCATCCTTTCCCTTGGCGGGTTGTCGAACCAGGAAAGCGCCAAGCGCGCGGTCTGGTACGGCATCGTCGGTATGGCGTTGGCGGTCTTTGCCACGCTGGTTGGCCCCGGGTCTGGCCTGTGGCTTTTGTCGATCCTGCTGATCATTGGCGGCGGTCTGATCGGTCAATACGTGGCGCAGCGCGTCCAGATGACCGAGATGCCGCAACTTGTGGCCGCGATGCATTCGCTGGTCGGTCTGGCCGCGGTGTTTGTGGGTTTCAATGCGCATTTTGAGATCGGCAACGTGGCGCAGGTCCTGGCGATTGCGGATACGGCGAAAGAGGCGGATCTGCATGATCTGGGCACCTTTGCCAAACTGATCGCCAAGAAGACACCGGCCGAGCTGGCAATCCTTCATGTAGAGCTGTTCCTGGGCATCTTTATCGGTGCGATCACCTTTACCGGTTCGGTCGTGGCCTATGGCAAGCTGGCGGGCAAAGTGACCTCGGCGGCGACAAAGCTGCCCGGTGGTCATGCGCTGAACGCAGCGGCTGCGGGTCTCTCGCTGATCTGCTTGATCTGGTATACCTCGTCCGGTGGGCTGCTGCCGCTGATCCTGATGACCCTGGCCGCGCTGTTCATTGGTTATCACCTGATCATGGGCATCGGTGGCGCGGACATGCCGGTGGTTGTGTCGATGCTGAACAGCTATTCGGGCTGGGCCGCGGCGGCTATTGGTTTCTCGCTGGGCAATGACTTGCTGATCGTGGTCGGTGCGCTGGTGGGCTCAAGCGGTGCAATCCTGTCCTACATCATGTGCAAGGCGATGAACCGTCACTTTGTCAGCGTGATTCTGGGCGGCTTTGGTGGCCCGCAGGGTGAACAGATGGCCGTTGAGGGCGAGCAGGTGGCCATCGAGGCGGATGGCGTTGCTGCTGCCCTGAACGATGCCGACAGCGTGATCATCATCCCCGGCTATGGGATGGCGGTTGCGCAGGCACAGCAATCGGTTTCCGAACTGGTCCGTAAGCTGCGCGCCAAGGGTAAAGAGGTTCGTTTTGCGATCCACCCGGTCGCGGGTCGTTTGCCGGGCCATATGAACGTGCTGCTGGCCGAGGCGAAGGTGCCCTATGACATCGTTCTGGAAATGGACGAGATCAATGACGACTTCCCGGATACGGATGTGGCCATCGTTATCGGCTCGAACGACATCGTGAACCCTGCGGCGCAGGAAGATCCCAACAGCCCCATTGCCGGTATGCCGGTTCTGGAATGCTGGAAGGCCAAGCAGGTCTTCGTGTCAAAACGTGGTCAGGGTACGGGGTATTCGGGTATCGAAAACCCGCTGTTCTTCAAGGAAAATACCCGCATGTTCTATGGCGACGCCAAAGCGTCGCTGGATAAGCTGCTGCCGATGATCGAGTGATTAACCGGTCTGATCCAATTGCAAAGGGCGCCTTTGGGCGCCCTTTTCTTTTTTGTGCTGTTGGGGGCTTTGCCCCCAAACCCCCAGGATATTTATGGCCAGATGAAGCGGGCGGGTTGTGATATACTCGATGCACGTGTGGTAGGAGCGAAACATGCAGAAAGTGAACGGTATTGGGGGCGTATTCTTTCGGGCCAGTGATCCCGAGGCATTGAGCCGTTGGTACGAAGAACATCTGGGCGTAAACCACTATGATCCGGTGCCCTGGAAGCAGTGCGAAGGGTATACGGTGTTTGCGCCGTTCGCGCAGGACACCGAGTATTTCGGAAACCCGGATCAGCAATGGATGATCAATTTTCGGGTCGACGATCTGGGCGCGATGATACAGCAGCTTGAAGCTGCCGGAATCGCTGTTGAGACCCGCCCCGACTGGGACAGTGAGATCGGAAAGTTCGCGCGACTTCACGATCCGGAAGGAAATCCGATCGAGCTGTGGCAGCCAAATCAATGAGATAGTCGGTTTGTATACCTTTGTATTCGTGTAAGTATATGAAATAAAATAAGAATTGATGTATCCGAGTTGTGACGTATAGTGCGGACACCGCTATCGGAGCCTCTGAATGACGCCAATCGATGATCACCCGCTGCGCTATGCGCTGGCCAATGAACTTCATGCCCGCCCGTTTCCGGCCGCCGATACGCCGTGCACGGTCGCCTTTCTTGCGATCAAGAAGCCGGAAGCAGCCGTCGCTCGGGACCGCAGTCAGGATATCGCCCATCTGATTGATCTGCTTGACCGACATGGGGCGCAACATCCGCAGCCGGGGGCCACGCATTATGCCGGGCAGATCGGACGCCATTGGCTGAAATGGGAGCAGCACACAGAGTTTGTCACCTATACGGCGATTGTGCCGAACGTCAGCGGCCGCCCTTTCAACCCCGCCGATTTCGAGGTTTTTCCCCCGGATTGGCTGATGGCCAGCCCGGGCCAGAGGATCACTTCGTTGCTGATGCGGGTGGTACCGCGCCCGGAAGATGCGGCTGTAAAGGTCGCTCTGGCTGATTGGTTCGAACCTGAAAGTCTTGCCGTGTCTCGGGTGTTGGATGCTTCGGCAATTTGCGCTAGCGATTTCCGTATCGACCCGGCTGGTCACATGCGTTTTGCCCTGTTCGTGACCGAAGGCACGGGCACGCGCCGAACAGGGCGTATTATCCAGCGGCTGTGCGAGATCGAGACATACAAGGCGATGTCGATGCTTGGCTTTGCCCGCGTCAAACAATTGGCCCCCCGGATCGAGGAACTGGACGCCCAGCTGGCGAAGCTGATGGTTGAAATGACAGATGACACCACACCACCAGATGCGCTGTTGCCTCAATTGCTGGCCACATCGACCGAGCTCGAGACCATTTCGGCCCGCAGTTCGTTCCGGTTTGGGGCAACCGGCGCTTACGAGGCGCTGGTGAATCAACGGATCGACGTCCTGCGCGAGGAAAGGTTCGAAGGTGGTCAAAGCTTTGCCGATTTCATGATGCGCCGTTATGATCCTGCGATCCGTACCGTGAAATCAACAGAACGCCGCCTGCAGGCGCTGTCTGACCGGGCCATCCGTGCGGGTGAGTTGTTGCGCACTAGGGTGGACGTCGAGCGGAGTGCACAAAATCAGGCCCTGCTGGAAAGCATGGATCGTCGGGCCGATCTTGCCTTGCGCTTGCAACACACGGTCGAGGGGCTTTCTGTGGTGGCCATCAGTTATTATGCGGTCTCACTGGTTGGCTATCTTCTGTATCCGTTGACGGCCACCGGTATAAGCAAGGGAACGCTGACGGCGGCGGCGACGATCCCGGTAGTGGCGGGCGTATGGATCGCCGTTCGGCGCATCCGCAAACGCCTGGGGTAAGCTGCAATTGCCAATTTGCGCCCAACCTGTAGAACGGGTGGGGCGGGCAGACAGCACGAGGTTCTCTGTTGATTGGTGTTTTCTCGGCATGGCGGGCAGTTGCGGCCATGTTCATCCTGAACGGGGCCTTGTTTGGCATCTGGGCCTCGCGCATTCCGGCCGTGCGCGACCGGTTGGACTTGTCTCATGACGCGTTGGGGTACGGGTTGTTGTTCATGGCGGCCGGGGCTGTCTGTTCGTTTCCGGTCACGGGGCGGTTGACGGATCGGTATGGTGCAGTCGCGGTAACCCGGATAGTGGCTGTTCTGTACACGCTGTCGCTGGTTCTGCTTGCTGTTGCTGGCGGGTTTTGGGCGCTGGCGTTTTGTTTGTTTGTTTTCGGCGCGTTCCACGGATCGATGGATGTGGCAATGAATGCCTGGGCCGCCGAAGTCGAGCAGGCATATGACAAACCCGTAATGTCGTCATTCCACGCCATGTGGAGCCTTGGGGCCGGTCTTGGCGCGCTCAGCGGGTATGTGGCAGTTCAGATGGGGCTGACGGTTCTGGTGCACTTCCTAGTGGCGGGTGGCACGGTTGTCGCCTTCGCGCTGGCCTTGTCGTGGGTGCGCTGGACGTCGAAACGGTCCGAGCGGTCGCAAAGCTCGGTTTTTGCTTTGCCCTCGGGTGCGCTGATACTGGTCGGATTCGCGGCCATGTGTGGTGCATTGGGTGAAGGCGCCGTCGCAGACTGGAGCGCGATTTTCCTGCGAGACGTTTCCGAGGCGCCCGAAAGTGTTGCCGCATTGGGCTATGCCGTGTTTTCCGTGACGATGGTGGCGTTTCGCCTAGCAGGCGCGATTGTCATTATGCGGTTTGGTCCTGCTGCGACGGCCCGGTTCGGCGGGATCTGCGCGGCGTTGGGCGTTTTCGCTGTGGTTTCTTCGGTTGCGCCCTTGCCCGCATTGGCGGGGTTTGCGCTGATGGGCATAGGGTATGCGGTGATAATGCCGCTGGCGTTCAGCCATGCAGCCAGCGATCCGCTTGTCCCGCCGGGGCAAGCCATCGCAAGTGTAGCTACGCTGGGATATGGTGGGTTATTGATAGGGCCGCCGCTGATCGGATTTTTGGCGGAACTGTTCGGCCTGCGTCTGGCGTTCGCCGTGCTGTTGCCATTGGCCGTTCTGATCGTGCTGTTGGCCGGCGCGCTGAGGCGCGCCGACTAAACTTGTTTCAGCGTCCGCGAATGCGGGGATCCAGTGCGTCGCGCAGCCCGTCACCCAGATAGTTGACGCTCAGCACCGTCAGCGAGATCGCAAGGCCGGGCCAAATCACACGTTCTGGATATTGCTGCAGGTAGTCCACGCCATCTTGTAATAACCTCCCCCAGGTCGGAAAATCTGGAGGAAAGCCGAGTCCAAGAAAAGACAGCGCGCTTTCTGTGATGATCGCTGTGGCAATACCCAGCGTTGCCGACACCATGATGGGCGACAGCACGTTGGGTAGGATGTGGCGCATTATTATCTGCGAATTGCTGGTGCCAATCGAGCGGGCGGCAAGCACGAATTCGCGCTCTTTGATGGCCAGCACGTCGCCGCGCACGATCCGCGCCGTAGGCATCCACGAGGTGATGCCGATGGCACTGACGATCAGAATGAAGATCCCGCGCTCCAGTCCGAATGCGGCTGACAGAGGCTCGCGGAACAGAAGCATCATAACCAGCAACAACGGCAGCAAGGGCAGGGCAAGAAACAGATCGGTCAGGCGCATCAGCGGCCCATCGAGCCGCCTGAAGAATCCCGCCAGAACGCCGATGAACGAACCCAGGAACAGCGCCAGCAACATCGCGGTTATGCCAACCGAGACTGAGGTTTGACCACCCGACATCATGCGCGCAAGAATGTCGCGACCCAATTGGTCGGTGCCAAAGGGATGTGCCCAACTGGGCCCCTGATTGCGCGACCGGATATCGATCTGGGTTGGATCAATGCTCCACAGATACGGGCCCAGATAGACACCGGCAACGATGATGATAAACAGGATCGCCCCGACCATTGCGCCTTTGTGGGTCTTGAACTGATCCCAAACATCGCGCCATTGGCTGCGGGGAGGGGTGGCCAGTTCTTCCATCACGTCGGCTGTCGGCAAGGCGGTTGAAGCTGGTGCAAGTCCTTCGTCCGGGACCAGCGTATCGGTACGATCATGATCAGTCATATCGAATCCTCGGGTCCAGAATGCCATAAAGTACGTCAGCGATCAGGTTGAACAGCACGATCAGTACGGCGAAAATAAAGGTCAGGGTTTGCACCATCGGCAGATCATTGGCCTGAATCGCGCCGATCAGCAACTGCCCGATTCCGTTCACCTTGAACACCTGCTCGGTGATGATGGCGCCACCAAAGATGGACGGAATACCCAGCGCGATCACGGTGACCACCGGGATCATCGAGTTTCGCAGGACGTGAACCATGACCACGGTATATTCGCTGAGACCCTTGGCGCGGGCGGTGCGAACGTAATCCTGATTGAGGTTATCCAGCATGGACGCGCGCATGAACCGGCTGAGTTGTGCGGTGATCTGCAAGGCCAGAACCATGACCGGCATGATCATCTGTTTGAGCTGCACAACAAAGCTGTCCCAGCTGTTGACCACCAGCGTGGTGTCATAGATCGACGGGAACCAGCCCAGCTGGACTGAAAAGATCACGATTACCAGCACGCCCGAAAAGAAGGGTGGAACGGAAAAGCCGACCATCGACACGAAAGTACCCATCTGGTCGAACCAGGAATACTGACGGTAGGCCGAATAGATGCCGATGGGCAGCGCGATCAGGATGGCAACCACATAGGCGGTGCCGACAACCCACAGGGTCTGCGGGATACGCTGAACGACGATGTCCATTACCGGCGAACGGGTCTGCCAGGAAATCACGCGCAGGTCGCCTTCGGAGAAGGTTGTACCAAATACAGAATCGACCAATACCTGCGGTTCAATCCAGAAGAACTGCACGATCCATTTCCAGAACCGGATATGCATCGGCTGGCCGAGGCCAAGCGCCTCGCGCATCTTCTCTTTGACTTCCGGGGGAACGGTGAGTGGAACCTGTGCCATCGGGTCGCCAGGGGCAAGCTCGAGCAGCAGGAAGATGACGAGGCTGATGAACAGCAGTGTGGGCACCGCCAACACCAGTCGTCTGATTGTAAAGTTGAGCATTCAAAGGCGCCTTTGTTGATGCGTCTTCTTGTTGGAGCGGCCTGCAAATGACTGCGCCCCGAAGATCGGGGCGCGGCTTGGCAGGTTTAACGCTTAGGAGCCGGTCTTGCGGTACCAGTCCGCAACGTTCCAAAGCTCGCTGTCCCAAGTGTTCAGGATCACGCCACCCAATGTGTTGGAATGTGCAGAGACCCGTCCACGATCAACCAGCGGAACCACGACATAGCTGTCCTTGGTCAGCATATCGTTGAGTTTACGGGCAATTTCGCCACGTTTTTCAAGCTCGCCGGTGCGGCCCAGTTCGGCCACCAGCTTGTCGTACTCGGCATCACAATAGCGGTTGATGTTCTCGCCCTGCCACTGGCTTTCCGGTTTCGGTGCCTTGTCACAGGTGTGCTGCGCAAGATAGCTTTCCGGATCGGTGCCATCGAAGTTGTTGGCGTACATTTCAACGTCTGCATAGAAACGCTGGAACGTGTCCGGGCTGCCCGGGTCACCACCAAAGAAGACCGACGCGTTGATGTTGCGCAGCTCGGTTTCAACACCGATCTGGCTCCACCATTCCTTGATCAGCGCCTGGAAGTCCTGACGAACAGCGTTGGTCGAGGTTTGATAGACCAGCGCCAGTCTTACACCATCCTTGGCGCGGACACCGTCAGCACCTTTCACCCAACCGGCTTCTTCCAGCATCTGGTTCGCGCCGTCGATGTCCTGTGTCAGACATTCGGTGTTGTCGCTTGCGTACAATGCCGGGGCCGGTACCAGGTTGCAGGTCGGGCGACCGGCTTGGCCGTAGCCAATCTCAACCAGCAGATCACGGTCGATTGCCATCGACAGTGCCTTGCGAACAGCCAGTTCCGACAAGGCCGGGTGCGGATGTTTTGCGGTTGAACGTTCACCTTCAGGCAGGCTGGGGGACGGATCCGTCATGTTCATTTCGATCCGTTCAACCAAGGTCCCGAACGCCGCGATCGGAGTACCCTTGCCGCCTTCTTTCATCTGCTCGATGACTTCGGGCGCCAGTTGCAGGTTCCACGCATAGTCGAATTCGCCGGTTTCCATCACAGCACGGCCAGCCGCTGTCGCATCGCCGCCACCTTTGAAGGTCAGCGTGGCAAAAGCGGGCTTGTTCGGGTCACGATAGTTCTGGTTGGCCGACATGGTGATCACGTCGTTTGGCTTGAATTCGTCCACAACAAACGGGCCGGTTCCGATCGGGCCAAAGTTCTGATCTGTACATTCGGGCGCCTTGGAGCCCATGCAGTTCTGAAACTGGGCCATCTGGATAATTGGCGACTGGCCACCCATGAATGGGCCATAGGGGTTCGGCTTTGGTTCGGCAAAGTTGACCTTGATGGTCAAATCGTCGATTGCCTCGACGCTTTCGACGCCTTCAAACTTGGCAAGCTGGGCGCAACCACCTTCCGGATGCATGCAATAGTCGGCGGTGAATTTCACGTCGGCCGACGTCACGGGCGATCCATCGGACCAGACCAAACCGGATTTCAGTTTCCACGTGATCGATTTCAGATCCGACGAAACACCACCGTTTTCCACGGTCGGGATATCCTCGGCGAGATAGGCTACAAGGTTCCCGTCTTGGTCATAGCGACCGAGCGGCTCAATCACCAACGAAGCCGATTCGATATCTTTGGTGCCCGAGGACAGGTACGGGTTCAGGATCGACGGAGCCTGCCAGTAAATGATGCTGACATTGCCGTCCGATCCACGCTCGGCCATAGCCACAGGGGCCATCGCCGTGCTTGCAATCGCACCAAGCAAAAGGGTTTTGATTTTCATAAGTTACTCCCAAGTTGGACACGTTCGTGTCTCGATTATCTCCGCAAGGCCTGCGGGTTTGGCGTTGCCGCCCCAAGGTAAGGTTCTGATCAACAAAGATAATAGCGCTAACGATTTCGGTCTGCGCCGCCTCCCCAGGTCGGTTACATGGCGTATCGAAACAGAACCTGAGAAAAATGCAAGTAGTGCCGTCGCGAAAATGTGTAATGGGTTTGACTTTTCCCGGCGGCCCGCCTTAGCGTTCGGAATTCAGAAAAAGAATACCGTCGTCAAGGGAGCGCGCGCGTGCTGGATCAGCCTATTGCACAGATTAAAAAACTGCGGGTGGAGTTTCAGACGAAGGATGGCCCCGTTGTCGGTGTTGAGGATGTCTCGTTCGAGGTCAAACCGGGTGAAACCCTTTGTATCGTTGGCGAATCGGGGTCTGGAAAATCGGTTTCGTCGCTGTCGCTGATGCGGCTGGTCGAGTTCGGTGGGGGCGAAATCGCGGGTGGTGAACTTCTGTTTGATCGCCGCGATGGGGGCGAGATGGACCTGTCCAAAGCCGATCCGGATCTGATGAAACAGATTCGCGGCAACGAGATCGGGATGATTTTTCAGGAGCCGATGACGGCGCTTAATCCGGTTTTTACCGTTGGTCGCCAGTTGACCGAAGGTCTGCGCATCCACAAGCAGATGTCAAAGGCACAGGCCGAGGACCGGGCGCTTGAGTTGCTGCGCCAGGTTCGCATCCCCGAGCCCGAGCGTCGTCTGAAGCAGTACCCGCACGAGCTGTCGGGCGGGATGCGCCAGCGTGTCGTCATCGCGATGGCCATGGCCTGCGAACCCCGACTGCTGATCGCCGATGAACCCACCACGGCGTTGGACGTGACCATTCAGGCCGAGATCCTGGCCCTGATGGATCGCCTCAAGCGCGAAACCGGAACTGCGGTGATGTTCATCACCCACGACATGGCTGTGGTTGCCCAGATGGCTGACCGTGTTGTCGTTATGTATCGCGGCAACAAGGTCGAAGAGGGGACCGTCAAGGAAATCTTTGAAAACCCGCAGCATGATTACACCAAGGCCCTTTTGGCCGCAGTACCGAAGCTGGGTGAAATGCAGGGCAAGTCGGCACCTGAACCGATGAAGTTGCTGGGTGTCGAGGGGCAGAAAATTGCGCCCATCCCCGGAACCGAAGAAGTTTTGTTGACCGTAAAGAACCTGACCACGCGGTTTCCGGTCAAAGGTGGCCTTCTGCGGCGCACGATCTCGAACGTTCATGCGGTTGAGGATGTGTCATTCACACTGAACAAAGGTCAGACACTCAGCCTTGTGGGCGAATCCGGGTGCGGAAAGTCCTCGGCGGGGCGTTCGATCCTGCGGCTGGTCGAGCCGATGGCGGGCGAGGTCAATCTGGACGGTGTCGATATCATGAAGCTGGACCCGTTCGGCCTGCGCAAGGCGCGGCTGGACATGCAGATGATCTTTCAGGACCCGTTCGCCTCGCTGAACCCACAGATGCAGCTGGTCGATCAGGTTGCCGAGCCGATGCGCAACTATGGCGTGGCGTCGGGATCCGAATTGCAGGACCGCGTCGCGCAATTGTTCGACAAGGTGCAGCTGCCGCGCAGCTTCATGCGTCGTTTCCCGCATGAAATGTCCGGGGGACAGCGTCAGCGGATCGCGATTGCCCGCGCACTGGCCCTGAACCCCAAGCTGATCATCGCGGATGAGGCGGTCTCGGCCCTCGACGTGTCGGTTCAGGCGCAGGTTCTGAACCTGATGATGGAGCTGCAGTCCGATCTGGGGCTGTCCTATCTGTTCATCAGTCATGACATGGCCGTGGTTGAACGTGTCAGCCACTATGTCGGTGTTATGTATCTGGGCCGCATTGTGGAACTGGGCCCGCGTGCGCGTGTGTTTGAAAACCCGCAACACCCCTATACGCAGGCATTGATGAAGGCGGTTCCAATTGCTGATCCGAACAAGCGAAAGACTGAAAAAGACCTGAACTTCAAACCGATCCCGTCACCGATCCACCCTGTCGACTACAAACCGGAACCCTCGCAATATCAAGAGGTTGAACCGGGTCACTTTATCCTGACCACAGACAGTGGGTACTGACACGATGGCCAAGCGCCTGACGCCGCTTGAGATCATGACCAAGCTGATCTCATTCCCAACCGTGAGTCGTGACACCAACCTGCCGTTGGTCGACTGGGTGGAAGAATACCTGCAAAGCCATGGGATCACGTCGCACCGCTGGCCTGATCCGGATCAGCCGCATAAGGCGGCGATCTTTGCGCATGTTGGCCCTTTGGAAGAAGGCGCAGTTGTGCTGTCCGGGCACACGGATGTCGTACCGGTTGACGGGCAACCCTGGGACACCGACCCCTTCACCGTGACCGAGGAGGACGGCAAATATTTCGGGCGCGGCACCTGTGACATGAAGGGATTTGATGCGCTTGCCATCTGGGCGCTGGTCGAGGCGCATTACGCACGTGTGAAACGACCGCTCCAACTTGCGCTGAGTTTTGATGAGGAAGTCGGGTGTACCGGGGCGCCGCCGATGATCGAGGCGATGCAGGGCGTTCTTCCCAAAGGCTCGGCGGTGGTTGTGGGCGAACCATCGATGATGCAGGCGGTGACGGGTCACAAGGGTGGGTTCGGCTTTGACACCCATATGGTCGGGTTCGAAGTTCACAGCTCGATCATGCACACAGGCGTCAACGCCATCATGGCGGCGGCCCCGTTGATCGACTGGGCCAACCAACAGAACGCGCGAAACATGGCGGCGCAACCCAGTACCGTTGCTGCCGTGTTCGATCCACCCTGGACAACCTGCCACGTCGGTATGATTGAAGGCGGAACAGCCCATAACATTACCGCCAAAGACTGCCGGTTCATGATGGATTTCCGGACTGTGCCCGATGAAACGCAGGCCCAATGGCGCGATGCCTATTTCGAACAGGTTCGGCAAGTTGAGGCTCAGATGCAGGCCGTTCACCCGGATACCCGCATCGAACTGACTGAAAACTTCGCGATTCCGGGGTTGATCCCGGAAGAGGATGGTGAAGCCGAAGCTCTGGTACGCGCCCTGACCGGAGACAACGCAAGCCATGTGGTCAGTTATGGGACCGAGGCAGGCCAATTTCAGGAGGCCGGGTATTCTGCCGTGATATGCGGACCCGGAGACATAGCGCAGGCCCATCAGCCAAATGAGTTCATTACGATTGAACAATTCGAAGCCGGTCATAAATTCATGCAGCGATTGGTTGAAAAACTATGCGCCTAGCCCGGTGTAATACGGTGCCAGCGGTTGAGAGAAAGGTCTTGAGATGCCCGTAAAAAACAGACTTGCGGAAATGCATGGCGAGATCACCGAATGGCGCCGCCACCTGCACGCCCATCCGGAGCTGATGTATGACGTCCATGAAACTGCGGCCTTTGTTGCCGCCCGTCTGAAAGAGTTCGGAGTGGACGAGATCACTCCGGGCGTTGGCAAAACGGGCGTTGTCGGGGTGATCAAAGGGCGCACGGATACGCAGGGGCGCGTCATCGGCCTGCGTGCAGACATGGACGCGCTTCCGATTGAAGAGGCGACGGGGCTGGACTATGCCTCGACCGTGTCGGGCAAGATGCACGCCTGCGGACATGACGGGCATACTTCGATGCTGCTTGGGGCCGCGCAGTACCTTTCCGAAACGCGCAATTTCGATGGCACCGTGGTTCTGATCTTCCAGCCCGCCGAGGAAGGCGGGGCCGGTGGTCTGGCCATGTGTCAGGACGGGTTGATGGACCGCTGGGGCATTCACGAGGTCTATGGCATGCACAACATGCCCGGTCTTCCGGTGGGCGAATTCGCAATTCGCCCCGGCGCGTTGCTGGCCTCGTCCGATGAGTTTGAAATCACCGTCACTGGCAAGGGCGGACACGCCGCTGCACCGCACGAGGCGGTGGATACAACGCTGGTGGCTTCGCATATCGTTGTTGCCTTGCAATCGGTGGTGTCCCGGACCGTTGACCCGATCAAGCGAGTTGTCCTCACCGTTGGTACGTTTGTGACTGACAGTGTTGCGTCGAACGTGATCGCTCATACGGTTCGTTTGCAGGGAACCGTGCGGACACTTGACCCCGAGTATCGTTCAATCGCCGAAGAACGCGTGCGCCGGATCGCCGAGGATACGGCCTCAGCTTTTGGCGCGAAGGCGGAGGTTACCTGGACACCCGGATACCCGGTGACAGTGAATTCCGAGGCCGAAACGGGCTATGCGGCCGAGGCGGCAGCTGCGGTTGCGGGCAAGGTCAACGACAGCACGGACCCGATCATGCCGTCCGAAGATTTTGCCTATATGCTTGAAGAACGCCCCGGTGCGTACATCTTTATCGGGAACGGGGATACGGCCATGTGCCACCACCCGCAATACAACTTTGACGACGACGCGATCCCCGCCGGTTGCAGCTGGTTTGCCGAGCTTGTGGAACGACGATTGCCTGTCGCATGAAACAGGGAGAATGACATGCCGATCAAGAACCGTCTCGCAGAGATGCATGATGAGATCACCGGTTGGCGGCGTGACATTCACCAACACCCGGAAATTCTGTACGACACCCACCGCACCAGTGCGCTGGTTGCGGAAAAGCTGAACGAGTTTGGTTGCGACGAGGTCGTGACCGGCATCGGTCGTACCGGAGTCGTCGGCGTCATTCGCGGCAAAAGCGACACGCGGGGCCGCGTGATTGGCTTGCGGGCCGATATGGATGCCCTGCCGATGCAGGAACAGACCGGGTTGGACTATGCCTCGGAAATACCGAATGCGATGCATGCCTGCGGTCATGACGGCCATACGGCGATGGTTTTGGGGGCCGCCAAGTATCTGGCGGAAACCCGCAACTTTGATGGCACGGCAATCGTGATCTTTCAGCCTGCCGAAGAGGGTGGAAATGGTGCCGAGGCCATGTGCAAGGACGGTCTGATGGATCGGTTCGGCATTCAGGAAGTCTATGCGATGCACAATGTGCCGGGTGTTCCTACCGGGCAGTTTGCCATTCGTTCGGGCCCGTTGCTGGCAGCGGCGGACGAGTTTGACATCCATCTTGAAGGGCGCGGCGGCCACGCGGCAAAACCTCATCAGACGATTGATACAACGGTTATGCTGTCGCAACTGATCGTGGCGTTGCAGACGATTGTGTCGCGCAACGCGGACCCGATTTTGCAGGCCGTGCTGTCTGTGACCTCGGTCGAGACGTCCTCGAAAGCGTTCAACGTGATCCCGCAATCAGCGCGGATACGCGGCACCGTTCGGACCCATTCCAACGAGTTGCGCGACCTGATCGAACAACGGCTGAAGGAAGTCTCGGAAGGGATCTCTGCAACATTTGGCGGGTCTGTGAACGTCACCTATAAACGCGGTGTTCCGGTGACGATCAATGCCGAAGCTCAGACGGGATATGCAGCAGAGGCCGCGGTGTCGGTTGGGGGCAGTTGCATTGAAGCGCCGATGGTGATGGGGGGCGAGGATTTCTCGTTCATGCTGGAAGAGAGGCCCGGGGCATTCATCGTTTTGGGCAACGGTGACAGTGCTGGGCTGCACCACCCCGAATACAATTTCAATGACGAGATCATCCCCATTGGGTGCTCGTGGTTTGCGGAAATGGTCGAGCGCCGGATGCCGGCGGCGTGACCTGAATCAGGAGAGAGAAAAGACATGCCAGTCAAGAACCGCTTTGCCGAATTGCAGAATGAAATCACGGAATGGCGAAGGGATCTTCACGAAAATCCAGAGATCCTGTTTGAGACCCACCGCACCAGCGCGAAGGTGGCCGAGAAGCTGAAGGAGTTCGGATGCGATGAGGTTGTAACCGGTATCGGACGTACCGGCGTTGTGGGGGTGATCAAAGGCAAGTCGGACAGCAAAGGAAAGGTGATCGGCCTGCGCGCAGATATGGATGCTTTGCCGATACATGAGGCAACGGGGTTGGACTATGCCTCGAAAACGCCGGGTGCGATGCATGCCTGTGGGCATGACGGGCACACCGCGATGCTGCTGGGGGCGGCAAAGTACCTGTCGGAAACCCGCAACTTTGACGGCACCGTTGTCGTGATCTTCCAACCTGCTGAAGAAGGGGGCGGCGGGGGGCGCGAAATGTGCGAAGACGGCATGATGGACCGCTGGAACATTCAGGAAGTTTACGGAATGCATAACTGGCCGGGACAGCCTGTCGGCAAGTTCGCAATCCGACCGGGGTCGTTCTTTGCGGCGACCGATCAGTTCGACATCACCTTTGAGGGTCGCGGCGGACATGCGGCCAAACCGCATGAGACCGTGGATACCACAGTTCTGGCAGCGCAGGCTGTCCTAACGCTGCAAACGATTTCTTCGCGCAATGCCGACCCGATTGATCAGGTTGTGGTGTCAGTGACATCGTTCGAGACGTCATCCAAGGCGTTCAATGTGATCCCTCAGACCGTGCAGATCAAAGGCACGGTGCGCACCATGAGCAAGGGCATGCGGGATCTGGCTGAAAAGCGGATCAACGAGATTTGCAACGGTGTTGCGGGCACGTTTGGCGGTACCGCTGACGTGACCTATATTCGTGGATATCCGGTGATGGTGAACAGCGACGAGCAAACAGAGTTTGCGGCGGATGTGGCCCGGTCGGTGTCCGGTGATTGCGACGAGGCACCTTTGGTCATGGGGGGCGAAGATTTTGCCTTCATGCTGGAGGAACGTCCAGGCGCCTACATTCTTGTGGGCAACGGTGACACCGCAATGGTTCATCACCCGGAATACAATTTCAACGACGAAGCCATTCCGGCCGGATGCAGCTGGTGGGCGGAGATTGTCGAACAGCGGATGCCAGCCGCCTGATGGAGAGGGTGGGGGCGCTGCCCCCACGCCCCCGGGATATTTCTAGCCAGATGAAGCGGGATCCTTTGCGTGCAGATCAAGCACCGTACAGAGGGTTTCGACGACGGTATCCAAGGCGGTCGACTGTGTATTGACGCAGGATTGTGCAGCCGTTCTGGCGGCTTGAAGGGCATTCTGATCTGACAGCCAATGTGAAACGGCCTCAGAGAGGTCAGTGGATGTCTGGACCTCGACAGCGCCCTTGGCGTCGATCAGCGGGGCAAAGGTTTCTGCAAAGTTGAAATACCCCGGGCCGGTGATCACTGCGGCCCCGGCCTGAGCCGGTTCAAATGGGTTGTGTCCGCCAATCTCTTTCAGTGATCCCCCAAGGAAAACGATCGGGCAAAGCGCGTACCAGGTTCCGGTTTCGCCCAATGTGTCGGCAACATACACGCGCGTCGTATTTGTGATGGGTTCATTTCTTGACCGGAAGGACGCGTTGAGCCCGGCGTTGTTCAGAAGGCCCGCGACCTCGCCGCGCCGTTCGGGGTGGCGCGGGATCAGGAGCAGCAGAAGGTCGGGCCAATGCTGCAATAATGCCTTGTGGGCTGTCAGAACGCTGTCTTCTTCTCCGGCATGGGTGGAACTGGCGATCCAGACCGGTCTGGCGGCTATTTGCGTGCGAATGTCGTCCAGCGTATTCTGGTCCACAGGCAAAGGGTCGGACATGGCCTTGAGGTTGGTACCCGGCTGCACGCGTTGGGCAGGGGCGCCCATGGCAATCAGGTTGGAAGCTGTTTTGTCGTTCTGCGTCAGGAACAGGCGAAATTTATTCAGGATAAACCTTGCTGTTTTAGGGCGCTTCTTCCATCCGGCGACAGATTTGTCCGACAATCGAGCATTCAGCAGAGCCAGTGGAATGTCGCGCCCTGCGCTTTCGACAATCAGCCGCGGCCAGATCTCGCTTTCGACGAAGATCCCGGCATCGGGTTGCCAATGGTCCAGAAAGCGTTGGACCGAGTTGGCTGTGTCAAGCGGCGGGTACTGGTGCCGGGTGCGGGGCGGCAAGCGCTTTTCGATCAGGGCCGCTGAGGTTGGCGTGCCTGAGGTGATCAGAAACTCGGATTTGGGAAGGCAGGTGCCCAGCCGATTGATCAGGGTGAGGACGGACAGGCTTTCGCCGACGCTGGCGGCGTGGAACCAAATCAACTGCCCTGCGGGGCGGGGCTGACTGGCACGGCCAAGACGCTCGTGCTGGCGGTTGGCTGCTACGCCCGCAGCCTCAAGTTTCTTTTGGACGGTTCTCCAGACCAGAGGTGCGGCCAGAGAGATCAGGGCGCAGTACAGGTAGTACAGCGCTGTGGGTCGGTCTTGGTGATCCGGCATGTATCAGCCGCCTGTATGGCTCATATGGCGGCTCATCCGGCCATCGACGGACTGGCGGGAATAGTCGAAGTCGTGACCTTTTGGTTTCAGGTTGATCGCCGCGCGGATGGCATCTTCAAGCGGCTGTTCTGTATCGGGGTGATTCCGCAATGCGCCGCGCAGATCAGCCATGTCCTCCTGCCCAAGACACATATAAAGCTCGCCAGTACAGGTCAGGCGCACGCGGTTGCAGCTTTCGCAGAAATTGTGGGACAGGGGCGTGATGAAGCCGATCTTCTGACCGGTTTCTTCCAGCCTGATATAGCGGGCCGGTCCGCCAGTGCGTTCGGCCAGATCCGTGATTGTGTAATGGTTTTCGTACTCTTTGCGCACATCCTTGAGCGACCAGTACTGGTCCAGGCGATCCTCGTTGCCGATATCGCCCATCGGCATTACCTCGATCCAGGTCAGGTCCATGTCGCGCTCGGCGCACCATTCAGTGATCTTGGGCAATTCGGGTTCGTTGAACCCCTTGAGCGCAACAGCGTTGATCTTGATCCGCAGCCCTGCCTTTTGCGCCGCGTCGATGCCGTTCAGTACCTGTTTGAGGCGGCCCCAGCGTGTGACCTTGGCAAATTTGTCGTCATCGAGAGTATCCAGGGATACATTCACACGGCGCACACCGGCGGCATAAAGATCTTCGGAAAAGCGATGCAATTGCGAACCGTTTGTCGTCAGCGTCAGCTCTTTCAACGCACCGCTGTCCAAGTGGCGAGTCATGGCGTTGAAGAAAGTCATGATATTGCGACGAACCAATGGCTCACCGCCGGTAATGCGCAGTTTCTCAACGCCCATTCTTACAAAGGTCGAGCACATGCGATCCAGCTCTTCCAGCGTAAGAAGGTCTTTCTTGGGCAGAAAGGTCATGTTTTCGGACATGCAGTAGACGCAACGAAAATCACAGCGGTCCGTAACGGAGACGCGGAGATATGTGATGGCGCGGGCAAACGGGTCGATGAGCGGAGCAGACATGCGACATAGGTAAAGCTGTAACCTGCCTGCGACAAGTGCGAACTGCGCTTTGCACTGGATCACACCCGCATGGGGTTGTAGTTTCCGGGCATGAAAAAGGCATTTGTTTTTCTATGCGTTGTTTTGACCGGGTGCGACACTGTCCGGGCAACGACGGAACGTGTGTTCGGGTCGGGGGACGAGGCGGCTGTGGCCGTACCAGATGTCGAAACTGCGCCAGTTGTCGCTGAGGAAGTTCTACAGCCCGAGCCTGTTGCGGCACGCCCCAGTTGGGTCGGGGCCAAAACAACCATTGCCGGGCTTGGTGATCCGACCACGCCAGGACGCTGGATGCAGACGCCGCTGGTCGAAAGCGAGGTAACGGCGCGGGTTGTTGTGCCCAGAACCGGCGCGCAGGCCTATATCACCCTGGTTCCTGCCGCAGGCCCGGAAAGTAGCGGCAGCCGCTTGTCGCTGGATGCCATGCGGGCCCTATTGGTGCCATTAGACGAACTGGTCGAAGTCGCGGTTTATGCTGACTGACTTTTCAGGTATTTGGCCGCTTCGCGGCGGGCAAACGGTTTCATGTCATCACCGTGTTTGTCCAGAAACGCGATTACGCGTTCGGAGTCGTGTTTGGACAGTTCCCGCAGCCACCAGGCAATTGATTTCTGAATGAACCAGTTGCGGTCAGGGACATATCCGGCGGCCCAGCCGAGGATACGGTCGCGGCGTTGCAGGTCTTCGGGCTTGGGGTGGTTCTGTTTGGTCCAGGGCAGGGTTGCGACAAGTGCCGCGCGCCGGGTCCACACGTGATCGGACTGTGTCCACTGTTCGATGGCATTCAGCCTCTCGGGGTTGGCCATCAGTCGTTTTTGCATCGCCATGCAGGCGTGATCGGCGACGGCCCAGGCGTCAAAATCCGGTAGCCAGCTTTGAAGCAGGTCCCAAACCTGATCGTCGGGCCGGATGCGGGCCTGGGTCAGAAGCTTGGCCGCGGCAAGGCGCGCTTCGTGGATATCGGTTTGCCACAGCGCCTTGGCCAGCGCGACGCGTTTATTCACATCCAGCTCTTGCCGCCATGCTTTGGTCAGATCGTTGAGAACCGGGTTGGCGACGCCCAGATAGACGCGATCCGCCTTGTGATAACTGGCCATCTGACCCGCACGTTCGGGGTCGGCATGGGCTTTGATCTGATCAAGAAAAGAGGTCAGCATCGGGGTCAGACCCGAACACCTGTTGGTTCGCCGTCTATCGTCTGGCTGTTCTTTTCGGCCCAATAAGACCGGATGTCGCCGTCCGTCTTGCCATCGACCCACTTCTGCATCGTGTCGCGGTCGGACTGGAATTCCATGAACGGCACTGCATACCCGCAAGAGGTCTGAACCATTTCAATCGTCTGGTCATAGATCTGCCGGGCGCTGCGGTGGTTGGGGAAGAGATTGGCCAGTTCATCCCAGCCGTCATCTCCGGCGTGCAGAGTGCGGGCCGTTCCATATGTGCGCAGGATCAGTGGGCGCGTGGTGAAGGAGCACCACATCAGTGTCATCCTGTTGACCTGCATCAGATGCCCCGCCGTCTCGTTGCCGCTGCCAGTCAGGTTCATCCAGACGATGCGGTTTGGCCCCAGCACCCGCAGCGAGTCCATACCTTTGAGCGAGATATTGACCTTTCCCTCGGTCCCGGCGGTGCCGACGAAGAACATATGCTGATCTTCGATGAACTTTTGATGCGCGTCATCAAGCCGGGGAAACTGTTTGGACATGGGTCACTCTACCGTCACTGATTTTGCCAGATTGCGCGGCTGGTCTACATCCGTCCCTTTGGCTACAGCTGTGTGATAGGCCAGCAACTGTGCGGGAACCGAATAAAGGATCGGCGCAAGACTGGTGTGAACATGCGGCATCCGGATCGTGCTCCAGACTCCGTCTCCGGCCTCGTCAATTCCATCATCATCAGACACAAGGATCACTTTGCCCTTGCGCGCCATCACTTCCTGCATGTTTGACACGGTCTTGTCGAACACCGTGTCTCGGGGCGCCATGACAACCACGGGCATATGTTTGTCGATCAGGGCGATGGGGCCATGTTTCAACTCTCCTGACGCATAACCTTCGGCGTGGATGTAGCTGATTTCCTTGAGCTTCAGCGCCCCTTCCATTGCCAGCGGATACATCAGGCCACGGCCCAGGAACAGAACGTCGCGCGCCTCGGACAGGCGTTGGGCTGCTTTGCGGATCGCCCGGTTCTGATCCAGTGCCGTGTTCAGCACGGTCGGCAATCCGCGCAGCGCAGCGGCATGATCGGCGATTTCCTCATCCGTCAGGGTGCCGCGATCTGTCGCCGCCTTGAGCGCGAGCATCAGCAAAACGCTTAGTTGACAGGTGAAGGCTTTGGTCGAAGCCACACCGATTTCAACGCCAGCATGGATCGGCAGGGCGATATCGCTTTCCCGAGCAATCGAACTTTCAGGGACATTGACGACAGAAACGATCTTGTCCGCCTTGCCCTCGCAATAGCGCAGCGCGGCCAGGGTGTCGGCGGTTTCTCCTGACTGGCTGACAAACAGCGCCAGTGTGCGACCCGTGATCGGAGGTTCGCGATAGCGAAACTCGCTGGCGATATCGACCTCAACCGGCATCTTGGCCAGTTGTTCGAACCAGTATTTCGCGGTCAGGCAGGCGTAAAACGCGGTGCCGCAGGCGACCATGGTCAGACGGTCCAGTTTGCTGAAATCCAGCTCGGCGTCGGGGAACACCACTCGATCACCGCCCGTGGGCAGGTAGGATCGGATGGCCTCGGCCACGACGATAGGCTGCTCAGCGATTTCCTTGGCCATGAAATGCTTGTGCTCGCCCTTGTCGGCGCGCGCATGATCCAGCTTGATCTTGCGCTTTTCCCGGTTGGCCAGTTCACCGGCTTCGTTGCGGATTTCCAGCGATGTTCGGGTCAGAACTGCGCGGTCGCCTTCCTCAAGATAAGTGATCTGGTTGGTTAGTGGCGCAAGGGCAATGGCGTCCGAGCCCACATACATTTCACCATCGCCGTGGCCGATGGCCAGGGGTGATCCTTTGCGGGCCGCTACAATCAGGTCATCCTCACCATCGAAAAGGAATGCAAGGGCGAAGGCACCTTCCAACTCGTCGATGGTCTTGAAAGCGGCCTCGACAGGGGACATGCCTGTGTTGAGATGATGTTCCGTCATCAGCGCGACGGTTTCAGTGTCGGTTTCGGTCTTGAAGGCGACACCGTGTTTGGCCAGTTCCGCCCTCAGGTCGCGGTAGTTTTCGACAATTCCGTTGTGAACCACGGCCACCGGGCCCGCCTTGTGGGGATGCGCGTTGTTGACGGAAGGCGCACCATGTGTGGCCCATCGGGTGTGACCAATGCCGGATTTACCGGGCAGCGGATCATGCACCAACAGATCGCTGAGGTTGACCAGTTTGCCGACCGCACGCCGACGACCCAGGACACCGTCATTAACGGTTGCAATCCCGGCACTGTCATAGCCGCGATATTCCAGCCGTTTCAGGGCTTCTACCAGAATAGGGGCCGCTTCATGCTGGCCCAAGACACCTACAATTCCACACATATCTCAGGCCTCGTTATCGCGGCGAGCCTTCTTCGCCTTCAACATATCAAACAGTTTTCGCGCGTAGCCGGGTTTGTTTTCCTGCTTGGCGCGCGCCACGGCCAACGCCTCGGGCGCTACGTCTTTGGTCACCACGGTGCCTGTCGCTGTCATTGCGCCATCGCCCACCGTGACCGGGGCCACGAGCATGGTGTTGGAGCCGATAAAGACATTCGCACCTATTTTGGTCTTGTGCTTCATCACACCATCATAGTTGCAGGTGATTGTTCCCGCGCCGATATTCGTCGCAGCACCCACCGATGCGTCCCCGATGTAGCTGAGGTGGTTGACCTTCGCGCCTTCGGCGATTTCTGCATTCTTGATTTCGACGAAATTGCCAACCCGCGTGTTTTCGGCCAATTCTGCGCCCGGACGCAGCCGCGCGTAGGGGCCGACGATGGCACCGCGACTGACATGGCACCCTTCCAGATGGGAAAAGGCCCGGATGGTCGCACCGCTTTCGACGGTCACTCCGGGGCCGAAGACCACGTTGGGTTCGATTACTGTGTCACGCCCAATCACAGTGTCTGCGGACAGGTATACCGTATCCGGTGCCATCAATGTGACACCCATATCCAGCAGTTCTGCCCGCGCGCGCGCCTGAAATACGGCGTCGGCGGCGGCCAGATCAGCGCGTGAGTTCACGCCCAGCGTCTGGGCCTCGTCACAGGCGACGGCGGTTACGTTCAGACCGCGTTTGCGGGCGATCTCAACTACGTCTGTCAGGTAGTATTCGCCTGAGGCATTGTTGTTTTCAACGGAGTCAATCAGCGAAAAAAGCAACTGGGCATTACAAGCTAAAAGGCCCGAGTTGCAAAATGTTATGGTGCGCTCTTCATCTGATGCGTCTTTGAATTCGACAATGCGTTCCAACGTGTCGCCATTCATGACCAACCGGCCATAGCGGGCCGGATCAGCCGCTTCGAACCCAAGGATGACCAGGTCGTTCCCAGATCGAGCCTCGACCATCCGTTCCAGCGTGTCGTGTTGTAAAAACGGGGTGTCGCCGTAAAGAACCACGATATCACCGTCGAACCCGTCCAGTGCCGTCCTGGCCTGACCGACCGCGTGGGCCGTACCCAACTGTTCTTCCTGAACGGTTATCCGGGCATCTTCGTCTTCGTCCTGAGCAACCTTTGCTACAGCCTCGGACCCGTGGCCGGTAACGATCACCGTACGTTCGGGCGACAGGACAGACCCGGCGCGCATCGCGTGAACAAGCATCGGAGCCTGAGCGATGGGATGCAGGACTTTGGGAAGATCCGAATTCATCCTGGTGCCTTTTCCGGCGGCAAGGATGACAAGGGCAATGGTCATGAAATCGTTTTCTCTTTGTGTTTTGTTGCCGACCGTTTTATCCGCTGAGGGCAAAGGCGCAAGCTGTTCGGCCATCAAACAAGATTGCCGATTGAAACAGGGCACGGCGAAAACCTGCCGAAACAGGAGGCTACATGCGGACCGTCATCTTCGATCTGGACGGCACATTGGCGGATACATCGGGCGATTTGCTGGCTGCGGCGAACCATTGTTTTCGCGAAATGGGGCATGGTGATGTGCTGGTCCATGGGCAGGATGCAGGCATTGCGTTGCGCGGCGGGCGCATGATGTTAACCCAAGGGCTGAAACGCGTTGGAGCTTACGACGAGGACACCGTTCAGACCTATTATCCTGTTCTGCTTGAGGCTTACGCGCAGGATATCGACACCCACACAAGCTTCTATCCGGGAGCGTTACAAGCCGTCGAGATGCTGAGTAACGCGGGCTACGGTGTCGGCATTTGCACCAACAAGCCGGAACATCTGGCCGAATTGTTACTAACGCGCATGGGAGTGCGGGATCGTTTTGCCTCGTTGGTCGGTGCGGATACGCTGCCGGTGCGCAAACCGGACCCGGCCCCTCTGCGCGAGGCTGCGCGCCGTGCCGGTGGCGACCCGGCCTGTTGCGTGCTGATCGGCGACTCGGATACTGACCGCAATACCGCCCGGGCGGCAGGGGTCCCATCGGTTTTGGTGACTTTCGGACCGTCAGGGGAGGACATGGCAGCGCTGGAGCCCGAAGCGCTGCTGCATCATTTTGATGACTTGCCCGATCTTGTGCCTGATCTGATTGGTGCGGCAGCCTGAAACCTTGACCGGACCCTGTCGGAGAGCCAGAAAAAGACCATGACGGAAACATTCACTGGTAATTTCACGCAGCAGGAACCCCTTCCAGACGACGCAATTGAGGCAGCACTGGCTGTTCTGCGTCACGGGCGGCTGCATCGTTATAACGTGGTCCCCGGTGAGTTGGGGGAAACGGCCCTGTTGGAGCAGGAGTTTGCGGCACAGATGGGGGCCAAGTATTGCTTGGCGGTTTCCTCTGGCGGTTATGCGCTTGCCACCGCGTTGCGGGCCGTCGGTGTGCAGCCGGGCGACCCGGTTCTGACCAACGCGTTCACTCTGGCCCCGGTGCCGGGATCAATTGCCTCGGTCGGGGCGCGGGCGATCTTTGTCGGCGTCACCGAAAACCTGACCATCGATCTGGAGGATCTTGAGGGTAAACTGGATCAGGCCCGTGTCCTGATGCTTAGCCATATGCGCGGGCATCTGTGTGATATGGATCGTCTGATGCAGATGTGTGACGCGGCGGGCGTTATCGTGATCGAGGATTGCGCACACACGATGGGCGCGGCTTGGCGCGGTCAGTTATCGGGACGGCAGGGGGCAATCGGGTGTTATTCCTGCCAGACCTATAAGCACGTAAACTCGGGCGAGGGTGGTTTGCTGGTTACAGATGACGCGGAACTGGCGGCCAAGGCTACAATGCTGTCGGGGTCATACATGCTGTATGAACGCCATCTGGCAGCGCCGGGACCTGAAGTGTTCGAGCGGATAAAGTACACCACACCCAACGTGTCCGGTCGCATGGACAATTTGCGTGCCGCCATCCTGCGCCCTCAGTTGCGGGATCTGGACCGGCAGGTGAAACGGTGGAACGAGCGCTATAGCGAGATCGAAACCGGGCTGCGTGGCACTCCGGGCCTGACGATTGTCGAGCGACCCGAAGAGGAAACCTATGTCGGGTCTTCGATCCAGTTTCTGCTGTTGGATTGGTCGCCTGAGCAGATTGCTGACGTTATCAGCCGCTGCGCCGCGCGTGGGGTCGAGATCAAATGGTTTGGCGGGGCTGAGCCAACAGGGTTCACGTCGCGCTATGACAGCTGGAGATATTTCGAAAGCGAACGGATGCCGGAAAGTGACCGTGTTCTGGCAGGCATCATGGATATGCGTGTGCCGCTGACCTTTTCGCTGGAGGATTGCCGGGTTATCGCGCGCATCATCCGAGCCGAAGTGGGCGCAGTTTATCAATCCTAGCCGAACAGAGTGCGCTTTCAGCGCACGCTCGACCCTTGAGAGCGCCGCCCGGTCCGGGTGGCGTTTTGTGTTTTGGTCCAGGCTTTCACAAAGATTGACCGGAGACAGATTCGCTGTTAGAGATTTATTGAACACTTGTTCATTAATGCGGAGGGAGGACACAGATGTTCATGGCCACGATGAAGTTTGATCTGGGTGAGGATGTGAACGCCCTGCGCGAAATGGTACATCGGTGGGCGCAGGAGCGCGTCAAGCCGATGGCGGCTGAGATTGATGCCAAGAACAGCTTTCCGAATGAACTGTGGAAAGAAATGGGAGAGCTTGGTCTTTTGGGTGTCACCGTGCCAGAAGAATACGGCGGTGCGGGCATGTCCTATTTGGCGCATACAATTGCTGTCGAAGAGGTCGCGCGCGCCTCGGCCTCGGTTTCGTTGTCTTATGGGGCGCATTCCAACCTGTGTGTGAACCAGATCAAGCTGAACGGTACGGAAGAGCAGAAACAGAAATACCTGCCGCGCCTGGTCTCGGGCGAACACGTAGGCGCGCTGGCAATGTCGGAACCTTCCGCAGGTTCGGACGTGGTGTCGATGAAGCTGCGGGCGGAAAAACGCAACGACCATTACCGCCTGAACGGCAACAAGTACTGGATCACAAACGGGCCGGACGCGGATACACTGGTGGTTTATGCCAAGACGGACCCCGATGCCGGATCAAAAGGCATTACCGCATTTCTGATTGAAAAAGAGATGAAGGGTTTTTCGACCTCGCCCCATTTCGACAAGTTGGGGATGCGCGGGTCGAACACAGCCGAACTGATCTTTGAAGATGTCGAAGTGCCGTTCGAGAACGTGTTGGGAGAAGAGGGCAAGGGTGTCGCCGTGCTCATGTCAGGTCTGGATTATGAGCGGGTTGTGCTGGCAGGCATCGGGACCGGCATCATGGCCGCCTGTTTGGACGAAGTGATGCCTTATCTGGCTGAACGCAAGCAGTTCGGCAAACCGATTGGCAGCTTCCAGTTGATGCAGGGCAAGATTGCCGACATGTATACTGCGATGAACTCGGCGCGGGCCTATGTCTACGAGGTGGCCAAGGCTTGCGATCGTGGAGACGTAACCCGGCAGGATGCGGCGGCGTGCTGTCTTTATGCATCCGAACAGGCGATGGTTCAGGCCCATCAGGCGGTTCAGGCGCTGGGCGGGGCGGGCTTCCTGTCTGACGCACCGGTTAGCCGGATCTTCCGGGATGCCAAGCTGATGGAGATCGGCGCAGGTACCAGCGAGATTCGCCGGATGCTGATCGGTCGGGAAATGATGAACGAAATGCGCTGAATGAAGACGCCCCGCAGACGAGGTTACAGCGGGGCGTTTCGATCAAAGGATCAGAAGCGATGAACGTAGGAAATACCGACCAGCCAGGGGTCGATGTTCGCAGTGCCAATATCGGCTCCGTTCAGCGTGACGTCCGAGTCGATGTCGAACCAGCGCACATTCAGACGGACCGCACCTTTGTCGGTGATCATGTAGTCGAGACCGGCTTGCAGCGAAACGCCGAAGGAATCATCGACCTTGAGGTTGCCAAGGGCAGATTGCTCGTCAAAGAAGATGGTATAGTTCAGACCGGCGCCGACATAAGGCTTCCAGGCGCTATTGGTCGGGAAGTGATAGTTCAGCGACAAGGTGGGCGGCAGATGCTTGACGCTGCCAGCGTCCACGCTTCCGCCCAAGGTGACGTTATGTTTGAACGGGGTCGCGGCCAGCAGCTCGATCCCCAGATTGTCCTGGATGAAATACTCGGCGGTGAAGATCGGGCGCGTATCCGAGTCGATATCGGCGCTCAGGCCGGCCAGTGTTCCGTTGTTGGATTTCGGGTCCAGGTACCCCACACCGATGCCGAGCGTCCAATCCCCCTGAGATTGGGCAAACGCAGGAGCAGCCAGAGCCACCAACGCGGTGGAAAGGGTCAATGCGGCGAGTTTCTTGGTCATTGTCTTGCCTTTGGTTCTGTTGATGACCTTGGTGTTGCAGCGATTGGAACTGCCCACTCTGATCTGCATCAAGTTTATGTGAAGGAGTTGGGTGCAGTTGAACCTCGAAGTGCAGGAAATATAGGGAAAATTCGCCGTGCTAACCGCTGAGCGCATACCGGGTTTGCGCCCGGATGGAGGCTGGGATCTGCCGGACAGGCTGAACATGGCGCAGCAGTGCCTGCGGCATGCGGGGGACCGGGTCGCGCTGATCGATTTGACCGGACCTGACCCGCAGCACATCAGCTTTGCGCAGCTGTCGCAAATGACAGACGGAATAGCCCGCGCATTATTGCGCCATGTGCAACCCGGTGATCGCGTCGGAGTGTTGCTGAGCCAGTCGCCATGGTGTGCGGCGGCTCATCTGGCGATCTGGAAGATCGGGGCTGTGTCGGTCCCTTTGTTCAAACTGTTCAAGCAGGACGCGCTGCGGTCGCGGGTCAGTGACGCTGGTGCCCGGATTGTACTGACCGACGCCGAAGGGGCTGATCTGTTGGGTGATCTGGCCACGCCCTTGATTGCATCGGAGATTGGCGAAGGTGGCCCCGCTGTCACATTCGCCACGACCGGCCCTGACGATCCTGCCGTATTGATCTACACCTCTGGTACAACCGGCAGCCCGAAGGGCGCGCTGCACGGGCACCGGGTCCTGACCGGGCATCTGCCGGGAGTTTCGATCAGCCATAATCACTTGCGCGAAGGCGACTGTCTTTGGACCCCGGCGGATTGGGCGTGGATCGGCGGGTTGTTCGACGTGCTGATGCCGGGTCTTGCGCTGGGCATTCCTGTTGTCGCGGCACGGCTTGAGAAATTCACCCCCGAGGCCTGCGCTGACATCATCGCGCGTGGCGGGGTGCGGAACGTCTTTTTCCCACCAACGGCGCTGCGAATGCTCAAGGCAGCAGATCAGGTGATCCCCGGTCTGCGCTCGGTCGCGTCCGGGGGTGAACCGCTGGGTGCCGAAATGCTGGCATGGGGACAGAAGGCCTTTGGTCTGACGATCAACGAGTTTTACGGCCAGACCGAGTGCAACATGGTCGTATCCTCCTGCGCCGAAGATTTCCCTGTGCGCCCCGGCTGTATCGGCCAACCGGTGCCGGGGCATCAGGTTGCGGTGATTGATGAGGACGGAAACCCGACCGGGGACGAGGGCGACGTCGCCATCCGGCGCGGCTCGGCCTCGATGCTGCTGGAATACTGGAACCGTCCTGAGGCGACGACTGAGAAGTTCCGGAATGACTGGCTGATCACCGGCGACCGCGGCGTGTGGGAGGGCGACTATCTGTGCTTTGTCGGTCGGGATGATGACGTGATTACCTCCGCCGGGTATCGCATTGGCCCAGCTGAGATCGAGGATTGCCTGCTGACCCACCCGGCAGTGGCGACGGTTGGCGTGGTCGGCAAACCCGACCCGCTGCGGACCGAGATCGTGAAGGCTTATGTGGTGTTGAAGACGGGGGCCGAGGCGGCGGAACAGGAGTTGCAGGACTGGGTCAAAGAACGTCTGGCGCATTATTCGTATCCGCGCGAGGTGGCGTTTCTGGACGAGTTGCCGATGACGGTGACCGGGAAGGTAATCCGGAAGGAATTGAAAGCGCGGGCGGCGGGGGAGTAAGGAAATGACACCGAGAAAGTCTTCAAGACTGATATGTCATCTTCTCATGTTGGTGTTCGGAGTAAGCGTTCTGGCTCAAACCTCCCATGCGTATGAGATTGCCTCAGAACAAAACGATAACTACTGGATAAAAACTGAAATCACTGAGAAATGCTTGCTTGCGGCTAGGGCGAAGCTCGAAAAGAAAAAGCCCAACCGAGCAATCACAGATTCAATTTACGAGTGCATTGGTATCGCCGCCGAGGATTGTATGGATCGGACTAACTATTCGACCTATGGAATGATCATGTGTTTGGACGCAGAGACCCTTTTTTGGGGTAGAATGTTGGACCAAAATTATTCTGTTTTGGCTCAATGGGCTGCGAAACTGCATGGTCACGTTTCGCCCAATGATCATGCGTTCAAATGGACAGCGCCTGAGACCTTGAAAAACATGAAGAACGAATGGACAGAGTACTCAAAAGCTGTCTGCCACTTTAAAGCAAGTGTCTACTGGGGAGGGACGGCCGCCGGACCGACAAGGGGCGCATGCTGGTTGCGCAGAACCGCTGAGCAGGCCCTGGAAATGGATCGAAAGATTGTTGGCATCTGTAGTTGGCAACAAGGCGAAATAATAAGCGAAATTTGCGAAGCACGCGGGGTAGCCGATCAATGAAACTCACATCCAAATCCATGCCCGCCTCCGAGGGCTTCAAGACAAACCGCGCCGCTCATCTCGATGCGCTGGCGCAAATCTCTACTGCTGCCGAAGCAGCCCGTATGGGGGGCGGTGAGAAATCCCGCGCGCGGCATGAATCCCGAGGAAAGATGCTCCCCCGACGACGGGTGGCGAACCTGCTGGACCCGGGGTCTCCGTTTCTGGAAATCGGGGCGACGGCGGCGCATGGGATGTATGGCGATGCAGCACCTTGTGCCGGGGTCATCGCGGGCATTGGCCGGGTGCAGGGGCGCGAGGTTATGGTGGTGTGCAATGATGCCACCGTGAAGGGCGGCACCTATTATCCGATGACCGTCAAGAAGCACCTGCGCGCGCAGGAGATTGCCGAGGAAAACCATCTGCCCTGCATCTATCTAGTCGACAGTGGCGGCGCGAACCTGCCCAATCAGGATGAGGTGTTCCCAGACCGCGACCACTTTGGGCGTATCTTCTACAATCAGGCGCGGATGAGCGCGAAGGGTATCCCACAGATCGCCGTTGTCATGGGATCATGCACGGCGGGTGGGGCTTATGTTCCTGCAATGTCCGATGTGACGATCATCGTGAAGGAACAGGGCACGATCTTTCTGGCCGGGCCGCCGCTGGTCAAGGCTGCAACGGGTGAGGTTGTCAGCGCCGAAGATCTGGGTGGCGGCGATGTGCACACGCGCCTGTCGGGGGTGGCAGACTATCTGGCCGAAGATGATGCACATGCGCTGGCATTGGCGCGGCGCGCGGTCGGATCATTGGGGGGTGCCGGGCTGAAGCCCGGCCTACGGTTCGACGCACCCGAGGAGCCTGCTTATGATCCGGAGGAAATTCTGGGAGTCGTTCCCGCCGACCTGCGCACGCCCTATGACATCCGTGAAGTGATTGCGCGGCTTGTCGATGGGTCACGGTTTGATGAGTTCAAACCCCGGTTTGGCGAGACACTGGTCACCGGCTTTGCCCATGTCAAAGGGTGTCCCGTCGGGATCATTGCCAACAATGGCGTTCTGTTCTCGGAGGCTGCGCAAAAGGGCGCGCATTTCGTTGAACTGTGTTCGCAGCGCAAGACGCCTCTGGTCTTCCTGCAGAACATCACCGGCTTCATGGTCGGCCGAAAATACGAGAACGAGGGGATCGCCCGCCACGGCGCCAAGATGGTGACGGCAGTTGCAACGACGAGCGTTCCCAAGATCACGATGCTGGTGGGTGGCTCGTTCGGGGCCGGGAACTATGGCATGGCTGGACGCGCCTATCAGCCGCGGTTCCTGTGGACATGGCCGAATTCGCGGATTTCGGTGATGGGGGGCGAGCAGGCAGCTGGTGTTCTGGCCACCGTCAGGCGCGATGGGATCGAACGACAGGGCGGCACCTGGTCGGCCGAGGAAGAGGCCGAGTTCAAACGTCCGACGTTGGAGATGTTCGAAGAGCAATCGCACCCGCTTTATGCCTCGGCCCGTCTGTGGGATGACGGCATCATCGACCCGCGCAAAAGTCGCGATGTGCTCGCCTTGTCTCTGAGCGCCGCACTGAACGCCCCGATAGAGGAGACACGTTTCGGCGTGTTCAGGATGTAAGATGAACATTTCATTGAATGACGTCATGGCACGCTATCCGGGTGCCCAGACTTTCAAGTTTGGTGACAATGCCCGGCTGAGTGCTGAGCTGCTGGCTCTGGTGCGATCAGGGCGGAAAACGGCAACCTGTGGTGCGTTGCGCGACTATCCCGAAGGCAGCCCTGACACTCCTGTGGTCGGTCGGAGGGATATTGCGATGGAATGGGATGATCGTCCGGCCTTGGTGATCGAAACGGTCGAGGTCTCGACCTGCCGATACTGCGACGTAACCGAGGATTTCGCGTTGGCAGAGGGCGAAAATGAAACGCTTGAGGGATGGAGAGAGGGTCATCGCCAGTATTTCGAACGCAATGGCGGATTTGATCCGGAGATGGAGCTGCTATGCGAGCGATTTCGACTTGTCGAAGATCTGGCGGTTGAGGGGTAAGCTATGTTCAACAAAATCCTGATTGCCAACCGGGGCGAGATTGCTTGCCGGGTTATGGAAACCGCTCAGAGGATGGGCGTATCTTGCGTTGCTGTTTATTCCGATGCGGACGCGGCGGCCAAGCATGTGCAGATGGCGGATGAGGCCATTCATATCGGCGGCCCCGCCCCGGCGGAAAGCTATCTGAAGGGCGATGTGATCATTCAGGCGGCGTTGGACACAGGCGCGCAGGCGATTCATCCCGGCTATGGATTCCTGTCAGAGAACCCCGATTTTGTCGACGCGGTCGAGGCCGCGGGTTTGACCTTTATCGGCCCATCAGCGGATGCGATCCGCAAAATGGGCCTCAAGGATGCGGCCAAGGTGTTGATGGAACAGGCTGGCGTGCCCGTGGTGCCCGGCTATCACGGCGACAATCAGGATCCCGAACACCTGGCGGGTGCGGCTGACACCATCGGCTATCCGGTTCTGATCAAGGCCGTTGCAGGCGGTGGCGGCAAGGGAATGCGCCTTGTTGAACGGCCTCAGGATTTCGCCGCCGCGCTCGACAGCGCGCGGGGCGAGGCCAAGACCGCCTTTGGCAACGACGCCGTGCTGGTCGAGAAATTCGTGGCCAAACCCCGCCATATCGAGGTGCAGGTGTTTGGTGACGGCACCCATGCGGTGCATCTGTTCGAACGCGACTGCTCGTTGCAACGCCGCCATCAGAAGGTGATCGAAGAGGCTCCGGCGCCGGGTATGACGGCTGAGATGCGTGAGGCGATGGGGCAGGCGGGCGTGCGCGCCGCCGAGGCGATAGGTTATAAGGGTGCAGGCACGGTTGAATTCATCGTCGATGCCTCGGACGGGCTGCGCCCCGACAGATTCTGGTTCATGGAGATGAACACGCGCCTGCAGGTTGAGCACCCGGTGACAGAAGCCATCACTGGCGTCGATCTGGTGGAATGGCAGTTGCGCGTTGCAGCAGGAGAGAGCCTTCCCAGGCAACAGGATGATCTGTCGATCTCGGGCCACGCCTTCGAAGCCCGGCTTTATGCCGAGGACGTGCCGAAAGGA
The DNA here is from genome assembly GCF_056534665.1 of Ruegeria sp. P8. Lineage (NCBI taxonomy): Bacteria > Pseudomonadati > Pseudomonadota > Alphaproteobacteria > Rhodobacterales > Roseobacteraceae > Ruegeria > Ruegeria sp. P8. The sequence continues at coordinate 447,402 of NZ_JBQERC010000001.1, forward strand.
TTCTTGCCGGCGACAGGTACACTGACCCATCTGGTTTTCCCGGCCAACTGCCGTGCGGATAGTGGCGTTCGCGCAGGCGACACGATCAGCCCGTGGTATGACCCTATGATTGCCAAAGTGGTGGTACACGGTCCGACCCGCGCCGTCGCGCTTGAGACGTTGAACCGAGTGCTGCGGGAGACCGAAGTGGCGGGCACCGTTACGAACCTCGCCTTTCTGGGCGCGCTGACCCGCCATGACGGATTTGCCTCGGGCGATGTAGATACGGGCCTGATCGGGCGCGATCTTGACGGGTTGGTGCAGGAATCGCCGACTTCGGCCACAACCGCTGTTGCGGCTGCGATGACCGCACTGAATCTGGTGGATGTCGCGCCTGACACCGGGTTTTCGCTCTGGGCTCCGTTGCATCGGGCGGTGCAATTGTCCGATCAGGGAGAAGTTCTTGATCTGGACGTGCAAGTCGACGGGTCGGATCGCCAGCTTTGGCAGCTGGGCGAACACCGTGTCGTGGCCGAGCGGATCTCGGGGCGGTGGGCGCTGAGCGGCGCACCGATGCCCCGGGTGGCTGTCAGCGGAACTACTTTGACCGTATTTACTGACTACGGTCGCAGTTTCGACGTTATCGATCCGCTTGACCGGGATGCCAGCGCGACGGGTGACACCAACGTGATCGAGGCGCCGATGCCGGGTCTGGTCAAGGCAGTCTTTGCCACCGCGGGGCAAACCGTTCAAGAAGGCGACCGTTTGGCTATTCTCGAAGCGATGAAAATGGAGCATTCGTTGCTGGCCGCGCGAGATGGTGTGGTGGCCGAGGTGCTGGTCAAAGATGGCGCGCAGGTCGAGGCTGGGGCGGCTTTGGTGCGTTTGGAAGAAGAGTGATCTGTACCCGCGCGGTTTGACGTGGCACGGTCGCGCGATCCGTATTTGGAATGGGAACAAGCCATAAGGGGTTCTGACATGGGTGATCTGGTCGAAATCTACGAAGTTGGACCGCGCGACGGGCTACAAAACGAAACACGTGAGATACCGGTTGCCGACAAGGTGGCGCTGATCAATTGCCTCAGCCGCGCCGGATTTCGACGGATCGAAGTTGCAAGCTTTGTCTCTCCCAAATGGGTTCCTCAAATGGCGGGGTCGGCGCAAGTTCTGGCCGGTATAACCCGGGCGGACGGAGTGCGGTACGCGGCGTTGACGCCGAATATGCACGGATACGAGGATGCGCTGGCCGCCAAAGCGGATGAGATTGCCATTTTTGCGTCTGCTTCCGAGGGGTTTTCCAAGGCAAACATCAATGCCTCGATCGCCGAGTCAATCGAACGGTTCACGCCGATTCTCGAAGCGGCGCGCCATATCGACCTTCCGGTTCGCGGCTATGTCTCTTGCGTGACGGATTGCCCTTATGACGGCCCGACCCCGCCCGAGAAAGTGGCCGAAGTTGCCGACCGGCTGTTTGCGTTGGGCTGTTACGAGGTGTCATTGGGGGACACGATCGGGCAAGGCACGCCAGACAAGATCGCTCATATGCTTCTGGCGGTTCGGGAAAGGGTTCCTGTGACGCGGCTTGCCGGGCATTTTCATGACACCAATGGGCGTGCACTCGACAATATCGATGCGGCACTTTCGCTGGGGGTGCGCGTGTTCGATGCGGCAGTGGGTGGGCTCGGCGGTTGCCCGTATGCTCCGGGGGCCGCGGGCAATGTCGCGACTGAAACCGTTGCAGCGCATTTGCACCGGTTGGGCTACCAAACCGGTCTGGATATCGATGTGGTCGAAGAGGCCGCGCAGATGGCCAAGGCGTTGAGAGGCTAACATGTTCGAAACAATCTCGATTTCAGCAGACGAACGCGGTGTTGCCACGTTAACTCTGGACCGGGCGGAAAAGCACAACGCGCTGTCGGGTCAAATGATTACCGAGCTGACACAGGCCGCGTCGCAACTTGGTCAGGATGGCTCTGTCAGGGTGGTCGTTCTGGCCGCTGCGGGAAAGACGTTTTGCGCCGGTGGTGATCTGGGGTGGATGCAGGACCAGATGGCGGCCGACAAGGCGACGCGATTTGTCGAAGCGCGCAAGCTGGCCGAGATGTTGCAGGCGTTGAACACATTGCCCAAACCCCTGATCGGGGCGCTGCAAGGCAACGCCTTTGGCGGAGGCGTTGGGATGGCCGCCGTGTGCGATGTCGCCATCGGTGTAGATAGTCTGAAGATGGGACTGACCGAGACCCGGCTGGGGCTGATTCCGGCGACAATCGGCCCTTATGTTATCGCTCGTATGGGTGAGGCGCGGGCACGGCGTGTGTTCATGTCGGCCCGGTTGTTCGATGCGCCCGAAGCGGTTGATCTGGGATTGCTGGCAAAGGCTGTGCCCTCCGAGCAGCTTGCGGCCGCGATAGAAGATGAAGTCCGGCCCTACCTTTCGTGCGCGCCGGGGGCGGTTGCATCTGCCAAGGTACTGGTTCGAACTCTGGGACCTCGTATAGATGATGCCACAATCGACCAGACCATCAACGAACTGGTCGAACGCTGGGAAACGGAAGAGGCGCGTGACGGGATCGCGGCGTTCTTCGAAAAACGTAAACCTGCATGGAATAAGTAAGTTTACCGAGTTTCCGCAAGCCAATGCAAAACGCGCGAAATGCGATTCTATGCCGCGCTGTCAAGCGTATGTTTGATGGTGAACGGGGCTGTGTTCGGTTGACCCTCTGACCCGGCGGGGATAGAGAATGTCCAGTCAACACGCCAATTGACGGCGCACCCGACAAGATGCGTGCGCAAGAAAGGAGCTATTCGTGGAAGACCTGCTGCGGGAGTACCTCCCGATTCTGGTGTTTCTGGCCGTTGCCGTAGGCCTTGGAATCGTCCTGATTCTTGCCGCCGTTGTACTGGCTGTCCGCAATCCCGACCCCGAAAAGGTCAGCGCATATGAATGTGGCTTCAACGCCTTCGACGATGCGCGAATGAAATTTGACGTCCGATTCTATCTGGTCTCGATTCTCTTCATCATCTTCGATCTTGAGATCGCATTCCTGTTTCCCTGGGCCGTCGGGTTCCGCGATATCAGCGATGTCGGCTTCTGGTCGATGATGGTGTTTCTGGCCGTGCTGACCATCGGCTTTGCCTATGAGTGGAAGAAAGGGGCCCTGGAATGGGAGTGATGACCGGTGCAAACACCGCTGGCGTCGACAAGGAAGTCGCCACCCAGGCCCTGAATGCCGAGTTGCAGGACAAAGGTTTTCTGCTGACCTCGAGCGAGGATATCATCAACTGGGCCCGTACCGGTTCGCTGCACTGGATGACCTTTGGTCTGGCCTGCTGCGCGGTTGAAATGATGCACACCTCGATGCCGCGCTATGATGCCGAACGTTTCGGCATCGCCCCGCGCGCCTCTCCGCGCCAATCTGACGTGATGATCGTGGCCGGCACGCTGACCAACAAGATGGCCCCTGCCTTGCGCAAGGTTTACGACCAGATGCCCGAGCCGCGCTATGTGATCTCGATGGGGTCCTGCGCGAATGGCGGTGGGTACTACCACTATTCCTATTCTGTCGTGCGTGGCTGTGACCGGGTTGTTCCGGTGGATATCTATGTGCCCGGCTGCCCTCCGACCGCCGAGGCGCTGCTTTACGGTCTGCTACAGCTACAACGCAAAATCCGCCGCACCGGCACAATTGTACGCTGAGGGGAAGGGTAGATGAGCGAAGCACTCAAAGAACTCGGCACCCAGCTTGAACTGAAACGAGCCGATTGTGTTCTGTCCTGGGATGTGACCTATGGTGAGCTGAACGTCGATGTGGCGCCGTCGAACCTCGTGGAATTCGTAGAATTCCTGCGGTCGGACCAAAATTGCAAGTTCTCGACACTGGTGGATATCACCGGTGTCGATTACCCCGAACGTGCCAAGCGGTTCGACGTGGTGTACCACTTCCTGTCGATGTACCAGAACCAGCGCATCCGTCTGCGGGTTTCGATCCGCGAAGATGACATGGTGCCTTCGATAGTCGATATCCACCCCTCGGCCAACTGGTTCGAGCGTGAGGTGTTCGACATGTTCGGCATCCTGTTCTCGGGCCATCCAGACTTGCGGCGCATCCTGACGGATTATGGCTTCCGTGGCCATCCGCTGCGCAAGGATTTCCCGACCACGGGCTACACCGAGGTGCGTTATGACGAGGCGCAGAAACGCGTCGTCTACGAGCCGGTCAGTCTGGTGCAGGAGTATCGTCAGTTTGATTTCATGTCCCCATGGGAAGGTGCGAATTACATTCTGCCAGGGGATGAGAAACAGGAGACCGAATAATGGGTGGCATCTGGTGGCTGATCCTGTCTGCGCTGACCATCATTCCGATGGTGAAGATTTTGCCGTTCTTCGGGATCAACAAATACTGGTGCCTGCTGTGTCTGGTTCCTTTCGGCACGATCGCATTGCTGTGGTGGGTCGGGCTGAAACTGCAAGAGTTGGAGCGCCGCTGAGATGATAGGTGAGTTGATCATTCTGGGCGCGTTTGGGGTTCTACTGGCCGGGTCTGCGGTCAAGGCGGTCGAGGCCGAAAAGGTCCGGGTTCGGGCCGAAGCAAAGAAGAAACGAGGGCGGTGATGGACGGCTCAAGATACGATGACGGCAGCACGGACGCGCTGAGCGGCGAGCAGAAGATCCGCAACTTCAACATCAACTTCGGCCCGCAACACCCTGCGGCTCACGGAGTTTTGCGTCTGGTGCTCGAGTTGGACGGCGAGATTGTCGAACGTTGCGACCCGCATATCGGCTTGCTGCACCGTGGCACCGAAAAGCTGATGGAAAGCCGGACCTATCTGCAGAACCTGCCGTATTTCGACCGTCTGGACTATGTAGCACCGATGAACCAGGAACATGCTTGGTGTCTGGCCATCGAAAAGCTGACCGGGGTCGAGGTGCCGCGACGTGGCTCGCTGATCCGGGTTCTGTATTCCGAGATCGGGCGCATCCTAAACCACCTGCTGAACGTGACGACGCAGGCGATGGACGTCGGCGCACTGACCCCGCCACTCTGGGGTTTTGAAGAGCGTGAAAAGCTGATGGTGTTCTATGAGCGTGCCTGCGGTGCCCGCCTGCACGCCGCTTATTTCCGTCCGGGTGGTGTACATCAGGACCTGCCGCCGGAACTGCTGGACGATATCGAGGCGTGGAGCCACGAATTCCCCAACGTCCTTGATGACATTGACGGGCTGCTGACCGAAAACCGCATCTTCAAACAGCGCAACGCTGATATCGGCGTGGTGACCGAGGATGACATTCAGAAGTACGGCTTCTCGGGCGTGATGGTCCGTGGATCGGGTCTGGCATGGGACCTGCGCCGCGCGCAACCCTACGAGTGCTACGACGAGTTCGAGTTCCAGATCCCCGTTGGCAAGAACGGCGACTGTTATGACCGCTACCTTGTCCGTATGGAAGAAATGCGCCAATCGCTGCTGATCATCCGTCAGGCCATCGCCAAAATCCGCGAGTGCCCCGGTGACGTTCTGGCGCGTGGCAAGATCACCCCGCCGAAACGTTCGGATATGAAGACCTCGATGGAGAGCCTGATCCATCACTTCAAACTGTACACCGAAGGCTTTCACGTTCCTGCCGGTGAAGTTTATGCCGCCGTCGAAGCCCCAAAGGGCGAATTCGGCGTCTATCTGGTCGCTGACGGCACCAACAAACCCTACCGCGCCAAACTGCGCGCGCCAGGTTTCCTGCACCTGCAAGCCATGGACCACGTTGCCAAAGGCCACCAACTGGCCGACGTCGCCGCCATCATCGGCACCATGGACGTCGTATTTGGAGAGATTGACCGCTAATGCTCCGCCGTCTTCATCCCGAACAACCTGAAAGCTTTGCCTTCACCGCTGCCAACCAGCAATGGGCCGAAGCGCAGATTACCAAATATCCCGAAGGCCGTCAGGCCAGTGCGGTAATCCCTCTGCTGTGGCGTGCGCAGGAGCAGGAAGGCTGGTTGAGCCGCCCGGCGATTGAATCCGTCGCCGACATGCTGGGTATGGCTTATATCCGCGTGCTAGAGGTGGCCTCGTTCTACTTCATGTTCCAGCTGCAACCGGTGGGATCTGTGGCCCATGTTCAGGTTTGTGGCACGACCTCCTGCATGATTTGCGGGGCCGAGGATCTGATCGCTGTCTGCAAGGAGAAGATCGCGGCCAAGCCACACGTGCTGTCCGCCGATGGCAAGCTGAGCTGGGAAGAGGTCGAATGCCTTGGCTCCTGCACCAATGCGCCGATGGCACAGATCGGCAAGGATTACTACGAAGACCTGACCGCTGCGAGCTTTGGCAAGATCCTTGATGATCTGGTGGCAGGGAAAGTTCCGACGCCGGGCCCGCAGAATGGTCGCTATGCGGCTGAACCGCTCAAGGGGCTGACCAGCCTGACGGAGTATGACAGCGGCAAAACGCAGTACAACGCCAGCGTCGAACTGGCCACCGATATTGGCGATACGGTCAGGCGCATTGATGGGACCGAGGTTCCGATCCTGACCCCTTGGTTGGGCAAGGATGGCAAAGCGGCTGCGACCAAAGCTGCACCGAAGCCGCCCAAAGCGCCAGCCCCAGCGAAACCTGCTGTGAAACAGGCCGCTGAGGCGAAGGCAGCGCAAGAGGACCAGCCCGAAACACTGACAGGCGCGCGCGACGGCAAGGCAGATAACCTGAAACTGTTGAAAGGCGTAGGCCCCAAGCTGGAGCAGACGCTGAACGAGCTGGGCTTCTTCCACTATGATCAGATCGCTGCCTGGACACCGGAACAGGTCGCCTGGGTCGATGCACGGTTGAAGTTCAAGGGCCGGATCGAGCGTGATGGCTGGATTGAACAGGCAGCCAAGCTTGCGGCGGGTGAGGAAACCGAATTTGCCAAACGTGCCAAGGAAGATGGCACCTACAAAGACTAAACGGGTGCCCCATCGGGGCATCGGGGGATGATGGACAAGGACAAGGATCAGGCTATAGCCCGAAAGGGCCGACATATCGGCATCGTCATTGCGGTGACGATGGTGATCTGGCTTGCCATGAACCTGTTCATTGGCCCCGCGCTGGGTTTGACAGCCCGGCACGCGCTGCTGTTTGATTTTGCTGCTCTGGCGGCATTCATTTATGCGGGTGTGAACATTTTTCAACTCTGGCGCATGCGTCAGGACAGCTGAAGGTAACGAATGATGCTGAAGGATCAGGACCGGATCTTTACCAACATCTACGGGATGCACGAACGCACGCTGAAAGGCGCGCAAGCCCGCGGGCATTGGGACGGCACCGCTGGCCTGATTGAAAAGGGCCGGGACTGGATCATTCAGACAATGAAGGATTCGGGGCTGCGCGGACGCGGCGGTGCGGGCTTCCCAACTGGCCTGAAATGGTCGTTTATGCCAAAGGAAAGCGACGGTCGCCCTTCCTATCTGGTTGTGAATGCCGATGAATCCGAGCCCGGCACCTGCAAAGACCGTGAGATCATGCGCCATGATCCCCACACGTTGATTGAAGGGTGTCTGATCGCGTCTTTCGCGATGAACGCACATACCTGCTATATCTACCTGCGCGGCGAATACATCCGCGAGCGTGAGGCATTGCAGGCCGCGATTGATGAGGCCTATGACGCGGGGCTTCTTGGCAAAAATGCAGCTGGTTCGGGCTGGGATTTTGATCTTTTCCTTCATCACGGGGCAGGGGCCTATATTTGTGGCGAGGAAACCGCCCTGATCGAAAGCCTTGAGGGCAAGAAGGGTATGCCGCGGATGAAACCTCCGTTCCCGGCGGGTGCGGGGCTGTACGGATGTCCGACCACTGTGAACAACGTGGAATCCATCGCGGTGGTGCCGACCATTCTGCGTCGGGGAGCGGATTGGTTCGCTGGATTTGGTCGTCAGAACAACGCTGGTACCAAGCTGTTTGCGATCTCGGGCCACGTGAACGATCCTTGTGTCGTCGAAGAGGCGATGTCGATCCCGTTCGAACAGCTGATCGAAACCCATTGCGGCGGCATTCGCGGCGGGTGGGATAATCTGCTGGCGGTTATCCCCGGTGGATCCTCGGTTCCCTGCGTGCGCGGTGAAAACATGCGCGACGCGATCATGGATTTCGATTACCTGCGCAATGATCTGGGGTCGGGTCTGGGCACGGCAGCGGTGATTGTGATGGACAAATCCACCGACATCATAAAGGCGATCTGGCGCCTGTCGAAGTTTTACAAGCATGAAAGCTGTGGTCAGTGTACGCCGTGTCGCGAAGGCACCGGCTGGATGATGCGTGTGATGGATCGTCTGGTGCGCGGCGAGGCTGAACTGGAAGAGATCGACATGCTGTTTGACGTGACAAAACAGGTCGAAGGACACACGATCTGTGCGTTGGGTGATGCGGCCGCCTGGCCGATCCAGGGCCTGATCCGCAACTTCCGGGAAGAGATCGAAGACCGCATCAAGGCTCAGAAATCGGGCCGTATGGGTGCCATGGCAGCGGAGTGAACAAGATGGAAGTGTTTGCTGAATATAGCCACGCAATTGCGTCGGTTGTGCTATTCACACTGGTTGTGTTGTTTCTGGCACCGTTTTCGGCACTGGCCAAACAAGCCAAGGGGCTGGCACCCGGTGCGACGCCTGACCAGGATTATGCCGACAAGGCGTATCGTCTGAACCGGGCCTATCTGAACGGGACGGAAACACTTCCGGCATTTGTGACAGTAATTACAGCGGCGATTTTGCTTGGTGTCAGCCCGTTTTGGGTAAACCTGCTGGCCTCGGTGGCGCTGGTTGCGCGCTTGGCGATGCTGGTGGTGCATCTGAAAGGGATTGGCAAGCCAAGCAGTGGTCCGCGGACAATTCTGTATGTGATCGGCTGGGTGTGCATGGTCGTGATCGGGCTTATGGCATTGGTGGCGGCGTTTTGATGGCGACGCAGCGGAACAGAAAACAAAGAGGGAAAGTATGAAGGCCCCCAAAGCCCTTATTGTTGTGTTGGCGCTGGCTGGTGTTTCTGCATGCGGTCTGGTGAAGCCGTCGGCAGACCGGCTTTTGTTCGACGGCAAGTCGTTCAGGGCCAAGGCGAAGGTGGTCAACAAGAAAACCTCGCCCGCGGACTTTACGGTTGTCGTCAAAGGCGTCTCTGCTTCACTCGATGGTGCGCGCGAGGCCGGACGTCATGAAGGTACCAAATTCTGCATCCAGAACTTCGGATCGTCTCGGATTGCTTGGAAGGTGGGTCCGGATACTGACCCGCAGAACCTCAGCGTCAGCAATGATCAACTGACATTTGCAGGAACCTGCCAGCGGCCATGACCGGTGTTTTTCCATATCTTCGGTGGGCGGGCAGGGTGTTATTGCCTAGCAGCCGCAAACCGCTTCGTCTTGGACAGTCCAAGACGAAAGGAAAACCCATGTCTGTTGTAAAACTAGTTGCCCTCGCATCGCTGATGGCCTTGCCGACGGTGACAGAAGCAAAGCCGCCCTTGAGGGATGTCAAAGAGATCGACAACGAACTCTACTACATCGCCATTGCAAATGAGATTTCCGAGTTCTGCCCGTCGATCAGCGGGCGGCGATTGAAAGCGATCAGTGTGATGTGGGGACTGCGGTCCAAAGCGAATAATCTGGGGTACTCGGACACGGAAATCCGCTCCTATGTCGAGTCGGATGCTGAAAAGGGTCGGATGCGGGCCAAGGGCGAGGCTTATCTGGCGAAAAACGGCGTGTCCTACGACAACCCCAAAACGTTCTGCTCTCTGGGGCAGAAGGAAATCCAAAGAAACAGCGCCATTGGCGTTTATTTGAGAGCGAATTGAGAGCCATGTCTGACCTCCGCAAGATCAATATCGACGGGCAGGAAATCGAAGTCGATGGTGCGATGACCCTGATACAGGCTTGTGAACAAGCCGGGGTCGAGGTACCGCGTTTCTGCTATCACGAGCGTCTGTCGATTGCGGGAAACTGCCGGATGTGTCTGGTTGAGGTAGTGGGCGGTCCGCCGAAACCGGCTGCCTCCTGCGCGATGCAGGTGCGCGATTTGCGCCCGGGGCCGGAAGGGCAGCCACCGGTAGTCAAGACGAACTCTCCCATGGTCAAGAAGGCCCGCGAGGGTGTGATGGAGTTCCTGCTGATCAACCATCCACTGGATTGCCCGATCTGCGATCAGGGCGGCGAATGCGATCTTCAGGACCAGGCGATGGCTTATGGCCTGTCCGGTTCGCGGTTCAAGGAAGCCAAACGCGCGGTTGATGATCTGGATCTGGGACCGCTTGTGGGCACCGCAATGACCCGCTGCATCAGTTGCACCCGCTGCGTGCGCTTCACCACCGAAGTCGCCGGGATCACTCAGATGGGTCAGACAGGGCGCGGTGAGGATGCCGAGATTACCTCGTATCTGAACCAGACGCTGGATTCGAACCTGCAAGGCAACATTATCGACCTGTGCCCGGTTGGGGCACTGACCTCGAAACCTTATGCGTTTACCGCGCGCCCGTGGGAATTGACCAAGACCGAAAGCATCGACGTCATGGACGCGCTGGGATCGAACATTCGTGTCGATACCAAAGGGCGCGAGGTGATGCGATTCCTTCCTCGCAATCATGACGGAGTGAACGAGGAGTGGATCAGCGACAAAACCCGCTTTGTCTGGGACGGGTTGCGGCGTCAGCGTCTGGACAAGCCTTACATCCGTGAAAACGGCAAGCTGCGCCCGGCCTCATGGTCCGAAGCACTGACCAAGGCCGCAGAGGCGCTGAAAAGCGCTGAGAAGCCAGCCGGTATCGTCGGTGATCTGGCACCGGTCGAGGCTGCGTTCGCATTGAAACAGATGATCGAAGGACAGGGCGGTGTTGTCGAATGCCGCACCGATGGAGCCAAGCTTCCGGTCGGGAACCGTGGCGCATATGCCGGGACCGCCGCGATTGAAGACATCGATACGGCCGAGCGTATTCTTCTGATTGGCACCAACCCGCGCGATGAAGCACCGGTTTTGAACGCGCGTATCCGCAAGGCGTGGGCGCACGGGGCCGAAGTCGCTTTGGTAGGTCCAGCGGTCGATCTGACTTATGCGTACCATCATGTGGGCGATGACCGCGCGGCGCTGCAAAAGGTTGTCGACATGGGGGGCGACGATGAAATCAGGGGCAAACGCTCGCTGGTCATCATCGGGCAGGGAGCGCTGCAGGAGGCGGATGGAGCCGCTGTTCTGGCTGCCGCGCAAACAATTGCCGCAAATACGGAAAGCGGCCTGATCATTCTGCACACTGCGGCGTCGCGCGTGGGCGCGATGGATGTGGACGCCACAAACGCAGGCGGCATGGAAGCGATCAATGCTGCGGATGTGATCTATAACCTTGGTGCGGATGAGGTCGAAATCGGCGAAGGCGCGTTTGTGATCTACCAGGGCAGCCACGGAGATCGGGGCGCACACCGCGCAGATGTGATCCTGCCGGGTGCGGCCTATACTGAGGAAAACGGTCTGTTCGTGAATACGGAAGGCCGTCCGCAACTGGCGATGCGCGCCGGGTTTGCGCCGGGTGAGGCCAAGGAAAACTGGGCCATCCTTCGTGCGCTGTCGGCTGAACTGGGGGCGACGCTCCCCTATGACTCGCTGGCGCAGTTGCGCACAGCCTTGATCGAGGCGGTCCCCCATCTGGCCCGCATCGACGAGGTGATCGAGAACGAGGTTCAAGCGCTTGAGGCCGGATCTTTGGGCCAAGCGACCTTCCGCAACGCGATCAAGGATTTCTATCTGACCAACCCGATCGCACGGGCCTCGCAACTGATGGCCGAGTTGTCGGCGCAGGCGCAGGTCCGCAAAGCCGAGAAGATTGCGGCGGAATGAACCATAGCAGTTTCATATCGCAAGCCAGTGCTGCGGTTGGGTCGCACCTGACTGCGCCGGAAATGTGCGGGAAACGAAAGAAAAAGGGTGGCGCTATGGCGGCAGATGCTGTTTACACCAACGCGCCGACCCAGCCGCAGTTTGCGCAGGCATCTGGCCTTTGCATCGCGCGCGAAAAACGGAATACCCACGGTGTGAGGACCAATGGCTGAATTCTTTAACACCCCCGGCGGAATAGCCATCATCATTCTGGCGCAAGTGCTTGCTGTTGTTGCCTTTGTGATGATCTCGCTGTTGTTCCTTGTTTATGGCGACCGCAAAATCTGGGCCGCTGTCCAGATGCGCCGCGGCCCTAACGTGGTCGGCGTCTACGGTCTGCTGCAATCGGTGGCGGATGCGTTGAAATACGTCGTCAAAGAGGTCGTTATCCCCGCAGGAGCCGACCGCACGGTTTTCATACTCGCGCCGCTCACCTCTTTCGTGCTGGCGATGATCGCCTGGGCGGTGATCCCATTCAACGATGGCTGGGTCCTGTCGGATATCAACGTCGCAATCCTCTATGTCTTCGCCGTATCCTCGCTTGAGGTTTATGGCGTGATCATGGGCGGTTGGGCGTCGAACTCAAAGTACCCGTTCCTCGGCTCGTTGCGCTCTGCCGCGCAGATGATTTCATACGAGGTCTCCATCGGCCTGATCATCATCGGTGTGATCATCTCGACCGGGTCGATGAACTTTGGTGACATTGTGCGGGCGCAGGATGGGTCGTTCGGGTTCTTCAGCTGGTACTGGCTGCCGCACTTCCCGATGGTCTTTCTGTTCTTCATCTCGGCGCTGGCTGAGACAAACCGGCCACCGTTTGACTTGCCCGAAGCGGAATCGGAACTTGTGGCGGGTTATCAGGTCGAATACTCGGCCACGCCCTTCCTGCTGTTCATGGCGGGTGAATACATTGCAATTTTCCTGATGTGCGCGCTGACCTCGCTGCTGTTCTTCGGCGGCTGGCTGTCGCCGATCCCGGGCCTGCCCGATGGTGTTTTGTGGATGGTCGCCAAGATGGCGTTCTTCTTCTTCATCTTCGCGATGGTCAAGGCCATCACGCCCCGCTACCGCTATGACCAGCTGATGCGGCTGGGCTGGAAAGTGTTCCTGCCATTCTCGCTGGTCTGGGTGGTGTTCGTGGCCTTTGCGGCGAAATTCGACTGGTTCTGGGGCGCATTTGCCCGTTGGAGCGTAGGAGGCTGATATGGCAAACATCAATTACACCCGCGCTGCCAAATACTTCCTACTGCAGGATTTCTGGGTCGGAATGAAACTGGGTCTGAAGTATTTCTTCGCTCCCAAAGCCACCGTGAACTACCCGCACGAAAAGGGCCCTCTGTCCCCGCGTTTCCGCGGTGAACACGCACTTCGCCGCTATCCGAATGGCGAAGAGCGCTGCATCGCCTGTAAACTGTGCGAGGCGGTCTGCCCGGCGCAGGCCATCACCATCGACGCCGAACCGCGAGAAGACGGCAGCCGCCGCACCACGCGCTATGACATCGACATGACCAAATGCATCTATTGCGGCTTCTGTCAGGAAGCATGCCCGGTTGATGCCATCGTCGAAGGCCCGAACTTTGAATTCGCCACGGAAACCCGGGAAGAGCTGTTCTACGACAAGGAAAAACTCCTGTCGAATGGCGAACGCTGGGAAGCCGAGATCGCGCGCAATCTGGAACTGGACGCTCCGTACCGATGAGTGACAGCCCGACAAATCCGTTCGAGCTGATGATGAAGCAAGCTCAGGACATGGCCAAGGCGATGAACCCGGCGATGGAAAGCTTCTCGCCCAAAGGGTTCGAGGCGCTGTGGCCGACCATGCCGAAAGAGGTCATGGAGATGATGTTCGGCAACACCGTCAACAAGGACGGGCTGGATGCCAAAACGCGCCTGTTGCTGACGCTGGCCGGGCTGACCTGTCAGGGCGCTCAGGCGGATTCGGCCGTGCGCCAGACCGTGCGTCATGCGCTGGAAGCGGGCGCGAAGAAACAAGAGATCGTGGAAACGATCGGTCAGATGTCGGTCTTTGCCGGCATCCCGGCCATGACCCGCGCGCTGGATCTGGCGCAAGAGGTCATGGGCGACAACGAGGATGAGGATCAATGACCGTCTTTGCCTTCTACCTGTTTGCCATCAGCGCCATCACCGGCGGGCTGTTCACGGTGATCAGCCGCCAACCAGTGCACTCGGTCCTGTGGCTGATCCTGGCGTTTCTGTCCTCGGCAGGGCTGTTCGTGCTGCTGGGGGCCGAGTTCGTGGCGATGCTGCTGGTTATCGTCTATGTCGGCGCGGTCGCGGTTCTGTTCCTCTTCGTGGTGATGATGCTGGACGTGGACTTTGCCGAGCTCAAGGCCGAAATGGCGCGCTATATGCCGCTGGCACTGCTGATTGGTCTGATCATCCTGATGCAGTTTGTCATGGCTTTCGGGGCGTGGGACAGCGCACAGGGTGCTGCGGCCAATCTGGCCCAGCCGGTCCCGACAGACCGCCACAACACCGAGGCGCTTGGCCTCATCCTTTACGATCAATACTTCCTTCTGTTCCAACTGGCGGGCCTGATCCTGCTGGTGGCCATGATCGGCGCCATCGTTCTGACGCTGCGCCACCGCAAGGACATCAAGCGTCAGGACATTATCGGCCAGATGATGCGTGACCCGGCCAAGGCGATGGAGTTGAAGGACGTGAAACCGGGGCAGGGATTGTGAAACTATTGGCGATCATTTTTGCAGTAACTTTGGGCGTGCCTGCTTCTGCGGCTACCTTAAGTGATTGCGGATATCGTACTTTCCACTTCGAAGTAACAAACCATCGAGTGATTGCGGACAATGTAGTTGCGTGGACCAAAATCGGTGATGGGGTTCGCGGGGGACGCAGCGAACTGTATTCCTACAATTGCGCATCCGGTGAAAGCGTGTCTGCATTCGCCGATGCTCGCAACTCGTATTCCAGAGAGGCGATTCTTGAGCAGGAATCTCTTTTGGATGAAATTTTCTATGGTGTGACTGCCGAAAATTGGAACGAGATAGTGGAGGAATTTTTGACCGAATTTGAAACAATCGAAACTCCTACTTTTCCCTTCGGTACGGCTTTGCCTTCGACCTCGCCAAGCGAAATTTGCGGCTGTGCAGCCGCCTTTCCAGAAATACTAGATGACGGAGAACCGTCGCATCTGGGGGACAGAAATGATCGGACTTGAACACTATCTTACGGTCGCGGCGACGCTGTTCGTCATCGGCATCTTCGGTCTCTTCCTGAACCGCAAGAACGTCATCATCCTGCTGATGAGCATCGAACTGATGCTGCTGGCGGTGAATATCAACCTCGTGGCTTTCTCCAGTTTCCTCGGCGATCTGGTCGGGCAGGTCTTCACGCTGTTCGTGCTGACCGTTGCAGCGGCCGAAGCGGCGATTGGTCTGGCCATTCTGGTCTGTTTCTTCCGCAACCGTGGCACCATCGCGGTTGAAGACGTCAATATGATGAAGGGGTAAGGGAACATGGAAACCACCATCCTCTTTGCCCCGTTGGTGGGCGCGCTGCTCTGCGGGTTCGGCTGGAAGTTCATTGGCGAGAAAGCCGCCATGTGGACGGCCACGGGCCTACTGTTTCTGGCCTGTCTGCTGTCTTGGCTCGTATTCTTCACCTTCGACGGCCACACGCAGCAGATCGAGATCATGCGCTGGATCGAAAGCGGCTCGCTTTCGACAAGCTGGGCCATCCGTCTGGACCGACTGACGGCAATCATGCTGATCGTGGTGACGACCGTCTCGGCGCTCGTGCACCTGTACAGCTTCGGCTACATGGACCACGATCCGCAATGGCGCGAAGGCGAAAGCTATAAGCCGCGCTTCTTTGCCTATCTGTCCTTCTTCACTTTCGCCATGCTGATGCTGGTGACTGCGGACAATCTGGTGCAGATGTTCTTTGGCTGGGAAGGCGTGGGTGTCGCGTCATACCTGCTGATCGGGTTCTATTATCGCAAGCCTTCGGCCAATGCGGCGGCAATCAAGGCTTTCGTGGTCAACCGGGTTGGCGATTTTGGGTTTGCTCTGGGCATCTTCGCGCTGTTCTTCCTGACCGACAGTATCAACTTCTCGGACATCTTCGCCTCTGCCCCTGCCTTGGCCGAAGAAAAGCTGCATTTCCTGTGGGGGGAATGGACCGCGATCGAAGTGATCTGCGTTCTGCTCTTCATCGGCGCGATGGGTAAATCGGCGCAGTTGATCCTGCACACATGGTTGCCGGACGCGATGGAGGGCCCGACGCCTGTGTCAGCGCTGATCCACGCTGCGACCATGGTGACCGCAGGTGTCTTTTTGGTCTGCCGCATGTCCCCGCTGATGGAGTTCGCACCGGGCGCAACAGGGTTCATCACTGTTCTTGGGGCCTCGACTGCGTTCTTCGCTGCTACTGTTGGTCTGGTTCAGACCGATATCAAACGTGTCATCGCGTATTCGACCTGTTCGCAGCTGGGCTACATGTTTGTGGCGGCGGGCGTCGGCATGTATTCGGCGGCGATGTTCCACCTGTTCACGCATGCCTTCTTCAAGGCGCTGTTGTTCCTTGGGGCCGGTTCGGTGATCCACGCGATGCTTCACGAGCAGGAGATGACCGAGTATGGCGGTCTGCGCAAAAAGATTCCCTATACCTTCTGGGCGATGATGATCGGCACTTTGGCGATTACCGGTGTTGGCATCCCGCTGACCACCTTTGGTTTTGCCGGTTTCCTGTCAAAAGACGCAATTATCGAGAGTGCCTATGCGGGCGGATCAAGCTATGGCTTCTGGTTGCTGGTCGTCGCTGCCGCGTTCACCTCGTTCTACAGCTGGCGTCTGATCTTCCTGACCTTCTATGGCGAGCCGCGCGGCGACAAGCACACGCATGATCACGCACATGAAAGCCCGAAGGTGATGTTGGTGCCGCTGGGAGTTCTGTCGCTGGGTGCGGTATTCGCGGGCATGATCTGGTACGGAAACTTCTTTGGCCATGCGGACAAGGTTGGCAAATTCTACGGTATTCCGGTTGCAGAAGCTTCAGAGCATGCCGAGACCGGTGATCACGCGGCGGTGGATGCGTCGCACGGCGAAGACAGCCATGCCGATGAAAGCCGTACGGCTGACAGCCATGCTGATGAAGGTCATGGTGAGAAGGATGCCAAGGGTGGCGATCATCACTATGTCTTTGCGGGCGAGCCGGGTGAAGGTGCGCTTTATATGGCGCCGGACAACCACATTCTGGACGATGCGCATGCGGCTCCGAAATGGGTCAAGGTTTCGCCATTTGTTGCGATGGTGCTTGGCTTTGTCGTGGCCTATTGGTTCTACATCGTGAACACGTCGCTACCCGCACGTCTGGCGGCAAACCAGCGTCCGCTGTACCTGTTCCTTCTGAACAAATGGTATTTCGACGAAATCTACGATGCGATCTTCGTAAAACCCACTGTCGCCCTTGGCCGGTTCCTGTGGAAACGCGGTGACGGCAATACAATCGACGGCTTCCTGAATGGGGTTGCAATGGGGGTTGTTCCCTTCTTCACCCGCCTCGCAGGCAAGGCGCAGACCGGGTACATCTTTACTTACGCCTTCTGGATGGTTTTGGGCATTGCGGCCCTTGTCACCTGGATGTCGATCGGCGGAGGCGCACACTAATGGACAATATCCTATCTATTGTCACCTTTATCCCCGCCATCGCAGCAAGCATTCTGGCGCTGTTCCTGCACGGCAGCGACGTCGCGGCTCAGCGCAACGCCAAGTGGATTGCATTGCTGGCGACAACTGTGACGTTTCTGGTATCAATTGGCATCTACACAGGCTTTGATCCTTCGAACACCGGCTTCCAGATGGTGGAAGAGGGTGAATGGCTGATGGGTCTGAAATACAAGATGGGCGTGGATGGCATCAGCGTTCTGTTCGTGTTGCTGACCACCTTCATCATGCCGCTGACCATTCTGGCCAGCTGGAATGTGACAGACCGCGTCAAGGAATACATGATTGCTTTCTTGCTGCTGGAAACGCTGATGCTGGGCGTGTTCATGGCGCTGGACTTGGTGCTGTTCTACCTGTTCTTTGAGGCGGGTCTGATCCCGATGTTTCTGATCATCGGTATCTGGGGCGGCAAGGATCGTATCTATGCCAGCTTCAAGTTTTTCCTTTACACCTTCCTTGGCTCGGTGCTGATGCTGGTGGCCATGGTCGCGATGTATGCTGACGCGGGCACCACGGATATCGAAGCGCTGATGGCCCATCAGTTCGCATCCGAGAGTTTCAGCGTGTTGGGCATCTATGTCACCGGCGGTATGCAGACGCTGATGTTCCTGGCCTTCTTCGCATCTTTTGCGGTGAAAATGCCGATGTGGCCGGTGCATACCTGGTTGCCCGATGCGCACGTTCAAGCGCCGACGGCGGGCTCGGTCGTGCTGGCGGCGATCCTGTTGAAGATGGGCGGCTACGGCTTCCTGCGGTTCAGCCTGCCGATGTTCCCGGTTGGCACGGCGGTGATGACTGATCTTGTGCTTTGGATGTCAGCCATAGCGGTTGTCTATACCTCGCTGGTGGCACTGGTGCAGGAAGACATGAAAAAGCTGATCGCGTATTCCTCGGTGGCGCATATGGGCTTTGTCACGATGGGCATCTTTGCTGCGAACCAGCAAGGCATTGACGGCGCAATTTTCCAGATGCTGAGCCACGGGTTCATCTCTGCCGCGCTCTTCCTCTGTGTCGGCGTGATCTATGACCGGATGCACACCCGCGATATCGAGGCTTATGGCGGTCTGGTCATTCGGATGCCCGCCTATGCGCTGGTCTTCATGCTGTTCACCATGGCCAATGTCGGCCTGCCGGGCACCAGCGGGTTTATTGGTGAGTTCCTGACACTCATGGGTACATTCCAGGTTAACACCTGGGTGACTGCAGTTGCGGCGACCGGTGTGATCTTTTCGGCAGCCTACGCGCTGTGGCTCTATCGCCGGGTCGTGTTTGGGGACCTGATCAAGGAAAGCCTGAAGGCGATGACCGACATGAGCTCTCGCGAGCGGCTGATTTTTGCCCCGCTGATCGTGATGACGATCCTGTTGGGGGTCTACCCGTCGCTGGTGACCGATGTGATCGGGCAATCGACGACGGCACTCATTTCGAACTATGACACGGCTCTGGCCGCGGCTGAGGCTGCGACCCAGACTGCCGCTTCGCATTAAGGGAGCTTTGGAGACATGATCCAGGCTGATCTGACAATTATCCTGCCGGAAATCGTTCTGGCGATCTATGCGATGGTGGCTCTGTTGGGGGCAGTCTACACGTCGAAAGACGGGCTGGCTTCGGTTCTGGTCTGGACCACGGCGGGCCTGATGGCGGTCCTGGCGATCTGGATCGCCACCCAGGGCAGTGGCACCAACGTGGCCTTCAACGGCATGTTCGTAGATGACGGGTTCGCGCGTTTTGCCAAAGTTGCCATCCTTTTGTCGGCAGGTGCCGTTCTGGTGATGAGCCAGGAATACATGGCGCGCCGGGGTCTTCTGCGCTTTGAATATCCGCTGCTGGTGGCGCTTGCTGCCGTTGGTATGATGATGATGGTCAGCGCGGGCGATCTGATGTCTCTTTACATGGGGCTCGAGCTGCAATCCCTTGCGCTGTATGTTGTTGCCGCGCTGCGTCGTGACAGTGCGAAATCAACCGAAGCAGGGCTGAAATACTTTGTTCTGGGCGCTCTCAGTTCAGGTCTGCTGCTGTATGGTGCGTCGCTGGTCTATGGGTTCACCGGCACGACACTGTTCTCGGGCATTATTCAGACGGTCCATCATGGGGACGTCTCGGTTGGTCTGTTGTTTGGCCTGATCTTCCTGATCTCGGGTCTGGCATTCAAGGTGTCGGCGGTTCCGTTCCATATGTGGACGCCAGATGTCTATGAAGGGTCGCCGACGCCAATTACGGCTTTCTTTGCCACCGCGCCGAAAGTCGCAGCAATGGCCTTGTTTGCACGTCTTCTGCATGACGCCTTCGGAGGCGTGGTCAAAGACTGGCAGCAAGTGATTGTTTTGCTGTCGGTGCTGTCGATGCTGCTGGGGGCGGTTGCCGCAATTGGTCAGCGCGACATCAAGCGACTGATGGCGTTCTCGTCGATTGCCCATATGGGCTATGCGCTGATCGGTCTGGCGGCTGGTACCGAGTTGGGTATTCAGGCGATGCTGATGTATCTGGCGATTTACGTGACCATGAACATTG
This sequence comes from Ruegeria sp. P8, assembly GCF_056534665.1. Taxonomy (NCBI): domain Bacteria; kingdom Pseudomonadati; phylum Pseudomonadota; class Alphaproteobacteria; order Rhodobacterales; family Roseobacteraceae; genus Ruegeria; species Ruegeria sp. P8. Next base: position 467,471 of record NZ_JBQERC010000001.1, read on the forward strand.
GCACGTTTGCGTTTATCCTGATGATGGAACGCGACGGCAAACCCGTCACTGACATTGATGCGCTGCGCCAGTATTCCAAACGTGATCCGGGCAAGGCCCTTGCTGTTCTGATCCTGATGTTCTCGCTTGCCGGTGTCCCACCGATGCTGGGTTTCTTTGCGAAGTTTGGTGTTTGGCGGGCTGGTGTAAGTGCCGATTTGACCGGCCTTGTTGTGGTCTCAGCCATCGCATCGGTAATTGGCGCCTTCTATTACCTGCGGATCGTGTTCTACATGTATTTCGGGGCCGAGAACGAGGACCCGATCGAAACGCGGTCGACACCCGTTCTATGGGTCGCCCTGATGGGGTCCGCGGCGCTGATGCTGATCGGGGTCTTCTATCAGTTCGGGATCGAGGGCGCGGCCGCTGCCGCGGCGGCGACTCTTGTCAACTGAACGTTTTGCACAATCTGAGAGAGGGGCTCGGTCGCGTGACCGGGCCTTTTTGATATGACCAAGTGGCCAAAAGGCTATGGCCTGCACGAGGTGCAGGAAGTCGATAGCACACTCAACGAAGCGGCGCGGATTGCCCCCAATGCCCGTGGTCCTGTCTGGATCATGGCGCATCATCAGACGGCTGCGCGTGGGCGACGCGGACGGTCATGGGCCAACCCCATGGGCAACCTTGCCGCGACCCTTTTGATGCGCCCCGAAGGTGCACCAGAACAGGCGGCACTGCGCAGTTTTGTTGCGGCACTGGCTCTGTTTGACGCTTGCGTCTCTGTGACAGGGCGTGCCGCGGGGTTGTCGTTGAAATGGCCCAATGACGTACTGCTGAACGGTGGTAAGCTTGCTGGTATTTTGCTGGAAAGCGCCGGTCAGGGGCGCGGTGTAGCACATCTGTCGATCGGTATTGGCGTGAATTTGGCCAACGCCCCAGACGCCGACGCGGTAGAACCGGGCGCGATCCGTCCCGTCTCGCTGTTGTCGGAAACCGGTGCAAACGTCACGCCCGAGGATTTTCTGACCGAGCTTGCCTCGGCCTATGCCAAATATGAAACTCAGTTTGTTACCTACGGGTTCGAACCCATTCGCACTGCGTGGCTGTCCCGTGCTGCCCGGCTGGGCGAGGTTATCACGGCCCGTACCGGAACGTCCGAAACGGTTGGGACCTTCGAAACGGTAGACGCAAGCGGTAACCTTGTCTTAAACACCGCCAAAGGTCGCGTGAGCATTCCTGCGGCGGATGTCTATTTCTGAAAGGGGCACAGATGCTTCTGGCCATTGATTGCGGCAATACCAACACAGTCTTCTCGATCTGGGATGGTCAGGAATTTCTGTGCACCCTGCGCACCTCGACCCATCACGCACGCACGGCGGACGCCTATTTCACCTGGTATTCGACGCTGGTGAAACATTACGGGATCGAGGCGAATATCTCGGATGTCATCATTGCCTCGACCGTGCCGCGCGTCGTGTTCAACCTGCGCATCTTTGCTGATCGCTTTTTTGGGTGCAGGCCGCTGGTGGTGGGAAGGCCGGATTGCCTGCTGCCCGTGCCGCCGCGTGTGGATCAAGGAACTGTGCCGGGCCCGGATCGACTGGCCAACGCAGTTGGCGCATTTGACCGTCATGGCGGCAATGTCGTCGTGGTGGACTTTGGTACCGCAACAAATTTCGACGTTGTCGCCGCGGACGGTGCCTATGTGGGGGGCGTCATCGCTCCGGGTGTGAACCTCAGCCTTGAGGCTTTGCATCAGGGCGCAGCCGCACTGCCGCATATCGACATCACGCGTCCCGAGAAGGTGATCGGTACAAATACGGTTGGTTGTATCCAGTCGGGCGTGTATTGGGGATATTCCGGCCTGATCGAAGGGCTGATCGCGCGGATCAAGGCCGAATATGGAATGCCGATGAAAGTCGTGGGAACCGGAGGGTTGGCCCCCTTGTTCGATCAGGCCGACGTGGGGTTCGACGTAATCGAAGATGATTTGACGATGCACGGCTTGACCGTGATTCATCGCTACAACAAGGAAAATGGCTCGATATGAGCAGTGAAAGATTGATCTACCTGCCGCTGGGTGGCGCGGGCGAAATTGGCATGAATGCCTATGTGTACGGATATGGTCAGCCCGGGCAGGAACGCCTGATCCTGGTGGATCTGGGCGTCACCTTTCCCGATATGGACACAACTCCGGGCGTCGACCTGATCTATGCGGATATTTCATGGTTGAAAGAACGGGCCGACCGGCTGGATGGCGTTTTCATCACCCATGCGCATGAAGATCATGTCGGCGCGGTGGCTCATTGCTATGAGGCTCTGGGAGCTCCGATCTATGCCCGGGCTTTCACGGCCAATATCGCGCGTCGCAAGATGGAAGAATATGTGCACCCGACCGACGCGGTAACAACCGTGTCCGCATGGCCCGAAAAGGTCTCAGTCGGACCGTTTACGGTGGGTTTCCTTCCGGTTTCACACTCGATCCCGGAAAGTGCTGCGTTGGTCATCGACACGCCCGCAGGGCGCGTGGTGCATTCGGGTGATTTCAAGCTGGATGCAAACCCGGTCGTGGGCGAAGCCTTTGACCCCGATCTATGGGCCGAGATTTCCAAGCCGGGTGTCAAGGCGTTGGTTTGCGACAGCACGAATGTTTTCTCGGCGCATCCGGGCCGTTCGGAATCCGAGGTTGGGCCAGAGATTACAAAGCTAGTCGAAAACGCCGAGGGTATGGTTGTGGCTACCACCTTCGCGTCGAACGTGGCACGGGTTAAAACATTGGCCGAGGCGGGCGCACGCGCGGGGCGTTCAGTTGTGTTGCTGGGGCGCGCAATGCGGCGGATGATCGAGGCCGCGACTGAAACCGGTATCCTGTCGGACTTCCCCAAGGTGATCAGCGCGGAAGAGGCGCTGGACCTGCCGCGCCAGAACCTGATGCTGATCGTGACCGGCAGCCAGGGCGAGCGCCGTGCGGCAAGCGCGCAACTGGCCCGCGGCAAGTACCGTGGTCTGGAACTGTCCGAAGGCGACCTGTTCCTGTTCTCGTCAAAAACCATTCCCGGAAATGAACGTGGCGTGATTTTCATCATGAACCAGCTCAGTGAAAAGGGCGTGGATGTAGTGGATGACAGCTCGGGCCTCTATCATGTCTCTGGCCATGCGAACCGGCCCGATCTTGAGAAGGTGCACGCGCTGATCGATCCGCAAGTTGTGATCCCAATGCATGGAGAGCACCGGCACCTGCGCGAGCATGTCAAACTGGCTGAGCAGGGTGGCAGAACGGGCGTGCTGGCCGTGAACGGCACCATGCTGGATCTCAGCGGCAATGCACCCGTGGTGGTCGACTATGTCGAAACCGGGCGTACCTATCTGGACGGTACGGTGAAAATCGGTGCGATGGACGGTGTGGTACGTGACCGTATTCGCATGGCGCTGAACGGCCACGTAACTGTGACAGTCGTTCTGGACGAAGAAGACGAGCCGCTGGGCGAACCGTGGTGCGATACGATGGGTCTGCCCGAGGTCGGAACGTCCCGGGCCGGATTGGTCGAGGTGTTGGAAGAAGACCTGAACCAGTTCCTGATGCGGGCGGCAGCCAAGACCCTACGGGATGACGACAAGCTTGAAGACGAAATGCGCCGGATCGTGCGTCAGACGGCAAAAGCGGAAATCGGCAAAAAGCCCGAAGTGACGGTAGTTGTCAGCCGGATGCGGTGAAACTGACCGGTCAATCCTGCTCGGGCATTGGATAGCCTCTGAGCCGCAGGAATAGATTGGCTTCTTCGTTGTTCTGATAGAACGGAACCGATATTGGCGGCTCGGGTGAGGTCACCCGGGCTGCGACCTCGGCCAGAACAACCTCGGTGATAAACGGCAAATCCAGGTCGCGCGCCCGATCCAGTTCCACCCATTGCAGATGCGACAGCTCGTCCGAGGCATGGCTGAAATCATCCAGATCGCCCTGCAGCGCATCGGCATCGACCAGAAAAAACCGCGCATCGAACCGGCGGGGGCGGCCGGGCGGTGTGACTGCGCGAAAAACAAATTGCAGCGCAGCGGCCGACGGCACGTAACCCATGGCGGAAAAGCTTTGCCAGTCGTCAGGAACGTTGCCCGGCCAGCGTCCTGTCTGGCCCAGGACAAGTCCTGTTTCTTCCCAAAGCTCGCGAATTGCTGCGGCGGCAAGGGCGTGTTGTTTTCCGGATTCCGCCTGTTCCGCCAACCTCTCAGAACACAGGTCAGGCAGTGCGGTCGCAAGCGGTACATCCGCATCCGCCGGATCGACCGCTCCACCGGGGAACACGAATTTGTTGGGCATGAACACAGCCTTGGACCCACGTTGACCCATCAGGATCGACGGATTGGTCCACCTGTTCCGCAGCACGATGACGGTTGCGGCGTCGCGGATGGCGGTCTTGTCGGTCATCATGCCTAAAACAATCGCTTCTTGAGGCTCATGAATCGTTGCCAAAACCGTGCATACGACGCGCCCACTGATAGGCGACCACAGCGCCTTTCAAACGGGGGAGCAAAAACAGCGACAGTGCAACGCAAGCAATGGAAAACCCGATGGCCATCACCCATGGGTCCGGGCGCCAGTTCACATACGAGACGTGCAGGGCCGGGGCCAACAAATGCCCGACCAGCAGGATCGTCAGATAGGCGGGCCCATCATCGGCGCGATGATGAAACAGTTCCTGTCCACAGTTCGAGCAGGTGTCATTCACTTTTAGGTAGCTGTGCAACAGCTTGCCTTCGCCGCAACTAGGGCACTTGCACCGAAACCCTTTGACCAAAGCGGGCCAGGTTTCACGCTCGCTCTCAGTTGTGGTGTCGATCGTCTGATCCGTCATAATATAACTCGCGCAGTAATCTTTGGCGGATAATGCGCCTGAACGGGTGGTTTTTAAAGGGGGGTGCGTCGCTTTGCAACGCATCTAAGGTGAACCACGTCGTGAAATACCGAGATGGTTCAAAAAAAGTTGCTGACACTGCGACGGAATTCCCTGCCTCGCGCGTTTGAATGGATATGAGCAGCGGCACTCAGGCCGCGTCAACAAGGGAAAACCGAAATGAAAAACGCAAAGTTCATCACGGCGATTGTCCTGTCGGGTGTTGCAATCACCGGCACGTCTGTTCTGGCGGCTGGCCCGGGTGGTCGTGAGCCAGTGTCCTTTCAGGAATTGGATGCCAATGGCGACGGTCAAGTGACACAGCAGGAAATGGAAGCACATCGCACCGAGCGTTTCTCGGCCGCTGATACTGATGGGGACGGCCAGCTCAGCCTTGAGGAGATGCAGGCCGCCGCTCAGAAAAAAGCAAACGACCGCGTCACCAAAATGTTCGAAAACAACGATGCGAACAAAGACGGGTTCCTAAGCCAGGACGAGTTGCCGAAACCGCGCCGGGGTGACAAGATGTTTGACCGGATGGATGCAGATAACAGTGGTGGAATATCGGAACAGGAATTTGCCGATGCCAAAGACCGGATGGGACGGCACCATAAGAAAAAGCACCACAAGTCGGGTGCAATCGACAACTGATGCAGGGTGGAGGACCTGACCTCCCACCTACACGATGTTCGCGGTGCGGGTTGCACCGCGAGCTCTCTCAGCGACGATGTGTTGCTGGGCCAATTTGCTGAGGGTGACGCACAGGCTGCGCGGGTCTTAACAGATCGCCTTGGGCCGCTTTGTTATTCCGTCGCGTTGCGTATGTTGGGCAATCGGGCCGAGGCAGAAGACGTAACGCAGGAGGCGATGATGCGGATGTGGCAGATGGCGCCGGAATGGGTGCCGGGTCAGGCCAAAGTGTCGACATGGCTGTATCGCGTGACGTTGAATCTGTGTGTGGACATTCGGCGCAGGAAGTCCCCCGGCAGGTTGTCGGATATTCCTGAGCCAGAAGATGGCAAAGCCAGCGTAGCCGACCGACTGCAGGATGAGGCCCGCGTGGATGCGTTGCAGCTTGCCCTGTCTCAGCTGCCCGAAAGGCAGAGGCAGGCAGTGATTCTGCGCCACATCGAAGAGTTGCCCAACCCTGAAATTGCCGGGATCATGGGAATTTCAGTAGAAGCGGTTGAAAGCTTGACCGCGCGGGGCAAACGAAGTCTGACCGCGATTTTGGCCGGGCGACGTGAAGAACTGGGGTATGACGATGACGGATGAAAACCTGGAACTGGATCATTTGTTTGCGCAGGCTCGGCAAAACCGACCGGCGCTGCCCGACGATCTGGCCGTGCGCATTCAGACAGATGCTGAAAAACTCCGCCTCAGTCGCCTAAGGCCCGAACCGCGTCCTCAATCTTCGATCTGGCATCGAATGATGGACAACGTAGGTGGCTGGCAGGGGTTGGGCGGCTTGATCGCCGCCAGTGCGGCGGGGCTCTGGATCGGCTTTTCCGCGCCGGGGTTCCTGCCTGATCCCGCCAATCTGCTGGCATCGCAGGAGACGGTCCTTTTTGTGGCGGACCTTGGATATGACACGAGTTTTCTGGAGAGCACTGAATGAATGCTGCCCCTAAACCGAAACGCCGGTGGATGACGGTTTTGCTGGTTTCGTCATTGGCACTGAACCTGTTGGTTGTCGGTGTTGCAGTTGGAACCGTGCTGCGCCTGAAGGATGGAGATCACACCGAGGCACCGCCGGGATTCGGTCCTGCGCTGTATCGCGCTTTGCCGAAAGATGACCGCAAAGCGTTGCGAGGGGAACTGTCTGCGCTGCGCGAAAAAGACTTAAGGGGGCGCAGACAGGACTTTCAAGCCCTGAGCCTGGCACTGCGCAGGGTGCCCTTCGATCCGGTCGCCGTTGAAGTGTTGTTGCTGCAACAGTCGCAGGCGACGGCAGAACTGCAACTAGCATTGCAGACACAATGGCTGGCTCGCGTCACCGCCATGAGTGACGCAGAGCGGCAGTCTTATGCGGACAGGTTGCAAAAGATCGTCGAACGCGGGCCGCATGGGCACAAGAAAAAGGACTGACAGGTTCAGGCTGCGCTTTGCCTGATACTCACCTGATTGCGCCCCGCTTTTTTTGCCGCATAAAGGGCTTTGTCGGCGGCTTTTAGGATATCGTCTACAGGAACGGGTGTGCGTTCTTTTCCCGGCTGACCCGATTGCGGCATCTCCAGCCCAATGCTGATCGTGACGTTAACCTGCAAACCTTGATCCGTTAGCAGGAACGGCGCGCGACAAATGCTGTCACAGATGGCCTCAGCCAGTTTTCTGGCTTGCTTTTCTGACACATCAGGCACCGCGAACATGAACTCTTCACCGCCGATACGGGCGACAAAACCTTTGGACCCAAGTGCGCTTTGCATGCGTTTTGCGGCCTGCGTCAGAACACAATCACCAGCGCCATGGCCATGGCAGTCATTGATGGTCTTGAAGTGATCCAGATCCGCCAGCATGACGGCAAAGCCACGCCCGGTACGGGCAGACTGGCGCGCGATCTGATCCAATGCCCGCATGGCGTAACGACGATTGTGCAGCCCGGTGAGCGGATCAATACAGGACTCGGCGATCCCTTTTCTCAGTGATACGCGCAGATGATCAAGCCGTGCCTTGCGCGCAATCTGATTATTCAGCCGCAACAGAATCTCTTGCGCGCAGAACCCCCCAAGGCATACGGCGTCCGCTCCTCTGTCCAGCGCTTCCGAGGCATGCACGGCATCGTTGTCCTGCAGGATGCCAATCAGGACAGTGTTCCGGGTTGCTGCGCGTGACCTGAGATCCGCAAGGATATTCAGCGCGGACGGGGGCGAGCCCAGTTCGACCACAATCGCGTCCGGTATCGGCCCGGACAAAACGCCTTGCAGGTTCGATTGAAGATGCCAGGACAGATCGAAATGGTGGTGGCCTTGCAAGGCCTTGTGCCAAAGGGCACCAGTTCGGACAGTATCGGTCAAGATATCAACCCGGGCCGCGTTCGGTGGGCTGATCATAACAGGGGCGGGTTCCCCAAATCCAATAGGTTGCGATCCGTTGCTGACCTGCAAATCTTGAGTAGCTGCACGCGCGCGCAAAAGGCTGCGAATGCGTGCCAGTAGCAACGTATCTTTGAAAGGGTGCGTCAACACATCGTCCAGCCCGTCTTTCAGGGCACGCAGGCGCGCGTTTTTGTCATTCTGTGCTGCCAGTACGACAACGGGCACGTCATCAAGGCCTGATACTTCGGTGAGGGCTTTCTTGACATCTGCGGCTGTTCCATCGGGCAATGTTTGGGCCGTCAGAACAAGGTCTGGCTGCACGCGACGGGCAAGGGCTTGTAGCCCTTCAAGTTTTCCACCCTGCACCACGTGGTACCAGGCAGCAGTCAGTTGAACCTTCAGCATTATGCGGTTGGTTGATACCCCGTCGAGGACAAGGATGGTGCCTTGCACAGACATAGTCGTTCACCGTTGATTGCATGCGTGAACAAATTGTTTATGAGTCTGGTTAACAAACTCTTTCCAACACCATTCTCTGAGCGCAGTTTATGCCCCTATCGCCCGACTTAGCCGAGACTCTTGCTCTGACAGCCCTGGGGTGGCTGGTCAGCAATGACGAGCTTTTGCCTGTATTTCTTGGCTCGACAGGTGCTTCGATCGGGGATGTTCGCAATCGGGCCGGTGATCGGGACTTTCTGGCTTCGGTTCTCGATTTTCTGGTGCTTGACGATTCGTGGGTCATGGCGTTTTGTGACGCCAACTCGATCGCCTATGATCACCCGGCCCAAGCGCGGGCCGTTCTGTCAGGCGGTGGCGATGTACACTGGACCTGAGCACCTTTTCCGCAGGAGCACGCGATGCCAATAGAAGCAATCGTCTTCGACAAGGATGGCACTTTGTTCGATTTTGCCAAAACCTGGGGAACCTTCGGGCGCTCGTTGCTGATGCGTCTGACAAAGGGGGATGTAGACCGGGCGGTGGAACTCGGGAGCGTCATCGGGTTTGACTACGAGCAAGAGCGGTATGCCACAGATAGCATTGTGATCGCCGCAACGGTCGAAGAAATCGCCGAGGTGCTTATTGCGCATGTTGACGATGTGACATTGCAGGAAGTTGTGGACATGATGAATGCCGAGGCCGCGGCGGCTCCTCAATCCCCTGCCGTGCCGTTGGGCCCATTCCTGAAAGGGTTGCAGCAATCCGGGATCAAACTGGGCGTTGCGACAAATGACAGCGAGCATCCGGCATTGCAGCATCTGGAATCTGCTGGAATACGCGAACACTTCGATTTTATCGCCGGGTATGACAGTGGTCATGGGTTCAAACCGGGGCCAGGTCAGTTGCTGGCCTTTGCCGCACAGGTCGGGGTCGAGCCGTCGCGCATTGCAATGGTGGGTGACAGTGTTCATGACCTGCAAGCGGGGCGCGCAGCCGGGATGATCACCATTGGCGTTTTGACCGGATTGGCAGAAGCAGATGCGCTGGCACCGATGGCGGATGTGGTCCTGCCGGATATCGGTCACATTCCTGCATGGCTGGCCGAAAAATGATGCGTTGATCCGGAAAATCGACGCACAATTATAGAAAACCGACAAGCTCTGTCGCAGATGGAGCGGCCAGAAATGCGTCTTCGGGTCTTGCTTGTATCAAGCCAGAACGGAGGCAACCATGGCCGAGACCAACACACGCAAACGCCGCGGCGGAGGACGCGCAGGTGCGGCAGCACGCAGGGGCAGCGCGGTGATTGACCAGATGCCGTGGGACCCACCCATCAATATAGATCGCCCGACTGAACCGCTGGATCAGGCCGGGATCGAAGCGATCCATGAAGGGGCCATGCGTATTCTGGAAGAGATCGGGATCGAATTCTACAATGAAGAGGCAATCGGCATCCTGCGCGAGGCGGGGTGCACGATCGATGGTGACAACGTCCGCATGGGGCGTGATTTCGTCATGGAGATGATCGCCAAGGCGCCCAGCCAGTTTTCCATCACGCCCCGCAATGTTGACCACAGGATCGAGATCGGTGGAAAGAACATCCTGTTCGGCAACGTTTCGTCGCCGCCTAATTACTGGGACATGGAGATTGGAAAGAAAGTGCCCGGCAATCGCGAGATGTGCCAGAATCTTCTGAAACTGACGCAGTACTTCAACTGTATTCACTTCGCAGGCGGATATCCTGTAGAACCCGTCGATATTCATGCCAGCGTCCGGCATCTGGATGTGCTGTATGACAAGCTGACCCTGACCGACAAGGCGATGCACGCTTATTCGTTGGGTAAGGAACGTGTCGAAGATGTGATGGAAATGGTGCGCATCGCGGGCGGTCTCAGCCATGAGGAATTCGAAGCCTCGCCGCGGATGTACACCAACATCAACTCGACCTCGCCGCTGAAGCATGACCATCCGATGATTGATGGCTGCCTGAGATTGGCGCGGCGCGGGCAGGCAATTGTCGTAACCCCCTTTACGCTGGCGGGGGCAATGGCACCGGTAACGATGGCGGGGGCGGTTGCCCAATCCCTGGCCGAAGCCTTATGCGCTATCGCTTTGTTCCAATATGTGCGCCCCGGTATTCCCTGCGTAATCGGAACGTTCACGTCGAACGTGGACATGAAATCAGGCGCGCCCGCTTTCGGGACGCCGGAATACATGCGCTCGACCCAGATGACCGGGCAGATGGCGCGATATTATGGGCTGCCGCTGCGTTCATCCGGTGTGTGTGCGGCCAATGTGCCAGACGGGCAATCCGTGTGGGAAACCTCGAATTCGCTCTGGGCGGCCGTGCAGTCGGGCACCAACATGGTGTACCACGCCGCCGGTTGGCTGGAAGGCGGCCTGATCGCAAGCCCGGAAAAATTCATTATGGATTGCGAGGTTTTGCAGCAAATTCAGCGCTATATGAACCCTGATCTAACCGCGACCGGACCGGATGAGATTGCTTTGGATGCCATCCGCGCGGTTGGCAATGACGGTCACTTTTTTGGAATCCAACACACACAGGATCGCTACACCACGGCCTTCTACCAGCCCTTCCTGAGCGACTGGAAGAACTATGAGGGCTGGGAGGCCGCCGGAGGCATCTGGACGGCTGAGCGTGCGCATCACATGTTCAAAGAGATCATCTCGAGCTTTGAGGCACCTCCGATGGACGATGGTATCCGCGAGGAACTGGCCGAGTTCGTTGAACGCCGCAAGGCTGAAGGCGGCGCGCCGACGGACTTCTGACAGGGCGGGTAGTGTCGACTTGATACTCCGTTGCTTTCACAGCAACTCGGGGCGAATTTTGGCTATTTGTTAAGGTTTCTCAGACCACAGTGCCAAGGACACCAATCTGAGGCATCCGATGCATGGTCTGATCAATCGGGCGATACAGTCCTTTGTCGGCGCGACCTACGGGCAATCCTGCTGGGTTCGCGTGACCGAAGGTGCGCGGCTAGGGTTTGTCGAGTTTGAAGCCATGCTCATCTATGATGATGACATGACGACCCGGTTGCTCGAGGCCCTGAGTATTGACCTCAACCGACCACAGGCGGAAATCCTCGAAGATCTGGGAACATATCTGGTGTCCCATCCGAACATGGAAGGGCTGCGCCGACTGCTCAGGTTTGGGGGTGTCACCTATGTTGAGTTCCTTCATTCCCTTGATGATCTTGCGGATCGTGTAAGACTGGCTGTCTCTGATCTGAATTTGCCTGCGCTTGAGTTGAGAGAGCTTTCAGCCACGGAATACCAGTTGTGCTGCCTTCCGGACTTACCAGGATTTTCCAGTGTTATGGTCGGGGTCCTGCGCGCGATGGCCGATGATTATGGTGCGCTGGTGATGCTGTCGCATGAGGGTCGTCAGGAGTGTTGTGAAATTATTTCAATCATTTTGGTAGAAAGCGCCTTTGCCGAGGGGCGCCATTTTGATCTGGGGGCTCGGAACAGATGACACATACTCAGGAACTGGCAGATCTTCTGGAAACGCTTTGCCCGATGTTCCTGTTGGTGGACCGAAGCGGATGCATTCAACAAGCGGGTCCGACACTGCAAAAGCTGCGGCCCGAATTGCCTTTGGTCGGGCTGGGGGTTCTGGACGTGTTCGAGCTGATCCGCCCCAGAACAGTCACCACCCTTCCCGCGTTGATGTCGATGGCCGGTGCCAAACTGCATCTGAGATTTCGCGATGAACCGCGTACGACCCTGAAAGGCCTGGTCGCGCCCTTGCCCGACTCGGGCGGTGCAGTCATCAATCTGTCATTCGGTATTTCGATTTTGGATGCGGTTCGGGATTACGCCCTGACAAGCGCTGATTTTTCCGGCACTGACCTGGCGATCGAGCTGTTGTATCTGGTCGAAGCCAAATCCGCCGCGATGGAAGCGTCCCGTTCACTTAATCTCAGGCTTCAGGGGGCAATGCTAGCCGCGGAAGAGCAGGCATATACCGATACATTGACAGGATTGAAGAACCGCCGCGCGATGGATCATTTGTTGGGGCATCTGATCCTGGCAAATTCTACATTTGCCCTTATGCATCTGGATTTAGACTTCTTTAAATCCGTGAATGATCGGCTGGGCCATGCCGCCGGGGATTACGTTTTGCAACAGGCGGCCCGCATCATGCTTGAAGAGACGCGTGGAGACGATACGGTTGCCCGGGTTGGTGGGGATGAGTTTGTCATAATTTTCAAGGGCCTGACGCGGGAAGAAACTCTGGAGTCCATCGCCGGCCGTCTGATCGCAAGGTTGAATGAACCCATGATGTTTCAGGACCAACCGTGCTGTATCTCAGCAAGTATCGGAACGGCCTTGTCCACCCAGTTCAAGGTTGCCAAAGCCGCTGACATCCTTCACGCCGCCGACGTTGCCCTTTATCAGGCCAAGCGAGATGGCCGGTCCTGCCATCGCCTGTATTCCACTCTGATCAAAGCGCAAACCTGAGTTTTGCCTGTTTTCGGGTCAAAGATCTCAGCAAATTATCACGCGAGCTGAACGGCCTTTGTTACCTGCTTGGCAATCTGGTGCCGGATGGGTGGCAGTTCTCCAACCACTGGCAGCAGAACGCCTTTGAACCCTGCTTGGCTCAATCCGGCGGGTACGTCTTCAATTGCGTGCCCCCCGGTGCAGGCAAAGAACGGAAGGCACAGTGCCTGGGCCCCCGTGCCGGTTGCGGCGTCGGAAATGGATGGCGGCTCTTCAACAAACCCAACGCGGACAGATTTGAAAACCAGCATTTCCTCAAGTTGAGATGCGAAGTTCAGTGCCACGGCCGACGGGTTTCGACTACGCCCCGACCCATGTGCGGCAATGACCAGATCGGTCGACGCAGTTACCCAATTTCTTTCGGACAACTCAGATTGCAGGGCTTGCGCGGTCATTTCCGGTAGCTCTGGGTCAACACCCAACGGGTCTAGAATGCGCGCTTTGTGATCCCCTAATCGTTTGGGCAAAGCGCTGGTGACAAACCATCCATTTGCCATGAAAAGCGGATAAATGACCGTGTTTTCCGGCAAGCTGCTCAGCTTAGCCTCGAACGCGCCGGGCGCGGCCAGAGTTGCGGCATGCACCGTTACATGCTCGGTCAGGGCGTCGACCGTAGCCGCGAACGCAGCCAAAGCAGCCTCGGCCGGTTCTGGATCGGACGGCTGACCATGTGCGACGATGATGGCATGTGGCATTTGGATCTCCTGACACGAAATGCGTTAGGTGCCTCTGTGCGAACCGAAGTCAACACTACTGTTAGCCCAGAACCGTTAGCCAAAGCCAGACAGTCAGGATAGATGTGGCTGTCCCAATGAGAACAGCCGAAGCTGCCACCCGCTTGGCGCGGCCATACATGTTAGCAAAGATATAGGCGTTGAACCCCGGCGCCATGGCTGCGTTCAACACGCCCGAGCGGAACAGGTCCTGAGGCAGCCCTGTGGATTTGCCGAATATCCACACAAGGCTGGGATGCAGCATCAGCGAGATACAGCAAACAAAAGCGATGGTGCGCAGATCGCCTTCGGGTTTGTATTTGACCAGTACCCCGCCCAGTGCAAACAGGGCGCCAGGCAGGGCGGCCCGCGTGATCAGACCAAGGGCTTCGTCCACCACAGCCGGGATGTCCAAACCGGATAGATTAACCACGAATCCCAGTGCAATACCAAGGATCAGCGCGTTCTTGAACATTGCCGACAGAACAGAACGCGCCATGCGTACGCCACCGTTTCCGCGATTGCGGACAACCTCCATCACCGTGATCCCTACGCCGTAACAAAACGGGGAATGGAAGGCGATAATCGCATAGTTGCCTGTCAAGTTCTCGGGACCATAAGCGCGTTCGGTAATCGGCAATCCCAGCAGAACCGAGTTAGAGAACAGGCAACAAAACCCGATTGCCACGCAGTCTTCCCATTCGCGGCCGAAAATGATGCGCGCACCAAAAAGACCAGCGATGAAACACAAGGCGGCGGCGGAATAGAAACTGGCCAAAAGCCGGGGATCGAAACTGGCGCTGAGGTCCAGATGCGCGATGGCAAGAAACAACAGGCATGGGATCGCGAACCCTTGAGTAAATCTCATCAGCCCGTCGACATGGTCTTCTTTGAAATATCCTGTTCGTGTTGCCGTGTAGCCGGCACCGATCACAAGAAAGACAGGAAGAATGACGTCAATCAGACTTTGCAGCATTTGGCCCCCGTGCAACGGCCAGGTTGCGATATCTTATGCAAAAGGAACAGGGGCCTGAAACGCGTGATGTATCACCATCCCGTCATAGGCGGGGGTGATATTGTCCGGAGTTTCTGCATCGAGGGTCATATAATCCAGATCGATGTGCATGTTGGTTAGAATCGCCTGTTTTGGTTGCAGCTTCTCAATCCACTCAAGCGTTTTTTCCAGATGTGCATGTGTGGGATGAGGGCTTCGGCGCAGGGCGTCGATTATAAGATATTCCAACCCTTCCATTTCAGGCCATGCGTCGTCGTATATTTCGGCAACATCCGGCAAATAGGCGAGCCGTCCCATGCGAAAACCTAGAGAATCTATCGAGCCGTGATTGACCTTGAATGGACGAAACGGAATGGGCCCGCCCGGTCCGTCGATTTCGAACGGCCCGTCGATGGACTTGAGGTCGAGGATCGGAGGATAAGGTGACCCTTCGGGTTGAATGAAGGCGTATCCAAACCGCCCCAGCAGGGCGTTCTGAGTATCACCATCAGCCCAGACCGGTACACGGGTTTTCATGTTGAACACGATCATGCGCAGGTCGTCGATTCCATGGACATGATCCGCGTGAGAGTGTGTATAGACTACACCATCAAGCCGCCCGGTGCCCGTGTCCAGCAACTGGCTGCGCATGTCCGGGGTCGTATCAATCAACACTGAGGTTGTGCCGCCGGGGCCGTCACGCTCGACAAGCAGGGAACAGCGCCGGCGAATGTTCCTGGGGTTAGCAGGATCGCAAGCACCCCAGTGGCCACCCAACCGGGGTACGCCGCCTGACGATCCGCAGCCCAGAATGGTAAATCGCAATTCGGTCATGCAGCGGCCCTGTTCGTTGCCGCCTTGCTGAACAGCCGGTCAAAGTTCGCCTGAGTTTGGGCGGCAAAAGCCGGATACTCCAGACCGAACACTTCAGCCCCTTTTCGGGCTGTATGTGCGGTATAGGCCGGTTCGTTTCGCTTGCCACGATAAGGGGGCGGCGCAAGATAGGGCGCATCGGTTTCCACCAGAATGCGATCCACCGGCGCGCTTGCGAAAATGTCGCGCAACTCCTGGCTTTTGGGAAAGGCCGCAATGCCGGACATGGACAGATAAAACCCAAGATCCAGCGCGGCTTTGGCCAACTCGGCCGAGGACGAGAAACAGTGCATCACGCAGGAATAGGGCGCATTGCGATACTCTTCGGCCAGAATTTGGGCCATATCGTCGTCTGCCGCGCGGGCATGAATGATCAAAGGCAACCCTGTGCGCTGGGCTGCTTCGATATGAATGCGCAGGGATTGCTTCTGAAGCTCAGCGCTGTCGGCGGTATAGTGGTAATCCAGACCTGATTCACCGATGCCCACAAATTTGGGATGTTGTGCCAGCGCAACCAATTCATCGACCGAGACCATAGGCTCGTCAGCGGCGCTCATCGGATGGGTGCCTGCGGCGTAGAATACCGGTGCATGGGCTTCGGCAATTGCACGGACTGCGGGTTCATTGCGCAGTTTGGTGCAAATCGTCACCATCCGGGTCACGCCAGCCTCGGCCGCGCGCGAGATGATGTCGTCCAACTGACCGTCAAAATTCGGGAAGTCCAGATGGCAGTGACTGTCGGTGATCTGGGGGGTGTCGCTCATCTGACCTGGCCGGCGGTTTCCTGTATCTTGAACACCGTATCTAGGACCAGAGCGGCAGGGTCAAGGTTCACCGCCTGACCATGTCGCGCGCGGGCTGTGATTGTCGCTGCGACTTCGGCCCAGCGACGGGCCTGATCCGAAGAATCCGACAGTCTGGCCAGCGTTTCAGCTTCGTTCGGGGCGGCCTCAGAGGTCGGCGGTGCTCCGGTTGCCCCGGTCAGGGCCAGCCGAGACAAGGCGATATCGATCAGTGTCAGCAGCAGATCAAAGCGCTCGGCCGCGCCGCGTTGTGCCGCGGCCTCGGCCAGGGCCAGCGCGCGCTGCCGGTCCAGGCGGGGCAGGGTGCCCAGAATGGCAATCAGTTCGGCATAGATTTCAAGTCCGCCCAGATTGATCAGGCGAACGGCCTCCCCGACCGAGCCAGCGGCCAATGCGGCGAGATATTCGGGATGCGTCGGTAAGGTCGTCCCGGTTTGCGACAGCGCGTCCTGCATATCCCCGGCACTCAGGGACCCAAGACGCAAGGTCCGGCACCGAGAGCGGATGGTCGGCAACAAGCGCGAGGGTTGGTGCGATACCAGCAAAAGAGTTGTACGCGCCGGAGGCTCTTCCAGCATCTTCAGCAAAGCATTGGCGGCGCTGACATTCATCTCATCCGCCGAATCCACGATTACAATCCGGCGCCCACCATCGGCAGAGGACAGGCCAAAGAACTTTCCCAGCTTTCGGATGTCGTCCACAACGATTTCGTTGCGCAGCCGCCCCTGATCATTCAGCGACCGGGCTATCGCGGCCAATCCCGGCTCGGCCCCGGCCAGAATGCGACGTGACACCGGGTGGTCGCGATCAATGTCGAGCGTCTCTGGCGGTGGCGGCGCGCCAAACAGCCCACCGTCGTTTGCCAAAGGTGTTGCCAGCAAGAACCGCGCAATCCGCCAGGCCAACGTTGCCTTGCCGACGCCACGCGGCCCGGTCAGCAACCAGCCGTGGTGCAGCCGGTCCGAGTTGTAGGCGGTCAGAAACGCCTGTTCCGCCGCATCCTGACCAAAAAGCCGGACGGTCTCGCGGGGATGCGGCGCACCGGGCACCTGATCCGGAGAGGGGATTTCGTCATTCATCGTCTATCGCAAAGCAGCCTGGACGATTTCTGTCACATCCTGCGCAACGCTGTCCATGTCCCGGTTACCGTCCACCACGCGGAAACGGTCGGAAAACTCATGGGCCAGTGCCAGAAAGCCAGCCCGCATTTTCCTTTGTAGGTCCGGGCCGAAATCTTCGAACCGTTCTTCCGCGCCTTGCCGCCCTTTGGCGCGGGACAGGCCGGTATCGGGGTCCATGTCGATCAGCAGCGTCAAGTTCGGCTCGCGCTTGATCATCAGGCTGTGCAGCTGATCAACAAGGCCGCGCAGATCGCCCCGCGACAGGCCCTGATACATACGTGTGCTGTCGGCAAAGCGGTCGCAGATCACCACTTGCCCTGCGGCAAGTGCGGGTTCGATCGTACGTTCCAGATGGTCGCGGCGGGCGGCCGTGAACAACAGGATTTCCGTTTCGGCCGACCAGCGGTCGGGATCACCTTCCAATACCAGGCTGCGGATTTCCTCCGCGCCGGGTGAGCCGCCCGGTTCACGCGTCAAAACGACCTCATGACCCTGCGCCCGCAGTTGATCCGCCAGCATCCGCGCCTGAGTTGACTTGCCTGATCCGTCAATGCCTTCGAAAGTCAGAAATAAACCCGCCTTGGTCACATCGACTCCAGCGGGTTATTGATCACGTCTTTCAGAACAATGCCGCCAACAGTCAGCATACGCACGACAAATCCGCCAACTGCAACGTCTTCCGCCGCCACCAGCGGACGTCGTATTTCAGGCAATCCTTCAGGCTTGATGACAAGCTCGGCCAGTTGCTGGCCTTTCTTGACCGGCGCATTGACGGGACCCTGATACACAACTTCGGCCTTGACGTTCTGTGTGCCCAGAACCGGAAACAGAACCGTCAGATCGCCGTCAGGTACAAGACCTACGGTCTTTTTCTCGCCCATCCACAGCTTGGCTTCAGCTATCGGCGTTTCCGCGTTGGCAACTGTCCTCTCGACAAAATTTCGAAACGACCAATTAACCACGGCCTCAGCCTCCTCTGCCCGTTGGCCGGTGCTGTCCAGCCCGCTGAGGACAAAGATGACACGGCGGTCGCCTTGTTTGGCAGACCCGACCAGGCCGTATCCGGCCTCTTGCGTGTGGCCGGTTTTCAGGCCATCCGCGCCGATGCTCAGTTTCAGCAATGGATTGCGGTTCCGGGCATTCGACGGCGCACGGCCATCGAATTCGAATACCTCTTCTGAAAACAGAGGGTAATATTCTGGGAAGTCGGTAATCAACCTGTCGGCCAGAACCGCCAAGTCATGAACCGACATCATATGTCCGGCGGCAGGCCACCCATTCGAATTCGCAAAGTTCGAGTTGTTCATACCCATCTGCTTGGCGCGTTGGGTCATATATCGGGCAAACCCGGCCTCTGTGCCGTCAGGGCTTAGCGCCTCGGCGAGGACCACGCAGGCGTCGTTGCCTGACAGAACGATGATGCCGCGCAGCAGGTCTTCGACCCGAACCCGGTCCTGCGTGTTCAGAAACATGGTCGAGCCGCCATAGCTCATCGCGTGTTCGGACACGGGCAGGGTTTCGTCCAGCGTCAGTCTTCCGTCACGCAGCGCTTCGAAAGCTACATACAGCGTCATGAGCTTGGACATGGATGCAGGCGGCAAGGGCTGATCGGCGTCTTTTGCCAAAAGCACCGTACCGGTGGTCTGATCGATCACATAAGCCGCGCGGGCAGATGTATCAAAAGCCTGAGCCGGGATTGCCAGTACAGCAAGCCCAATGGCCAGAACAGATGTTCGCAATGAGGATAGCATGTTATGCCTCCTTGTATCAGTCGGACACGGTGAACGCATCTTTGAAACCAAGGTCCTTTACATCTTTTTGAATGGCCTTGCGTTCGGCCCGGGTTGCGGCAGGGCCAACCAGGACCCGCCATACTGTTTTGTTTTCGGTTTTCAGTTCCCGCACAACAGTCGACATGCCATTCCGGCGCACTTTCTCAGCAGCGGTATTCGCATTTGCTTCGACGCTGAATGTGCCGATCTGCACAAATGGTTTGCTCAGCGACGACGCAGCGCCTGTCGCTGCCGCTGCGGCCGGAACCGCTTCGGTCGCGTCAATCGCGGATGCTGCGCCTTCGATGGGGTCTAGTGGTGTTTCGGTGATTTCAGCGGGGTCTTTCTTTTGCCACCACTTCCGTTTTGCAGGCTTTTCAGCGGGGGCCTCGACGGGCGCATCTGACAACGCTGGTGTAGCTGCGGCTGCCGCAACATCTGCGGCCACATCAGCACCGCCTGTTGCTGCACCCGCCGCAGCCACGGTGGCTCCCGCAGCCGCTGCTGCTGCTGGCTCTTTTTTCTGCCACCACTTCCGCTTGGCGGGTTTCTTTTCAGCGGGCTCTGCCGGATCCTCAGTGGCCGCCGCCGCATCGGTGGTCGCTTCCGTACTTTCGGTCGCCTCATTGGCAGAACTTTCCGCTTCCGCCGCGACTACTGCTGTACCGGTTGCTGCTGCTGGCGCCTTCTTTTGCCACCATTTCGGCTTGGCCGGTTTTTCGGTATTTGCCGCGGATGGGGCGTCGGTGGCCGCGGCGTCCGACACCGCAGCCGTATCCGTCGCCTCGTCTTCCGGTTTGGGCGCGTCCTCTGGTTGTGATTCCTTTACAGTTTCACGGCGTAGGGCGACGACACTGACCTTTGTCGGCGCGCCCGCCAGCATTCCGAGCTGTTCCGCAGCCGCAGATGAAACCTGAATCGCTGGGCCGGGCAGGTTGCGTTCACGTCGAAACAGGGCCCCTGTTACGGACTTGTTGTTTGCAGTGTTCGTAATCACGACACGCTCGGGCTGGGATACTTCCGGGTAGGCAACCCAGATACCGCCCAGCGAGGGCCTGCCATCCCAAAGCCCTGCTTCGGTGACCTGAAAAACCTCGGGGGCTTCGACGTCACGCTGCGAGCCCGAGACCACCTCGGGAAGGAGTTCAGTTTTGTTTGAGTTTTCTTCAGGTTTTTCAGCCTCTTGAGGAATATCCTCACACCCGCTCAGAACTGTCAAAGTCAACGCCAGATACGCCAACCGTTTCGGTCCCGGGCGTGTCATGATCGCTCGCTTCATCTGCTTATCCCTTGCCTGAAGGGGTCTCGTCCTCGGAACCCCGCTGCCGGTCTGCTGGTTCTGCTTGCCAGCCTGTTTCGGTCTATTTCGGGGATCATAACGCGGCTGAAGAGTCATGGAAAGACCGCTGCGCGGGCTTCGGCAAGAAATCCCGATTTCGACTTGCCTCTGGCCGAACTTGCGCTTAGACCCTGCCTTCGACGGGGAGGTGGCAGAGTGGTCGAATGCGGCGGTCTTGAAAACCGTTGGGCGTGAGAGCGTCCCCAGGGTTCGAATCCCTGTCTCCCCGCCACTCATACCGTCTTTGTTCAGCGTTTCTGCAGAGAGTTGAACTGCCGCGCCGGCCGGACGCCAACGGCTTCCCGATCAAAGATGCCGTGATGTTCGTTGCGTCCCAGTCAACCACCCAGTCGCTGCGCAGGTCAGGTAAGTTGGTCTGACTTCACCTTCAGCGAACCACATGGTTCGTGAAAACACACAGAATTTGCAAATAAGTTATATTGCGCCTACAGCTTTTGCCGGAGGCACGCATGAAACTGACATCCTATTCCAACTATGCGCTGCGGTCTTTGCAGCTGGCCGCGCTCAAGGCCCCAGATCGCATTCGCGTTGACGATGTCGTGCGGGTGCATGGCCTTGCCCGGCCGCATATCGTAAAAATCGTGCACGAGTTGGGTCGGGCCGGGTATCTGGAAACGGCACGCGGCAGAGGCGGCGGTTTCCGGTTGGCGAAACCGGCGGAACAGATCAAAATCGGCGATGTAATTCGCCTGACTGAAGGGCCCCTGGATGTGGTCGAATGCTTTAACCCTGAAAAAAACACCTGCCCTTTGATCGGGATATGTAAACTGTCTCAAGCGATCCAAAAGGCAACACGGGCATTCATGGCTGTGCTTGATGATCTGACGCTGGCTGACATCGCCTCAAACAGAAACGAGTTGTTGAACCGTATCGCGCCGATTGAGGAGGGCATCGTGGCACCCATGCGCAACGCAAGATGACAATTTTGGACTGGACTGAGCGATTTCACGGGACAAGTCGCCTTCCGAAAGCTGTGCGGGATAGGTTGCGTACGGCGGCCCGTATCGTGCGGTGTCCTAAAGGTGGCCAGGTTTTCGGACCAGACAACGTCCCCGACAGCCTGTTATTCTTGTATGACGGACGGATACGCGTTTCTCAAAGTTCGGATTCGGGCCGCGAGATCGTGCTCTATCGGGTCGAGGCGGGGGAAAGCTGTGTACTGACGACGGCCTGTATGCTGGCAGAAGAAGCATATAACGCTGAAGGTATTGCCGAAACCGACGTAACGGCGGTGACCTTGCCGAAACATGCCTTCGATCGTCTGGTCTCGGAAGAAGACGCATTTCGCGAGTTTGTATTCGAGGCCTACTCGCGCCGGCTGATTGATCTGTTGCGGGTGGTCGATGACGTGGCATTCGGGCACCTGGATATTCGCCTTGCCGAACGTCTTCTGGTTCTGGCCGGGGGGCGGGAAGACATTCAGGCAACGCATCAGCAACTTGCCAGCGAACTGGGCACCGCGCGTGAAGTTGTCTCGCGGATTTTGCAGGACTTTCAAAAGCGCGAGATGATTACCCAATCGCGGGGGCGCATTACGATAACCGACAAGGCGGCATTGGAACGCTTGGCGCAAAGCACTTGACCATTTCGGGAAATTTTCCGGTTTCGTGACTTTGTCACTGAAGTCAGGATTTCAAAGTTATATTTACTCCTCAACTTTTCATGCCGCCAAGGTGATTGCTGGTCTGACGTGAAGGCCGGATATGGGCTGGCAGAAACGGAGGAGACGAAGATGAATGTGCGCAAACACGCCCGGACGTTCGGCGGCATCGCCATTGCGTTGCTAGTTGCTGCTTTGGTCGGCGCGGCTGGCAGTTACATCTTTCTGATGTCCGGGCACGGGCATCGCCAGGGCATGGCCGGTGAACGGGCAGAGCATCGTCACGGTGCAGATGGGCAAGGCCACGACGAGGTCAACATGCCGGGGCTGCGGGGCGAGAACGCGACGCCCGAGGAAAGCGCCGAGCTGGCTGTGATGTTCCGCAATTTCGATACGATCACACGCGAGGTTGAAAACCTTCCCAACGGTATTCGCACTGTCACACGATCTTCCGACCCGGATGTCATGGATGCTCTGGTCTCCCATGTTGCCGGGATGATCGATCGGGTGGGCCGCAAGGATGATCCAATGATCATTATTCAGAGTCCGACCCTCGACATATTTTTTGACCATGGCGACAAGATCACCTCGGACATCGAAGTGACATCCGAAGGGATCGTAGTGATGCAAGCATCCGACGATCCGGAAATAGCCAAAGCCATGCATATCCATGCGGCCGAAGTGAGCGCGATGGCGGATCGCGGCATGGACGCCGTCCACGAAATGATGATGACACGCGGCGGAAACGGGTAACGGATCCGCGCCAGTTAGGAGGCAAGATCATGAATGATCAGAAGTCTATCGAGAGACACAACCAAAAGATGGCCGACGCGATAGCGACGCCGATTGACAACTACCCGGTGGATCTGAGCGTGAAGCCCGATGTCCAGGGTTTTTACGACGAGGCGACCGCGACAATCAGTTATATCGTTGCAGACCCGACCTCGAATGCCTGTGCGATTATCGACAGTGTCATGGACATCGATTATGCCGCTGGCCGCATTACGTTTGGCCATGCCGACATGCTGATTGCAGAGGTTGAAAAGAGGGGGCTCAAGCTGGAATGGATCATTGAGACCCACGCCCATGCCGACCACCTGTCAGCGGCGCCTTACATCCAGCAAAAGCTGGGCGGTAAGATCGGCATCGGTGAAAACATCAAGATCGTGCAAGACGTGTTTGGCAAGATCTTCAATGAAGGCACCGAGTTTCAGCGGGATGGCAGCCAGTTTGACGCCCTGTTCGTCGATGGCATGACCTATGAGATCGGCAACATGACCGCCTTTACCATGCATACACCGGGCCACACACCCGCCTGCATGGTGCATGTTGTCGGGGATGCAGCCTTTGTGGGCGACACGTTGTTCATGCCTGACGGTGGCTCGGCGCGGGCCGATTTCCCCGGTGGCGACGCGGGGACATTATTTGACTCGATCCACAAGGTGCTCAGCCTGCCGGACGAAACCCGGCTGTTCATGTGTCACGATTATGGTCCCAACGGGCGTGACATCCAATGGGAAACCACGGTGGCCGAGGAGAAGGCCCACAACATTCACGTGGGCGGTGGCAAGACTAGGGACGAGTTCATCAAGATGCGGTCCGAGCGCGACGCGACGCTGGCGATGCCGACGCTGATCGTACCCTCTATTCAGGTCAACATCCGGGCGGGCGGCATTCCAACGGACCAGGATGGGAACCAGATGCTCAAAGTTCCAGTCAACAAGCTCTGAACGCAAGAGGCACCCATGGACATCAGAAAGATATCAGGCGCAGTTTCGGTGTCGCCGCAGGTTACGCCAAATGACATCGAGGCGATAAAAGGCGCGGGCTTTCGTGCCATCATTTGCAACCGCCCCGATGGCGAAGGTGCCGATCAGCCGACATTCGAGGAAATCGAAGTAGCAGCAGAGAAACTGGGTCTCGAGGTGCGCTATGTTCCAGTGCAAACCGGGATCGTCAGGGACGAAGATGCCGAGGCCTTTGGCCGCGCGCTGACCGAGTTGCCGGGGCCGGTTCTGGCCTATTGCCGGACCGGCATGCGTTCGGCCACTCTGTGGTCGCTGAACGAGGCGGCGCACAAGCGTCCAGTATCCGAGATTCTGTCAGCCACCAAGGTCGCCGGTTATGACATGAGCGGCGTCGCCCGCCGCATTGCCAATGGTGGGAAAACGCCGACCGACACGGGCGACGCATCTTTTGATGTGGTTATCGTGGGCGGTGGGGCTGGCGGTATTGCCACTGCGGCCAGCCTGCACGCGCGCAAATCCGACCTGTCGATCGCCATCATTGATCCGTCTGACGTGCATTATTATCAGCCCGGCTGGACGTTGGTGGGCGGGGGCGTCTTCTCGGCAGAACAGACCGCCAAGACGATGGGATCCCTGATTCCGCGCGGTGTTAAGTGGATCAAGGCGGCAGTTGCGGCCTTCGAGCCGCAAAACAACGCCGTCATTCTGGATGGCTGTCGTGTGGTGAAATACGACCGTCTTGTCGTGTCTCCGGGGCTCAAGCTGGATTGGGGCGCGGTCGAAGGGCTGGAAGAAACCTTGGGCCGTAACGGGGTGACCTCGAACTACCGCTATGATCTGGCGCCCTACACCTGGCAGCTTGTCGAAGGGCTTAAGGAAGGCCGGGCGCTGTTCACGCAGCCGCCGATGCCAATCAAATGCGCGGGCGCGCCACAGAAAGCGCTATATCTGTCGGGCGATGCGTGGTTCCGGCGCGGCGTTCTGAAGGATATCGACATCCAGTTCATGAACGCGGGCGGCGTGCTGTTCGGGGTCAAGGACTATGTCCCGGCGCTGATGGAATACGTCACAAAATACGACGCCTCACTGAATTTCTTTCACAATCTGGTGTCGGTAGATGGGGCGGCGAAAAAAGCGACCTTTAAGGTTGCAATGCCCGACGCCGAGCCCGAGTTGGTCACAGTCGAGTTTGACATGATGCATGTCTGCCCACCACAGATCGCGCCGGACTTTATTCGCGTGTCGCCGCTGGCGGATGCGGGGGGCTGGGTCGATGTTGATCAGGCGACGCTGCGCCACAAGAGCTTTGACAATATCTGGTCGCTGGGCGACGTGATGAACGCGCCCAACGCCAAAACCGCAGCGGCGGCGCGTAAACAGGCACCGACCGTGGCCGATAATATCGTGGCAGACATTCAGGGCCGCGGCCCGGTTGCCGCCTATGACGGCTACGGCTCGTGCCCGTTGACGGTCGAGCGCGGCAAGATCGTTCTGGCCGAGTTCGCCTATGGTGGGGTGATGACGCCCAGTTTCCCGAAATTCCTGATCGACGGAACCAAACCCAGCCGGTTGGCGTGGCTGTTGAAGGAGAAGCTGCTGCCGCCGATCTACTGGTCCGCGATGCTGAAGGGCAAAGAGTGGTTGGCCAAGCCCGAACCACTGAAGGTGGCGACCGATTAACTCCCTTCGAAACCGACACCGGAAGAACCGGTGTTAGATCTGGCCTGTCCCGCCTTCACCAAAAGTGCGACAGGCCAAGGTATGGCGGTCAGAGCCTCCCGCGCTCTGGCCGCCGCTTTCTCAGGACGTGAACCCATGCAGAGCCTTTTACGTTTCCTTCCTATTTTTGATTGGGGTCGCCAGTATAGCCGGGAGTCGCTGTCGAATGATCTGATCGCGGCTGTGATCGTCACGATCATGCTGATCCCACAGTCCTTGGCCTATGCCTTGCTGGCAGGGTTGCCGCCTGAGGCCGGGATCTATGCTTCGATTCTACCGATCATCCTTTATGCAGTTTTTGGCACCAGCCGGGCGTTGGCGGTGGGGCCGGTGGCGGTTGTGTCGCTGCTGACAGCCAGCGCCGTGGGGCAGGTGGCCGAGCAGGGCACGGCCGGATACATGGTGGCGGCACTGACGCTGGCTTTCCTGTCGGGTGGGTTTCTGGTGTTGTTGGGCGTTTTTCGACTGGGCTTTCTGGCCAATTTCCTCAGCCATCCTGTCATCGCAGGCTTCATTACCGCATCGGGTCTCCTGATCGCGACCAGCCAGTTGAAGCATATTCTGGGTGTCGACGCCCATGGGCATACCCTGCCGGGGATGTTGGGTTCAATCTTCGAAAACCTCGGGCAAATCAGTTGGCTGACGGTAATCATCGGCGTGCTGGCCACTGCGTTTCTGTTCTGGGTGCGCAAGAACCTCAAGCCCGCGTTGCGGCGCATGGGGGTGCCGCCCCTGCTGGCTGACGTGCTGACCAAGGCCGGACCAGTGGCTGCCGTGGTGGTGACCACGGTTGTCGTCTGGGGCTTCGGGCTGGATGCGCAGGGCGTCAAGATCGTCGGCGACGTGCCCCAGAACCTTCCGCCGCTGACTTTGCCGGGGCTGTCCTCGGACCTCATCGGTGCATTGCTGGTGCCAGCGATCCTGATCTCAATCATCGGTTTTGTCGAAAGCATCTCGGTTGCGCAGACGCTGGCTGCCAAGAAACGCCAGCGCGTGGACCCCGATCAGGAGTTGATCGGTCTGGGTGCAGCAAACCTGGGCGCGGCGTTTACCGGCGGCTTTCCGGTCACCGGCGGGTTCTCACGCTCGGTGGTGAACTTCGATGCGGGGGCGGAAACTCCAGCGGCAGGCATTTATACCGCTGGTGGTTTGGCGATTGCTGCACTGTTCCTGACACCTCTGGTGTACTTTTTGCCCAAGGCCACGCTGGCCGCGACGATCATTGTTGCGGTGCTGAGCCTTGTGGACCTGTCGATCCTGAAAAAGACATGGGGATATTCGCGCGCCGATTTTACCGCCGTAGCCGCCACCATCGTCCTAACTTTGCTGGCTGGGGTCGAAACTGGCGTGGCCAGCGGCGTGGCGATTTCGATCCTTCTGCATCTCTACAAAACCTCGCGCCCGCATGTGGCCGAGGTCGGGCTTGTACCGGGTACGCAACACTTCCGTAACATCAATCGCCACAAGGTCGACACCGAGCCGTCACTGGTGACGCTGCGGGTGGATGAAAGCCTGTATTTCGTGAACGCCCGTTTCCTCGAAGACCTTATTCAGGCGCGAGTGACCGAAGGCTGCGAAATCCGCAACGTGGTTTTAATGTTCTCGGCGGTGAACGAGGTCGACTTTTCAGCCCTCGAAAGCCTTGAGGCCATTAACCATCGCCTGCGTGACATGGATGTCGGTCTGCACCTGTCCGAAGTCAAGGGCCCCGTCATGGACCGTCTGAAACAATCGCATTTCCTCGACGACCTCAACGGGCAAATCTTTCTGGCCCAGTACGACGCTTGGCAACGGTTGACCGCACCGGAGAGGGTGAGAACGGCGGCAGAGTAACAGGAGCCGCCGCATTCAGATAAGCGCCCCTTGGGTTATGCTGATCGTGGTGCAGATCACCTCAGCGCATGACAAAGGGGTTCGACATCGGTTTGTCCGATGTATTCAGCCAAACGGTCTTGGTCCGCGTGTAATCGTGAATGGCCTCTATTCCCGCTTCCCTGCCATAACCGGATTGATTGAAGCCGCCAAAGGGCGCGATGGGTGAGACCGCGCGGTAGGTGTTGATCCAGCAGATGCCCGATTTCAGGCGGGATGAAACACGGTGAGCACGGGCGACATTTTCGGTGAAGATACCCGAGCCAAGCCCGAACGGTGTGTCATTGGCCAGTGCGATTGCCTCTTCCTCGGTGTCGAAGGGCAGCAATGACATGACGGGACCGAACATTTCCACTTTCAGAGTCTCTGTCTCGGCACTGGCGCATTCCACCAGCGTTGGCGCCATGAAATGACCTGACCGATCCAGTGGCGCGCCTCCGAAACGAATACGGGCGCCCTGTTCCCTGGCCTTGGCCAGCGTCGCCTGAATTCTGACAATCTGGGCGTTTGTGCACAGCGGGCCAATATGAGTTTCAGGTTCCAATGGATCGCCGATGACAATGCCCGACATCTTTTCTTCGATTTTGGCGATAAGAGATTCCATAATTGGACGATGGATCAGCCCGCGCGATCCTGCGACGCAGCTTTGACCTGAGGCGCCGAAATTGCCCGCGATCAGTCCGTTGGCCGCACCATCCAGATTGGCATCATCGAATACTATGATCGGGGATTTTCCACCCAATTCCAACGTGGTTACGGCAAAGTTCTCAGCCGAGTTGCGCACCACATGACGCGCCGTTTCCGGGCCGCCAGTGAATGCGATCCGGTCTACGTCAGGATGTCGGGTGAGAGGGATCGCACAGTTTTCTGCGTCCCCGGTAATGACGGAAACGACGCCGGGTGGGAATCCCGCTTTGTCGATCAAGCGGGCAAATTCCAGCATTGGGGCGGGCGCAACCTCTGACGCCTTCAGCACAACAGAGCACCCCGCGGCCAGAGCTGGCCCAAGCTTGGTAGCCGTGAGAAACATCTGCGCGTTCCAGGGGACAATTGCGACCACCACGCCAATGGGCTCGCGCCGCGTAAAGACATGCATGTCCGGTTTGTCGATCGGCAGGACCGCGCCTTCGATTTTGTCCGCCAACCCCGCATAGTAGCGGTAGTAATCGCCGACATATGCCGTTTGGGTCGCGGTTTCCGCCAGTAGCTTACCACTGTCCTTCGTCTCGATCTCGCCAAGGCGTCCTGCGTTCTGTTCGATCAGTTCTGCAAGCCGGAACAACAGTTTGCCACGTGCAGTTTGTGTCATGTCCCGCCACGCCGGATCATCAAGTGACCGGCGCGCTGCAGAAACGGCGCGCTCTACGTCTTCGGCTGCGGCACAGGCGAAACTGGCCCATTCCTCGCCCGTTGCCGGATTCAACGAGGCCATCACTTGCCCACGTGCCCCTTCGGTCCAAGCGCCGTCGATAAATAACTGGTAATGTGGCTTCTGGTGCATTGCGGCCCCTCACTGAAACTTTGGCATTACATCGTCGATGAAACGGGCAAGCGAAGCGCGTTTGCGTTCGAAGCTCATGCCGCTGTCGATCCAAAACGAGTATTCATCATATCCAAGGTCTTCATAGCGTTTCAGACGTCCTGTTACCCCGTCCGCCGTGCCGATTGTCAGATCGCGCGCCAGATTTTCGGGTGCCATCATTGCGTTGGCTGCCATTTCTTCTTCGGTTAGCGCCTGAATCAATCCCTGTCGGACTGGTCGCTTGTTTTGGAACCACGCGCCGAAATAGTTGTAAAACCGGGACAAATCCCGCGCAGCCTGATCCAGTTCAGTGTCATCGCGCCCGACATAGGTGTGGTGAAGCAGCATGATCTTCGGGCGCGCTCCGCCGTGATTGGCACAGGCGGTCTCAAAACGGGTCATCAGTGTCTCAATTTCTTCGATACCTTGCCACAGCGGGGTGACCTGAATGTTGAACCCGTTCTGAACGCCGAACTCGTGGCTGTTCGGATCCCGCGCGGCAATCCAGATGGGCGGCCCGCCGGGTTGCACTGGCTTTGGGGCCGAACTGGTGGCGGGAAACTGAAAGAACTCTCCGTCATGCGTGCAGTCGCCTTCCCACAATTTGGGCAGCAGAGGAGCGATCTCTCGCATTCGCTGACCGGCGGTCCATGCGTCCAGACCGGGCATAAGCCGCTCGTATTCATAAGAGTAGGCCCCGCGCGCTATGCCCAGCTCGATCCGGCCTCCGGTCATGATATCCGCTGCGGCTGCTTCGCCCGCCAGTTTGATCGGATGCCAGAACGGCGCGATCACAGTGCCGGTGCCAAGGCGCACGTTTTTGGTATGATGCGCGATATCCACCAGCGACATCAGCGGGTTGGGTGCGATGGTGAAATCCATCCCGTGATGTTCGCCAGTCCAGACCGCACGCATCCCTGCCTGATCCGCCATCTTGCACAGCTCGATGAACTCTTCATACAATTTCTCATGCGGCTCTTCGGGGCCCAGCCGTTCCATATGGGCAAAAAGGGAAAACTCCATTCTTCAGGTCCTTTCCGACAGGCTGTGCACATCGCCCCGCTGGGCGTCACCCAGATAAAGCGAGAAATTGCGGGTTCGGCTTTCCAGCGCAAAACGAGCCATCATTGTGGCGATGGGTGCTGACGCGTATGGCAGGGTCGCCAGTTCTTTGATTGCGATTGCCTGAAAAGTGCCATGCCGGGGCAGGGACGGCGCAGACGCAAGAATGTAAACATGATGCGTGTTGGCATCGTCATAGACGGAATACGCAACCCCAAGGCGTGCATCGACACCTTTAGCCGTCAGGTCTTGCACAAGGCTGTTTCGCAAATCTTGCCGATCTGACAGCGTGACTTGCGGCGGACGGAAACCGGCTTCTGTTTTCTCCAGCAAGACGTGCCCGTCCTGTTCGATGATTGCGCCGCAGACCACGTTTCGCCCGGATGGTTCCAGCGCGCCACGTTCCAGCCCGAGGCTGAAATACTGCCCGTTCGCATAGCCAAGCCCGGGGGCATCGTCCTGAGAATACGTTTCGACCTGACCGATCAAAACGCAATGGTCCCCGGCTTCGACAACCTGATGAGTACGGCAGGAAAACGTTGCGACTGCCCCTCTGATCAAAGGGACGTCGTGCGTATCAAAGCAGTGATCGACTTTGGCAAATCGATCACCTTTGAACCCGGCAAACGTATTGGATACATCTTCCTGCCCCTCGGCCAGAATGTTCACCGCGAAACGGGCGCAGGTTGCGAATTCGTGATAAGAAGACAGGTTTTTTCCCGGACAAACCAAAAGCAGCGGCTGGTCGAGAGAAACCGAAGTGAAGGAATTGGCCGTGAAGCCGAGTGGATTGCCTGTGTCATCGCGCGTCGTCACAACCGTCACACCGGTCATGAACCGTCCAAAAGCACGACGAAGGTCACGAGGATCAAGCGCGGTCATTGGCGCAGCTCACTCAGAAAGCTGGAAATGGCGGCGTTGACCTGAGGTGCATGCGTCATTGGCATCATATGTGCAGCGCCTTCAATGATTTGCGCGCGTCCGTTCATTGCGGTGTCCGCCATGGCGCGTGACATCTCCGGGGTCGAATTGGGTTCAAGACTGCCGGTTAGAAAAAGCGCCGGGCAGCTTAGTTTCTCCAACGCGTCGCGCTGAGGGCTCTGACTGTGGGCGAAGACGGAATAGGCCGTTTTATACGCAGCCGGGTCCATCGCCGTCAGCCAACTACGGCAGGCATCGCGCTCGGCCGAGGCGACGTCTCCGAACCATCGATGCAATGTGCTGGTGGGATCAGCGATCGTCTTGCCATCCAGCTGCGCCGCACGGTCGCGCACGGTCTGTGCCGCATTCGCGTCTCTCTCAAAAACCGCGTTCAATGCGACGATCCCACATACCCGGTCTGACGCTTTGGCGACAAGATCCAGCGCGATCATGGTCCCCATCGAGTGGCCCACCAAAACGACCGGACCACTCAGGCAGTCCAGAACACCCCGTGCCGCTTCGGTGTACGCCGACAACCCCAACCTCATGTCAGCCAAAGGGCTGTTTCCATGTCCGGGCATGTCCGGAGCGGTCATGCAACCTTCAGAAGCCAGCCCGTCCAATTGCGCGCCCCAGGCTTCAGCCCGCAAGCCAACACCATGCAACAGAAGGATATTCTGACCCGAACCGGTCTGGATGGCCGCCAGCCCGCCGATCTCAGACCGCGGCCGGGTTGTCCAGGTCATGGCCCAAATCCTTAAGATCCTGATAGCGGTCACCGATACGGTGGTGCGGTCTGCCCGAGGTTGCTGCGCCTAATACGACCACAACTTCGTCATCGCGCGGTGCGTCAGAAATCGAGAACTGAATTGTCAGGTAGTGCGACCTCCGCCCAGCATCGTTTTTATCCATCAACGGCACCATGATCGGTGCGTTTGCCGGGCCACGTGTGTTGGTGAACGCCAGATAGGATTTCGCGCCGACGGCCTCTCGGTAGTGATTACCAAATCGCAAGGTGTGAATAAGGCCCGAAGCGTGCTCGACCTCACCATTCAGCCCGACCACAGCGGCTTTGCCATAGGCTTCGATTGCCTCTCCACTCCCGGCCAGTTTGATCATGCGTTTCGTCATCACCTCACCCAGAACAGGGCCATAGGCTTGTATCTCGGGTTTAAGGTCTTCCACAAACCGTCCTGCCCAGGGGTTGTGAACCACTGCGGCCACGGCAAACATGCGCCATGGGGTTTTGGCGGCTCGGAAGCCCTCGACAAGGACCTCCTCATCGTAGGTGACAATCTTACGTATTTCCGGTTGCATCAAAGCTCTCCTGTCGCGCTCGCAAACGTTAAAAACGGACAGGGTTTTTGACAAATGATTGAATTATGTGCTTTGCCATTAAAAAGACTAATGGACAGCTTGATCTAATGGGTAAATCTCTTCCACCACTGACCTGGTTCCGATCCTTCGAGGCAGCTGCACGAACGCTTAGCTTTACGGCGGCTGCCGAAGAGATTGGGTTGACGCAATCGGCGGTCAGTCAGCAGGTGAAATCGCTCGAAATGCGTTTGGGGACAGCTCTTTTTGTGAGGCACCCCAGAAGCTTGGCGCTGACGGATGCGGGGCGTAAACTATTGCCCGAGGTTGGCAGCGCGCTTGAAGCGCTTGCCGCGGCTGCCGGGCGCGTGGACGCCAGTGCCTCCGGAGACATCTTGACTGTCGCCACGTCTGTTAGCATCGCTCATTGGGTTATTGCCCCATACCTGTCAGATTTTACCAGACGCCATCCTGAAGTACGCGTTCGGCTTCTCAGTGCGATCTGGCCCGATGATTTCCACGCGTCTCACGCTGATGTTCAGGTTCGGTTCGGGTCAAAGAAACAGGTAGGGCATGGCGCTGTCCGACTGATACCTGACCGGCTGGTTGCTGTGAAATCCCCGGCAGTCGCAGGAGACGTGTTTGACCTGCCGCTGATCGAGGCTGTCGGGACATCAAGTGGGTGGGGCACATGGTTTGAAAAACAGGGCTTGCGCCGCCAACCCGGTGTTTTTGTCGATACATTTGGGATGGCCCTGCAACTGGCCGTTCATGGTAGCGGTGTCGCCTTGGTCAGCGAATTACTGACGACCCATGCGATTGCCGCGGGTCTGGTCGTACGCGTGCATGAATGTTCGGTGGACAGCAACGAAGGGTACTACCTTTCGTCCAACGCTGCCAATCCGGCTGCCCGGTTGTTTCACGACTGGCTGTTGGCGTTGGTTGCAGAACAGGCCTCGAATACCGTCAACGTCCCTGATTGACGTCAGACGTTGGTTGACAGTGTTCCACCGATGGGATCACGTCAACGGGCCTAAACTCAGGGGAGAAGTATGCAGGTCATCACCAATCCACATCGGGCGGGCCAAAAGCTTGCACCGTCTGCGCCGTATCCTTCTACAAATGCTGCCCGTGTTGAAGATTTGCTTTCTCAGTGCCCTGTCGCGAAAGAAACGCCATTGGTGGATGTTGGGAAACTGGCCCCTGTAGCCCAGCTTTGGGTGAAGGATGAGCGGGCGCGGATGAACCTTGGTTCGTTCAAAGCTTTAGGGGCGGCCTATGTAATTGCGCGTCATGCGGCCGAGAGGACAGGTGAGCCGGGTGAACAAACTCTGGCAGGCGCAACCTATGTGACCGCCAGCGCCGGGAACCACGGCATGAGTGTTGCGGCGGGTGCCAGAATTTTCGGTGCGAAAGCTGTTGTTTACATTGCTGAAACTGTGCCCGAAACCTTTGCGGAACGTCTCAAAGGCCAAAAAGCCGAAGTTGTTCGAAGTGGTGCTGACTATGCCGCCAGCATGGAGGCCGCGAGAATGGCTGCCGACGAAAACGGTTGGATATTGCTGTCGGACAGTTCGTGGGAAGGATATTATGACCTGCCATGGACGCTTATGGAAGGCTATCTGCAAATGGCGGCAGAGGCTGTCAGGCAGTGTCCCGAGGTTCCGACGCATATTCTGTTGCAGGCAGGCGTGGGCGGGCTGGCCGGTGCCGTTGCTGCCTATGCACGAAACATCTGGGGCGACGCACCGAAGATCGTTGTGGTTGAACCCGAAGCGGCACCCGCGTTGCAGGCCAGCATAGCCGCCGGAAAATGTGTTTTCGCGGATGGCCCTGACAGCATTATGGGGCGTCTGGACTGCAAGGAACCATCGTTGATCGCGTTAAACGGATTGGCTCGCGACGCAGACCTGTTCCTGACCCTGTCAGACGACGATGTGGCGGCAAAGCTTGACGCAATGGCAAAGGCCGGGCTGGCCACCACGGCGTCCGGCGGGGCAGGCCTTGCGGCAGTGATGAACGAAACCGCGCGGAAAGCCATAGGGATCGACGAATACTCACGCGTTTTGTGCTTTCTGTCGGAGATCGCGGAATGAGGGGGTTCGATCAGGCAGAATTCGAGGCGCGTACCAAACGCGCGCAGGAGTTGATGCGAGTCGCGGATTTATCGGCGCTGCTGCTGACGACAGAAACTGATGTGCGCTACTTTACCGGCTATCTCACCCGATTTTGGGAAAGCCCAACCCGGCCATGGTTTCTGGTCGTGCCTGCCGCGGGCAAACCGGTGGCCGTGATCCCTTCGATCGGGGCCGCGCTCATGGGGCAGACCTGGATCGATGACATCCGAACCTGGAGTGCGCCCGACTTGCAGGACGACGGTATCTCGCTTCTGGCCGACGTCCTGGCCGAACTGACGCCCGTTTCGGGCAATATCGGGGTGCCGGATGGTCATGAGACACATGTGCGGATGCCCATGGCGGACATTGAACGCTTGCGCGGCGCTCTCGGTTCGCGTCGCATTACCGGTGATCAGAGTATCCTGCGCCGGTTGCGCATGATCAAATCCGAGGCTGAAATTGCGAAGATCCAAACAGCCTGCGATATCGCTGGACGCGCGTTCGCCCGCGTTCCCGAGGTTGCCCGCGCAGGAGTGCCTTTGGACATGGTTTTTCGCCGGTTCCAGATGCTCTGCCTTGAGGAAGGGGCCGATTGGGTGCCGTATCTTGCAGGCGGGGCAGAGCAGGGCGGCTACAGTGATGTAATATCACCTGCAACTTCGGCGCCGTTGGAACCTGGCGACGTGCTTATGCTGGATACAGGTCTGGTTTGGGATGGCTACTTCTGTGATTTTGATCGCAATTGGTCCGTCGGCCCAGCCCGGCCCGAGGTGAGATCAGCGCACGCCAGACTGGTAGAAGCCTCGGATGCCGCGTTCGAGATCGCACGGCCCGGTGCTACTGCCTCGGATTTGTTTCATGCCATGAACACGGTTCTGACCAAGGAGGCCGAAGGCACAGATGCGGGGCGGTTGGGTCATGGGTTGGGGATGTCACTGACAGAGTGGCCGTCCCTTATCCCGGCAGACCAGACCATGCTGGAACCCGGCATGGTTTTGACGTTGGAGCCGGGCATCGCCGTTGGTACAAAAATACTTGTCCATGAAGAAAACATTGTCATCACCGAAGGCACCCCACGTTTTCTAAGCCCACGCATAGGGCCAGAGGTGATCGAGATATGACCCGGATCCATTACGCTCTTGATGAAGACGATCCCAAGTCCACCCCGCTTGGTCTGATCGTGTTGCAGACAGATGAAACGTTGGAGCCCGAATTCAGCTCGTATTTTTCGGACCGCAAGTATCCAATCTACGTGACGCGAATTCCCAGCGGAATCGAGGTGACGAAGGAAAGCCTTGCGGAAATGGAGAAGGCGCTGCCGGCCGCCGCCGGATTGCTGCCCAGCGCGCGACCTTATCGCGTTGTCGGGTACGGGTGCACGTCTGCAAGCTCGGTTATCGGGTCCGACCGAGTGGCAGAACTTGTCAAACAGACATGCCAGACCGCCGAGGTTACAAACCCTTTGCGTGCGGCAACGGCCTGTGCGCGACACTTGGGCGTTTCGAAATTCGCGCTGCTGTCGCCCTATATTGAAGAGGTAAACCTTCCCCTGCGCCGGGCCTTTGCCCAAGGCGGAGTGGAGATGGATGTTTTTGGGACATTCGGGGAATCAGAAGAGGCCAAAGTTGTTCGGATTTCGGTGCAATCCGTCATTGACGCTGCCACAAAACTGGGCTCGGACCCGTCGGTTGATGCGGTTTTTCTAAGTTGCACAAACCTTCGCACGCAACAGGCTATTCCCGAGATTTGCGCGCGTATCGGCAAGCCGGTTCTGTCCAGTAATCAAAGTCTTGCGTGGCATATGCGTGCTCTGAACGAAGCCGGGTGAGCTGTTAAATCCCGATATTGTGTAACAAAATCAGAATTCACTGTTGCAATGTGAACATCGCTTGGTCTTAACTAACGGCTACAGATCAATGAAATCCGCAGAAGACGGATAATCATTTGACGTAACAGGGGGTCTTGTGGCCGATACAATGAACGACGCCGCGTTTGTCGAATTCCAACGCGTACAGAAGTCTTATGACGGCGAGAACCTCGTCGTAAAAGACCTAAACCTTGCAATGCCCAAAGGTGAGTTTCTGACAATGCTTGGGCCGTCAGGCTCGGGCAAGACGACTTGCCTTATGATGCTCGCCGGATTTGAAACCGCCACGCACGGTGAAATCCTCTTGGGCGGCAAGCCCATCAACAATATCCCGCCGCACAAGCGCGGTATTGGCATGGTTTTTCAGAACTACGCGTTGTTCCCGCATATGACGGTGGCCGAAAACCTGTCGTTCCCACTGGAAGTCCGTAAGTTGGGCAAGTCGGAGCGGGATGAAAAGGTCAAGCGCGCACTGGATATGGTTCAGATGGGCGCCTTTGGTGGCCGACGTCCTGCTCAGCTGTCGGGCGGGCAACAACAGCGGATTGCTCTGGCTCGTGCCTTGGTATTCGAACCCGAACTGGTCTTGATGGACGAGCCATTGGGGGCATTGGACAAGCAGCTGCGTGAACATATGCAGTTCGAAATCACGCGTCTGGCCCATGAGCTTGGGATCACAACAGTCTACGTGACCCACGACCAGACCGAAGCGCTGACCATGTCAGATCGGGTGGCTGTATTTGATGACGGCCGCATTCAACAGCTGGCGCCGCCTGATCAGCTTTACGAAGAGCCGGAAAACAGTTTTGTCGCGCAATTCATTGGTGAAAACAACACGTTGGAAGGTGTTGTTAAATCAATTGACGGCGACACTTGCGTCGTACGTCTGGATGATGGCTCGGAAATCGACGCGGTTCCGATCAACGTCCACAGCGCAGGCGACCGGACCAAAGTTTCGATCCGCCCTGAACGTGTGGAATTCAACAAAGACCGACTGCATGCTGACGCGCATACTTTGAAAGCAAGGGTCGAAGAGTTCATTTACATGGGCGACGTATTCCGGTTCCGCATGTCCGTTGCCGGAAACAACGAATTCATCGCCAAAACTCGAAATGCGCCTGA
The DNA here is from genome assembly GCF_056534665.1 of Ruegeria sp. P8. NCBI lineage: Bacteria > Pseudomonadati > Pseudomonadota > Alphaproteobacteria > Rhodobacterales > Roseobacteraceae > Ruegeria > Ruegeria sp. P8. The sequence continues at coordinate 504,839 of NZ_JBQERC010000001.1, forward strand.
CGCCGTACGCCTGACCCCAGGTCAAGAGATCGAGATCGGCTGGCTGGCACAGGATTGTCGTGCGCTCGACGCATAGACCAAACCGCGCGGGACAAGCGCGGTTAAGCTGAGGGACCGGCCGGTGAAAACCCGTGCATCGGCTGACCACCACATAAAACGGGATGAACTGGGAGTAACACATGAAACCAACCAAGATCATGCTCACTGCGGCTGCGATTGCGACGGCTGCGGGCACTGTTTCAGCCGAGGAGATGACCATCGTTTCCTGGGGCGGTGCCTATTCAAAGTCGCAGTTGAAGGCGTATCACGAGCCCTATTCGGAAAAGACCGGCATCACCATTCTGAACGATGACAGCTCGGCCGAAGCCGTTGCCAAACTGCGCGCAATGAACGAAGCGGGCAACATCACATGGGATGTGGTAGATGTTGTGGCCGCTGACGCGATCCGTCTTTGCGACGAAGGTCTGGCCCTCGAGATCGATTTCGACAGCCAGTTGGCCGCAGCTCCGGATGGCACGCCCGCCTCTGAGGATTTCGGCGACCTGCTGGTCAGCGACTGCTTTATCCCGCAGATCGTCTATTCGACCACATTCGGCTACCGCACTGATCTGGTCGGTGACACCCCGCCGACCGACATCTGTGCAGTGTTCGATCTGGAAACCTATCCGGGCAAACGTTCGCTGGAGAAGCGTCCGATCAACAACATGGAATGGGCGCTGCTATGTGATGGTGTCGCCAAGGATGATGTCTATGACGTTCTGGCGACTTCGGAAGGTCAGGATCAGGCCTTGGCCAAGCTGGGCACCATCAAAGACAGCGTTGTCTGGTGGTCTGCTGGTGCGGACACGCCACAACTGCTGGCTGACGGCGAAGTCATCATGGGTTCGACCTATAACGGCCGTCTGTTCAGCGTGATTGAAGAGCAGAAACAGCCGGTTGCAATGCTGTGGGACGCGCAGGTGTTCGATCTGGATGGCTGGATCATTCCTGCCGGTCTGAGTGATGAGCGCAAGCAGCGCGCGCTGGACTATATCATGTTCGCAACCGACACTCAGCGTCTGGCGGATCAGGCCAAGTACATCTCGTACGGTCCGGCCCGCGCCTCGTCGGCTCCGCTGGTAGGTCAGCACGCCGATCTGGGGATCGACATGGCCCCGCATATGCCGACCGATCCGGAAAACGCCAAGAACACGTTCTTGTATAACTACGAGTTCTGGGCAGATTACCGTGATGACATCGACGCCAAATTCCAGGCGTGGCTGGCGCAATGAGCGTCTGATTTCATGACACAGTCGGGGGCGGTGCGCCGCCCCTGAACCAAGACAGATCCAAGGGGCTCCAATGACTGACGCAAGCCAAAATGCCGGACCCATGCTGGCAGCGGATGGAACACCGCTCAAGCTATCGCTGGCACGCTCGTTGCGGCGGCAAAAGCTGCGTGCCTTGCTGTTGATCGCTCCTTTGCTTCTGTTCGTTCTGTTTTCCTTTATTGTTCCAATAGCTGCGATGCTATTCCGTTCAGTAGAAAACAACATCGTCTCTGACACTCTGCCTCTTACCGTCGAGGCGCTTCAAAACTGGGATGAACAGTCTGGAGAATTGCCGGGCGAGGGCGTGTATGATGCCTTTGTGCGGGACATGATTGTTGCGATTGACAATAAAGAGCACACACGCCTTGGTTCGCGTTTGAACTACGAAGAAACCGGTATGTCTTCGATGTTCCGCAAGTCAGGTCGTCAGATCAAGAAACTGGATCCTGAAACGGATGGTCCGTTCAAAGAGCAACTAATAGATATTCACGACGGATGGGGCGATACACAAACTTGGCGCGTGATCAAAACCCATTCGCCGAAGATCACCAACGGGTATTTTCTGAACGCGGTAGATATGCGCAGAACCCCCGACGGCGCGCAGGCACAACCCGAAGACAAGCAAATCCTTGTTAAGCTGTTCGGTCGAACGCTGTTTATGTCTCTGGTAATAACGGGTGCCTGTATCCTGCTGGCTTATCCGGTCAGCTATTTGCTGGCGACGTTGCCGATGCGTGTCTCAAATCTGCTAATGATCCTTGTGCTTCTGCCGTTCTGGACGTCACTGCTGGTGCGGACGTCGGCGTGGAAGGTGATGTTGCAACAGCAAGGCGTGATCAACGAAACGCTGGTCTGGCTGGGGTTGGTGGCTGACGATGCACGATTGGTGATCATCAATAACCAGATCGGTACGATCACCGCAATGACGCATATCCTGCTGCCATTCATGATCCTGCCCATGTATTCGGTGATGCAGACCATTCCGGAATCCTACACTCGTGCCGCGAAATCCATGGGTGCGACCAACTGGACGACGTTCTGGCGCATCTACTTCCCGCAATCCATTCCGGGTATCGGCGCGGGTTCAATCCTTGTGTTCATTTTGGCGATTGGCTACTACATCACGCCTGAAATCGTAGGCGGTACCAAAGGTGTCTTCATCTCGAACCGGATCGCCTATCACATCTCGTCCTCACTGAACTGGGGACTGGCGGCGGCGCTGGGAACGATACTTCTGGCGGTCGTTCTGCTGCTCTACTGGGTCTACGACAAGATCGTGGGCATTGATAACGTGAAGCTGGGATAATCGACATGGCCGCACTTACTCCGATATCCCGCAAACCTTTGTCCATGGTTCTGCCAAGTGTCGCGCTGGCAGGCGCCTTCGCCGGTGTCTTTGTCGGCGCGGGTAATGGCTCGGTTCTTTTGGGCATCATTGGCGGCGCTGTTCTGATTTCTGCGCTCGCTTGGGTCTATATCACCGTTCTGAAGAACGAGAAGATGGCCCGCTGGATCAACATCATTGGTTTTGGCATCGCGGGCTTTTTGATGTCGGGCCCAATGGGCGGAGTACTTGGCCTGCTGGGCGGCTGGTTCTTCGCCTGGTTTACTTATTGGTTGTACGAAGGGCGATACCGGCGCAAGCTATTGCCATACCTGACCGCGCAGCAGGTGTTTTACCACTACCTGTTCCGGGTGATCTGCGGTGCGATCTTCGTCTTCCTGATCACACCGATCCTTGTGGTTCTGCCGCTGTCGTTCAATGCGCAGGATTTCTTTACCTTCACGCCCGAGATGTTGCGACTGGACCCTGAAGGGTATTCACTCAAGCACTACCGTGATTTCTTTACCAACAACGAATGGCAACGCAGCTTCAAGAACTCGCTGATCATTGCCCCGATTGCCACAATCATCTCGGTTTCGCTTGGCACTCTGGCTGCCATTGGCCTCAGCCAGAGCCACGTACCCGGCCGCCGTGCTATCATGGGCATCCTGATTTCGCCGATGATCGTTCCGCTGATCATCTCGGCCACTGGCATGTTCTTTTTCTACAGCGATATCGGTCGGTTCCTTGAAGGCACGCTGGGCATGAACAAGAACTTTGTGGGCTATCTGAAAGTCATCCTGGCGCACGCCGTTTTGGGTATCCCGTTCGTGATCATCACTGTGACCGCCACGCTTGTGAGCTTTGATCGTTCGCTGACGAGGGCGGCTGCGAATATGGGGGCAGGGCCGGTGCGGACCTTCTTCAAGATCCAGATGCCGCTGATTCTGCCGGGTGTGATCTCGGGTGGCCTGTTCGCCTTCATCACCTCGTTCGACGAAGTTGTGGTGGTTCTGTTCGTTGGCTCAGCCAGTCAGAAGACTCTGCCGTGGCAGATGTTCACGGGCCTGCGGGAACAGATCAGCCCGACCATTCTGGCGGTTGCGACGATCCTGGTGGTTCTGTCGATTGCGCTGCTGACTACGGTTGAGTTGCTGCGGCGTCGGTCCGAACGTTTGCGGGGGCTTTCACCCGCTTGACGGAGCATTCTGTCTGATCTAACGATTCACGTGTTCATCTCCGCTGCGATGGCGTCGCGGCGTCTAAGGGGATGATCGGCTCTCGGACCCCGAGACCGCCTGTCCTGAACGCCGGGACATGTGGCCGGGATTTGTCGCCCGGCAAAGATGAGAGACCAAGTGATGACCGACACAACGAAACGCCCCGAATTCTTTACCTGCCACAATGGTGACAAAGCGCCTTTGCCGTTCAGCAAGGGGGAGTATGATCGCCGTCTCAGCAAGCTTCGCAGCATCATGGCCGCACGTGATATTCCTGCGATTCTGCTGACATCGATGCAGAATATCGCCTACTACTCGGGCTTTCTGTATTGTTCCTTTGGCCGTCCGTATGGCTGCGTGGTCACCCAAGAGGCCTGCACCACCGTTTCGGCCAACATCGACGCCGGGCAACCGTGGCGCCGGTCGGTCGAAGACAACGTGATTTATACTGACTGGAAGCGCGACAACTATTGGCGTGCGGTTGCAAGCCTGATCGGCAATGTTAAGCGGATCGGCATTGAAGGTGACCACATGACGCTGGCCGCCCGCGACACCGCCCTGCGGATGCTGGGTACCCCCGAACTGGTTGACATCGCGCCGGATACAATGACCGCGCGCATGGTCAAATCCGCCGAAGAGATTGAATTGATCAAGGGTGGGGCACGCACCGCGGACGTTGGCGGGGCGGCAATCCATGCGGCCATCCGTGAAGGCGCAACTGAGATCGAGATTGCCATGGCGGGCCGTGACGCAATGGAAGAGGAAATCGCGCGCGCCTATCCAGATGCCGAATATCGCGACACCTGGGTTTGGTTCCAGTCCGGGCTGAACACCGATGGCGCGCATAACCCGGTGACAAAACGCGCCCTGCAAAAAGGCGATATCCTGTCGCTGAACACTTTTCCGATGATCTCAGGCTATTACACTGCGCTGGAACGTACCCTGTTTCTGGGCGAGCCGGACGCTGACAGCTTGCGCCTCTGGAAAGCCAATGTGGCGGCCCATGAACTGGGTCTGAGCCTGATCAAACCCGGTGCGACCTGTTCAGGCATCACCGCCGAGATCAACCGTTTCTTTGCCGATGAGGGGCTGCTGCAATACCGCTCGTTCGGGTATGGCCATTCTTTCGGCATCCTCAGCCATTATTACGGGCGCGAGGCCGGTCTGGAACTGCGCGAGGATATCGACACCGTGCTGGAACCTGGCATGGTCGTTTCAATCGAGCCCATGCTGTGGATCCCCGAAGGGCAACCCGGTGCAGGGGGCTACCGCGAGCATGATATTCTGGTGGTGGGCGAAGACGGGGCCGAGAACATCACCGGCTTCCCATATGGGCCCGGCCACAACATCATCGGTGCCTGATACAAAGAAGGGGCAGCAAACGCTCCCCCTTCATTTTTCGCGACCGGCGCGTTCGTGAAAGATAAAACCCAGGAAATTCAACAATAGCTGCGCGGCCAATATCTGCGTGCTTTCGCTGGGGTCATAGGCTGGTGCCACTTCGACAAGGTCGATGCCGACGACATTGCCGCGTTTAGCGAGGCCCTGAAGGATTTCCAGAACGTCATAATACAAAAATCCCCCATGGCTGGGTGTCCCGGTCCCCGCCGCAATAGAGGGGCAAAAGGCGTCGATATCTATTGTCACATAGTACCGAGCACCTTCGGGGATGCGTTCAAGAACAGCCTCGGTTCCCAGCTTTCTCACCTGACGCACGGAAAGGATGTCTGATCCACGTGCGCGCGCGTCCTCGTATCCTTCCTTGGCGGTTGACGAGATGTTTCGAATGCCCAACTGGGTCATCCCTGAGACATAGTCTTTTTCGATCGCCCGTCGCATGGGGTTGCCGTGGCCATTGGTGACACCGTGACGCTCGTCCACGAAATCCAGATGCGCATCGATTTGAACCACGTGGATCGGGCCATTTTGCGCACAATCATCTTCAAATGCGGAAATGCAGGGAATGTTGATAGAGTGATCGCCGCCGATCACAAGCGGCAGCGCCCCTGCGGTCAGGATTTTGCGAACACCATAGGCGATGTTTTCGTGGCTGGCCTCGGTCTTTGTGTGGACGATATCCGCATCCCCCAAATCCACAATACGTACTGAACTGTCCAGATAGGTTGCGTCGTCTTCGTGGTCATAGGCACCGGCATGTCCAAAACTGAACAGGGTCGAAGCTTCACGCACGGCCCGAGGGCCGAACCTTGCCCCGGCGCGCCATTGCGTGCCGAAATCAAATGGCGCACCAAGGATGCAAACATCCGCATCAATATTGTCCCAATCCTCGACATACGGAGATTTTCCAAAGGTTGATATTCCGACGAATGGTAGGTTCAGTCGACCTGACGCATATCCATGATCCTGCATATTCAGTCCTTTCAATGGCCCTGTCGCCTTGCGTGCAATTGAACATGAGAAGGCGGTGCAATGAAATCAATTTCCTTCTATCAAAACGTGTCTGGCGTTCAGACAGGTCTGATCCGGTGCGTTCTTTCCGATTAGCTGTTGGTCGTTTCGCCACAAACGAAATTTCGGTGGGACACGCTGGTATGCCGCGAAATCACTCACGGCAGCGCATGATTTTACGGGCGATACACAGGACCGGCTAAACGCTGTTGAAATGGGCGCAGGTGCTCAATCCACCGATAGCTTTTCCATCACGCCTGCCAAGCCAGCTGCGAGCCGGGCGCAATCGTTGGCTGTGCGCTGTTCAGGGCGTCGCGCGCAAAACCTGCGGCAGCTTTGTATTTGGCCATGAAACTGGCCCTTTCAGCCAAGGGAATGACCGTTTCAATATCGTCGAACACACCGGCACAGCGGTCGTTGACCAAATTCAACAGGCCAAAAGGCCCGGCACCCCGATTGCGAAGGACAAGGTTTGAAACCGGCCCGCACAGCGTGTCATCATAAGCCGCCAGCGCGGTTGGACCCACGCCATGCTTGAGCAAGCTGGCCCCCAAAACGCGGGCGTCCATGATCGCCTGGCTGGCCCCATTCGAACCGGTGGGGTACATCGGGTGGGCGGCGTCTCCGATCAAGGCAACCGGCCCGTCAACCCACGTTTCAACCGGATCGCGGTCGATCATTGGGTTTTCATATGTCACACCCGCACCGCGGATCAGAGCTGGAACATCCAGCCAATCATAGGTCCATCCGTCAAAATGATGCGCAAAATCCTTGGCCTCAACCTGCCGGAACCATCCGGTTGCCGCATGCGCGGCCGGGTCATCGTGGGTGACTTCGGCAATCCAGTTTATCAACGCCAAGCCGGTTTCGGGGTCGGGGTGCGAGATCGGGTAGATCACCATTCGTTTCTTATGCGTACCCAGTCCGACAAAGGAGGAACCCGTGCGCACAGGCTTTGCCAGTGTTGTGCCGCGCCACATGACGGCACCTCCCCAATGGATCGGAGGTTGGCTTGGATGCATTTGGGCGCGGAGGGCTGAATGGATACCGTCGGCGCCGATCAGAATGGCACCGGTTTCGCGGATAGCCCCCTCGTCAGTTTGCAGCCGCACTGTAACCGTCCCATCCGCATTGATCTGGTACCCAGTGGCCCGAGCGCCAAGGCGTACGGCATCCGGGCCTGCGCGTTCGACAAACCGCTTGTAAAGGGCCATGTGAAACGCGCCGCGATGCACCGCGTATTGCGGCCAGTTGTAACCGGCAAAAGTTCCGCGCGGTTCCGAGTAAATCTCGTGCCCGTTCAGCCCGACAAGCGCCCATTCCTGCGAAGGGACGCCAAACCCATCCAGGTCCTGAGCCTTGAAACCCAGATCGTACAACTCACGCACGGCGTTGGGTTGCAGGTTTATCCCGACACCCAGCGGGCGCGGGTGCCGAACGCTTTCAAAGACGGTGCAGTCGATGCCAATCTGATGCAGTGTCAGCGCCAGCGACAACCCGGCAATACCACCGCCCGCGATCAGCACTTTCGGATCTGTCATGTTGCCTGCCTTTCTGTCGGACTGGCGATGGGTATTGGTTGTCGATAATCGGTGCGTGTGGATCAAGCCTCAACCGCAAATGCGTTTGATCCGTTCCGGGGATGGGTGGAGGCTCGCGGCGTTGCGCAGCCGCGCCCGCAAGCAGATCAGAGCGGTATCAATCGTCGTTTGCATGAACCCATGCGCCATCGCCGCGCTGTCACCCTGATTCAGCTTTCTGCGAGCGGATTGCCAAGTGTCCAGTGCGTCCGAAATCGCATCGCATGTCCAATGCTCGGCTTCTTGTGAAACAAATTCGGCAAAGGCGTCACCCGCAGGCCCTGCGGCCAGACGTGTTGCCAGCATACGCGCGTGTATGCCGTTGGCCCCTTCGTAAATCGAGGTAATACGGGCATCACGATAGGTCTGCTCCAGCCGGTATTCGCGCAAATAGCCATAGCCGCCCAGTACCTGCATACCCAATTCGGCGGCCTTGATACCGGCTTCGGTGCAATAGACCTTGGCAACCGGGGTCAGAAAATCAACCAGGTCAGGTGACGTAGCCCGTTCCATGGTGACAAATGCAAGATGCGCAAGACTGCGGCTACTCATTGCCAGCCAGTCGATTTGATCCAGCATACGGCGGATGTCGGCATGCTGATCCAGTTTCGCCGGTTGACCGTCGGCATTGCGTCCCTGCACCCTTTCACTGGCATAATCACTGGCAATGTCATAGGCCCGCGCGGCGTGCGCGACGCCCTGCAGGGCGACATCAAGCCGGGCGTGGTTCATCATGGTGAACATGGCCATCAGACCTTCACCCTCGGCCCCGATCAGTTCAGCTTTGGCACCATCAAATGCCAGCTGGCACGTGGGTGAGGCATGCAGGCCCATCTTTTCCTCGATGCGCGTTACGGTAACGTGGTTACGGCTGCCGTCAGTGCAGGTGCTGGGGCATAGAAACAGCGATAAACCTCTGACGCCTTCATCGGACGTGCGCGCAAGCACAAGATGCAGGATGTGATCGCTCATGTCCTGGTCACCGCCAGAGATAAAGATTTTTTCTCCCGTGATCTTCCAGCCATCATCAGCAGGTTCCGCCCAGCAGCGCACGCGCGAAAGGTCAGACCCGGCCCCGGGTTCGGTCAGGCACATGGTGGCCAGAGTTTCACCCGAGGCCAGAGAGGGAATGTACCGGGACTGCTGATCTTTCGTGCCAAAGCGCAACAAGGTACGCACCGCGCCCGGAACCAACCCAGTAACCATCTGAAGGCTGTGGTTTGCGCCCGAAAACACCTCGGACGTTATGGCCAGTATCAGGGCACCAAGCCCTTGACCGCCATATTCTCCAGGCACGGTGAGCGAGGGCCAGCCCTGTTCCGAATACGTTGCATAAACTTGGGCAAAGCCGGCAGGCATGGATACGCGACCGTTTTCCAGCGAGCATCCCTGCCTGTCTCCCGGCTCGTCCAGCGGGGCAATTTCACCTTGTGCGAAGGCGGCAAAATGTTCGCCGATCTCACCAGCAAGGTCAGCGTCCCAATCTGGAAGATCGGTGGCCCGGACTACGTGGTTCAACGTGAATAAGATGTCCGCAAGTGGGGCTTCGAATGGCTTCATGATCATGTCACCCGATAGCTGGTGACTTCGACGACCACGACGCGGCCCGGTTCTGGCGGTTCGGCACCGTCGAAGTTCAAAGTGACTGGGTAGGGCAGTGATGGGGCAGGGGGCAGCATCACGGGGTCAGTCCCAGCAGGCGCGCGGCATTGCCTTTGATGATGTCCGGGCGCAGTTCGTCCTTGATATTGATCTTCTCGAAATCCGACAGCCAGCGTTCTGGAGTGATCATGGGCCAGTCGGACCCAAACAGGACCTTTTTCTTGAGGATCGAGTTGCAGTATTTCACCAGAATCTCGGGGAAGTACTTTGGTGACCAACCGGACAGGTCGATATAGACGTTGGGCTTGTGCTGCGCCACGGACAGCGCCTCTTCCTGCCAGGGAAATGACGGATGCGCGAGGATGATCTTCATATCCGGAAAATCGACGGCGACGTCATCCATGAACATCGGGTTCGAGTATTTAAGCCGCATTCCGTTACCGCCGCGCACGCCCGAACCGACACCAGTCTGGCCCGTGTGAAACAGGGCGATGCAGCCTTCCTCGGCGATTGCCTCGTATAGTTCATAAGCCATACGGTCATTGGGGTAGAACCCCTGCATCGTCGGATGAAACTTGAACCCTTTGATACCAAATTCGCGGATCAGGCGGCGCGCCTCGCGTGCGCCCATCTTGCCCTTGTGCGGATCGATTGACGCAAACGGGATGAGCACATCGTCATTTTCCGCCGCCAATGCGGCAACTTCTTCGTTCTTGTAGCGCCGATAGCCGGTCTCCCGCTCGGCATCGACCGGGAAGATCACCGCGGCTATGTTTTGCTCACGATAGTGCTGTGCAGTTTCGGGAACCGTAGGCGGGTGGCTCCACGGAGCGCCAAAGTAATTGGCCATTGTTGCCTGCAGGTCGTCATAGCCGTCATCCGAGTGGCACCCGCAGGGTTCTTCAGCGTGGGTGTGAATGTCGATTGCGCGAACCTTGGAGATATCGACCATCTGTTCGTTCCTTTCTCAGATCTTTACGATTGCCGGGTCGGCGTCGTCATAAAGACGCTCAAGTAAATTTTGCCGCCGTGTCAGTATTTTGCGGAAATTGAGGTTCCCCTTGGCGGTCATTCGCCCTCGGGCATCGAGGCGGGCTCGCTAAGGACAATGGCGCGCCCGACCCGTGTGGAACTGCCCGATAACTCGCGTGCGCGCTCTGTCAGGCGGCGGTGGATTTCGCCTTGCAACAGTGCGCAGCGGTAGGCGCCACTGTCGTCGCTCAGGTCAAATCCTTCCCGCTTCAGCTCGGCAACATCGGGAAAGACCATGACGCCGATCTCATTTCGGTCGGCACCTGTAATGACCAGATCTGAGGCAAGAGGCGCAAGACAGGTCAACAAGTCCATCCGCAATTGCGCGGCACGCACCCATGTACCGGTCAGCAACTTGAAATCTTCAGAAATCCGGCCATCGAATTTCATACCTTTGTTTACGTCCTGCGGGTCGATGAACCGCATGGCGTCGCCGGTAATGAAAAACCCTTCTTCATCGAAAACACTGGCCGTCTTTTCGGGTTCGTTAAAATAACCTGGCATCACGTTTGGCCCTTTGATGCGCATTTCGCACCGCATGTCTTCATCCGGTATCAGCTTGAGTGTCACGCCGTTCATCGGAACGCCAACAACCCCGGAACGATCAATGGGCTCGGACTGCATCATTGTGGCGGGCGCTGTCTCGGTCAGTCCCCAGGACGAGGTCATCAGCGGTATCTCACCTTTGACACCCAGCGCCATCTGTTCAAATCCAGACCAGATGTCCTGTGGCAGTGAAGCGCCCGCGTAAAAAATCAGATCAAGTTCTTCGAAGAACCGCCGACGCAAATCGCCATCCCGCTGCAATGCGCCCAGCAGCATGCCGTAACCTACGGGAACATTGAAGCTGAGCGTGCCGGTGACCATGGACATGTTTTCCAGCGTCCGCTCAAACAGACCAGCTACCGGTTTGCCGTCGTCGATGTAGAAGCTTCCGCCGTTGGCGAGCATCATGTTGAAATTATGTGATCCGCCAAAGACGTGGTTCCATGGCAGCCAATCGACCACGCGGGGCGGACGCGTGCGCAGAAATGGCAACGCGTCGGCCAGCATGGTCTGGTTCACACACATCATGCGTTGGGTCGTGATGACCCCCTTCGGGGCCGAGGTTGAACCGCTGGTCATCAGGATCTTGGCGACGGAGTCGGGGCCAACCAGTTCATAGGCGGCCGCAAGATCGACACTGACATCCTCTTTGAGAAGTTCGTCGAACGCTGTGACCTGACTGTTCCTGCCTTGTCGGCTGGCTACGATTTCGACCCCTTGAAGCGCATCCAGTTCCAGCGCCTCTCGGTATTTATCCGCATCGACGACATAGGCCATCTTCGGGCGCACCAGTTCGATGGCATGGCGCAGGCGGCCGTGCGCGCCATGGATCAACGCGTACTGCTCAGCCACGGGGGCTGTTGGTATGCCGATATACTGAGCAGCAAGGCTTAGCAGACCGTGGTCGACACCGTTACCGCTCATGATCAGGATCGGCGTGTCAGGCCCCATCCCACGCCCCAATAGCGAGCTTGCGATGGCTCGCACCTTTTCAAGCGTGGTCGCATAGCTTTCCTTGCGCCATCCCGCGCCGCTGCGTTCAGCAATGAACGTGCGGTCAGGCGCGTCCGAGGCCCAGGCGTGCAGCCAGACACCGGTTTTGTCGACGACAGGACCAAGAGTGTGGTTCGATTTTAGCAGGATGGAGCCGTCGGCCCGATCTTCGCGCGAAACAGAATGCACCAGGTATTCCGATGTGCGTTGCATGATCAGCCCCTTTTCCTCGCTTTTTCGATCGTCCTGAGGGCATCGAAAACGGTGGTGATGGTTGCGTCATCCAAACCGGCCAGCAGCTTGCCTTCGTGGGCGGTAACCGCGGCGACGGCCTTTTCATATAATTGCCTTCCCGCCAGTGTCGTCCTGAGGGCATAGGCGCGCCGGTCGGTGGGTACCCGGTCGCGGACGATCAGTTCCCTGCGCTCCAGCTCGTCAATGATGACGACAAGGTTTGGGCGCTCGATATCCATTGCGTCAGCCAGTTGGGACTGCCGCAAACCGGGGTTATCGACGATGAGAACCAGTGCCGTATATGTCAGCATTCGCAGATCAAAGGGGCGCAGAGTTGTTGTCAGATCTTCCTGCACCACATTGAAGGCCCGTTTCATGCGATACCCGACAAACCCCCGCAGCGTAGCATCGCTAATCGTGTTTGGCGCGCCGTCTTCTGGCGTGTGTTCATGTTTCCTTTTCATGTGTTCACCTGAAGTTCGGGGCGCGCTTTTCAAGAAAGGCCCGCAGCCCCTCCTGCGCATCGGGTGTTGTTTGCGACAGGGCCGCAGCCAGAGATTCAGTAAACAGCCCGTCGTTTTGCGACATTTCATTGATCCGTGCGACCGCCTGAATCATCAGATAGTTTGACAGTGGCGCGTTTCGGGAAATCTTACCTGCCAGCGTTTGGGCCAGCGCCAAAGCCTCGCCTTCACCAACGCTATAATGTGCCAGCCCCAGCGATACCCCTTCATCGGCACCATATTTGCGGCCGGTCAGCATCATCTCGGTCATCCGATCGGCCCCCAGCAGGCGACCGACCCGCGCGGTCGCACCGCCGCCGACAAATATTCCGCGGCGGCCTTCGGGAAGCTGAAAGATCGTCGAAGGTTCAGCGATGCGAACATGTGTTGCCGCTGCAAGCTCCAGCCCGCCGCCGATCACGGCACCAAACATGGCCGAGACAACCGCAAGCCCACCAAACTGGATCTTGTCCATGACGCTGTGCCAGTGACGGGAATGATGCAGGTTTTCCTCGGCTGTACGATGAACATGCTCGGACAGGTCCAACCCGGAACAATAGTGCCCTTCAGTTCCGGTCAGGATCACCACACGCACATTTTTGGGTGGTGCAGAAAAGAAATCATCCAGCGCGCCCAACAGTTCCTCGCACATCGCGTTTCGCTTGTCTGGGCGGTTCATGGTCAGGGTCGCGATGGATCCGTTGACCTCAATGTTCAGGATTTGGCTGTCCATGGGGAACTCCTTACCGGGGCGGCAGACGAACGGCGCCGTCAAGTCGAATAGTGGTGCCATTCAAAAACGGGTTTTCAACGATCTGTTCGGCGAGCATTGCGAACTCGCGCGCTTCGCCAAGGCGGGCAGGGAAAGGAATGTTCGCAGTGATCTTGGCAGTGACCTCTTCCGGCAAGCCTTCCATCATTGGCGTGTGGAACAGGCCGGGTGCGATGGCCATCACCCGAATACCCGACTGTGCGAGTTCCCGCGCGGCAGGCAGGCACATCGAAGCGATTGCCCCTTTGGACGCGGCATAAGCGGCTTGACCCAATTGACCGTCCTGCCACGCAACCGACGCCGTGTTGATGATCACACCGCGTTCACCGTCAGCCAACGGGTCGAGACCGGCCATGTGTCTCGCCGCGTGGCTCATCACGTTGTAGGTGCCAAAAAGGTTCACGCGCAGAGTTTTCTCGAACACGTCGAATGACAGCTTGCCTTCGCGCCCAACGATCCTGGCCGCCATGCCGACGCCTGCACAACTGACGGCGATTCTGGGCGCCGACCCGAAATGGGATACTGCCGTCTCAAACGCGGCACTGACGGAGGCCTCGTCACTGACATCGGCTTGCAGGGCAAGGCCACCAATTTCGTCAGCGACTGCCTTCGCACCGTCAGCATTGAAATCCAAAACGGCAACCTTTGCTCCGCTGGTGGCGAAATGCCGTGCCGTTGCAGCGCCCAACCCGCTTCCGCCGCCGGTGACCAGCGCGACACATCCACTTAACTGCATGGTGCTCTCTCCAATTTAGTATGCTCAATCATTGTTGTATCTCATACCTATTTTCGGATGGGCCTGCTCCGGACCGCTGTTGGTGTCTAAGCTAGGGGATCAGGAACAGGGTAATGGCTGGAAACAGCACCAGGATCATGACCCGAATGATGTCAGAGGTGACGAACCACATCACTGCCTTGTAAGTTTGGGTCATCGGGGTTGAACGATCCATAGCGTTGATAATGAACAGATTCATTCCGACCGGAGGGGTGATCAGCCCGACCTCGACAACGATCAGAACCAGAATACCGAACCAGATGGCCACATGTTCGGGGCTCATGCCGAAATCCAGTGCGCTGATGACCGGAAAGAAGATCGGGATTGTCAGCAGGATCATTGACAGGCTGTCCATCAGACACCCGAAGATCAGATAGAACACCAGGATCAGGCACAACACCATCCACGGGCTGAGCCCAAGTCCAACGACCCAGCCAGACAGTTCCTGCGGTACCTGAGTGAGCGCTAGGAAACTGTTATACAGCCCTGCGCCCAACACGATGAAGAAGATCATCGCCGTGCTTGAGGCCGTGGCAATGATGCTTTCGACGAAGACCTGCCAGTTCAGATTGCCCGAGATCAGAGCGATCAACCCGGTTCCCGCCGCCCCCACGGCTGCGCCTTCGGTTGGGGTGAACCAGCCAAGATAGATGCCACCAACAACAAGGCCAAAAACCAGCAGGACAGGCCAGACATCCAGCAGTGCCCGTACGCGTTCAGGATATGGGATCGCTTCGCGGGTGCCGGCGGCGTCAGGATACATGCGCACATAGATCGAAATCGTGATGATATAGCCGAGCGCTGCCAGAATGCCGGGGACAAAGGCCGCGAGAAACAGCTTGGCGATATTCTGTTCCGTCAGGATCGCATAGATCACAAGGATCACCGAAGGCGGGATCAGAATGCCCAATGTGCCGCCAGCAGCAAGCGTTGCGGTCGAAAACCCGCCGGAATAGCCGTAACGGCGCAGTTCGGGTAGCGCGACACGGCTCATCGTCGCGGCGGTGGCAAGGGAGGACCCGCAGATTGCGCCAAATCCGGCACAAGCGCCGACTGCCGCCATGGCGACGCCTCCTTTGCGGTGGCCCAGCCAGCTTTCAGCCGCTTTGAACAAGGCCGAAGACATGCCCGACAATGTCGCGAACTGCCCCATCAGCAAGAACATCGGAATGATCGTCAACGAATAGCTGGAAAAGGTTGAGTAGGTTTCGGTTTTGAGCTTGGCCATGAACATGCTGGTGCCACCCATGGCAAAATACAGCCCGCCAATCCCGCATAGCAACATGGCAAGGCCAATCGGTGCGCGCAGGAAAATCATGATCAGAAGTACGGGAAAGGACACGTAGCCCAGTTCGAGCATGGTCAATGTGCGGCCTCCCCGCGATAGGGCAGGATATGACGCCCGGTGACAAGCTCGATGACCTGCGCGACGGCGCAATAGACAGCAACAAGTGATGCGACAAGGGCGGCAACAAAGCTTAGCCCATAGGCCCACCAAACCGGAAATTGCAGCAGAAAGGTCGTTTCACCATAGTCCAGTTTGTTTTGCATGCCGACAAACAGGCGCCATGTAATCAAAAGGATGACAAGCGACAGGATGATTTCCCAGAACGTGATGATCACCTTGTTCACCTTAGCCGGAAGGGCGTTTGTGAATACATCGACCGTGGCGTGAGAGCCATAGAGCTGGCAGATCGGCAGGAACGAGAATATGGCGAACGCAACGCCGGCTTCGACCAGTTCAAAATCGCCATTCACCGGCCCGACGCCCGATGCAATCAGCGCATTTGCCGCTGCTTCCGACAGTGACGTCAGAATGTCCGAGTGACCCAGCGTGTTCAAGCCGCGCCCCAGCACGCTGACACAGGTCAGCAGGACCAGCGCAGTCAGAACCACACCGCCAAGAACGGCCATGAAGCGCGCGATGCGCTCAACCAGTTTCTGCATGATCAACTCCAAAGGGATTGCTCTCCCAGCGGGAAATAGCGCCGGAAGAGCGACCGGATCAGTTGCCGGAGTATTGCGAAATCAGTTCGAGCGCGCGGGCGCGCAAGCCGGTTCCGTCCAGACCTTTTTCATCCATCTCGGCGATCCAGGCGTCAGTGGTCGGCTGTGATGCTGCCTTCCATTCAGCAACTTGTTCCGGGCTCAGCGTGATGATGTTGTTGCCGCGTTCCATCGCCTGCTTGTGTGGCCCGTCATCATCGGCCTGCATCTGCTTGCCTGCGAAGGCCGAGAATTCAGCGCCCGAGTTGGCGTCGATGACGGCCTTCAGATCATCCGGCAGTGCATCCCAGCGGTCCTTGTTCATCGCGAAGATGAAGGTGGTGGTGTATAGCGTGTCATCGCCAAAAGTCGTGTGGTTTCCGACCAGTTCGTTGACCTTCAGGGCGCCGGTCACTTCCCAGGGAATCACAGTGGCGTCGATCACGCCTTTGGACAGCGCTTCAGGTACCGCAGGAACGGGCATGCCAACCGGGGTTGCGCCAAGCGAGCTGAAAAGGCCGTTGGTTACGCGTGTCGGTGCGCGTAGCTTTACGCCATTCAGGTCCTCGATGCTTTCGATCGGCTCCTTTGAATGGATCAGACCGGGCCCGTGCACCCAGAGCCCGAGAACTTTGAACTGCTTGAAGTCATCGTCCATCATGGTTTCTTCGGCCAGATCCCAATAGGCGCGTGAGACGGCTTCGGCATTGGTCATAGTGAACGGCAGTTCGAACACTTCGGTCCGGGGAAAGCGGCCCGGCGTATATCCGGACACCGTCCAGACAATGTCGGCCACACCATCAATGGCCTGGTCGATCAGTTCGGGGGGTTTGCCCCCGAGCTGCATGGACGGAAACCTTTGAATTTCGATCCGGCCATCCGAATCCGCTTCGACCTTGTCGGCCCAGACATCCAGAACGTTCTTGGGTACGTTGGCTTGTGCTGGCAGGAATTGGTGCATCCGCAGTGTCACTTCGGCCGCGATGGCAGTTGTTGACATGGCGCCGAAAGCTATCGCCGCCACTGCAGATTTGAGTATGGTTCTGCGCAAGTTGGTCATGGTCTCCTCCCTAGATGACCTATGAGTATCATCCCCTGTTCATGATTGCTCATATTAGTTATGTTTTATAACGATTTTGATCCACTTTCTTAGTGTTTGGTTTCAGGTCCTTTTCGGAAAACAGAATGCTCACACATGTGAACCTTTTCGTCGAAACGCTACGCAACAGACAGGTTTTGCGCGGACGCCAAGTTATCCTCTCAGGATTACATTGCCCTCGGTTGGCTCAAAGGTAAATTGAGATTTCTTAGATTATAGTTTCTGTTTTCGGTAACTAAAGTGCGAAAACGGTGGTTTTGCTTTCCTTGTTTCAATTGGACCAGCGCCCGCAGTGGAATTCAAGACCGTGTGTTATCGTCGGTGGCAGCTTCAACTGCCTTGCCTGCGAGCTTCAGGAAAGTTTCGCGTTCATTCGGAGTTAGCCCTTCGATGATCTCGTTTTGCAGGTCAATTACGACTGGCGCAGCTGCCGCTAGGATGTCTTTTCCTTTTTCGGATAAGGTGACCTCTCGCGCGCGTCTGTCACGTTGACTGACCGAGCGTTTGACGTAGTTTTTCTGCTCCAGCCGGTCGATAACCCCGCCGATTGTTGCGCGGTCATAGGCGATTTTCGCCGCGATTGTGGCCTGATCAATGCCGGGTTCGGCGCGAATTGTTTCAAGTGCTGCGTACTGAACGGATGTAAGGTCGATCCCGGCCTCCTGCATCCGGACCGAGAACACGTGGGTTGAAATCTGATTGAGCCTGCGGATGAGGTGGCCCGCCATTCCGTAAATGCTCATTCAAAACCTCCGAAATCACTTTAAGCCGTCACTTTTTCCAGAACTACCGCGGCAATTAGTGAGTGTACATATCTTTGTTGACAAGAAATAGTAAGTATAGTTATTAAAATTGCGTGAACCTGCGGAGGAGGGGGCAATGCAATATTACGTTGATGGATTTCGTCCGGGTGATCCGGATATCAAACCGGCTGCGTTCGGTCACCACAACCACCCCGCAACCATCCCCGAAAAGGTTGATGTTCTGATAGCGGGTTGTGGACCGGCCGGGCTTTGCCTTGCGGCGCAACTGGCCGGGTTTGCAGCAATTTCGACAATGATCGTGGATCAAAAGCCGGGTCCGATGGAGAAAGGCCAGGCGGATGGCGTCAACGTCCGCTCGATGGAGATGTTTCAGGCGTTTGGTTTCGCTGAGAAAGTGAAGCGTGAAGCATATTGGGTCAACCAAACGGCATTCTGGACGCCCGATCCCACAAGCCCGGGCCACATCCGCCGGGCGGGCACGGTGCAGGACGTGGCCGACGATCAATCCGAGATGCCACATACCTTGATGAATCAGGCCCGGATTCATGAGCTGTTTCTGGACGTGATGAGAAACGCTCCAACGCGGCTGCAACCCCATTACGGGCTTCGTGTCAGCGATTTGACGATTGATACCGGTTCCACGGATCATCCCGTCACGGCAGAGCTTGAACGCTTGGGCGAAAATGGCGACGTGGTTGAACGGCTTACAGTACGTGCGAACTATGTCGTAGGCTGTGACGGTGCACGCAGCAATGTGCGCAGGGCTATCGGGGGTAAGCTGCAAGGCGACGCCGCACATCAGGCGTGGGGCGTTATGGACATATTGGCGAATTCCGATTTTCCCGATTTGCGGCGGAAATGCCTTGTTCAATCGGCTTCGGAAGGAAACGTTCTGATCCTTCCGCGCGAGGGCGGATACTTGTTCCGAATGTATGTCGAGCTTGACAAGCTGAACCCGGATGAGCGGGTCGCCAACCGCAATCTGACGGCTGACCATATCATCGCTGCCGCGAACCGGATCATGCGTCCTTTTTCCATCGACGTAAAAGAAGTCGTTTGGTGGTCGGTCTACGAGATTGGGCACAGGTTGACCGACAAGTTCGACGATGTTCCGCAGCATGAAATTGCGACACGCACCCCGCGCGTGTTCACGGCGGGCGACGCCTGCCACACCCATAGCCCCAAGGCGGGTCAGGGGATGAACGTGTCGATGGGCGATACATTCAACCTGGGCTGGAAACTGGTGCATGTGCTGACGGGAAGATCAAAGCCTGATCTTCTTCACAGCTACTCGGCCGAGCGTTTGCAAGAGGCCAAAAGACTGGTCGAAACCGACCATAATTGGGCCCGGATCATGAGTGCGCCACCGGGCGAGTCAGAGCTTGACGGCACCGACATGCCCCGATTTCAAAAACAGTTTATCGAAAATCTGGAATTTACCGGCGGGCTTTCGGTTCATTATGGGCCTTCGGACTTGGTCGCCGAACCGGTTCACCAGCATCTGGCGCGTGGGCTGGTCATAGGCAAGCGATTTCATTCCGCACCAGTTGTCCGGCTTGCGGATGCCATGCCTATGCAATTGGGACATGTGGCCGAAGCGGATGCGCGTTGGAGGCTCTATGCCTTCGCAGAACAGGGAGACGCAGGTAGGCAAGACGGATCGATCCATCACCTTTGCGAGGCTTTGCAAAGCGATCCGAACTCTCCTCTGCGACGGTTTACGCGCCCTGACGAAGACATCGACGGTTTGATAGATCTACGGGCCATCTTCCCACAGGATTTCAAATCGCTGGCCTATGAGGATATGCCGTCTCTTTTGAAACCCGAGAAGGGCAGGTATGGCCTGCGCGACTTCGAGAAGGTTTTTTGCGTTGATCACAAGAGGCGCGAAAACATCTACGAAATGCGCGGAATTGACCGGACAAAGGGCTGTATGGTCGTCGTCAGACCGGACCAATATGTGGCGCATGTTTTGCCTCTGGAGTGTCACGCTGACCTGTTTGATTTCTTCTCCAGGCTGTTTGTTTCGGGCGGCGGTCGATAGGTACGACATCTCAGGTCACAACGGACCGCCGTTCCGAGGGGGAATGGTTTGTCGCATCCGTGATTGGCTCGGCAAGATTGCCTCCTGGGCACAGCAGGATTGGCGCTTGAAGCCGCCCGTGTCGGAGGAAGGCTCTCTAGCCAGTCAGCTAAGCGCGGGTATTTCAGGACGCGTTTAACGCGGCCAGAACCTCGGTGCTGACCACAACACCTTCAGCTTCGGCTGCCGCCCGTTTGGCCAGACGCCCGTCACCCGGAACACGGGCGTTCCCGTTGCCTACAATTTCTGCGCAAATGCGCGTGATATATTGATTGAAGGCCGCGTTGCCGAACCTCGTCGGATCAATCGCAATCAGTGTTGCGCCGCCCTTGATGTTCAGGGCCCCGAACGCCTCGCGTTCCTGATTGTCTACGGAAAGGGTTCCACCAGCCAGAGCTGCACCCAACACTTCAACCATGAAAGCGATTGCGGCGCCCTTGTGCTCGCCAAAAGGTAACAGGCTGCGGGTTTCCAGAATGGCGTTCGGGTCCGTGCTGGGTGCGCCGTCAGGGTCCAGCCCGGCAGGGCGGGGCAGGTCGTGCCCTTCGGCTGCGGCCATGCGGATATCCATCAAAGCAACCATTGAAGACGCCTGATCCCAGACTATCGGCGCACCGTCCTCGCGTGGGCAGGCAAAAGACATCGGGTTGGTGCCAAATACCGGGCGCACCCCACCTTGCGGCACAACCATGGACAAAGAGTTGATCACGGCAAACGCCACCAGACCCGCTTCGGCCAGCGGTTCGGTGTCAAACCGCAACGCGCCCAGATGGTGGCAATTTGCGCAGGAGAAAGCGGCAATGCCGTTTTCCTGCGTCATTTCGATCAACGCGTCGCGGGCTTCTGCTGTGGCGACCTGATAGTACCCGTTATCTGCGTCACAGCGCAGAACGCCCGGGGCAACCTTTTCTATCTTGGGTTTCGCATTGCCGTTTGCATAGCCCGAGGTGAAGCTTTGGACATAGACCGGCAGCATACGCAATCCGTGGCTGCGCGGACCGTCCCGCTCGGACCGGGTAACAATGTCGGCCAGAATATCGCTGCCCTGCGCGTTTACACCGGCAGAAACAAGTACGGATTTCGCCAGCGCCCGAACCTCGGCAAGAGAAAGCGTATTGGTCGATTGTTCGGTCATCTTTTCAAATCCAGTCTTTTTACTTCAGGGGTCAGGCACGCGCACGCGCGCTGGTGGGATCAACGGCGCAAGTATCGATCACCTCGGCATCGCGCATTTCGTTATGGACCAACACCTGCATCCGTTTACCCGGCGCGGTCATATCGTTTGGTACAAGTGCCATCGCTATGTCGTGGTGGCAATAATAAGAGAACCCGCCCGACGTAACGTGCCCGATCAGTTCACCGTTTGCATAAACGCCTTCATCGAACATCACCGAAGTTTCACCAAAGGGAAGTTTCAACGTGACCAGCCGTTTGTGATTGCCCTCGCTTCTCTGCTTCTCCAACGCCGCTTTTCCGATGAACTCTCGCCCCTCGGTGACAACAAACCGATCAAGGCTGGCCTCATACGGTGTCATGTCCTTGCAAATCTCGCGGTTGATGGCGCGATAGGATTTTTCAAGGCGCATGGATTCCAAAGCCTCAAGACCGAAGGGTTTTACACCGGCTTTCAAAAGCAGGTCGACAAGGTGGCGGTTATACCCGACCGGATGGTGCAGTTCCCAACCCAACTCGCCTGTGTAAGATACCCGAAGCAGGTGAACGTCTTTGGCATAGCCTACTTCACCTTTTTGTGCAGAGAGCCAGGGAAAAGCAGCATTAGACAAATCGTTGTCGGTCAATGGTTGCAAAATCTCGCGCGCCTTGGGACCGGCCAGCGCGATCACACCCAACTGTTCCGAAACGTCTTCAAGGATAACCGATTGATCTTGTGGTAGCAGGCGTAGCAGCTGATCCCAGTTATAGGCGCGCCAATTCGGGGTAGAGACCAGGTAAAAATCATTCTCGGCATAGCGGACAACTGTGTATTCCGCATCCATGCCACCTTTTGGATTCAACAAGAGCGACAGGTTCATCCGGCCCACTTTGGGCAATTTGTTTGCCATCAGACCATCCAGCCACCGCGCGGCGCCGGGACCGCGTACAGTAAACTTGGTCATCGGCGACATCTCGATGAACCCGGCCGCCTCGCGGGTGGAACGTACTTCCTCCTGAACGCGTTCCATGTGGTGAGTGCGGCGGAAAGAATGTTCTGGGATCGCCTCTTGCGGCGATTTGGCGAACCAGCGCGGGAATTCATAGCCGTTGAAGCTGGTCCAGACTGCGCCATGCGCCGTCAGCAGATCGTAAGACCCCACGGTTTTCATTGGGCGCGCGTCCGGGAAATCTTCGCCGGGGATATGCGCGTTCATATGTGTGCCCCAGGTTTCGCGAACCTTATCCATGGTCCAGCGTTTGGAGGCGTAGTCAGAGAAACGGCGCGGGTCCAGTTCCGACATGTCCATGCCCGGATCACCGTCGACGATCCAGCGGGCCAGCCGTTCGCCCACGGTGCCGCCCCACAGAATGCCACCGGGCATCCCTTCGGCCAGCCACAGGTTTTTGTACCCCGGCGCTGGCCCGGCAAGTGGCAATTCGTCCGGCGTCATTTGGAAGGGGCCGCGCGTGTTGGCCTTGATGCCCACCTCGCCAAGAACTGGAACCCGTTCGATTGCCCGTGCCCATTGGGTTTCCACGGCATCGAAATCCTCGGGCAAGAGGTCTGCGCCAAAGTCAGGTGGCACGCGGTCTTCGGCAAACAGCTTTAGGTCCTTGGTGAATTCATAGGGCCCGAACTGAATGCCACCGACATCTTCGCGCAGATATGCGCCGTAATCTTCATCCCGCAGGATCGGGAACTCGGGCAAACCCTGCGCGCGACGTTCCTTGAGCAGTGGAACGGTTTCCGTGGTCCAGTACTGGTGAACGATAGGAATGCAGGGCAGGTCCAGCCCAACACGCCGGGCATTTTCACGGGCATAGTTGCCGGTGGCAAAAACCAGATGCTCGCACGTGATCTCACCCTGATTGGTGGTCACTTTCCAATGACCGCTTTCCAGCCTTTCATACGCCTGTGCTTCGGTGTTCTGACAGATTGTGGCGCCTGCATCCCGCGCCAGCTTTGCCATTGCCATGGTGATGTCGGCCGGGTTCACATAGCCGTCCTCGGTATGCAGGATGCCGCCACGAATATGCTCGGACTGGCTCAGAAGGGGATGAACATCGGCAATTTCCGCTGGAGTCAACAGTTTGCAGGGCACACCGGCGGCCTCGGCAATCGAGATATATGACTGGAATTCATCCCAACGTTCCTGGGTGTTGGCAACGCGCAGCTGACCCACTTTGCGCAAGCCTACCGATGCACCCATCTTCTGTTCGACTTCGGAATAGATGCGGATGGTTTCCATCGTCATCTTCGACACGTTATGGGACCGCACGAAGGTGACCAGCAGACCGGCCGCATGCCAGGTCGAGCCTGAGGTCAGCGTGGTTCGTTCCAGCATCACCGCATCGCTACAGCCGTGCTGTGTCAGCCCATACAGAATGGACGCGCCCACACATCCGCCGCCAACGACAACAACTTTGGCATGTGATTTCATTCGCCGATTTCCTTCTTGCGACTGATCATGGTGTCAGACGCTCTGCCTGCCCGAAATCAGTAAGATGAGAACGTTCCGAATTTTTTACGGAAACATAGCGCCAGACAATCGCAAAAAATTTCTCCTGCGGCTTAGTTCAGGTCACCTCTTACCGGGCCCCTTCGTATTGGTCGCTGTCTGGTTCCCGGTCATTCAGTGCTGTCCAGAACGGCATCAATTTTTATGTGCCTTGTCTTGTTTCACCCTGTTATGTTAGCGCAAACTATGCCAGTGAAACCTGATGCCTTTGCAAAACTGGGTTTCTGTTGCCTACAGTATTGCGGCTTACAAGTGGGAGGAACAGGTGTATCTCGGTCTTGATTTGGGGACGTCAGGTCTTCGGGGAATTGTGGTCAGTGAAGACGGCGACGTCGTTGCCGAGGCCGAAGCGAGCGTGAACACATCGACACCGCATCCGGGCTGGTCAGAGCAGGAACCTGCGGATTGGGTTGAAGCGTGTCAAAAGGTCGTTGCCCAGTTGCGCGGGCAAAACGGCGCTGCGTTTTCGGCAGTGCGGGGCATTGGTCTGAGCGGACATATGCATGGCGCAACGCTTCTGGACCGACAGGGTCGCGTCTTGAGGCCCTGTATCCTTTGGAACGACACAAGGTCTGCCCGTGAAGCTGCCGAACTGGATGCGCTTTCCGCGATGCGATCGATCACCGGAAACATCGTTTTTCCCGGCTTCACTGCGCCTAAACTGGAATGGGTGCGCAGGCATGAACCTGACGTTTTTGAAAAGACGGCCAAAGTCTTGCTCCCCAAAGATTATTTGCGCTTCTGGCTGACCGGAGATTACATCAGCGACATGTCCGATAGCGCGGGTACCGCGTGGTTGGACGTCGGATGCCGTGAATGGTCGGAAACAGCGCTTGAGCTCAGCCATATGCGTCGGGATCAGATGCCGGAACTGGTCGAAGGCAGCGCTGCCGGGGGCGAGCTGAGGGCGGAGATTTTGCAGCACTGGGGTCTGACCGGACCCGTTGTTGTTGCCGGCGGGGCAGGCGACAACGCGGCGGCGGCCTGTGGTATTGGAAGTATCGCCGAAGGCAGCGGTTTTCTATCGCTGGGAACGTCGGGTGTGCTGCTGGTTGCCAAGGACAGTTACGCGCCCGCACCGGAAACGGCGGTTCACTGCTTCTGCCACGCGGTGCCGGACCACTGGATTCAAATGGGTGTCATCCTGTCGGCGACCAACAGTCTGAACTGGCTGTCCCGGAACCTCGGCCAATCCGTTGGTGCACTCGCATCGGCGTTGCCGGATACCGTCACCGGGCCGTCGAAGACCAAGTTCCTGCCATATCTGTCGGGGGAACGTACCCCTCATAATGACAGCGCTATCCGGGGGGCGTTTATGGGGCTGGATATTGCGTCAGATCCAGAGGATCTTGCACAGTCCGTGATGGAAGGTGTCTCATTCGCGCTGCGCGATTGCCTTGAAGCCCTCAGGAGCACGGGAACAAAACCTGAAAGCCTGATGGTCGTGGGCGGGGGCGCACGATCCCGGTTCTGGGTCGAGACGCTGGCAACTGTTCTGAGCGTCCCGCTTGCCTTGCCCAAAGGCAGTGAATTCGGAGCCGCCATCGGCGCGGCGCGCCTTGCTGCCTGTGCAGTAAACGGCGCAGATCCGGTGGAGTTCATGACATCGCCAGAAATCTCTGAAATTGTTCAGCCGCGCGCGGGGTTATTCGATGCCTATGAGGCTGAATATCAAAGATACCGCCAGTTTTATGCGGCACTATCCCCCTTGTCTGCGCCATGATGAAGGGCGTCACTTCCCTACCCATCGAACAGGTTGTTCTGGAAGATGGTGCGATGTCGGTTTCCCTGCTGAGCTATGGGGCGATCACACAAGGGTGGTGGATCGGTGAAACGCCCTTGATCCTGGGCTATCCAAACCCGCAGGAATACTTGGCGGACCCGTATTTTCTGGGTGCAATCGTGGGTCGCGTCGCCAATCGGATCGGTGGCGCAAAGTTTAATATGCAGGATGCCGCTTATCGCCTGACGGCGAATGAGGGGGAAAACACGCTGCATGGCGGTGTGGTCGGGCTGTCACGCAGCCACTGGATTATCAGGAAGACCAAGCCGAACCGTGCGGTTCTGTCCTTGACGTCACCTGACGGCGCTGACGGTTTTCCCGGAGAAATCAGGTTCGAGATTCATGTCGAGCTGGCTTTTCCACGGCTGACTTACACGATCACCGCATGGCCGGACCGGCCTACACCGATCAGCATTGCGCAGCACAATTACTATACTCTGGGGTGCCAAAGCGGTATTCTTGACAGCCGTTTGACCCTGAATTCCAAGCGGGTACTGCAACTGGACGACAACTCCATTCCGACAGGCGTCGTGAATGAGCTTGAAACGCAAGCGCTGGAATTCTCATCCCCGCGCGTTATCGGTGATGAAGGGCGCGGCCTTGACCACTACTTCGTGTTTGAAAAGGCGGGCAATTTCGATCGACCGGTTGCCACAGTCGAAACACCGTCAGGTTTGCGCATGAATGTTTACTCTGATCAGCCCGGCGCGCAGGTCTATTCCGCCGCGCATCTGTCTGATCCATTCACGCCATGCGCAGGGCTTTGCATTGAACCTTCCGGTTACACGGACGCTGTGAACCACCCCTCGTTTCCGTCTGTTATCCATTCACCGGACCGACCGTATAAACAAGTTCTGACGTT
The DNA here is from genome assembly GCF_056534665.1 of Ruegeria sp. P8. NCBI lineage: Bacteria > Pseudomonadati > Pseudomonadota > Alphaproteobacteria > Rhodobacterales > Roseobacteraceae > Ruegeria > Ruegeria sp. P8. Next base: position 531,390 of record NZ_JBQERC010000001.1, read on the forward strand.
GGAAATCGCAGAGGATCAGGTATGAAAGTTGCGATATCGGTATATGCTCTGGCCCTTTGCGTGACACTGTCGGCGGCGCAGGCGCAAGACCTCGGGCCGCTTCCTCAATTTGTAGAACCGGACCTTGCCAAGGTCGAACTGGGACAGTTGCTGTTTTACGACCCGATCCTGTCAGGGAACAAAAACATCAGCTGCGCCACTTGTCATCATCCGAAACTGGGAACGTCAGACGCGCTGTCTCTGGGTATCGGTGAAGGCGGTGTGGGGCTGGGGGCAGCGCGCAGGCTTGATCAGGAAAACATGCCCGAGCAGCGCATTCCCCGAAATGCACCGGGGCTGTGGAACCTTGGGGCGCTGGAATTCACCACCTTCTTTCATGACGGGCGTCTTGAGGCAGACCCGTCACAGCCTGACGGGTTCAGAACGCCCTTGGGCACAGATATGAGGCCGGGCTTCCAATCTGCACTGGCCGCGCAAGCGATGTTCCCGGTCTTGTCGGCTGACGAAATGGCCGGCCACTATTCGGAAAACGAAGTGAGCAAAGCCGTACGTCTTGGGTTGCTGACCCAAAAGGACGGCGCATGGGAGCTTATCGCGGCGCGTGTTGCCGCAATCCCGGAATACAGGGCGCGCTTTGACCAGCTCGCGCCCGGAGAAGAGATCACTTTTACCGCAATCGCCAATATCATTGCCGATTTCATCGCCTTTGAATGGCGCGCTGACAACAGCCTGTTTGATCGCGCGATGCAGGGGAAAGAGGCGCTGCCCGAACAGGCACAAATGGGGCTCGACCTTTTTTTCGGCAAGGCCGGGTGCAGCACCTGCCATTCCGGCTGGTTCCAGACGGATCATGGGTTTCATTCTATCGCCATGCCGCAAATCGGGCCGGGAAAAGCCGCCCGGTTCGAGAACCATGTTCGCGATGACGGGCGATTGCGTGTGACGGGCAATGCGGATGACGCCTTCACATTTCGCACGCCATCCTTGCGTAATGTAACCCTGACGGCACCCTATGGTCACAACGGAGCCTACGCGCGGCTTGAAGATGTTGTCCGTCATCATCTGGATCCGGTCGCAGCTTTGCGCAGCTACTCGATCGAAAAAGCAGCGTTGCCAGAGTTTCCGGGCGCGGAAGATCAAAAAGCCTTGCTCGACCCCACGTTGATCGAGGCGATTGCAGCGTCGAATGAACTGGCCCCAATCAGCCTGAGTGATGACGAGGTGAACGCCATTCTAAGTTTCCTCAGCACACTGGAAGACCCGGCAGTCCGGCTAGGTGTGCCTGCGCATGTGCCCAGCGGTTTGCCTGTTGATCAATGATCAGCGGTCGATGCGAAGCACTTGGTTGCTTCTGAAGGTCTGCCAATCACCAACCGTGCCGTCTGGCCAGATAACCCGCAGCTCCAGTTCGTCCGCGTTGCCCAGACCAAAGTGGTGAAGCCCAGAGATGCCACTTGCGTGACCACCGCCAATGGTCACTTCCCGCGTTTGGACTCTGTCGGAGGTTTTGACTTCGATGAAGCTGCCGACAGCTGCGCGGTTGGGACGATCCTGGCCAAGATCAACCTGAACCCAGTTTCCAAGCTGTTGTTCGTTCTGAAATATCTCAAGCTCTGACCCGCGATTGACCACCACCAGATCAAGTGATCCATCCCCATTCAGGTCGGCCAAGGCCCCACCGCGGGACTTGCCCATGGAGGCGACACCCGCCGCTGAGGCAGCTTCGAAAAACTGGCCATTTGCGGATTGCAGCAACAGGTTGTTGGGGTCGGTTTGCGCCGCATCGGGCATCTGTTCGACATTGCCCTTGGCGACAAATATGTCGTCGCGCGCGTCGTTATTGACGTCGCCGAACTGCGCATGCCAGCCGGTTGACGGGCGACCGTCGCCACCGACATGTGGCCTGTGCGCCGTTGTCCCCCGGTCATAAGTCGCGTCGCGCCATGTCGGTCCCTCGGCCGTGGGATCAAAGATCTGAAACTTCTGGTCCCCCATCGAGGTCAGGTAAACATCCGGGAAGCCGTCCCCTGATATATCCCTTGATGCAATCCCCATGCCCCAGATCGAATAGGGCAGCCACCCATCTTCCGGCGCGTAAAGGCGTGGCGTGTCTTCCATAGCCCAAAGCTGCTCTTGCCCGCCGCGCACATAGTAATGGCGGTCGTTACTGACACGCAAGTCCGCGCGCCCGGTGCGCGCCCAGTCGGAAAACAGAATGGACAAGGAACAATGTCCCGGTACCAGGTGGAGAGGCGGGCCATAGGCCGTCCCTTCGGGGCGATACAAAAGCGTCGGCCCGCAGGTTTCAAACGGGCCATTGGGATTGGTTCGGTCGACATATGTTCCAAAAGCCAGTGTCGGCAGGGTTTGACCACTTTCCCAGGTGGCGGAAAAACCGGTGGTCCAGTGATCCTGAGACTGGAAATTCAACGAGGTGAACGGTTCAAATGCGCAATTCGCTTTGCCACGCAACAAAACGTCCTCGCCAACGCGCAAAACCGCCAGATCCAGAAACCCGTCCCCATCGATATCCACTGGGTAGGCGCCAGTCACGCCGGTCAGGGACAGTGCGCTTGTCGTTTCTGACCGAAAACTGACATCGGGTCCTGATGTGTTGACAAACAATTGCGCCGGGTTGGTTCCCCCTGCGGCAAACAGTTCGGGCCGATCATCACCATTGCAGTCGAAAACGGCGATGCCTCCGCCCACGAAGTGCTCCCATCCGCCGTCGTAAACATGGCTGGGGACGTCGACGCTGTGAAACTGCGGAAGGTTGATGTCGGCCGTGGCGGCAGACGCTGTCGCTAGCAGGATCGTCAGTTCAACTCGCATTTTCCGCCAGTTCCCTGACTTTCAGGATCGAGACCTGTTCGATCCCATAGGCTGCTGCCCCTTTTGCCCACATTGAATCCCCCCAATGGTTTACGTTGATTTCAGGCAGTGGCGCGTCAACGCTGACGACACCGTTTTTGATACGGGTCATCACTGCCTCAGAATGTAGGTATTCAAAGCTGCCTCGGGTGCCGGACAGGATGATACATTCCGGATCGAACAGATTGATCAAGTTGGAAAGCCCCATTCCAAACATCTGGCCAGCGCGGGACAGAACGGAAACGGACCGGGCATCACCGGATTGGGCGGCTGCGTGAATATCAGCAAGAGTGTGCGGGTCAGTTGCCTGGCTGGCAATGGTTGCCTCGCGGATCAGGGCATATTCCCCAACATAAGCTTCAAGGCATCCGCGTTGCCCGCACTGGCACAATGCGCCATCCAGCTGAACTTTGACATGCCCGAATTCCGCGCCGCAGCCGCGCTCGCCGCGATAAAGCTTGCCATCCAAAACAATGCCCAGACCAATGCCGTGTTCTATCGTGACAACCAGAAAGTTCTTCAGCCCTTTGCCAAGACCGAAAAGCTGTTCGGCCTTTGCAACCAGATTGGCGTCATTCTCGATAAATGCGGGGCAGGGGAGCGTTTGGGACAGAAGCGGGCTCAGATCCACGTTGCGCTCTGTCAGCGAAGATGACCAATGTACAAAATTCCGCTCTGCGTCGACCAGTCCGGCAATCCCGATGCAGACGCCGGAGACCTCTGTCAGGGACCAGCTTGCAGACGCGCAGGCCTGTTCCAGCGCCGTGCATATCTTTATTGCAAACGCCTCCGGGGCCATCCGGGCCTCTTCCAACGGATGTGTGTAGGAGATGATCTCGGTGCCTTCAAAATCGACCAGGATGACTGAAATCTGGTGCCGGGCCACTTTTACACCTGCAATCAAGTGACATCCGCCATGCAGTTTCAGCAGCACACGTGGTCTGCCGCGGCGCGCGGATTTTGACGGTGTTTCGCTTTCGATTTCCTGAATCAGACCAGCTGAAAGCAGATCTGACGTTGCCGCTGTCACTGTCGCTGGGCTGGTCTCAAGCGCGCTTGCAATGTCGATCCGCGATATCGCTCCGGTCGACCGGATTTGTTCCAGCACGCGCAAGCGGGTGATGTTTCGTTGATCCGTAGCGTTTGAAGAAACCTTGCTTTTCAGCATCCTGCCCTCGCGAATCTGGTGATTTCCCAAGCGTAAGCGGTTTTTCTTCTTTCGGGTAGCATAAATATTTTACTCACTGAAATAAATATGCTACTCAGAACTGTGAGAGCCACGAATCATGAAGCGATGGCTCGATAAACCGGGAGGAAATCATGAAACGAATTCTCAGCGCTTCTGCTGTGGCCGTCCTGATGGGGACGGTTGCGTTTGCAGAAACCACGGTCGGTGTCAGCTGGTCGAACTTCCAGGAAGAGCGCTGGAAAACCGACGAAGCGGCAATCAAAGCCGCGCTTGAGGCAGGCGGTGCCGAGTATATTTCGGCAGATGCGCAATCGTCGTCGGCCAAGCAGTTGTCGGATATTGAAAGCCTGATCGCCCAGGGCGTTGATGCGCTGATCATTCTGGCGCAGGATTCTCAGGCCATCGGACCGGCTGTTCAGGCTGCGGCCGACGAAGGTATCCCAGTCATCGCGTATGACCGTCTGATCGAAGATGATCGGGCCTTCTACCTGACTTTTGACAATGTCGAAGTCGGTCGTATGCAGGCGCGTGCGGTGTTCGACGCCATGCCCAAAGGCAACTATGTGATGATCAAGGGCTCGCCCACCGATCCGAACGCGGATTTCCTGCGCGGTGGTCAACAGGAGATTATTCAGGGTGCTGTTGACAGTGGTGACATTGTGATCGTTGGCGAAGCCTATACCGACGGCTGGCTGCCTGCGAACGCGCAGCGCAACATGGAACAGATCCTGACCGCCAACGAAAACAAAGTCGATGCTGTGGTCGCGTCAAATGACGGAACCGCAGGCGGTGTAGTTGCTGCACTGACCGCGCAAGGTATGGACGGTATTCCGGTGTCGGGTCAGGATGGCGACCATGCGGCGCTGAACCGGGTGGCCAAAGGCACACAAACCGTCTCGGTCTGGAAAGACGCACGCGAACTGGGCAAGGCCGCAGGTGAAATCGCGGTCGCGCTGAGTGGTGGAACGGCTGCGGCGGACGTCGAAGGCGCGGTCAGCTGGACTTCGCCCGGTGGGACTGAGATGACGTCAGTCTTCCTGGCGCCTGTGCCGATCACAAAAGACAACCTGTCCGTTGTGGTCGATGCTGGCTGGATTCCGCTGGAAGACCTGTGCCAGGGCGTCGAAAACGGCCCTGCACCCTGCAACTAAGTCAAGTCTCCAAACCATAACGTCTCTGGCCCGCAAGGCCGGGCCAGAGACCATAGCTGAACATGAAAGATCGGATATGACCGAAACTTCGTCTCAGCCGGTACCCCAAAAAGCAAAGGCCAACCTGTTCCAGCAACTGGAACTGGACATGCGGCTATTGGGCATGATCGGCGCCTTTATCATCCTTTGCATCGGCTTCAACATCGTAACGGATGGCCGTTTTCTGACGCCCAGAAACCTGTTCAACCTGTCGATCCAGACCGTCTCGGTCGCGATAATGGCCTGCGGCATGGTGTTCATTATCGTGATGCGCCACATTGATCTTTCGGTCGGCGCGCTGCTGGCGACCACATCCGCCGTCATGGCGATGACACAGACCGAACTTCTGCCGAACGTGCTGGGGTTAGGTTTAAATCACCCGGCGACTTGGGCAATCACCCTTGTTGTCGGCCTCGCAGTCGGAACCTTGATCGGCGCATTCCACGGTTGGATGGTAGGCTATCTGACCATACCGGCCTTTATCGTGACGCTTGGCGGTTTTCTGGTCTGGCGCAACGTCGCCTGGTACATGACAGACGGCCAGACAATCGGCCCGCTGGACAGCACGTTCCTGATATTTGGCGGAACCAACGGGACGTTGGGAACAACGGTCAGCCTTCTGTTCGGCCTTGCCGCCACCGCTATTGCGGTCTGGGCGTTGTGGAGCGGACGCCGCTCCAAGGCTGCCCATGGGTTCCCTGTGAAACCGGTTTGGGCCGAAACAACTTTGGCGGGGATCATTGGCATTGCCATTATGGGCTATGTCTTGATCGTCAACAGTTACTCGATCCCCACACGCAGGCTGGAACGTATGTTCGAAGCGCGGGGCGAGACCATGCCTGAAGGGCTTGTTGTGGGTTATGGTATCCCGATCTCGGTTCTGATCCTGATCCTTGTTGCGGTAACCTTGACTGTTGTGGCCCGCAAAACCCGATTTGGCCGCTATATCTTTGCCACGGGGGGCAACCCGGATGCGGCGGAACTGTCGGGCATCAATACCCGCATGATGACCGTCAAGATCTTTGCCCTGATGGGGTTTTTGTGTGCGCTGTCGGCAGTCGTGGCCTCGGCCCGTCTGGCCAACCACTCGAACGATATTGGCACATTGGATGAGCTGCGCGTGATTGCTGCGGCCGTGATCGGCGGCACCGCCTTGTCGGGCGGTATCGGTACGATCTACGGCGCGATCCTAGGCGCGCTGATCATGCAGGCGCTGCAATCGGGCATGGCCATGGTTGGCGTAGACGCACCCTTTCAGAACATCGTCGTGGGCACCGTTCTGGTTTTGGCCGTCTATATCGACATCGTCTATCGCAAACGTCTGGGAGCGAAATGATGCAAGCACAAGAAACACAGAACCAAACTTCGGGCCGTGGGTCCGGCCAGCCTCCGCTTGTCGAAATGCGCGATATCTCGATTTCGTTCGGCGGCATCAAGGCGGTGGACCGTGTCTCGGTCGATCTGTACCCGGGCGAGGTTGTGGGCCTTCTGGGCCACAACGGGGCCGGTAAATCTACGCTGATCAAGGTGCTTTCAGGTGCCTATCAGAAGGACCACGGAGAGATCCTGATCGACGGCAAGAAGGTTGAGATCAACAACCCCCGCGATGCGCGTGCCAACAATATCGAGACGATCTATCAGACGCTGGCCTTGGCGGACAATCTGGATGCAAGTTCGAACCTTTTCCTGGGGCGGGAAATGGTAACGCCTTTCGGGCTGGTCAACGATGCTGCGATGGAGGCAGAATGCCGCAAGATCATGGCACAGTTGAACCCGAACTTTCAGAAGTTCAACGACCCGGTCTCGGCGCTATCCGGTGGTCAGCGGCAGTCGGTGGCCATCGCGCGTGCGGTATATTTCAATGCGCGCATCCTGATCATGGACGAGCCCACAGCCGCGCTTGGCCCGCACGAAACACAGATGGTGGCGGACCTGATCCAGCAGCTCAAGGCGCAAGGGATCGGAATTTTCCTGATCGACCACGATGTGCATGCAGTAATGGAGTTGTGCGACCGGGCTTCGGTCATGAAAAACGGGCAACTGGTTGGCACAGTCGACATCGCCGATGTCACGGATGACGATTTGCTGTCGATGATCATTCTGGGCAAGAAACCTGGTGAAAAGACGGAATGAGGTAAAATAGATGACGAGCGGTTTCTTTCAGGGGATCGAGCAGGTCCAATTCGAGGGCGAAAACAGTAAGAACCCGCTCGCATTCCGTCACTACAACCCGGACGAGATCGTCATGGGTAAGCGCATGGAGGATCACCTGCGTTTTGCCGTGGCGTGGTGGCACTCGTTTGCCTGGGAAGGCGGGGATCCGTTTGGTGGCTCGACTTTTGAACGCCCATGGCATCCGCAAGACGACATGGGCCGCGCTAAGATGAAGGCCGATATCGCCTTTGAGATGTTTCAGATCCTGGGACAGCCCTATTTCTGCTGGCATGACGCGGATATCCGCCCTGAGCATGGGAACTTCGCCGACAATCTGCGCACGCTGAATGAGATCACCGATTATATCGGTGAAAAGATGCAGGCATCCGGCACCAAGCTGTTGTGGGGAACGGCCAACATGTTCAGCCACCGTCGCTGGATGGGGGGTGCCAGCACCAACCCCGACCCCGACGTCTTTGCTTTCGCTGCCGCCACGGTGAAATCCTGTTTGGACGCGACCCACAAACTGGGCGGCGAGAACTATGTGCTTTGGGGTGGACGCGAGGGCTACGAGACGCTGCTCAATACCGACATGAAGGCCGAACTGGATCATATGGGCCGGTTCCTGAACATGGTGGTCGAGTACAAGCACAAGATCGGCTTCAAAGGCACGATCCTCGTCGAACCCAAACCGCAGGAGCCGTCCAAGCATCAATATGATTTCGATGCGGCAACCTGTATCGGTTTCCTGCGCAAGTACGGCCTCGAGGATGAGGTCAAGCTGAACCTGGAACAAGGGCACGCAATCCTGGCAGGACACAGTTTCGAACATGAGATCGCTGTTGCTGCGGCTGAGGGTATGCTTGGGTCCATCGACATGAACCGGAACGATTACCAGTCCGGGTGGGATACGGATCAGTTCCCCAACAACACGCCCGAAGTCGCGCTGGCTTATTACCACATCCTGAAAGCGGGCGGGTTTACCACGGGTGGTACCAATTTCGACGCCAAGCTTCGCAGGCAATCCATCGATGCCGAAGACCTGATCGCGGCGCATGTGGGCGGGATGGATATCTGCGCCCGGGGCCTGAAAGCGGCAGCTGCGATGCTTGATGATGGTGGTCTGGAACAGGCACTGGCCGACCGGTATGCAGGCTGGAAAACGCCCAAGGCTCAGGCGATGCTAACCTCTGGCCTCGACGAGATTGCAGCGCGGGTACTTGCCGAAGACCTCAATCCTCAGCCACGCTCGGGGCGTCAGGAAGTGCTTGAGAACTACGTGAACCGCTTTGTGTAATTCCGGTCGGCTGAGCCTGAACTGAAATATTCGGTGTACAAAGCCCCGGAAACGCGTGAGTTTACTTAGGCGTTGTCCGGGGCTTTCCCTTGTCGAACGCAGTGGCATCATGGGCCCGTCCGGGTCGCGCAGGTGGGACGACCAAAGACTTGGTGGAAAAATCGGCAGGTAAGGCAATCTTTCTAAGTGGCAACCTGATGCTACATGTGACGCGCATGTCGCTGACCACGAGCATTGGATTGATGGCGATATTTGCTGTCGATTTTGTCGATATGGTCTTTATCTCGATGCTGGGCAACGACGCGCTGGCCGCAGCGGTAGGTTATGCCGGGACGCTGCTGTTTTTCACCAACGCAATCAATATCGGTCTGTCGATTTCTGCCGGGGCGCTGGTCGCGCGTGAGTTGGGCGGCGGGCGGGCTGAACAGGCAAGGCAATACGCATCCAGTGTCGCCGTTCTGGGGCTGATCGTCGGGTTGGTTACCTCTGTTCTGGTGTTGCTGAACGTCAGTTTTCTGCTGTCGCTGCTTGGCGCAAAGGGCGAGGTTTTGCGGCTGGCGACGCGTTATGTGTCGATCATTCTGCCGACCATGTGGGTGATGTCGATTGCGATGGCGGCGATGGCTGTGCTGCGCGCCCACGGCGATGCGCGACGATCGATGATGGCAACGATTTACGGCGGCGTTGTGAATGCAGTTCTTGACCCGATTTTGATCTTTGCCGTCGGGCTGGGGTTGGATGGGGCCGCGATAGCCTCGGTTCTGGCGCGGCTATGTATGTTAGGCGCAGCATTGTGGCCCGCGCTGCGGGTGCATCAGGGATTTGCACGCCCATCGCTGAAACAGGTGGCACAGGATTTTCGGCCCGTGCGGGCCATCGCAATCCCTGCCGTTCTGACGAATGTCGCCACGCCGATCGGGAATGCCATCGTAGTGCGGGAAATTGCACAGTTTGGAACGGATGCGGTTGCGGGCATGGCGGTGATTGGGCGGCTGTTGCCGGTGGCGTTTTCGGTCATCTTTGCGCTGTCCGGTGCGATAGGGCCAATCATCGGGCAGAATTTCGGGGCAGAAAAATTTGATCGCGTGCGTGCTGCGTTTTTGGCCGGGATCAAGTTTACCGCAATCTACGTTCTTTGCATGTCGGCCATTTTGTTTTTACTGCGTTCGCCAATTGCGAATTTGTTCGCAGCCCAGGGGGAAACGCGCGTACTGATTTATCTGTTCTGCGGCCCGCTGGCATTGGCGTCGTTCTTCAATGGTGTGATTTTTGTGACAAATGCCAGTTTCAACAATCTGGGCCATCCGGTCTATTCCACATGGATAAACTGGGGTCGTCACACCATTGGCACATGGGTGTTTGCCACGATTGGCTCACAAATCGCCGGGGCGTCGGGCGTTCTGTTGGGTCAGGCTTTTGGGGGCGTCATCTTTGCTGTCATAGGATGGGTTCTTGTCGCGCGTGTAGTGGCACGGCTGGAACGGGTGCAAACGCCCGAGCCTTTTGCCGATCAAGGGCGGCTTCACTCGCTGTTCGGGCGTCGCGGCTGGTAAGCGATCAGGTCAGTTCCCCTGATTGCGCGCTTCCAGCCGTTCTAGGTTGACCACTGTCGACAGCATCAGGCGGTCATGGCTCCAATCCCGTGTCTGCTGGATTGAGGCCGACCCCAGAGCCAAAAGCGCACCAAATATCAGCGTCATTCCAAGGAACACTGCCGGTAGGGCAGGTACCGATGGCTGAACATCGGTCAGCGCGATTACACGTTGCCGCAACACGCGTTTTGCCTTGCCGCCAGTCACAAAAGCAACATTCAGAACGCGTGGGCTGTTGGTTGAGATTGTCCGGGCGCAATAGTCCAGCAGGCACGCCGTGTATTCCCGCGCATCAATCCGTTTGCGCGCAACAACCGACTGGTCGCAGGCCAACTCGCGCAGCCGGCCGAACTGATACTTGAGCATCAGATAGGCGGGGTTCCAGAACAACAGCGGACGCAGCAGCTCAAACCCCAGTTCCCATTCGACGTCACCCGTACGGATATGCTGAAACTCGTGGGCAAGTGCAAAACGCAACTCGCGCGGGGTGTCCAGCAGATGGCTGGGCAGAACGACGTGGCGGCGGCGAAGTCCTCGCACGGCAAAGGGCACAGTGATGCGATCGGACAGTCGAATATCCACCTTGGCGGACCGCCGCCAAAGAAAACTGGAATTGACAGTCTGACGGATCGTCATTGCGTCCCGCAAGGCACGCGCGGCGTACACGGCTGCGATACAGGCAAGTATGGCGGTAACGAGGGTGATCACGGGCTGTTGCCCGGACAATGCCAGATCAACCCATCTTTCGCGGGTGTTCAGCAATGCTTCGAACTGCGTGGCAGGCATTGCGATGTCGCCGCGCAGATAGGCTGCAACAGCGATATCGCCAAGGGCCACGGCACTGCCCGGCCATGCGTAAGTCGCCAGCGACGAAACGCCAACGGCCAGAAACGGACTGGCAAGGACACAGATGCACAGGGTCTTAAGCGCCCGCAACTGTGCGACATAGCCGTTGCGCAGGGCGGTGCGGCTTAGGGCTGTGCGGGTCACCAGCCAGATGACCGCCGAAAAGGCCAGCACGATGTTAAGTTCGATAAATGCGTCGAGAACCGGTCTAACCGCTGTCATTTTGCAGTCTCCTCTCTACCAGTGCTCGAATTTCCTCCAGGTCGGCTTCGCTCAGCCCCGCGTCGTCGACCAGCCTCGCCACCAGTGTGGCGGGGGTGTCGTCGAAAAGCGTGCGCGACAGATTTTGCAGCGAACGGGCCTGATATCTGTCCTTTTCCAGAAGAGGTGTGTAGATCAGGGTTTTTCCAGATTTGTGACTTTCCACAAAACCCTTCTCATCCAGAATGCGCAGGATCGTGGCCCCGGATGTATAGGCCAGGTTGCGTTCTGATGGCAGGCGGTCCAGGACATCACGCACCGAGCCTTGCCCGAGGGCCCAGAGCTCGTTCATGAACTCCAGTTCGACCTCGGTCAGCAGATTTGTTGTCTTTTTCTTTCGCATCGGTCTCGGTGTCGTCATCGTTAGTATGCCTGACAGACAAGCATCCTTTCGCGATTTCTCAAAGTCTAAACTTTCCAGAAAACAAAAACGCCCCAGCCAATGGACAGGAACAGCGGTGTCCAGACGGGTTGCCCGACCAATCCAAGCCACGCCAGGAAAATATATGCGGCCCCCAGAAGGGTGATGAACAGGCGATCCCCCAGCGTGGTTGTTAGCCCCAGAACCCCGCGCCGTTCAATTCCGTCGCGGAATTTGAAGCCTTCCAGCAAGCCAATGCATGCAATGGCCGAGAAGATACCGACAAACACGGCCAGCGTGGCAGGTGTCCATGCCATCCAGAAATCAGGCCAAAGGGGGTCCGTCCACGAGAACCCTTTTTCGGCTTCCTGTCCGACATTGCCCCATCCGGCCTTGGCCTGGGCAAAGGCTGTTGAGGGCAGGAAGGGGAGGGTGAGAAGCAGTTTTCGCATGTAGAACCTCACACACGTCCCATCGCGAAGCCACGCGCGATGTAGTTGCGAACAAACCAGATGACAATGGCACCGGGGATGATGGTCAGGGTGCCCGCGGCGGCCAGCAGACCCAATTCGTACCCGGCACTGGATGCTGTACGGGTCATCACGGCAGCGATCGGTTTGGCCTCGACCGCGGTCAGGGTCTTGGCCAGCAGCATTTCCACCCATGAGAACATGAAGCAGAAGAATGCCGCGACACCGACACCTGCCTTGATGTTGGGCAGGAAGATTGTCACGAAGAAGCGCGGGAACGAATATCCATCCACATAGGCGGTTTCATCCAGCTCCTTTGGGATGCCACGCATGAAACCTTCCAGAATCCACACCGCCAGCGGCACGTTGAACAGTGTATGGGCCAAAGCCACGGCCAGATAGGTGTCGAAAAGGTGGATCGATGAATAGAGCTGGAAAAACGGCAGGGCGAACACCGCCGCTGGGGCCATGCGGTTGGTCAACAGCCAAAAGAACAGTTGCTTGTCCCCGAGGAACCGATAGCGCGAGAAGGCGTAAGCCGCAGGCAGGGCAACGCAGACGGAAAGTACTGTGTTCAGAGTCACATAGGTGATCGAGTTGATGTAACCCCAGTACCAGGTTGGGTCTGTGAAGATTGTAATATAGTTTTCCAGCGTAAAAGTCTGGGGAAACAGGGAAAAGCCCGACAGGATCTCGTTCGTTGTCTTGAAGGACATCGCCACCAGCCAATAGATCGGCAGCATCAGGAACGCGATATAGAGGATCGGGATGATGGACCGCTTTTTCATTCTGCGTCGTCCTTTGTCATCAGAGTGTAGAAGAGCCACGACACCAGCAGCGTGATGGCGAAGTAGATCAGGCTCATCGCTGCCGCCGGGCCAAGGTCGAACTGCCCCAGTGCGATCTTCACAAGGTCAATCGACAGCAGGGTGGTCGAGTTGCCGGGACCGCCGCCGGTCAGCACGAATGGCTCAGTATAGATGTTGAAGCTGTCCATAAACCGCAGCAGAACAGCGATGGTCAGAACCGTCTTCATCTTGGGCAACTGGATATAGCGGAACACCGACCACGGGCTGGCGCCGTCGATCTTGGCGGCCTGATAATAGGCGTCGGGAATCGACACGAGGCCAGCATAGCACAGCAGCACGACCAGCGACGTCCAGTGCCACACATCCATGACGATGACGGTGATCCAGGCCGAAAGCGGCTGTTGCGTCATGTCATAGTTGATGCCCAGCACGTCATTCAGGAAATATCCCAGCAATCCGATTTTGGGCAGAGTGAAGATGTTCCACATCGAACCCACAACGTTCCATGGGATCAACATCGGCAAAGCCATCAGCACCAAACAGACCGGCACCCAAAAGCCCTTGCGCGGCATAGACAGGGCAACGATGATGCCCAAGGGCACCTCGATCAGCAGGATCAGGAAGGTAAACAGGAATTGCCGTCCAAGTGCTGCCTGAAAACGGTCGGATCGCAGGATCTGTTCGAACCAGCCCAAACCTTCCCAGAAGAACTGGTTGTTGCCGAAGGTTTCCTGCACCGAGTAGTTGACCACCGTCATCATGGGCACCAGCGCGTTGAACGCCACCAGTGCAAGAACGGGCAGGACAAAGAACCATGCTTTTTGGTTTTCCGTTCTCATTGCGCCCGCTCCTGAGTTGCAATCCAGCCGTCGCGGTAGACGCGGGATTGTTCGGGTTTGAATTGCAAAAAGACCTGTGATCCCGGTTCCGGTACACTGTGTTCGGTCACGACCTTGAGGGCGGTGTTGCCGACCACTGCGCTGACCACATAGTGGCGGCCGATATCGGCGACCTTGGTCACATGCGCCAGAATGCCAGTGTCGCCGAAACCAACATATTCCGGGCGGATACCCAGATCGGTGCGTCCGCCGTTACCATGGGTGGGACCTTCCAGCATGACCTCGTGCCCTTCAAAAACGGCGCGGTCGCCTTTGGCTTCACATGGAAGGACATTCATGCCCGGCGAGCCGATGAAATGGCCGACAAATGTGTGCTGGGGCCGTTCAAACAATTCGACAGGTGTTCCGATCTGAACCACTTCACCGTCTTGCATTACCACCACCTCGTCGGCGAAGGTCAGCGCCTCGGTCTGGTCGTGTGTCACGTAGATCATGGTTGCCTGCACGCGCTGATGCAGCTCTTTCAGCTTGGAGCGCAGTTTCCATTTCAGGTGCGGGTCGATCACGGTCAGCGGTTCATCAAACATCACCGCATTCACGTCGTCGCGAACAAGGCCGCGACCCATCGAGATCTTCTGTTTGTTGTCCGGGCTCAGACCTGACGCGCGGGTGTTCAGCATGTCCGTGACGTCCAGCATCTCGGCGATTTCCAGAACGCGACGCTTGATGGTTTCGGCGTCGACACCCCGGTTCTTCAACGGGAAGGCCAGGTTTTCGCCCACGGTCATCGTGTCGTAGATCACCGGGAACTGAAAGACCTGCGCGATGTTGCGTTGGTTCGGGGGCAGGGCGGTGACGTCCTGATCATCGAACATTATCCGACCTTCCGAGGGGGTAAGAAGACCGGATATGATGTTCAGCAGCGTGGACTTGCCACAACCTGATGGCCCCAACAGCGCATAGGCCCCGCCATCGCGCCACGTGACGTCGATTTCCTTCAGCGCATAGTCCTCGGGGCCTTTTGGTGACGGCATATAGCTGTGTCGGAGGCTTGAAAGCTTGATCTGTGCCATGTCAGGCCACCCTTTTGCCGTCTTGGCTGAAGTACCGGCAATGCGCCGGGTTCATGTAGAAACTGTGATCTTCGCCGACCTGATAGGGATGCACACCAGCGGCGAGTGAAACCCAGGCTTCATCACCATGCTGGAAATGCGCGCTGGAATCCGAACCTGACAGTTCGGTCACGATCACACGTCCGGTCAGTTCGACATCGGCGTCAGACGTACGAAATGGCGTCACGCGATGAGGGCGCACGGCGACCATATATTCCCCGTCGGACATGCCCGAGGCTGCCCAGCCGACATTGCCTGCCAATTGCGCCCGGGCGCTGGAAACAGTGATACGGGCCACATTGATAGGCGGGTCCGAGAATACACGCGCCGCGGCGATGTTTTCCGGATTGCGATAGATTTCGGTGGTTGGGCCGAACTGGGTCACGCGGCCGTCTTCCATCAGCGCGGTGTAGCCTCCCAGCAGCAATGCCTCTTCAGGCTCCGAGGTGGCGTAGACAACGACGGCCCCGCGACCAGCGAACAGATCGGGCAGTTGTTCGCGCAACTCTTCGCGCAGTTTATAATCAAGGTTCGCAAGCGGCTCATCAAGGAAGACGGCGCGGCTTTCCTTTGCGATGGCACGCGCCAGCGCGGTTCGTTGTTGTTGCCCGCCCGACAGCTCGTGTGGGCGGCGGTGCAGCATGGGGCGCAGTTGCAGCAGATCGGCGGCCTCTTCCACGCGGCCATCGATTTCCGATTTAGCCATGCCAGCCACGCGCAGGGGCGAGGCGATATTGTCGAATACGGTCATATGCGGGTAGTTCACGAAGAACTGGTGCACCAGGCTGATCTGCCGCTTTTGCGTGTTCAACCGTGTCACGTCCTGCCCGTCCATCAGGACCTTGCCTGAGGCGATCGGGTCCAACCCGGCCATCATTTTGATCAGTGACGTTTTTCCGGAACCTGTCGCGCCCAATAGCACGTTGAAATGGCCGGTTTGCAGCGTCAGGTTGGTTGGCTTGATATGGATGACGTTGCCGACCCGTTTGGTCGCGTCTTGAAGTTCAATCATCTGGGAAACTCGCGGGGCATTCAGGGGTAGGCCGGACTTAAGCCCGGCCTACGATGTTGCTTTTACTGGGATTGCCAGCGCTTAACCAGTTCGTCATAGTTGACGGTCTGGCCCTGCGGCTTTTCGTTCTCCAGCTTGGCCTTGGGCGAACCCGCTTTTTCCAGCCAGAAAGATGGGTCCTGCGGCTCGTTCAGGCGTGGACCGCAGCCGCCGTAGACACCGGCGCTTTCATCCGCGGCCTGCATACGGGCCATGGTGATGTCCATCTCTTCGGCCAGACGGTCCATCGCCTCTTGCGGGGTGAAGGCGCCCGAGTTCACGTCACCGATCTGCTGCCACCAGATCTGGGCCAGCTTTGGATAGTCCGGTACGTTGATGCCGGTTGGCGACCATGCCACGCGGTCAGGCGAGCGATAGAATTCGACCAGGCCACCCAGCTTGGATGCGCGTTCGGTGAACGACTCGTGGTTGACCGAGCTGTCGCGGATGAAGGTCAGACCCACATGGGACTTCTTCACATCAACAGTCTTGGACGTCACGAACTGGGCATAAAGCCAGGCTGCCTGCGCACGATCCGAGGGGGTCGATTTCAGGAACGTCCAGGAACCCACGTCCTGATAGCCAACCTTCTGACCTTCTTCCCAGTAGGGGCCGTGCGGGCTGGGCGCCATCCGCCACAGCGGAGTGCCTTCGTCATCCACGGTGTTGTTGCCTTCGGACTTCGGCTTCACCATGTCGGCGGTAAAGGCGGTGTACCAGAAAATCTGCTGGGCCACGTTGCCTTGGCTCAGTGCCGGCAGCGACTGATAGAAGTCATAAGACGCCGCACCCGGAGGCGCGTAGGCCCGCAGCCATTCGTCCCATTTGCGGATCGCATAGACCGCAGCCGGACCGTTTGCAGCACCACCGCGCGACACCGAGGCGCCGACCGGGTTACAGGTGCCCGCTTCCATGCGGATGCCCCATTCGTCAACCGGAATACCGTTCGGCTCGCCCTTGTCACCAGCACCGGCCATCGAAAGCCAGGCGTCGGTCATGCGCCAGCCAAGGTCGGGCGCGCGCTTGCCGTAATCCATGTGGCCGTAGATCGCCACGCCGTCGACTTCTTTCACGTCATTGGTGAAGAACTCGGCGATGTCTTCATAGGCCGACCAGTTGACCGGAACGCCCAGATCATAGCCGTATTTCTCTTTGAACGCGGCCTTGTTGGCCTCGTCATCGAACCAGTCCTTGCGGAACCAGTAAAGGTTCGCAAACTGCTGGTCGGGAAGCTGATACAGCTTGCCGTCCGGCCCGGTGGTGAACTGAATGCCCATGAAGTCATCCAGATCGATTGTCGGCGAGGTTGTCGCCGCCCAGTCGCCGCCCATCATGTCGGTCAGCGGATAGGCCAGTTGCAGACGCGAGTGGGTACCAATCAGGTCACTGTCGTTGACATAGCCGTCATACAGGTTCCGACCTGTCTGCATCTGGGTCTGAACA
Organism: Ruegeria sp. P8; assembly: GCF_056534665.1. Classification (NCBI taxonomy): domain Bacteria; kingdom Pseudomonadati; phylum Pseudomonadota; class Alphaproteobacteria; order Rhodobacterales; family Roseobacteraceae; genus Ruegeria; species Ruegeria sp. P8. The sequence continues at coordinate 548,875 of NZ_JBQERC010000001.1, forward strand.
GCCTGGACCACTTCGCCTTCGCCAAGGATCTGGTGATTGACCTTGATGCCGGTGATTTCTTCAAACGCCTTTGTCAGAACCTCCGACTCGTAGGAATGCGTCGGAATGCCTTCGGACAGGACGTTGATTTCCATGCCAGCGTAGGGCTGTGCAGCTTGGATAAACCATTGCATCTCGGCCATTTGTTCGTCTTTCGACAAGGTCGATGGCTGGAATTCGTCGTCGATCCAACGTTGTGCTGCGGCTTCGTCGGCCCAAGCGGACCCGTGCCCCGCAATGACGGCAGCCGCCGCCACTGCGGAAAGTAGATGTCTCCGCATCTGTCTCCTCCCAAAAATTATGGTTCTCCGGCGGGAACCGGATGCAGAACAGCATCAGCGATTTTTTGCGTACGTGTCAAACTAAATTTTTAGTAATTGACGTTCAGGCATTCCGAAGCCGCGTGAATTGAATTTGTTTCCATCACTGGAGATGATTGTAAATATCTAATTTCGTTATCGAAATTTATTAATTTCCCCGCGTGGAAAATAGGGAAATCCACTGAGACCCATTGCGAGCGAGAGATGACACCAGGCACGTTGAATTGCACTCGCGTTGCGTGAGGCACAGGCACTGAGTGAGAATTTAGGTGAACCAGCATCCCAGATGATTGGTGTTGAAACTCAGTACTTACTTGCTACCAAACGGTTCCGTCAAAAATCCGGATGTGGCAATGCGGATGTAGCACGGCCTTGCCGTACACGGTAATCCGTGTCCATATATGGAAAATTTCCGGAGCCAGGTCGTGAAAAAGAATACCGTCAACACCCATCGCGAGCTGGAGTTGCTTGATGCCCTCAGACGTTTGGGTGGAACGGCCCGGAATTCGGATTTGGCGAATATGCTCGGCGTATCCGAAGAGACGGTGCGCCGAACGATCAAAGCCTTGTCAAAGGCGGGTACAGTCGAACGCGTTCATGGCGGAGCTTACCTTGCCGGAGTGCAGGGCGCCCCCAACTTCTTTCACCGGATATCACAAGACGCTGATGAAAAGCGTTTGATCGCCGGGCATACCGCGAAACTGGTTCGCGATCAGATGACCGTTTTCCTGGATGTGGGATCGACAACCGCCTTCGTCGCAGAAGAGCTGCGACAGGTCAGCAACCTCACGGTTGTCAGCAACTCCATCGGTGTCGTTCAGACCTTGGCCGGGGTCAACGGAAACCGGGTGCACCTTTTGGGGGGTGAGTTGCAGATCGATGAAAGGGGGACGTTTGGTCACGTCACCCACAAGCAGCTGCAACGCTATGCCTTTGACATCGTGATCCTGAGCACGGACGCGATTTCAGACAGCAAAGGGTTTCTGTATCACAGCGCGGTCGAAGCGGATCTTGCATCGGTGGTGGTCAGGTGTGCGGACCAGGTTGTCATGGCTGCAGCACATTCCAAGTTTGGTGAAAGGGCACCTTATGTGGGGCCGGATCCTCGGCTGGTGCATTCGCTGGTCACGGATGCTGTGCCAAAGGGTGGGGTGGCCAGATTCCTTGACCGTTGGGGCATCGAAATTCAGATCGCTGATGACAGCTAGGTTGCTGTTTCCAGGCGCGGCCCGGATGATCTTGCTGCTTTGGGATGGAAGAAGCTAAGGAAGAGTGGCAGCCCGTAGGGGAATCGAACCCCTCTTTCCAGGTTGAAAACCTGGCGTCCTAACCGATAGACGAACGGGCCACTTGGTATAAGGTCACAAGCGCAAATGGCAGCCCGTAGGGGAATCGAACCCCTCTTTCCAGGTTGAAAACCTGGCGTCCTAACCGATAGACGAACGGGCCACGCTGGCTTGTGGAGGGCCTTTTACGGTTTCGCCGTGACCCCCGCAAGCGTAAAAACGCAGGGACGGGAAAGTTTTTTAGCACACCAAAGCCGCGTGTTAACGGGCTTCTGCCGCGTCCTCCAGCCTGAGCTGCACAGTTTGGCGCCCGCCCCAGGTGTTGACCTCTAGTCGACCCGCAAAATGAAAGCGCGCACCGCCGTGATTTGACAGTTTTTCGCCCATTGGCCCATCAAAAGCACCAAAGGCAATCGCATCCAGCGCGCCGCCCATTCCATCGGTCAGCGACAGTTTCAGATGCGATTCACCGACCCGTTTTGCAAAGCGAACCTGCAGGTCAGGCAACGCATAGCGCGGGGCAGGGGCTCCGGCACCAAACGGTCCGGCCTGTTCGATCAGCTCGATCAGATCCACGGTTGCTGCACCGGGCATCAATGCGCCATCCAGTTTCAAATCCGCAGGTCCACCCTGGCCCGCCCCTTGTCTGGCCAGCAGCTCGCTCAGGCGCTCCATTGCGGGTTCCAGTTGATCGCGCATGACGGTCAAACCCGCGGCCATCTTGTGGCCGCCTCCTTTGACCAGCAACCCTTCGGCCGCCAGACGCTGGATCGAAGCCCCAAGATCGACGCCGGAAACCGAGCGGCCCGAACCCTTGCCTTCATCCCCGTCAAAGCCGATCACAATTGCGGGTCGATTGGCCGTCTCCTTCAGCCGAGAGGCCACGATACCAACGACACCGGGGTGCCAGCCTTCGCCTGCCGCCCAGACCAAAGGGGCGTCCAAGCCACGCGCCTCGGCCTGCGCCAGCGCGGCGGCACGCACCGCGTTTTCAATGTCACGGCGCTCAGTGTTCAAGGCATCCAGACGTTCGGACAACGCCTGCGCCTCTTGCTGGGAATCGGTGCTCAGCAAGCGCGCGCCCAGATCGGCCTGACCGATCCGGCCACCGGCATTCACGCGGGGCCCAAGCAGAAACCCGAGGTGATAACTGTTCGGCGCGGTATCCATGCGCGAGATATCGGACAGCGCGACAAGGCCGGGGCGCTGCCGCTGTGCCATCACTTTCAGCCCCTGTCGCACCAGGGCGCGGTTGGCCTCGATCAGTGGTGCCACATCGGCAACGGTCGCCAGGGCCACCAGATCCAGAAGGGCCATCAGGTCCGGTCCCCTTGCGCCCGCGTCACGCAGCTGCCGACCGGCCTCGACCAGCATCAGGAACACAACGCCCGCCGCGCAAAGATAACCAAGATCGCCGCTTTCATCCTGTCGATTTGGGTTCACCACTGCGACGCAATCGGGCAGCGTCTCGCCCCCCAGATGGTGGTCCAGAACGATCACATCCGCCCCCGTAGCCGCCGCAATCGGATTATGGCTGAGCGTGCCGCAATCAACGCAGATGATCAGATCATGCGTAGCCGCAAGCTCCTGCATCGCGGGAACGTTGGGGCCATACCCTTCGTCGATCCGGTCCGGCACATAAAGCGTCGCCTGCACGCTCATCTGCCGCAGCCAGACCAGCAGCAACGCGGCAGAGCTGCCGCCATCGACATCGTAATCCGCAAACACCGCAATTTTCTGACGATTGCGGACGGCTTCCAGAAAGCGCGTGGCGGCAACTTCCATATCCTTGATGGCCCGCGGATCAGGCAGCAGTTCCTTCAGCTTTGGGTCAAGAAAGCCGGGCGCCTCCGATACCGGCACGCCGCGCCGGGCCAGAACCTGGCAAACGGCACGGGGCAGGTCGGTTTGTTGCGCCATCATCTCGGCCGCCCGCTCAATCTCAGGGCTGGGTCCAACCCAAAGCCGTCCCGTCAGTGATTGCTCGACTCCAAGAAAACTCATTGCTCGCCTCTCATGCGCCAAGGCCGGACCCTTGCGGACCCGGCCTCTTCACCTTTTCAGAAATACTCTCGCCGAAGGCAACGGCGCAAGCCGTTATGTGTTGTCATGCGGCCATGTCGGCGTGCGGTAGGACATGCGGCGCACCGACCCGGTCTTGGACCGCATCAGCAGCGTCGTGGTTTCCACCCAGCCGGGCTCGCGCTTGATCCGGGGCAGCAAAGAGCCACCGGTCACGCCGGTGGCGGCAAAGATCACATCCGCCGTCACCATCTCATCGCGTGCATAAACACGGTCCAGATCGGTGATACCTGCCTTTGCGGCCCGGCCACGTTCGTCATCGTTACGGAACAACAGGCGACCAAAGATCTGCCCACCCATACATTTCAGCGCAGCGGCGGCCAGCACACCCTCGGGCGCGCCACCCTGGCCCATATACATGTCGATGCCGGTTACTTCGCTTTCAGCGCAATGCATGACACCCGCCACGTCACCATCAGTGATCAGACGGATTGCGGCACCGGTTTCGCGCACTTCGGCAATCATCGCTTCGTGGCGCGGGCGTTCCAGAATGCAGACGGTGATGTCGGCGGCTTTACATCCCTTGGCCGTGGCCAGCGCTTCGACACGCTCGCGTGGCGACATGTCCAGATTGACGACACCTTCAGGCAGCCCCGGGCCAACCGCCAGTTTGTCCATGTACACATCCGGCGCGTGCAGCATCGAGCCACGCGGGCCCATGGCGATGACGGTCAGTGCGTTCGGCATGTCCTTGGCAGTCAGCGTGGTGCCTTCCAGCGGATCCAATGCAATATCCACACCGGGGCCATTGCCGGTGCCAACCTCTTCGCCGATATACAGCATCGGCGCCTCATCGCGCTCGCCCTCACCGATGACAACGACACCTGCGATATCCAGCAGGTTCAGCTGTTCGCGCATTGCGTTCACAGCGGCCTGATCCGCGGCTTTCTCATCGCCCCGGCCTACCAGCGAAGCCGAGGCCAGTGCAGCCTGTTCCGCCACCCTGGCCAGCCCCAGAGACAGCAGGCGGTCATTGAAATCGGTCTTGGCAGCACTCATGTTTCTGTATCCTCTGGTCAGTATAGCCGTGTCTTCCGGCATAGCTTGCGTTTCATGCAGGCCGCAAGGTCAAACCGCTTCAATCCGCAATGCAACGGGGTCGCCTGCGACCACATCGGTTTCGCGGAAACCCTCCAACGCGACGTCCAGCGCCGTTCGGGTGGTCTTATGGGTGACGATCAGTACAGGCGCTGTGCTTTCGGCATGAGCGTATTGGCGCATCCGGTCGATTGACACCCCGGCATTGCCCAGAATGGCCGCAACCTTGGCCAATGCACCAGGTTTATCCAGCAGGCCCAGCCGCAGATAATACGGCGCCGGTCGACCGGTGACGGCGGGAACTGCGGTTTCAAGCGTGGTGGCTGGGCGGCCAAAGGTCGGGATTTGTAGTCCGCGCGCCAGATCGCAGACATCGCCCATCACGGCGCTGGCTGTCGGACCTTCACCCGCGCCGGGGCCGCGCAGAACAACCTGCTCAACCGCGTCGCCTTCGATCACGACCATATTGGTGCCGCCTTCCAGCTGGCCCAGTGGCGAGTCGCTGGGTACCAGGCAAGGCTGCATGCGTTGCTCCAGCCCGCGCGCGGTGCGCTGCGCCACGCCAAGCAATTTAATGCGAAAACCCATGTCTTCGGCCTGATCAATGTCGTCCAGGCTGATCTGCTGAATACCCTCAATCTCGATCCCGTCGAAATTCGGCTTGGTCCCAAACGCAATCGAGGATAGCAGAGCCAGCTTGTGCGCAGCGTCGATACCTCCAACATCCAGATTGGGGTCGGCCTCAAGGTATCCCAATTCGGCGCATTCATCGAAAAGGGCATTGTAGCCCTGACGCTGCGATTGCATCCGGGTAAGGATGTAGTTGCACGTTCCGTTCATGACACCCATCACGCGGGTGATCTCGTTGCCCGCCAGACCTTCGGTCAGGGACTTGATCACCGGGATACCACCAGCGACAGCGGCCTCAAACCGGATCACACGACCGGCGGCCTCGGCCTTTTCAGCCAGTTCCTGCCCGTGGATGGCCAGCAACGCCTTGTTGGCGGTGACCACATCCTTGCCACTGGCCAATGCTGCTTCGACCGAGGCTTTGGCAGGACCGTTCTCGCCACCCATCAATTCGACGTAAACGTCTATGTCGTCGCGTTTTGCCAGTGCAACCGGATCGGTTTCCCAGGCATAATCCGACAGATTCACGCCACGGTCCTTGTTCGGGTCGCGCGCGGATACAGCCACGATTTCAATCGAACGGCCTGTGCGGGCCTGCAACAATTCTGCATGGCGGCGGACGATCTTGACGACACCCACGCCGACCGTTCCCAAGCCCGCAATTCCCAGCCGCAGTGCCTGTGTCATGTCGTGGGTCCTTTTCCGCTCGAATTTTTCTGGTGTCGGATGCTAGTCCAATCAGCGCTGCCTTAGCGGGTTCAGGCCAAGGGTGCAATCCGTCACCGGGGGATAGTGGGGGTGATTTATGACGCGTCAGTTGGTTTGCGCGTTTTGTAGCGCCTGCGCCTTTTGGGCTAAAGCATTGCTGCGTTGGGTCAGATCGTCTTCGACTGCTGCTGCCTGATGGATCGGGTCCACCGGTGGCCCTAAGGTTTCCTGCAACGGAATAAGGCGCGGGTAGGGGGCGGATCTGACTGCAGCCGGTTCGCTGCCTTCCAACTCGGGAATGTCCGCACAGGCGGCGCAAAATAGAATAAGGGGCAAAACAGGCAGCAGTTTCATGTCGCAGGCTTTTCGGTCTTTGTTGCCCCATTGTGATGCACGTTTTGACGACATCGTTCAAGCGGGGTTCTATATGAACATCTGTTCATATACTGTAGACCCATGGCACGCACTCAAGGCTCACATTCCGACATAACCGGCCCACGTATCCGCAAGGCCGCGCTGCACCTGTTTGCGCGCTATGGGTATGCCGCTGTCTCGATGCGGCAGATCGCAAAAGAGGTCGGCGTACAGGCAGGCGCGCTTTATAACTATACGCCCGACAAACAGAGCCTTTTGCACCGGTTGATGCGCGAACACATGCAGGACCTGCTTGAGGCGCTTGATGCAATGGGCCGTTGCGACGATGCTGAAGACGCCTTGCGCCAGTTTATCGGCTTTCACATCCGCTTCCATTTGCAGCGCCCGGACGAAGTTTTCATCGCCTATATGGAGTTGCGCAATCTTTCGCCCGAAAACTTTGCTGAAATCGAAGACTTGCGGCGCCAATACGAAAACGTGCTGGAAAGCATCCTGGATTCAGGGCAGCAGGCCGGACAATTCGCAATTTCGGACACGAAGATTGCAACGCTGGCCGTGATTGCCATGCTTAACGGCGTGATGACCTGGTACCGTTCGGGCGGTCGCCTGTCACTGGACGAAGTCGAAGAGATCTATTGGAACATGGTGCACAAGGCCGTGACGGCCTGACAGGGTCAAACCGTCACGCTGTTAGTGCGCGGGGTGAATGAACGTGCCATTGCGCAGCTCGCGAAATGCCTGTTCCAGTTCGGCCCGCGTGTTCATCACGATGGGGCCATGCCACGCGACGGGTTCGTTGATCGGAGCCCCAGAGATCAGCAGGAACCGCACACCTTGGGGGCCAGCCTGAACGGTGATTTCATCGCCCGTGCCAAAACGGACAAGCGTGCGATCCCCTGACATGTCGCGGATATTGACCTCTTGCCCGGCGATTTCCTTTTCCAACAGCACACCTGTCGGCTGCGAGGCATCGGCAAAGGCGGCCTGACCCTGAAACACATAGGCGAAGGCACGGCGGTACGTATCGATCCGGAGGGTTTTCTTCACACCTGCCGGGACAGAGATATCCAGATACTGCGGGTCAGCAGCTATCCCGTCAACGGGTCCGGTCTTACCCCAGAACTCACCTACGATCACCCGCACTGTGGTGCCATCGTCATCGGTGATTTCGGGGATGTCCTTGCTTTGAACGTCCTGATAGCGCGGGGCGGTCATCTTCTGATCCGAGGGCAGGTTGCCCCACAACTGGAAGCCGTGCATCTGGCCCGAGATGTTGCCGCTTGGCATTTCCTGATGCAAGATACCGGATCCTGCGGTCATCCATTGCACATCACCGGCGCCAAGCGTGCCGGTGTTACCCAGCGAATCCGAATGCTCGACTGAGCCGGTCAGAACGTAAGTGATCGTTTCAATTCCCCGGTGCGGGTGCCAGGGAAACCCGGCCTGGTAATCCTGCGGGCGTTCATTTCTGAAATCATCGAACAGCAGAAAAGGATCCAGTTCGGACGGATCCTGAAACCCGAATGCACGGTGAAGTTTGACACCAGCCCCTTCCATTGTGGGGATGGCTTTGCGTGTTTCCAACGTCGGTCTAAGGGACATGTTCGCCTCCGTTTCATCCGGGCAGCATGTAATCTCTGCGCCACGGCAGTCAATTCGCATGAAATAACCGGACCTGTGCGAAATTGTTTTGCGGCCAAGCCTCTGTTGTTTCCGGCGCAAAATGGCTAGATCGAAGCGGATCAGACAGGAGACATCCATGCAGGACGACGTGTTGGCAACGATTCAGGCCTCATCCCCCAGACGATGGACCGGGGTAGGGATGCTGACAACGGTTGGAATGCTGGTTACCTATGTCGCGCTGGCATCGCCACCCGCACCGGTTTGGCAGGTGTTTCTGTTTTTCGTTGGCGGTGCATCGCTTTGGCTGGCGCTTCGCGTTTGGCGCGCCACAGAAGACTGTATCGAACTGACGCGGACCGAGTTGCGAACGGGGTCGGGTCAGATCATCGCAGAAGTGGCCGACATTGAAACGGTAGATCGGGGTGTGTTCGCCTTCAAACCGTCAAACGGCTTTCTGGTCCGTACGCGAAACAAGGCGGCGAACCGCTGGGCTCCGGGATTGTGGTGGCGGGTTGGTCACCGGGTTGGCGTGGGCGGCATGACATCTGCCGCCGAAGCCAAGTTCATGTCCGAAATTCTATCCGCTATTTGTGCAGACGAACGGGGTCTGGGTTAAGTTACAAGCAACTTCGTTTGTAAAGCGGGGACGGGTAAAGATGAAGTTCTCAAAGGTGATACCTGTCGCAAAATCCCAGCCCGGTCGGAACGTGGGGATGTATTCATTGGACGTTTCAACCAGAATAACGGTGTCCTGATTGGGCATTGGCGGCAGGCGGTCTTCGATTTCATCGATCCTGTTGTCATCCCATTCCTGATCAAAGCCGCGTACGGTCGACCAGCGCACATAATGGCGTTTATCGTCCTCATCGTAAACGATAAGAGAAACCCGCATTTTCACGTCTGACCGGTTATTGATCATCTTGCCCGCCAAATCGTGCAACGAGTCGATATACACATCGGTCACGGCCTGCGTTTCACGCGAAATCAGGTCGCTGATCGTATAAGCTGCCTTCAGATTGGATGCGCTTTGACGAAACCCCTCGAATGCTGTGAACGTGAACGTAATCGTCCATAACATCAGCGGAAAAATCATGAGGGCTTCTACGGTCAGAATGCCACTTTCGTCTTTCTTGAAGACTTTGAAGCGCTTCTTCAGGTTTCGGAATACAGACATGATCTTACAGTGGCTCCTGTACGAATGCTGTTGTTGCGGTCACCGCGTAGTGACCGGTAGCGTCCGGGACAAGCTTGGCAATGGCTGAGGTCTCAAGAACCGGATCTATGCGCAAACAGGCCCGCAAGATCATCAACTCGTTGGATTGCCCGCTTTTGAAATCCAGAACCGGTTTGGGATCTTCGGAACTGTCCGTGCAGGGGATGCTGTCTGAAAGCACGATACCAGCGAACGCGTCCTGCTTGACCATTTGCAGTCGCAAATTCCCTGTACAATCCTTGATTCCGGACACTTCGCAAATCCGATTTCTGATTACGTCGTGATCCCAGTTCGTACCGGTGCCCAGCCGAATATCCCTTACGATCAGGTCCACCCCACGCTCCAAAGCAGCATGCCGCATCGTGATGATGGACAGTTCGGCTCCTGCCACGAGAAGCGCCAGGAAGAAGGGTACGAGCATGATGAACTCGATTGTCGCATTGCCTGCCTCGGATTGTCGAAATAGGCGGAGCATCGACAGCTTTCTGCTGATCATTGGGTTAGCCTCAGCTTGCGGATCGACGATGCGATGGATTCAAAGGCTTTCTCAAGGTTCAGGCCACTTACGTCATAGACGTGGCTGTCAGAGCTGGCACAGTCTTTGAGGGTCCTGTACCCGCTTCTGGGCGCCTCGAACGCGATACCGTAAACGATGATGCCCTGATCCTTGGCCGCATCACAAATGTGCTTGGTGCGCTGGTTCTTGGCCGACGTTTCAACTTTCGCGTAGGCCTTTGAATACCATTCCGCCCAACCGCTGGACTGCCAGTAATAGTTGTACCGTGCGTTCCATGCCAATGATACTCGGTTAAACAGTTCAGGATATGACAACCGAACGGCTGTTCCAGGTTCTTCGTTCAGCTGCGTCTCAGGTTCCGGGTTTCCGTAGGGATGATCCGCCCAAACGTCTTGCTGAGGCCAGAAAAAATTCGGACGACCCTGAGAATGGTACACGGTGTATTCATCAGCTTCCGGGTTGTACCAAACGTCTGACATACCTTCGCGCAGCGATGGGTTAAGCATGTATTGATCGGTGTTCTGACCATCGGTCATAACAATGGCGATCTTCAGAACGTCGGTGCCATAGTCCGAGGGACGGACCGAGAATTTTGATGGCACAATTGTTGTACCTGCATAGGATGGATCCTGTTCCAGCGACAGGTCGCGAACAATTCCGCGCATGCTCGGGTCCAGCAGGGCAGTTCCCCACTTCATCCCAATATCGATCGACGTGTTCCCACCGGGGGTGAGGGACGCAATCTGAGCAAGCAGTTTGTTCATATTGTCGGTGACAGGGGTGATTGCACTTCCTGCGCGGACCGGACAAACGGGCAGGTCGATTGACCCTTCAGAATAGGTGAAAGGATCGAAATGGGCGGTGCGCTCCAACGTGTCATCGCGTTCCAGATCAGAATCGCTGTACTGTTCCGGAATGAAGTTTACGCAGTGCGAATAGCTGTGCTCCTGCGTGACATTTGTGAACTTGTCCAGGATTGGCGCACCCGCGTTGACCTGCGTTGCATAAGGAACAATCGAGATTGAAATCTGTGTTTCGTCAGGTTTGTCCAGCATGAGCCTTACAAATTCCGACGCAGCTTCTCTCAACACTGCGATTTTTGTTTTCGATGGTGTGGCAGACGAGCGCGACATAGAGCCGGAAATGTCGAGAACCAACGAGATTTCTACAGCGCCAATGGATTCTTCAGCCGCACTGCTGGCAACAAGGCCCAGTTCAGTGACTTTGCCGAACCTCAGATAGCGGGTCGGAACAACCGCTTCGGCTGTAGCACTTACTTTTTTAGAGCCGAACCCTTCAACAACCGTCGTAATGGCGTTCAGATTGCCCAGCCCGGCCTTGTCCATGTAAGAATCGACAACCGCTTTGGCAGGAAGATCCTGGTCAAGGTCAGCGGCAGCAAGCACAGCGCGGTCCAGGGTGGATTGCAGGCTGGCGCGGTCACGCTCATACTTCATGACATCCATGGCCATGCCGGTAATTGCCAGCATCAGGACCACCATGAACAATACGAAGATAGTGAAGACGCCATCTTCGTTCCGAGCGAACTGCTCTAACTTGAACGTTTTGCGCTTCGGTTTCGAGCCGTCGTTACAAAGCAAGGAATTTAGCATTCTGGTTACTCCGCCTCACACGTCGAATTCGTGCGTCAAAGAAAAAGAGATTTGGGACAAAGTTAATTTTCAAACGTGGCGTGAATTGGGCGAAAAAGGCTTGGTTTTGGCCTTTTTACGCGCCGAAGGGGTATAATTTGGACCGTTTCAGGTGATCTGTCGATGAAATGAAAACAATTCGTTAAGGAGTTGGCCGATCTGAGCGACTCACCCTAGGGCAACTAAGCGTGCGTTCATAAAATGATTAAAAAAAGTGCATTGTTTGATTGCAGCAGGCCGCCAGTGGTGCGACAAAACGTCGTGACGCATCGTCATGTACCGCTACGGAGGATTTTATGACCGGCATCAAAGAACCCAGCTTTCGTGAAAGTGTTGACCTGATGTTCAACAGGGCAGCCGCCCTTATGGAGCTGCCGCCGGGGTTGGAGCAAAAGATCCGTGTCTGCAACGCAACCTACACAGTTCGATTTGGCGTGCGGCTGCGTGGTGAAATCCATACCTTCACTGGTTACAGGTCTGTCCACTCGGAGCATATGGAACCGGTCAAGGGCGGTATTCGATATGCCACTGCGGTTAACCAGGACGAAGTCGAAGCTCTGGCTGCGCTGATGACGTATAAGTGCGCACTTGTCGAAACACCGTTTGGTGGCTCCAAGGGTGGGCTTTGCATTGATCCACGAGAATATGAAGAGCATGAGCTGGAACAGATCACGCGGCGATTTGCGTATGAGCTTGCAAAGCGAGACCTGATAAACCCTTCGCAAAACGTGCCCGCGCCCGATATGGGCACCGGTGAACGTGAGATGGCCTGGATCGCCGACCAATACGCGCGGATGAACACAACGGACATCAACGCGCGCGCGTGTGTCACCGGCAAGCCCTTGAATGCAGGCGGCATTGCCGGGCGGGTCGAGGCGACCGGACGTGGCATCCAATATGCGCTGCGCGAGTTTTTCCGCCACCCTGAAGACATTGAGAAAGCAGGTTTGTCGGGCAAACTGGATGGTAAGCGCATTATCGTGCAGGGGCTTGGCAATGTAGGTTATCACGCAGCCAAGTTCCTGAGCGAGGAAGATGGCGCGCGCATCACCGGAATCATCGAATGGGACGGTGCACTATTTAATCCCGACGGCATTGACGTCGAAGCCGTGCGGCAGTGGATTGTCAAACACGGCGGCGTAAAAGACTATCCCGATGCGACCCATTCCGCTGAAAGTGCAGCAGTGATGGAGGCCGAATGCGACATTCTGATCCCGGCGGCTTTGGAGGGTGTTATTAACCTGTCGAACGCCGATCGGATCAAGGCGCCGCTGATTATCGAAGCTGCCAATGGTCCGGTTACCGCTGGCGCGGATGAAGTCCTGCGTAAGAAGGGCACAGTGATCATCCCCGACATGTATGCCAACGCAGGCGGTGTGACAGTATCCTATTTCGAATGGGTCAAGAACCTTAGCCATATTCGCTTTGGCCGGATGCAGCGTCGTCAGGAAGAGTCGCGTCACGAACTGATCGTCAGCGAGTTGGAAAGGCTGGACCGGTACCTGGGCGATGCATGGTCGATGTCGCCGGACTTTAAGGCCAAGTACCTCAAAGGTGCGGATGAGCTTGAGCTGGTGCGCTCGGGTCTCGATGACACAATGCGCATTGCTTATCAGTCGATGCGTGAGGTTTGGCACAGCCGTGATGATGTCGAGGACCTGCGTACGGCGGCTTATATCGTGGCGATTGACCGTGTTGCGAAAAGCTACCGTGCCAAAGGTCTCTAATGTGATTTCGGGTGGCCGTGTTCGGCCACCCGCTTGTCCGCATTCCCCGGTGATGTGGAAAAAACGATTGTGGAAGGTCTCGGCTCGCGTCGTTAAACTGACGCTCAGAAACGATTCAGGGAGCTCCCTATGTTACGTATCGCTATCACCGCAGCTTTGCTGGCTACGCCTTTGGCGGCAGCGGAATCCAAAGAACAAAGTTGTGGATATCAGGCAGATGTTGTCAGGGCGATCCAGAAAGCACGGCTGGATCGCGTAAAAGAAGAGGATGTTGCGAGCGCAATCGCTTCTACGAGCCCGACTTGGCCAGCGGGTTACAACGCTGCGATCCCACATTTGACTTCCTGGGTATTCCAACAAAAGAAACGAGATCTGCGAAAAAATGATCTCAGTGAGATCATGTACCAACAATGCGTGGACAACTGGGATCAAGTTCAGGCAATAAAAAACAACCTCAACAATTGATATGTCATTGCCCCCCGGATTTCTGGACGAATTGCGCACGCGGCTCAGCCTGTCTCAGGTTGTCGGGCGCAAAGTCATGTGGGACCAACGCAAGTCCAATCCGGGCAAAGGGGATATGTGGGCGCCTTGCCCGTTCCATCATGAAAAGACGGCCTCGTTCCACGTGGATGACCAAAAGGGGTTTTACTACTGCTTTGGCTGTCACGCCAAAGGCGACGCGATCAGTTTTGTGAAAGAGACCGAGAATGTCTCGTTCATCGAAGCAGTCGAGATTCTGGCCCGCGAAGCCGGGATGCCGATGCCTGCGCGCGATCCGAAGGCGCAGGAAAAACAGGACCACCGAACACAGCTGGCTGATGTGATGGAGCAGGCAGCGCAGTTCTTCCGCCTGCAACTCAAGACCGGGGCAGGAGCCGCCGCACGAGACTACCTCGCGCGCCGCGGGTTGAACGCGCAAGCGCTGGACCGGTGGGAGATTGGATTTGCCCCGGACGATTGGCAGGCGCTTTGGGACCATCTGCGCGGTAAGAACGTGGCCGAGGACCTGATCCTTGGGGCCGGGCTGGCCAAGCCCTCGAACAAGGGCAAAAAGCCTTATGATACCTTCCGCAACCGCATCATGTACCCGATCCGCGATCCACGCGGACGTTGTATCGCGTTTGGTGGGCGGGCGATGGACCCCAATGACAACGCGAAATATCTGAACTCGCCCGAGACCGAACTGTTCGACAAAGGACGCAGTCTTTACAATCAAGGCCCGGCACGACAGGCGGCAGGGAAGGGGCAGCCGCTGATCGTGGCCGAAGGCTATATGGATGTGATCGCGCTGGCCGAAGCAGGCTTTGGCGCGTCGGTTGCCCCATTGGGTACCGCCATCACTGAACATCAGCTGCAACTGCTCTGGCGGATATCGGACGAGCCGATCATTGCGCTGGACGGCGACACGGCAGGTCTGCGCGCTGCGATGCGGGCGGTTGATCTGGCTTTGCCGCTGCTCGAAGCTGGAAAGTCGCTGCGGTTTGCCCTGATGCCCGAGGGCAAAGACCCCGACGACCTGCTGCGCGCCGAAGGGGCAGGTGCCGTGAAGGCCGTACTGGATGGTGCCATTCCGATGGTCAAGCTGCTGTGGCAGCGCGAGACCGACGGCAAGGTGTTCGACAGCCCCGAACGCAAGGCGGCTTTGGACAAGTCCCTGCGCGAGAAAATCAAGCTGATCCGCGACCCATCGATACGGGCGCATTATGGGCAAGAAATCAAGGACCTGCGCTGGCAGTTGTTCCGTCCGCAACGGCAACCGCAATCCCGGCAATGGCAACCGCGCGGCAAATGGGTGCCGCCAAGACAACCCGCCACGCCCGGCGCGCGGTCCTCGTTTCTGGCCTCGTCCGAGAATGCCGAGATTCAACTGCGCGAAGCGGCCATTCTGGCTATTGCCGCGCTTAACCCCCAAGTCGTCGTGCAGTTCGAACACCAACTGGAAGAGATGGAATGCCGCGATGTTGATCACGCCGCATTGCGAACCGCAATCCTGCGCCATGCAATTGATGATCCGGACAATCTGAAGGACCACATTGCCGAAACTTTAGGGCCTGAGGCCCTTGAAAACCTGCTGGCCCTTCGCCATGTCGCCGTAATCCCCTGTGTGTTCAAACCGGGCGACGTTGAAAAGGCCGAGATGACTCTGGCCGAAGAACTCGCGAAAATCAAAGCGCTCCGGGGGCGTGAGGAAGAAGTAGTTGAGGGTCAAGAAGAGATCACAGCTACTCCGGATGAAACACTTACATATCGACTTGGTCAGGCGGCAGAAGAACTTAATCGCGCAACACGAAGTCAAAACGAAGACAAGGCTGTATACGATGTTGCACACAACGGTGCTCTTTTGAAGAAAGCTGAACGAGATGGCTTTGCTGATTCTCTTGCCAAGATCGATTTCACTCGGAAACGCCGGTAAAATGGTGTTTTCGTAAGGCACTGGAAAAGAAAAACGGGTAAACGGGTGGCCGAATCACTTCTACGCGCTAATGATTCGGTTCAAACGAATCACCCATCCCTGCAGGAGCATTGAATGGCCGCCAAAGACACGACCGAAGATCGCAAATCCGACGAGCAGGACCAGGAAATCTCGCTGGACATGAGCCAGGCCAACGTCAAGAAGATGATCGCCGAGGCCCGCGAGAAAGGTTACATCACCTACGATCAGCTCAATCAGGTTTTGCCGCCCGATCAGGTCAGCTCGGAACAGATCGAAGACGTTATGTCTATGCTCTCCGAGATGGGCATCAACATCATCGAAGATGAAGAGGCCGAAGAAGAAGAGAACAAGGGCTCGACCGAACTGACGACCACCGAAAGCAACCGCGAGGTTGCGTTGGCCGGGGCTGCCACCGAAAAGCTGGACCGCACCGACGACCCTGTTCGCATGTATCTGCGCGAGATGGGTTCGGTTGAACTGCTGAGCCGTGAGGGCGAGATTGCCATCGCCAAGCGGATCGAGGCAGGGCGCAATACCATGATTGCCGGCCTGTGCGAAAGCCCACTGACCTTTCAGGCAATCACCATCTGGCACGACGAATTGCTGTCCGAGGATATTCTGCTGCGGGATGTCATCGATCTGGAAACCACGTTCGGCAACCAGTTGGACGAAGACGGCGACGCGCCAGTTGTTGACGCGTCGGCGGTGCAGGCTGCGAAACCAGCGAAAGAGGCCGGGCCGGAACTGGATGCCGATGGCAACCCGATCACCAGCGACGACGACGATGACGAAGACGATCAGGCCAACATGTCGCTGGCCGCGATGGAAGCGGCGTTGAAGGATCAGGTTCTGACCACGCTGGAGCGGATCTCAACCGATTTCGCGATGCTGTCCGAAATGCAGGACAGCCGCATTTCGGCCACCTTGAACGAGGATGGCACGTTCAGCGAAAAAGACGAAGAGACCTATCAGAAGTTGCGGGCCGAGATTGTGCAACTGGTGAATGGTCTTCACCTGCACAACAACCGGATCGAAGCGCTGATCGACCAACTTTACGGTATCAACCGTCGCGTCATGTCGCTGGACAGTTCGATGGTGAAGCTGGCCGATCAGGCACGGATAAACCGTCGCGAGTTCATCGACGAATACCGCGGGCGTGAACTGGACCCCAACTGGCTGGCCGAAATGGCGGAAAAGCCAGGCCGGGGCTGGCAGATGTTCATCGAACGCTCGACCGCGAAGGTCGAAGAGCTGCGCAACGACATGGCTCAGGTCGGCCAATATGTGGGTCTGGACATCAGCGAATTCCGCCGCATCGTTCAGCAGGTCCAGAAGGGCGAAAAAGAGGCGCGGCAGGCCAAGAAGGAAATGGTCGAAGCCAACCTGCGTCTGGTGATTTCGATCGCCAAGAAGTACACGAACCGCGGCCTGCAATTCCTTGATCTTATTCAGGAAGGTAATATCGGCCTGATGAAGGCGGTAGACAAGTTCGAATACCGCCGCGGCTATAAGTTCTCGACCTATGCAACGTGGTGGATTCGTCAGGCTATCACGCGTTCAATCGCGGATCAGGCGCGCACGATCCGTATTCCGGTTCATATGATCGAAACGATCAACAAGCTGGTCCGGACCGGTCGCCAGATGTTGCACGAGATCGGCCGCGAACCGACACCTGAGGAACTGGCCGAAAAGCTGCAAATGCCGCTTGAGAAGGTTCGCAAGGTGATGAAAATCGCCAAAGAGCCGATTTCGCTGGAAACTCCGATTGGTGACGAAGAAGACAGCCAGCTGGGTGATTTCATCGAGGATAAGAATGCCGTGCTGCCTCTGGACAGCGCCATTCAGGAAAACCTCAAGGAAACCACCACACGGGTCCTGGCCTCGCTCACCCCGCGTGAAGAACGTGTGCTGCGGATGCGTTTCGGCATCGGTATGAACACCGACCACACGCTGGAAGAGGTGGGTCAGCAGTTCAGCGTGACCCGCGAACGTATCCGCCAGATCGAAGCGAAGGCGCTGCGGAAGCTGAAGCACCCCAGCCGATCCCGAAAACTTCGGTCCTTCCTGGATCAATAAGTATCAAGGCGCCTCACCCGAGGCGCCTTTTTTCATTCCGGGTGCTCTTCACGATGGCCTGTTCTCCCATCACATTGGCGGGAACGCACAAGGGCTGGACCTTCTGTCCTTCTATATCCGTTCTGTCCACTCATGGGACGGGCCGGGGCGAGGTTTTTCAAGCTGATGACCCCCGGTCTCACGTCCGTATCGGGTGTTCCATTCGTGTCTTGAACGCGCTGGGTGGCTGGCCTGTCCAACGTTTGAAAGCGGTCGAAAATGCGGCCTGATCGGCATAGCCAAGCGAATAGGCGACTTCGGACAAGGGCATTTCATTCTTGATAAAGGTCTGCGCCAGGTCGCACCGCAGATCGTCGACAACATCACGATAGCTGGTGCCTTCGTCCCTGAGGCGCCGACTGAAGGTTCTAAGGCTCATCCCCAGATCAGCCGCGAGGCTTTCGGCCTGCGGGATTGCGCCGGGCAGGGAACGGGTGACAAGCCCTTCGACCTTGGCACGGGTCAGATGTTTGGGCGCGCCTCTCTCAGAAAGCAGGCGATCTGCATATTCCAGCAAATGCTCTCTGAGTTGGGGGTCATACGTCGGCACAGGCAGGTCCAGTGCGGCAAGTGGCAGGATAATCTCGAGGTTCTCGGCCCCAAAAGTCACCGGAAATCCGGCAAGTTTCTCAAATCTTCGGGCGTGGTCGCCGACCCTGTGCTGAAACCGAATTTCTATCGGATAGAGATTGACTTGCGTCAGGTTCCGCATTCTGGCCAGGGCAGCAAATATCAGGAACTCGGTGCGTCTGTGATACCGCGCAAATCCGGGGTCTTTCCACTCGGCTTCCAAGGTCGCAAAGTTACCCGCGACGCTCAGGTTAAGCGCGATGGCAGGGTCGATGATGCCGTGAAAGCGCGAAAGGTTCTCCATCACCTGTTTCAGATCGCGGGAATACTTGCTGATATAGGCGATCACGGTCGAGGCTGACGTAACCTCAAGACCCGTGCGAGCCGCAAACGTGACGTCGTGGGTGGCGTCACATGCATAACGGATAAACAAAGCCTCGCTTTGTACGCTGTAGGTTGAGACCGGCGGCGCGATATCCTGAGGGCGCAGCCCTGCCATCTTCAGGACATTACAGGACATATCGCCATTTCCGGAATAGCGGTCCAGTGCCTGAACAAACAGATGAAGTCGGCCGATATCGACATCCATCGCGAAGCAGTACCTCAAATTTTCAAATACATAAGCGGACTATTACAGAATTCTCTTTCATGATCGACGGTGCTGACAAGTCGATTTCACACAGAAACAAGCCATCGGTGGCAAATTCTCGAAATTTATTGACCGGTATGGACAAGCGTCGCCATGTGCAACGAACCAATTCAGCAATGTTGCCGGGTCCAGACCTTTATGGGGATGAGGTCAGAGCCTCGGGGAAATCACCAGCCTCTGGTCAAGGCTCCCCGGCACGCCCCCATACCTTTCGTACATGTCGCATTGCTTCGCTCAGGGGGTTTTGTCAGGCTGGCTTTAAGTCAAAAATACCGGTGAAAAACCTTGCAAGATGTTTTTGAGAATACAGGGGTTTATGACCAAAACCTGATTGTGTTTGACGGCGAATGCGTGCTGTGTTCGGGGTTTTTCCAGTTTATGCTGAAACGTGACCGGCGCCATGTTTTCCAATTTGCCACGGCGCAGTCCCCGCTTGGGCAAAAACTGTATCGAGATCTCGGCCTTCCCACACAGGATTTTCAAACCAATCTGGTGGTCGTGGATGGCGCTGTTTTTCAGCATCTGGATGCATTTTCTGAGGCGATGCGACAGTTGCGCGCTCCGTGGTCGCTTTTATCAATATGCCGGTTTCTGCCTCGGCCCATCAAGGATCCGGCCTATCGCTTGATCGCACGAAACAGATACGCGTTCTTTGGTCGTTCCAAGACATGTCTGGTTCCCGGTCCCTATATCAGGGCTCGTTTTGCCGAATACGGGTACTAGCGATGGGCGATCCCTTTCTTAAGGCGATAGGATCGATCGAAAGGTTGCCAAAGGCGGTTCGAGTTTTGCACATGAGCGAGGGCTGCTTTGTGGGACGCTGCGACATCGAACGTGGCAAAGGGATATGGGTTGCCCTTGTAACACGTCTGGCAGGGTTTCCGCAAAACGGCAAAGACATCCCCGTTTCCCTGCAGATTTATTCAAATGGCGAAATCTGGTCATGGGACCGGAATTTCGCGGGCCACAAAACCCGATCGACTCTGAAATATGATACGAAAAGAGAGTGTGTTCGGGAATCTTTCGGCGCGGTCTCGATCTGGTTAAGGCCCGTTTGGCAGGAAAACGGGATGCATATCAAAATTCTCCGCCTGACCGTGTTTGGCATCCCGATGCCATCTTTTACCTTGCCGCGTTCAAGAACGTACGAATGGCAGGACAAAGCGGGGCGCTTTCGGTTTGATGTGTCTGCGGACGCGCCGGGACTGGGGTTGTTGATCAGATACCAGGGATGGCTCACGCAGGTTCACGCAACGGACGAGACGGATTAAACAGAACGTGAGCGACCCTGTGCCGACGAAGCTTATGGCCTAACCTTTTTGAGACACACAATCAGGGAAGAAATGACAATGAAACATACACGGACATTTGCCGCGATTGCCGCCCTGGCGTTCAGCATTCCAATGACGGCTGACGCGGCACCGCACGGGTACCGGACCGAGCCGATAAACGCCACCGATTTCGAAGTTATTCCGCGCGGCGACCAGCGTACCGAAGGATACTGGTGCGCGGCAGCGGATTATGCACGGCGTACATTGGGCGCGGGCTGGCGCGATCGGATCTACGTGTTGCGCGGGTATGGGCCAAGCGTCACCACCGGTCGTAAAACGGCGGTTCAGTTCTCGACCAAGCCGCCCCAGAATGTGGATGCACAGCCAAGCAGCTTTGTTACAATTGGTTTTCAACCTGGCACCAGCATGTCTGTACAAGGCGCGAATGCCAGGTGTAACTATCGACCGTTCTATAACGACTGACAGAACGGTGAGACACCGCGAATGCAGACTGAATTTGTAATCCGGACCCAAGGATCAGGTCTTTACGAGTTCACGTCCGAGGTGACGCAGTGGCTGGGGCAGGTGGCGACGGATGGCTTACTGACGCTTTTCGTTCGCCACACTTCCTGTTCATTGCTTATTCAGGAAAACGCAGACCCCGAAGTTCAAACTGATCTTCGGGCGTTCTTCGAAAGGCTGGTGCCGCCATCCGATCACCCGTCAATGTCGTATCTAAGGCATACTTACGAAGGCCCCGATGACATGCCAGCGCATATAAAGGCTGCGCTGTTGCCGGTATCCTTGTCGATACCTGTGGTGCAGGGTCGCCCGTGCCTTGGAACATGGCAGGGGATATATCTGTTTGAACACCGCACGGCACCACACCAGAGACGGATTGCAGCGCACCTTGTCTGACCCTTTATCTAGCGGTTGAAATTTCCGACTACCCAAACTCTAGTTGCTGCCCTATAGTTGTGGATAAGTAAGTCGCAGCGCTTACAAAAAGAGGCGGAACAAGGGACGAGGAGACGGCGGATGCGCTGCCCGTTTTGCGGAAATATCGATACTCAGGTAAAAGATTCACGTCCGGCAGAGGACCACGTGGCAATCCGCCGACGCCGGTTCTGCCCGGCCTGTGGCGGGCGGTTCACGACCTATGAGCGTGTGCAGCTGCGTGATTTGGTTGTCATAAAGACCAATGGTAAGCGCGAGGATTTCGACCGCGACAAACTGGAACGTTCGATCCGCATCTCGATGCAGAAACGGCCAGTTGATCCCGAGCGGATCGATCAGATGATTTCGGGTATCGTGCGTCGGCTGGAAAGCATGGGCGACACGGATATCCCGTCCCACAAGATCGGTGAGATCGTTATGGAAGCTCTGGCGCGGATCGATACCGTCGCGTATGTTCGCTTTGCGAGTGTGTACAAGAATTTCCAGGCGGCCGATGATTTTGAGGAGTTTGTCCACGAACTGCGCCCGCCGCAGCCACCGACGGACGAGTGAGCGAAAAAGATAAGCGTTTCATGGCGCTGGCCCTGTCACTGGGGCGGCGCGGTCAGGGGATGTGCTGGCCAAACCCTGCGGTGGGGTGTGTTATCGTGCGCAAAGGCCGGATTGTCGGGCGCGGTTGGACCCAGCCGGGCGGCCGCCCCCATGCCGAGACCGAGGCATTGGCGCAAGCCGGGCAGGCCGCACATGGCGCGACCGCCTATGTGACTTTGGAACCCTGCGCCCATCACGGCAAAACACCCCCCTGCGCCGAGGCTTTGATTGCTGCGGGTGTCGCCCGTGTCGTGGCAGCCGTGGAAGACAGCGATCCGCGTGTCGCGGGGCAGGGCTTTGCCAAGTTGCGCGAGGCCGGAATTAAGGTCGTAACCGGTGTCCTCGCAGAGCAGGCGGAACGTGATCTGGCGGGCTTCTTTCTGAAGACCGAACAGGGCCGACCTTTCGTGACCCTCAAGCTGGCCAGCAGTTTTGACGGGCGGATCGCAACCTCGACCGGGCACAGCCAATGGATTACCGGGCCACAGGCGCGCCGCGTTGTCCATGCCATGCGTGCGCGACACGACGCGGTGATGGTCGGAGCGGGTACAGCGCGGGCTGACGATCCCTCACTGACAGTTCGGGATCTTGGCATTGATCATCAGCCCGTGCGCGTTGTGGTTTCGCGCCATATGGATATATCCCTGATGGGGCATTTGGCCCGCACGGCATCAAAGACACCTGTGTGGCTCTGCCATGCGCATCACCCGGATGCCGAGCGCGCGAAAGCCTGGGAAGGGTTGGGCGCAAAGCTGATCCCCTGTGCGTTGAAAGATCATCAGGTTGACGCGGTCGATCTGCTCCAACAGTTGGGGCAAGCCGGTCTGACCAGCGTCTTCTGCGAAGGTGGGGCGGCGCTGGCAGCGTCGCTGCTGGCCGAGGATCTGGTGGATGAACTGGTCGGATTTAACGCTGGATTGACCATCGGAGCCGAAGGTCTGGCTGCCGTGGGAACATTGGCTTTAACGACACTGGACGCCGCGCCACGGTTCGAACTGGTTGAAGCGAAAGTGGTGGGTGGGGATATCCTGCACCGTTGGCGCAGGGCGTCGGACTAGGTTTAGCGCCACAAGTGCGCATGTGTCGCAAACACGCCCTGAAGTTTTGACAGAACTCGATTGAACGGACCGGTCGGAGCACAAGTGCCCTGCGCCAGACGTTCAACTGCAACCTCGACCGGGCAGGGTTGCCCCGTGACCGGGTCGAAATAACGAGGGTAATCAATCAGGGTGGCATGGACGAGGCCCATCAACGTTGGTCGTGCGCCACGCCGGGCGGGAACAACCCCCAGATCCGTGGTCAGCCCCCAACCCGCATAAAAGGGCGCGCCCAGAGTTGTAACCTTCACGCCGCGCAGCAAAGCCTCGAACCCCAGAAGCGATGTCATGGTCCATACTTCCTGCACGTGCGGCAACAATGATGCGGGGTCTGTTTGGGTTAAAACAATGTCGGCAATTGCCTCGGAATCGATCCTGCCTTCGCGCAGACCCGCTTCGACATCGGGGTGGGGTTTGTAAATCAGGATCGCGTCGGGATTGGCATCGCGCACAGTTTTCAGCAGGTCCAGATTGTTGCGGACCGCGCTAGTACCCAACAGGATCGAGGCGTCGTCCTCGACCTGTCCGGGCACAAGAATACGATGGCCTTCGGGCAGGGGGCTGGTCGGATCGCCGGTATTGTATTTGCTCAGGCCGGCGGCCAAAAGGTTTTCGACAAGACGTTCCGCGCGCAGGTCCTGATCCGGCCTCAACGTTTCACGCAAAGTGATCAGCTCTTCCAACTGGCTGGGTTTTGTCGGGTCGTAATAAATTCCGATCTCGTCCGTCACCAGCGACAATGGCGGGACCAGTGCCGCCCCAAGCCCGCGTGAACGCAGGAACCCGTCTTCGACCCGAACCGCCCCTTCGGTGTTCCTTGCCTGGCTGGCCCAGACCATGTGGGGGCGGTCCAGTGTGCCGGGTTGAGATGCCGTAAAGCGCAGCTTTCCATGTTGCCCGAAAAACTGTTGCAGATGCCTGCGTTTCCACAAGCGCATCCCGGATGCCGTCCAGCCGTTCTTGTCCTGTCGCCAGGCGCGGGTCTTTGCCTCTAACGTGTCCAGTACCGTTTCCAGCTCGCACAGCTGATCGCGATAGGGGTCATACCAAGTCGGGTACAGCAGCATGGCGGCCGCGAACAATTGCGCCCGTGTCAGGCTGCGCTGGCGGCGCGGAACGGGTCTGTCATCCTGCGTCAGGCCCCATCCGGCATAGAAAGGTTGGCCGAACACACGCGGTTTGTGGCCCGCCAGAATTGCCTCAAACCCCAGTTGCGAGGACACGGTGTAAACAGCAACAGCCCCTTCAAGCAACGGCCATGGGCTGATCGGGTCGCTGAACTGCGATATCCGGTCTGACAGGTCCTGATCGGTGAAATGCCCCAGACGGTGACCCGCCAGTGTTTCAGGATGTGTCTTGATCAGGATACGCGCGCCGGGGTTTTCCTCCTGCGCCAAGACAAGCATTTCAAGAAACCGGGCGCGGTCCGCTCCGCTTGCAGTTACTGAAGCATCGCCGACCGTCTGATCGATCACCAGAACATAGCCCGGATCGGGTGAATCAAGATCGAGATCGAAGGCGGAATATTTGCTGAGGTTAAGCCCTCTGATCCGCGTGATCGCGGCGCGGGCCCGGTTCAGCAGGGCCGTGTCATCCAGAGGGTGCGTGGCCAGCATTGTTTCAAGTTCAGACGGCGTGGCGGCATCGAAATGCAGGCCGGAACGATCTAGCAATAGCCCCAAAGGGGGCTCGCCATTCCGGCCCGGGTGCAGAGATCTGAGAAAGGCGTCCTCGACCCGCAGAATCGGGGCAGCGTGTTTTTCAGCAATCTTAAGACCGCGATGTGCTGTCGGGCTGTTGCCCCAGACGCCTACGCAATCGCCTTCTTTCGGAAACCCCAGTCGAATGTCGTAACCCGAAAGCGACAGAATTCGTCTCAGACGTTTCTGGGTCAGAAAGCCGCCGTTATAAACAAACAGCCGATTTTGCCCGCTCCCGGCTGACGTGTCGGGATCGGGCCGCATGCATCAATTGCCGGTTAGCGTGGCAACGTTTGCAACGGGAGTCAGACCGCCTGCGATAAGTGAGATCGACTTGCTCCACTGCGCATAGGGCGCTTCGGTCACGTAGATCGTATCATCGTCCCGGATCACGAAATCGCGTGCAATGAACAGGCCGTTGGGGGCTGTCAGGTTCAGCAGGTAGATCATGCGCTGATCCCCTTTGAGGTCGGCCCGTCCGGTGATACTGCGGGCGACATCCTGACGTTCCTTGCGCAGAATGAAGATACCCGTTGGATCCGAGGACAGCGTCAGCAGACCGCCGACCTGCGCCAAGGCTTCCAGTGCCGACAGATCCTGACTTTCAAACGCCACGCGCGACTGGCCCCCGGTTGCGCCAAGGGCAATATACGATCTGCTGTCCTCTTCCACCAGAATGCGGTCGCCACCGCGCAGGGCGACGTCCAGCTTGGGGTTGCGGAACAGGTCCTCGTACCAGACGGTACCCTTCTGATCGCCCCGGATCAGGGTCACCAGCGCGATGTCAGACGCGACCGAGACTCCGCCCGCTTGGGACAACATACCCAGCAGCGACCGGGTTGGCCGTTCAATCGGATAAATGCCCGGTGCGGCGACCGTGCCCGTCAGCGAGACGGTGGACCCGTCACCAGCGACGCGCCGCACTTCGACCTGCGGGTCCGGCGTTTGTTCCTGAAGCTTGTCTGTGATCAGAACGCGCAGCTGTTCCGGCGTGTTTCCTGCCGCCCGAATCCGGCCTGCGTAGGGAACAAAGATAAATCCGTCGCTGTCGACCTGAACCTCGTTCAACGCGGTCGCAAGACCAGTTTCGCCGGACAGCAAGCCATCGTCGACGTTTTCCCAGATGGTCAACCCCAGCACGTCACCAGGGCGAACGGTATCTGCGGTCAATGTCTGGGCACTGCTGAAGGAGGAAGAAAAGCCATACTGAGGAATGGCGGACGTCGCGCGTGTGACGTTGTCGTCAACTTCAACGACATATGCGTTGCCCCCGTTTTGAACTGAACCGGCCAGAATTTCGGATTTGTTCGGTCCGGATTTTGGCAGCTGGCACGCGGCCAGCAGGCCAATTGCAGCCACAAGGGACACACCCCGCACCCATCGCCTAGGAGAGACTTTCACCGCCCGATATCCTCAGTCTTTTGTAGTTACGTGCAGACTAGCTGGTAAGTTGCTTAACTTCCAGTCAGACACCACCCGTTTCATTCGACGACTTTCAACTGTGTCGTTCGCGCCTCGTTCGTGTTCAGAACCGATTGGTAGGGGTCGTTGGTGTCCAAAAGCATATCCACGGCGCGGCGCAGCAGCTGACGGCGGCCATGCCTTGAATAGAACCCGCCGGGTACCTGACTGGTTTCCAGAAGAAATTGCCGATAACAGCGATAGGCTTCGGCATCCGGGTGGTGGGGATCGGCGAAAAACGCCGCGATTGGCTGCTGTGAGACGAAATCGGGCTTGTCATAAACCGAACGCCCGAAAATGCGCAATGGAATGCCTCGCCACAAGACCTGCTGTCCGGCGGTGGAATTCACGGTGACGGCCGAATTCGCCTCATCCAGCAATCTGGCCAGTTTGCCGCCCGGCACATAATGAACCCGGTCGCCGATGCCATGTTTTCCGGCTATCTCGCGGGCCCGGCGTCGTAACGGTTCGCGATGGTTTTCCAACGGGTGTTCCTTTACCACCAGCCTGTGATGGGCAGGCGCGCCCTGCGCAAATCCTTCGATTACCAGCTCAAGAAATTCACACATGCCCGAAAAGCTGGAATGAGCCTGCACTGAACTGTCATGCCCAAGCTGCAACAGTACCAGATGATAGGGGTATCCGCCCCATCTGACCCGCGCCGTCGCCAAACTTCGCTGAAGACGGTGAAAAGGCATCAAAAACAGCCGCTTGAGGTACAATCTGAATTCCTGCGAGACAGGCAATTCCCTGTGCGGTTGAAAGTTGCGGTAGCGACTGTTCAGGGCCATCACGAACCAATGATAAAGGGCGCCATAGAAGATATGGTGCCGCATGTCTCCCCAATGCGACGGGGGCGGCGGTGCCTTTCGGTCGGACAGGGCCATGGCCTGACGCATTTGCTGAATATCCAGCGACATCAGCCTTGAGTTTCCATTTGACCCGTTCCGCTCATAAGTCACCCACCAGGGGCGCAGATACCCTTCCTCGAATACATGTACGGTAACTCCGCACGACCGCGCGATTTCGACCGCACGCGCATGGATGGGTCTGGTGTCGCCATATAGAACAATATCCGTAACGGCTTTTTCAGCGATCAAAGAGGACAGTGTTGCGGGCCAGTTTTCCGGTTTGTCCTGAAACGGGATGTAACTCGCCTTGTCGAACCAGAACGCCTGATCACCTGCATTGAACCCAACCCGCCAGACCCGGGCCCCCGTGGCGCGTAACATACGCCCCAAGGCCGGGAAAAAAGGTCCGTGCGGGCCCTGAAGGAACAGGAAGACCCGATCATGAGACCTTGAAGGCGGGTGCGGCATCCGAACTGCTCGTATTGTTGTTGTTGCCAAAACTATGCCCGTTTGGTGGGTGTACGGCAAGGCAGGGCTTGCCCGCGCGGCCCGTTGGCCTTACCTCGACGGTGATAGTCAGGCACAGGTTAGGAACTGAGGGTTAACGGAATGTTTACAGGGATCGTCACCGACATGGGCACCGTCGCCGAGCTGGAGCAGCAGGGAGACCTGCGTGCGCGGATCAGGACCACCTATGACACTGCGGGCATCGATATCGGGGCCTCGATTGCCAGTGACGGTGTGTGCCTGACCGTGATCGCGTTGGGCGACGATTGGTATGACGTCCAGATCAGCGCGGAAACCGTTTCGAAAACCAATCTCGACACCTGGGCTGTCGGCAAGCGTGTCAATCTGGAACGCGCCCTGAAGGTTGGTGACGAACTGGGCGGTCACATCGTTTCGGGCCATGTGGATGGCGTAGCCGAGGTGATCGCGATCAGGGAAGACGGCGACAGCACCCGCGTCACCCTGCGCGCGCCAAAGGATCTTGCACGGTTTATCGCGCCCAAAGGGTCGGTGGCACTGAACGGCACATCCTTGACGGTCAATGACGTGACAGACTGCGATTTTGGCATCAACTTCATTCCACACACCAAAGAGGTCACCACCTGGGGCCACGTGCAGGTCGGTGACAGGGTCAATCTTGAGATCGATACGCTGGCCCGTTATGTGGCGCGTCTGGCCGAAATGTCCTGATAGGATACGTCGCGTCGGAACAGACCTGCGCCGTTTGTGGACTGGTCTTTGTGCCCTCAGTGGTCTATTCCGCCGTTCAAACATGCCATGCGAAAGGCTGCCCAATGAGCTTTGAGACACCCGGCCCGGTCGAGGCCCGGCTGCGCGACGCGATCAGCCCGATCGAAGACATTATTGAAGAGGCGCGAGCCGGCCGGATGTATATTCTGGTCGATCACGAGGATCGCGAAAACGAGGGCGATCTGGTGATTGCTGCCGAGTTCGCGGATGCCGAGGCCATTAACTTTATGGCCACCCATGGCCGTGGCCTGATCTGTCTGCCTATGACGGCAGAACGGGTCGAAGCGCTTGGGCTGCCGATGATGGCGGTGAACAACTCGTCCCGGCACGAAACCGCATTCACCGTGTCCATCGAGGCGCGCGAAGGGGTCAGCACCGGGATCTCTGCCGCCGATCGTGCGCTGACCGTGGCGACTGCGATCAATGAGCAGAACACAATGGCCCATATCGCAACACCAGGCCACGTCTTCCCCTTGCGCGCCAAGCGGGGTGGGGTGCTGGTGCGTGCTGGTCATACCGAGGCTGCCGTTGATATCTCGCGTCTGGCCGGTCTAAACCCCTCGGGCGTGATCTGCGAGATCATGAAACCCGACGGCACCATGGCGCGTCTGCCTGATCTGGTTGAGTTTGCGCAAGAGCACAACATGAAGATCGGCACGATCAGTGACCTGATTGCCTACCGGTCGCGCAACGACAATCTGGTGGTTGAAACCTCGCGTCAGATGGTGACGTCAGAATATGGCGGCGAGTGGGAGATGCGGCTGTTCACCGATCAGACCCATGGCATCGAACATGTGGTCATGATCAAGGGCGATATCACCACACCCGAACCGGTGTTGACCCGCACCCATGCTCTGCACGAGGCCCCCGATATTCTGGGTCTTGGTCCGAAATCCTCGCGCGAACTGCCGCGTGCCATGGAAAAGATTGCTGAAGAAGGACGGGGCGTGGTCTGCCTGTTCCGTCAACCGCGCAACTCGCTATATGCCACGGGCGACGAGGGGCCGCGCACAATCAAACAAACCGGTTTGGGGGCGCAGATCCTGTCCAAGATGGGAATTCAGGAACTGGTTCTACTGACCGACTCGCCGCAAACCGTATATCTGGGGCTTGACGCGTTTGGCCTGTCCATCGTTGGCACCCGTTCGATCCTGAAGGAAGACTGATCATGGCTGCTCAAGACGAACATGGCGTTCTGCCGACACCGACATTTGACAAGCCGGTCAAGCTGCTGATCGTGGCGGCGCCGTTTTATCGTGCGATTGCCGATAACCTGATTGCGGGCGCGAAGGCCGAAATCGAAGCCGCGGGCGGAACCTGCGAAGTGGTCGAGGTGCCCGGCGCGCTGGAAATCCCGACCGCCATCGCAATGGCCGATCGTCAGTGCAACTTTGACGGCTATGTCGCGCTCGGCTGCGTCATTCGTGGCGAGACAACGCATTATGAAACCGTTTGCAACGACTCTAGCCGGGCCATCCAGTTGATGGGCCTGCAGGGCCTGTGCATCGGTAACGGTATTCTGACCGTAGAAAATGATGCGCAGGCCGAAGTCCGCGCGAACCCCAAAAAGATGAATAAAGGGGGTGGGGCTGCTGCTGCGGCCTTGCATCTGATCGCGCTCAGCCGTAAGTGGGGCTCTTCCAAAAAGGGCGTTGGTTTCAAACCGCCGTCCGAGTCCATCCTCGTGGCGGGCGACAGCAACGGACCCTCGACAGCATGACCAAGACAGACGCGCCGAAACCGGCCAACCAGAAACGCCTGATGAAATCCGCCGCCCGGCTTTATGCCGTGCAGGCGCTGTTCCAGATGGAACAGTCCGGGCAAACGACCGAAGCTGTCGTGAATGAGTTTCTGGATCACCGTTTTGGCGCTGTCTATGAGGGTGAGGAGATGTTGGATGGCGACATCTCGGTTTTCCGGTCCCTGGTTGACAATGCGGTGAACTATCAGGCGGCCATCGACCAGATGACCGACCGTGCACTGGTGGCCAAATGGCCGATTGCGCGCATCGATCCAACCCTTCGTGCGGTGTTCCGTGCCGCAGGTGCCGAGCTGACCCAAAGCGACACGCCGCCAAAGGTTGTCATTACCGAATTCGTCGATGTGGCGCGTGCGTTTTTCCCGGAAGGCAAAGAGCCGAAATTCGTCAACGCAGTGCTGGATCACATGGCGCGTGAGGCACAGCCCGAGGCATTCTGACGCCTTTACGAGAACCAGATATGCGCTAACTTGAATGTCATAGCGCAAAGAGGTTCGCCATGCCCAAACTGATCCGCCTTTATATCACGCAAGTTGCCTGGGGCTTTGTCATTTCGGCTGTGTTTGTCGGCGTCCTGTTGGCGCTGAATGTCGCAAACCTGCGCCATCTGATAACCAGTTCGGAAATCGGTCTTATCGCTTTGGTGATGATCTGGTTCATGAACGGCATTGTCTTTGCCGGTGTCCAGTTCGCCTACAAGATCATGAGCATGGCAGAAAAGCCGCAAGGCCCGCGCCGGGGAACACCGGTTTTAGATGATTTGAAAACAGTTGCGATCAAGCAAGAGGCGAGTGTTTCACGCTAATTTTGATGCCAGGCTTTATCACACCAAGCCTCTTATGGGTTCTCTGGCATATCGTGAGATGGTTGCGCCGACATTGACTGTTGCAGCTTCAAAGCAGATGCAGCCGCTGTCACGTTTGTATGCGGTTGATTTCAGCCTATCGCGGATATTCAGAATGGCGTATCTGGGGCCTTGGTCTGAACATATTCCTTCAATATAGCGCTTTGAATAACCGGCTAATAGGAAGGGACTTTGATCATCTTGTCCAAGCGACTAGTTTGACAACATGGCCTCCGTACCACAATTAACCGACTGGATGATTACCGAAGGACGCCGCTCAGGCGACCCCGTGAAAGTAGTTTCTCATTTCTGCTCGTCATTAGTTGACGAAGGCGTTCCACTCTGGCGAGTCAATATTGGTCAGCGGTTCGCCAATCCGTTACTTATTGCATGGGGGATAGTCTGGACCCCTGACCGGACCGACAGCTACGACGTAACTCATGAAACGATGTCGACAGACGGGTATGTTGGCAGCTCATTTGAGTACATTCTGGAGCACAGAAAGCCACTTCATAAAAGTCTGCGACAACTTGATCCAAGGACCGAGCATTCATCGTATCTTGAATTCGCTGAGTCGGGTGGCACAGACTACTATGCCACCCTTATGTATTATGGTGATGGATCTCTGCACGGTTGTACATTTGTTACACAGGACCCAGACGGTTTTTCACCGCAACATCTGGAATTGATTGAGGAAGCTCTGCCTGCTCTATCGTCCGCCTTGGAACCCGTCACAATGCGCAAGTCAGCCAAGGGGCTGCTACGAACATATCTTGGTGATGGGCCCTCTGATGCGGTTTGGAATGGGCGGATCAAGCGGGGCGAACGAACGACAGTTGATGCAGTTGTCATGTTTTCTGATTTGCGAGGTTTCACGGCTCTTTCGGAAGCCGCTCCCGAGGTGGATGTTTTTGACGCGCTGAGCGGTTACTTTGATCTGGTTGTGCAATCCGTAGAAGAGAACGGCGGCGATGTTCTCAAGTTTATGGGTGACGGTATTCTCTCGATCTTCACCATCGCAACTCAGGTTGACCACGCCGACCGATGCCGAAAGGCTGCGCAAGCCGCACAAAGTGTATTGGCCGGTTTGATGACGCTCAACAGTCGCCGCGTTGAGGCTAATAAGTCGTCTTTGGATGTAGGAATCGGGATCAATGTTGGGCAAGTCAGCTATGGCAATATCGGCAGTCCGGGAAGACTTGATTTCACGGTTCTCGGGGGCGCAGTGAACGTTGCCAGTCGCATAGAAGGTCTAACCAAGTCTATCGGTCACAGAGTGCTGGTAACATCAGCGATTGCTGGGACCTCACCTGATCTGTTTTTGCCTTGTGGGGTTCACGAAGTTCGTGGCCTTGCTAATCCAATCGAATTGTTTTCTCTCATCGAAGGATAGCCTTGAACCAGTTTGCATGAATATTCTTGGGGCCAGGGAATGGGTGCTATGTTTCAACAGGAAGGCTGGTACACTAAGTCAGCATTGCTTTTGGAAGAATTGGGCTATCAGAGCGGATTAATTTGATCTGCATGACATCCAGGCGTGTAAAGACCGACGTTGGTGGTGCTCTGAGCCAATTCAGCAATGTGGCGGGACCACCAAACAACCGTGTGGTTTGATTCCCGAGGACCTGTATATACAGGTGGGCGCCAGGTAATCAGGCCAGGACCTGAACAGAGCCAGCCCCCTCGGAATTGCTTAAGGCCACCAGAATGCTACCTGTCACAAGAAGGGCAGAACCCGCCACGCGCTTAAGTAGGGCGTATGACGGGTTCGCACAAGGGGTCAGGCATCAACAGTTTCGTGCAATGCCGTGCGCATCTTGCCAAAGTGCTCGTCCCAACCCTTGTCCAGCGCCAGGATCAGGCCAAAGGCATCGGCCCCCTGCGGCAGGCCTTCATGCCGCAGGTCAAGGCGCGTCCCGCCTGCGACGGGTTCCAGGGTCCACTTGACCACGCTCACCGCGTCGCCCATCGGTTTTACGGTGAACGTGTATTCCAGATATTTGGGAGGGTTGGCAACGCGAACCTCACCCCAGATCAACAGGTCGCCGCTTGTTGTGCCAAACATCTCCAGCTTTTGACCGGCAGACAGAGTATGTTGAGGTTTGTGGAACCATTCCGCCAGACGATCCGGGTCTGTAAGATAAGCCCAAACCGTTTCCGGCTCGGCCCTCAGAAAGATCGATTTATTCAGAACTGCATCGGTCATTTCGATTTCCTTTCAACAGCTTCCTTGAGAGAGTTGAGGCGATCGTCCCAGAACTGGTCAAAATATCTGAGCCAGTCCAGAACGGGGGCCATCCCCTGTGGTTCAAGACGGTTAATGCGTTCGCGGCCGCGGGTTTCAACGGTGATCAAGCCGCCGTCGGATAGCACGGTCAGATGTTTTTTGACCGCGGCCCGGGTCATGTCGAACCGGTCTGTCAACTGCCCTATGGTCATGTCTTGAGACGAGAGCAATTGCACAATGTCCCTACGTGTGGGATCGGCCAGCGCACGAAACGCGTTTTGAGTTCGGTTATCCATAAGCAACCCCAGAAGAGATACCATTTGGTATCATATTAATGCGACACCCAAAGGTATCATGTCAAGTACGACGCAGCACTTTACTTTTGTTCCCTAATTGTTCACATTTCTGACATGACTTTAGATCTGCAGCCCGGACAGAAACTGGCGCGTGGCGTCGCACGCCACCTTGCCGCGCATGGTTTTGTTTCTGTTGAAGAATTCGTTCCGGCACGTGGTCTGCGTGTCGATGTAATGGGCCTGGGTCCCAAAGGTGAGATTTGGGTGATCGAATGCAAATCCAGCCGTGCCGATTATCAATCGGATGCCAAATGGCAGGGCTATCTGGAATGGTGCGACCGATTCTTCTGGGCCGTGGATACCGAGTTTCCGACCGATCTGTTACCTGATGAAACGGGCTTGATCATTGCTGACGCCTATGATGCCGAGATCGTGCGCATGGCGCCCGAGGACAAGCTTGCCCCGGCGCGGCGCAAGAAGATGATCCAGAAATTTGCAACAGATGCAGCACGCCGTCTGCATGCGCTGCGCGATCCGCGCTTGTAAAAGCTCAGCCTTTGACGGCGAGGGCGGCCTGTATCGCGGCGCGGATCTCATCGGCGATTTCTTCGGCTTCCTCGGGGTCGAAATCCATCGGAATCTCGATGCCGTCGGCTTCGATGAACAAGCGTACCATCCCCTGATCGGTCGGACCGATTTGCAGGTTGGCCTGAATATCGCGTTCGGTATTGATGCCCATCTATGCCTCCGAGACTGAGCATTCGTGCTAGCGCGCACGGGGTTGAGAATCAAGTCACCTTTGCGGTCAGATAAGACATGGAAAATGTGGTTCTCAGAACGTTTCGCCCCGATGATGCCGCGTGGCTGGTTGGACAGCACGGGTTACTCTATGCGCGCGACGAAGGATTTGATGACAGCTTTGCCCCATTGGTTGCGCGCATCCTTGAGGAGTTCATTGCCAACAATGACCCGTCCTTTGAAAAAGGCTGGATTGCTGAACGGGCTGGGCAAAGATTGGGTAGCATCTTCTGCGTGCGTGTTGACCAGACAACCGCCAAACTGCGCCTCTTCCTGCTTGTCCCCGAAGCGCGCGGACTTGGGTTGGGGAAACGGCTGTTACAGACCTGTACAGACTTCGCACGCGAGGCTGGATATCGGGAAATGGTTTTGTGGACCCATGAAAGTCATACGGCTGCCTGCGCGCTTTACAGGGCGTTTGGCTGGGAACTGATCGACAGCAAACCGGTGCATTCCTTTGGCGTCGATCTTGTCGAACAAAGCTGGAGAATTAGGCTTTAATCCTCTTGCATTCCCCCGGCGCGTTCGGTACATCGCCCCTCACAAAGTGCCGCCTTAGCTCAGTTGGTTAGAGCGCTGGATTGTGGATCCAGAGGTCCCCTGTTCAAGCCAGGGAGGCGGTACCATTCCCCCCAAATCGACTGTCCGTGTTCGCATCACCAAGCGTATTACAAGCGTAGTGTAGGCTTGAACGCCGGAATTTACGGCGCGCTGTCCTTTAGCGCGCCAGGTTCAGTTTGAACCGCATTTTTGCCCGTTTGGCGGTGGGCAGGTGGCGGTTCAGGCGTTTGTTGATCAGGCCAAATCCCCCGACAATCACCAATGTCAGCAGGATGAAATAGAACGCCAGAATTGGATAGGGGATGAAGGGGTTGAACGTTTTGTCCGCGAAATAGCTGGCGTAATAGAGCGCGTCGCCACGTTGTTGCCAGGCCGGAAAGGCCGAGAAGAAGACCAGCGTGGTGGCATGGAACAGAAAGATCGCTTCGTTCGTATAGGCCGGCCAGGCCAGACGCAGCATGGTGGGCCAGACGATCCGCCGAAACCGCGACCAGCCGGACATGCCATAGGCATCTGCCGCTTCGATATCTCCCTTGGGGATCGAGCGCAGGGCACCGTAAAAAATCTCACCCGAATAGGCTGCGGTGTTCAGGAACAGCACGATCAGCGCCCCCAGCCAGGCCGAGGTGAAGGCGTCGAACATCGGATATGTTTTCTTCAGCGACAGGAAGAAGAAATAGGCAAAGAAGAACTGGATAAAGAGAGGCGAGCCCCGGAACAGAAAGATGAACCATTCGGCAGGTTTGCGCAGCCATTTGTTGGTCGAGGCTTTGCCGACGGCCAGCGCGGTGGCCAGAAAGAACCCGGTCGCCAGCGCCATGACGCCGAAATAGATATTCCAGATCATGCCCGAGCCGATCAGGGTGAACTGTTCGCACAGGGTGAAATCGGTCTTGGGCAGCAGACGTTCGCCAAAGCCAAGCGACCGCAGGCCGTAATCCTGAATGGTCTGGATGCAGCTCATGCTCGGGCTCCTTGGAAAGGAGATTGCGGGCGCGAAAGAGATTGCTGTGCAATCGCGTGTGGCACCCGGTTGCGGTCTTGAACGCGGATCATCATGCCGTGGTCTCCTTGCGCAGAAGCTCTCCGCCAGAAGTGGCCTGTCCGTGTGACAATCGCCGCATCAGTTTTTCAAGCCCAAGTTCCGAGAAACGGGTCATGCCAAGGTAGAAGATCAGCAGGAACAGGAAATACCACATGCGCCAGTCACCATGCGGGTATTGCGTGAATTTCGAGGTTTTGGTGCCGCCCAGTTCGCGCGCCCAATACACGATATCTTCGACGCCCAGCAGGAAGAGCAGGGGTGTCGCCTTGATCAGCACCATCCAAAGATTGGACAGGCCGGGCAGCGCGTAAACCCACATCTGAGGTACGAGGATTTTCCAGAAGGTCTGGCGGCGATTCATGCCATAAGCTTCGGCCGTTTCCAGTTGCGCATGTGGTACGGCGCGCATCCCCCCGAACAGGACATTGGCCGCAAAGGCGCCAAAAACGATAGAGAACGTGATGACCGCCAGGAAAAACCCATAGGTTTCATGCATCCATTCAGGCGCGGTCCCGAGTGGCAGCTTGGCGGCCTGACAAACGAGGAAGTCATTGCCCTGGCGGATTGGGTCGGTCCAGTCCGGGCACAATATCTTATGCCGCGTCCACTCAAACGCCTGATCCAACGCGATGACGAAGAACAGGAAAAACGCAATGTCGGGCACGCCGCGCACAATCGCGATATACCCTTTGCCCAGCCAGCTGAGCGGGGGGAAATGCGAGCGCGCCGCCATGGCACCTGCAAACCCGAAGCCAAGAGCGACGGGCGCGGTCACAGCCAGCAAGGCCAAAACCTTGATGAAAGACAGGTAGAACGACCAGTGGACGCCATTGGTCAGGTAGCATGAAAACCAGCGGAACGTGCCCAGCGTGTCAGGATCAGCGCAGTACGAGAACATATGGCGTCTTTCCAACGTCTGTTCCGGCTAGGCCGGAAGCGGCCCGGCGCCAAAGCACCGGACCGGGATTGGTCAGGTCTTAGTTGGTGACGACCGAACCGTCAGTACCGTATGTGGCGGTGCCCTCACCGAACCACTTGATCAGCATCTCGTTCAGCGTGCCGTCAGCTTTCATCGAAGTGATGGCTTCGTCGAACTTGCCGCGCAGTTCACCGTCGCTTTCACGCAGGCCCATGCCGACGCCACCGCCCAGCGGAACCGGATCGCCGATAAAGACCAGCTCACCGCCCGATTCTTCGACCAGCGGCACCAGATAGTCGCGGTCGGCCAGAACGGCATCGGCTTCACCGTTACGGACGGCTGCAATGGTTTCTTCCGGGGTCGCGAATTCGACCAGGGTTGCACCGGATTCAGCGACGTGGCCTGCCTGGATCGTGGCGGTTTGCGCCGCAACGACACCGCCGGTTACGTCTGCCGAGTCAGAGGTCGCGACATAGGCCGACGCGGTCGGCGGGTAATAGTCTTGGGTAAAGTCGATGACCTCATCACGTTCGGCTGTGATCGACATACCGGCGATGATGGTGTCGTAGTTGCCCGAGACCAGGTTCGGAATGATCGAATCCCAGTCGTTCTTGACCCATTCACACTCCAGGTTAGCGCGTTTGCACAGCTCGTCGCCGACTTCACGCTCGAACCCGTCGATTTCACCTGCATCGTTGATGAAGTTGTACGGAGGGTAGGCGCCCTCGGTGCCCATGCGGACCGTGTCGGCCATCGCGATACCAGCAGTCAGCGCCAGGGCTGCAGTGGACAGAATCAGGTTTTTCATTGGTTACTCCCCAGTTTTGGTTCTGTTCTTGAAGTTAAGCCGCTTGAGTAGCGGAGAGAAAGCCCCGAAGCCGTTCGGATTCGGGTGACGTAAAGATATCTTCGGGCAAACCTTCTTCCTCGATCAGGCCCTGATGAAGAAATACCACGTGGCTCGAGATATCTGCCGCCATTTTCATGTCATGGGTCACGATGATCATGGTGCGCCCTTCGGCTGCCAGATCCTTGATCACCTTGATCACTTCCTGTTCAAGTTCGGGATCCAGCGCCGAGGTCGGTTCGTCGAACAACAGCGCCTGCGGTTCCATGCACAGCCCCCGCGCGATCGCGGCACGCTGTTGCTGACCGCCGGACAATTGCGCCGGGTAGGCGTCGCATTTGTCGCCAATCCCAACTTTCTCAAGGTATTTGCGCGCGCTGTCTTCCACTTCGGCCTTGTCGCGGCCCAGAACGGTCACGGGGGCTTCCATCACATTTTGCAGGATGGTCATATGCGCCCACAGATTGAACTGCTGAAACACCATCGACAGGTTGGTGCGGATGCGCAGAACCTGCTTGGGGTCCGCGGGGCGGCGCCCATGGCTATCGCCCGACCATTTGACAGGTTCGCCTTTGAACAGGATTTCACCCTGCTGGCTGTCTTCCAACAGATTGCAGCAGCGCAGCAAAGTTGATTTTCCTGACCCCGACGACCCGATCAGCGAGACCACGTCGCCGCCATGCGCTGTGATATCCACCCCCTTCAACACTTCCAGATTGCCGAAGCTTTTGTGAAGGTTTTTGATTTCGATGACGGGAGCGATTTCTGTCACGGGCAGTCCAGTAGTTTGTGGTGTTGGTGCGGTAATAGGGCCGAAAAATTTGCTCAATGCAATGCGCAATTCGCAAATTCAGGGTCGGAAACAGCCAAAATGACCAAATGCACCGGACAATTTGGTCATCAGATTATCCGCTGTGCGCATGGCGGTGGCGGGGTCGGTACGGACAGGTACTCCTCCGCCGGGATGTCGATCAGCCCCTGAATATGCAGCGTTTTGCGGTCGTGTTCGGCAAGGCCGACTATTGCGGTTCGAACTGCGTCTGCGACCAGATCCGCGTTTTGGTCGGGTCCAGTAATATAGGGCAGGGTTGGTGTAGGAGAGGTTTTTGCCAATTCGCGCAGGCTTTTGCCCAGATCGGTATGTTCCTGCAACATCATCCAGGTCAATGCATCCAGCGCGGCGAAATCTGCCTTCCCGTCCGAGACCGCCTGCGCTGACAGCGCGTGACCGCCTGTTTCCAACAACGACGCAGGATTCAGGTTCTCTCGGGATAGATGCGTGATCGGTGCTGCCCAGCCGGATTGAGACAGCGCTTCGTTATACGCGAAGATACCGTCAGTCATGCCCGCCAGCGTGCGGTTGTCGTCGCGCCGCGCCACAAAGACCGAGCAATAATGCCCGGCAGGACAACCGGGCAGGCCGTAATCCGGGGTGCCCACCAGTTGAACCCGACCATGCAAGCGTGTGCGATAGGGCATTCCACAGGTCTGCGCCAGCACCAGTTCGGGATCAAGCCAGACCTGCCAAACATCGGTGTCTCGGGTCAGCTGTTCTGGCCCGCATCCCAAATGCGCACGAATCAACCCCCAGAACCGATCATTGGCGGCCTGAACCTCGGGCATGTCATACATGCCAAGCATGGCGATCAAGATTTAGCGGCCTTTTGCCGGGCCAAAGCCGAATCCACGTCGCTGACCCCTAGTAAGCTGACAACCAGACGCAGCAGCGAGTCCTCCTCACCCGTACGGTGGCCATCAGCCAGCGCCACCGACCACAGCGCCTGAACCACCGCCAGCCGGTTTTCATAAGCGACAGCTTCTTTGATGGCACGGGTAAAACGGACCGTGTCGGGGGCCTCGGCCTCAAGATCTTCGGCACGGGCGCGCAAAGCCGCGCTTTCGAACGGGGACAAACCGTATCGTTCAGCCGAGATGCGGTCGATGCGCGCCATCTCAGAATCAGAATAATCGTTGTCAGATCGTGCCAGACGCACCAGCAGGGCCGTCAGGGCCAGGCGGGCATCATCTTCGACAAGCGGGTCGGGCTTGGGCTGTGTGAGCCTGGAAAGAAAGTCGCTGAACATGGGTAAGATATAGCGGGCGCTTAACTCACATCCAAGCGGCTTTGGACGCGCTCGCGCGCTGCCTGACTGTCATTATAGCTCAGGCCCATGGCAATGCGGGCTTCTTCGACGATCTTTATCTCGCCCTCGTCCGAACTGCCATCTGCCAGAACGATTTCCCACAACGCGTCAAGGGCTGCCAGCCGCTCTTTTAGGTCCGTGGTTTCCCGGATCAGTTTGCCGAACGTATCAGTTTCCGGTGCCGCAGCATGGAGCTTTTCGCAGGTGGCCCGAACCTTGGCCGCCTCAATCGCGTTATGCTGGTAAAGACGAGCCAGTATCTTGTCGATCAGACTGATCTCTTCCAGCTTATAATCGCGATCTGCCTGCGCGACGCGCACCATCAGAGCACCCAGAGCAAGTTCTGCATCCGGGTCCGGCAATTGTTCATGATGAGGCGGTCTGAGCGCCTTAAAGAACCTTTTCAACATAACAAACACCTAGACGACAGGTCGTGATCGGCCAAGCACGAAATGCCGGTCTTGCTATAGTATTGCGTGTGTCCCGCGCTGAACCAGAGCTGCGCGGCACCGGGTACACACCGGCCAACAATCAATCATTGCCCAATATCTATGAGTTTCAATTTGTCCTTAAGAAACAAAGGCCTGCGTTTACCAGGTCAGCGCCTCTTTGGCTGCGTTCTGCAACCAGGCCAGCATCTGGCGATAGGGGACCGGGCCGTAGCTGATCCGCGCGACCCCGAGCTTTGCCAGAGTGGCCGTATCCGGCGTGCCGGGCAGAGCGATGATATTGACCGGCAACGTGGTGGATTCGCAAAGCCGGGCGATCAGGGCTTCGTTCTTTAGCCCGGGGGCAAAGAATCCGCTGGCGCCTGCGTCAGCATAGGCATTGGCACGGGCAATGGCCTCATCCAGCATCGTGTCGTCATGGGTGTCCGCAGCGGCCTTCAGGAAGATATCTGTGCGCGCATTGACATAGGCGGGAATAGCCGCGCGCGCGCAAGCGTCGCATACCGCTTCAACACGTTTGGCCTGAGTGGCGATATCGTAGAGACCGTCATCACCGATGATCTGGTCCTCAAAGTTGAACCCGACGACTCCGCAGTCAAGTGCGCGCAGAACGTTTTGCGCGATCCCTTGCGGGTCTTCGGCATAAGCCCCCTCGAAATCCAGTGTTACCGGCAGATCAACAGCCGCAACGATGCGGCGTGCATTGTCCAACGCGGCCTCAAGTGGAATGTTCTGCCCGTCGCCATAACCTTGCGCCATGGCAACAGGGGCACTGCCGGTCGCGATGGCCTGGGCACCAGCGTCCCGAACGGCGCCAGCGCTGCCAGCGTCCCAGATATTGAACAGAATGACAGGATCGCCCTTCTTGTGAAGGCTGGTAAAGGTCACGGCTTTCTGGGATTGGCTGGTCATCGGAACTCTCCTGTTGTCGCGTATCCTACAGCTAACGCTGAGAAAATGACCCGGCCAGAGTTTTTGCACCCAGCCAGGTCAATTTAAGGTGACGGCACAGGCACAGATTGCGTCAGCTTCGCAAAGCACCTGTGACATCCACCGGTTTGAAACCAAGGTCTCAGGCGTCGCCCGCAGCGCCAGAGACGAATTTCGCGCTAAACGCAGATTCGCCCAGACGTTGCAGAAGGCTCAGCTGTGTCTCCAGCCAGGCTTTATGACCTTCTTCTTCCATCAGGATGCGTTCGAAAAGTGTACGCGAACCAACATCACCGGCCTCAGCCGCCTGTTGCGCTGCATTGGTGTAGAAGTCGACGGCCTCACTCTCGTCTTTGAGATCAGAGGCGAACATCTCTTCCA
This sequence comes from Ruegeria sp. P8, assembly GCF_056534665.1. NCBI lineage: Bacteria > Pseudomonadati > Pseudomonadota > Alphaproteobacteria > Rhodobacterales > Roseobacteraceae > Ruegeria > Ruegeria sp. P8. The sequence continues at coordinate 590,241 of NZ_JBQERC010000001.1, forward strand.
GTGTGCCTGCTGCGGCCGGGCTTTTCTGAAACGCAAGCTCGGGGGTTCCACCCAGAAACAGGATACGTTCGATAAAGGCGTCAGAATGCACCAGTTCTTCCTGCATCTCGCCCCGCATTTTCTCGGCCAGAATATCAAGGCCCCAGTCGTCCAGTACGTGCGCGTGCAACTGGTATTGGTGCGCGGCAGTAAGCTCCATATGAAGCGCTTGCTGAAGGTTGGTGATCGTTGTTGCGTTGCTCATCGGAAATCTCCTGAAACCGTGAAATGCAAAAGCAGAAAACCTGCCTCTCCACACAGTTAAGAGGTCAGCCCCCACGAAACAACGTGGGGTGACAGTCCGACACAGTCAGGGATCAAACCAGGCGCGAGGTGTCTTTCGCGGCCCGCACAAATTCGCGAAACAGCGGATGCGGGTCAAACGGCTTGGACTTCAATTCCGGATGGTACTGAACGCCAATGAACCACGGGTGATCCGCCCATTCCACGATTTCGGGCAGACGTCCGTCCGGCGACATGCCCGAAAACTTCAGGCCCGCTTTTTCAAGCTTGTCGCGATACTTGATGTCCACCTCATAGCGGTGGCGGTGACGTTCCTCGATCTGCGTGCCGCCATAAACCTCGGCCACTTTGGATCCATCCGCCAATACTGCGTTGTAAGCCCCAAGGCGCATTGTGCCGCCCTTGTCGTCGCCGACCTTGCGCTCGACCTTGTGGTTGCCCTGTACCCACTCCTTGAGGTGATAGACCACCGGTTCAAACCGTTTCTTCCCGGCCTCATGGTCGAATTCCTCGGACCCGGCTTCGGTAATACCCGCAGCGTTCCGCGCAGCCTCGATCACCGCCATCTGCATGCCAAGACAAATGCCCAGATAGGGAACCTTGTGCTCGCGCGCATATTGCGCCGCCTTGATCTTGCCTTCGGTGCCACGCTCGCCAAACCCACCGGGGACAAGGATGGCGTGGAAGCCTTCCAGATACGGGGCCGCGTCTTCGGTGTCGAAAACCTCGGCATCCACCCACTCGATCTTGACCTTCACGCGGTTGGCCATACCGCCATGGGTCAGCGCCTCGGCAATCGACTTATAGGCGTCCTCAAGCTGCGTATATTTGCCGACAATGGCCACTTTCACTTCGCCCTCGGCGTTGTGGATGCGGTCGCTCACATCTTCCCATTTGGCCAGATCGGGCTTGGGAGCGGGGCTGATCTGGAAGGCATCCAGAACGGCCTGATCCAGCCCCTCGCGGTGATAGGCCAGCGGCGCGTCGTAAATGGTGGACAGGTCCTGTGCCGCGATCACGCTGTCTGGGCGCACGTTACAGAACAGGGCCAGCTTTTCCCGTTCCTTGGTCGGGATCGGCCCTTCGGACCGGCAGACCAGAATATCGGGGGCCAGACCGATCGAACGCAGTTCTTTAACCGAGTGCTGGGTCGGCTTGGTTTTCAACTCACCCGAGGCCTTGATGTAAGGCAGCAGCGTCAGGTGCATGAAAATGCACTGCCCGCGCGGCTTGTCCTGACTGAACTGGCGGATGGCTTCAAAGAAGGGCAGGCCTTCGATATCGCCCACAGTGCCGCCAATCTCGCACAGCATGAAATCAACCTCATCCTCGCCTATGGCGATGAAATCCTTGATCTCGTTTGTGACGTGCGGGATCACCTGAATGGTCTTGCCAAGGTAATCGCCACGGCGTTCTTTCTCGAGCACGTTCGAATAGATCCGCCCGGAACTGACCGAGTCGGTCTTGCGGGCAGCCACGCCGGTGAACCGTTCGTAATGGCCCAGGTCCAGATCGGTTTCGGCCCCGTCATCGGTGACGAACACTTCGCCATGCTCAAACGGCGACATCGTGCCCGGATCGACGTTCAGATAGGGGTCCAGCTTGCGCAGACGCACCGAATAACCGCGGGCCTGCAACAAAGCGCCCAAAGCTGCCGAAGCCAGCCCTTTGCCCAAGGACGAAACCACACCACCGGTGATGAAAATAAAACGTGCCATAGTTTTTCGGCTGCTCCCGTGAGACGTCAAAATCAGCTGCCCGGCGGTTCCGAAAAACCGCTGCATCACGGGACTTCACGTATAAAGGATTCGCGCCAAAAGCGCAAGAGAACCGCAAGATGCTGTTGCAGTCCTCTCTCAGGTTTCTAGGTTTTGTGGATCAATCCGCCTGCGGGATCAGCGGCGCGTTGTCGTCCTGTGCCGGCGGCAGAAGATCATCAACCGACGGAATAGCCGGAGCGCTTTCCTCGGTCGAAGCCGGTGCCGGAACGCCCAGACGGTCGATTACCGAGCTGCCCGAAGATTTCTGAGCCGCAAGAATGGTCAGTGTGATCGAGGTGACGATGAAACACGCTGCAAGTATCCAGGTCAGCTTGCCCAAAGCCGTCGCTGCCGCGCGACCGGTCATCGCACCACCGCCACCGCCCATGCCAAGGCCACCGCCTTCAGACCGCTGCATCAGGACAACGGCGATCAGGCCCAGAGCCAGAAGAAGATGGATGATGAGAACGACGTTTTCCATGGTGGTCCTGTACAGCGTGGCGTGTATCGCGTGGTACTTATGCAAGTTTGCCAGCGGGGGCAAGTCAGGAGTTGGCATCAACTTCCTTGATGTATCCCATCACGTCAAAGGGACTGGACAGTGCGTTGAGTTGTGACGCAGGCTGCGGCCATGCCACATGACGATCACGACCACCCGCATGCCCTGTTGCCACCCGAACCCGCATTGCGCGTCAAAGCGCTTGAGACGATTCTGACTCGCAAAGGGCTGATCGATCCGGCGGCTCTGGACGAGATCATCGACACCTATCAGAACAGGATCGGGCCGCAAAACGGTGCGCGCGTAGTTGCCAAAGCCTGGAGCGACCCTGCCTTCAAAGCTGCCCTGCTTGAAGACGCCACTCCGGTCGTAGCCGACCTTGGCTACTATGGCCGCCAGGGCGAACATATGGTGGTGGTCGAGAACACACCGGACCGGCACAATATGGTCGTCTGCACCCTGTGCAGCTGTTACCCTTGGCCGCTGCTGGGTATCCCGCCCGGATGGTACAAATCCGACGCCTACCGAGCCCGCGCAGTGCGAGAACCGCGCAAGGTGTTGGCCGAATTCGGCGTCACCTTGCCCCAAGACACCTCTGTACGGGTTTGGGATTCGACGGCCGAGATTCGCTATCTCGTCTTGCCCATGCGCCCTGAAGGCACAGACGGGATGAGCGAAGTTGAGCTTGCCGCGCTTGTGACGCGCGACAGCATGATCGGCACGGGCCTTCCCAAGGTGCCATCATGACCCGCGTTCACGATATGGGAGGCCGTTTCGGTGATGGTCCGATAAACCCCGAGACAGAGGATGCGCCTGTCTTTGCCGAAGACTGGCACGCCCGCGCTCTTGCGGTGACACTTGCATCTGGTTTTCTGGGGCAGTGGAACATCGACGTTTCGCGCCACGCGCGCGAACGCCTGTCCCCGAAGGATTACGCCCGGTTTTCGTATTATGAGAAATGGATATCCGGTCTGGCCGATCTGCTGGTCGAAAAGGGTGTTCTGACATTGGATGATCTGCGTGGCGTGAGCGGCGACAAACCGCACCCCTTGGCGGACAGAGCACTCAAGGCGGAAGCGGTGTCCGCTGCGCTGGCCAAAGGCGGGCCTGCGGACAGGCCTTCCAATGTCGCGGCGCTGTATTCTGTGGGGCAAGAGGTTGTCACGGTCCGACCGGCAGCAAATCGCCTCGTGGATGGAGGTCACACGCGCCTGCCTGTCTATGCATCCGGTGCCAGGGGCCGAATCCTGCGCCTGCACGGAACCCATGTTCTGCCCGATTCCAATGCGCATGGGTTGGGTGAGGCGCCAGAGCCGATTTATGCAGTGGTCTTTGCGGCATCAGAACTCTGGGCCACCCCCGAACATCCCGCCGACCAGGTGGTTCTGGACCTCTGGCAAAGCTACCTGCAACCGGCATGAACGACTGTATCACATACGGAGCCCCCGAGCCGGTTTTTGCTGAGCCCTGGCACGCTCAGGTCTTTGCCGTCACAGTCGCGCTGAACGAGGCCGGGCGGTTCGAGTGGGCGGATTGGGCGGCGCGTTTTTCAGCGACATTGAAACGCAACGGGCTTTCCCGGGAACTGGATGGCGGTGACGATTATTTCCACGCATGGCTGGAAACGCTTGAGGCATTGCTGGTCGAACAGGGCGCTGCCATGCCGAAAGATGTGCTTGATCTGCATAAGGCCTGGGAAGAGGCTTACCTGACCACTCCGCACGGGCAACCTGTCCACTTACGATGACAGGGTAGGGGCTCTGCCCCCGCCGCCCGTTCCGGGCGCCTCCCCCGGGATATTTACAGCCAGATGAAGCAAGGGATCCGCTCTTCATCTGGCTACAAATATCCCCGCCGGAGGCATCGCGCGCCCGCGCGATTTTCCTCTGCGGCGAAATATCGGTTTCCCTGCGGTTTTTGCCCCGCTATATGAGCCGGGTTTGATCACTCAGCACGAAAAGGACCGGATATGGCCAACGTGGTTGTTGTCGGCGCCCAATGGGGCGACGAAGGAAAAGGCAAGATTGTCGACTGGCTCAGCGAAAGGGCGGACGTAATCGCGCGTTTTCAGGGCGGTCACAATGCCGGTCATACGTTGGTGATAGACGGCGAGGTCTATAAGCTGCACGCGCTTCCTTCGGGTGTGGTACGCGGCGGCAAGTTGAGCGTTATTGGCAATGGGGTGGTTCTGGACCCCTGGCATCTGGTCAATGAGATCGCAACCATCCGGGCGCAGGGTGTTGAGATTACGCCCGACACGCTGATGATTGCCGAAAACACGCCGTTGATTCTGCCGATTCACGGCGAGTTGGATCGTGCGCGCGAGGAAGCTGCGAGCAAAGGCACCAAGATCGGAACAACCGGTCGTGGAATTGGCCCGGCCTATGAAGACAAGGTTGGGCGGCGTTCCGTTCGCGTTGCCGATCTGGCGGACGAAGCCACGCTGGAGGCCCGCGTGGACCGCGCATTGCAACATCACGATCCGTTGCGCAAGGGTCTGGGTATCGAACCGGTTGACCGCGACGCGCTGATTGCCCAGCTCAAAGAGATCGCGCAACAAATTCTGCCGTTTGCGGCACCTGTCTGGAAAGTGCTGAACGAAAAGCGCAAGGCCGGGAAACGCATCCTGTTTGAAGGGGCGCAGGGCGCGCTGCTGGATATCGATTTTGGCACCTATCCCTTTGTGACGTCGTCGAACGTGATTGCGGGGCAGGCGGCAACCGGTGTTGGAATCGGACCGGGCTCGATCAATTTCGTGCTTGGCATTGTTAAGGCCTATACCACCCGCGTTGGAGAAGGGCCGTTCCCGACCGAGTTGGAGGACGCGGACGGTCAGCGTCTGGGTGAACGCGGGCACGAATTCGGCACGACAACCGGCCGCAAGCGCCGCTGCGGCTGGTTCGACGCCTGTCTGGTGCGCCAGACCTGCGCCACCAGCGGCGTGAACGGCATTTCGCTGACAAAGCTGGATGTTCTGGACGGGTTTGAGACCCTTAAGATCTGCACCGGGTATGAGCTGGATGGCGAGCGTTTGGATTACCTTCCGACCGCAGCTGATCAGCAAGCCCGCTGTACCCCGATTTACGAAGAAATGCCGGGGTGGAGCGAATCGACCGAGGGCGCGCGCAGCTGGGCGGATTTACCTGCAAATGCGATCAAATATGTACGTCGGGTCGAAGAACTGATCGAGTGCCCGGTAGCGCTTTTGTCCACCAGCCCGGAGCGGGATGACACCATTCTGGTGACAGACCCCTTTGCCGACTGATGCGCGAGAAACAGAAGACAGGGTTGAGTTACAAGGCACGCCGGCGCTGGTCGCTGGTGATCCTTGTGCTTGGCCTTCCGCTGTACATCATCGCTGTTGTGACGATCGTGAACTTGCTGGGGCGTCCTCCGATTTGGATTGAGTTACTGGTTTATGTCGTGCTGGGCATCCTTTGGGCCCTGCCGTTCAAGTTCGTGTTTCGCGGCGTCGGTAAAGAAGACCCCGATCAGCCCTAGCGCTCGTCAGGTTCGTGTAAATGACCGGGCCTGCTGAGCACCGCGCAGGAAACGCGTGGTCCTCGGCAGTAAGGTGCTGGCTGTCTGGTTTCAGTCGAAACGCTCGGGCTTTGTCATTCAGGGCAGGCGTATGGTCCAATGGCAAAAAGCAAAAAGGCCGGGGGTAAACCCGGCCTTGCTTGGAATCCTTGTGGCGTAATCAGCCTACGGCACGCTCATCATCGGGGCGAAAACCGATCAGGTTGGACGCCGCGAAACGCCCGCCTCCGGCTTTCTCGATCTTGCCATCGCGCAGCAACTGCCCAAAAGAACGCAGGCTTTCTTCGCGATTGAACTCGTCCTGTTTCAGTGAACGCACCTTGTTCATCAGCTGCGGGCGCGAAAACTGCTCCTGACCTTCGATGAAGGACAGATATGCGGCAGCCGCTTCCAGAAGATCAGGCAGCGATTGCGCACCCTGTTCCTGTGCAAACTGTGCGAAACCGCCTTCTTCCGATCCGGTTGCGTCCTGGTCTGCGGTGACACGACGTGGCGAGACCGGGCTTGCGGATGTTCCGTGTTCATCCACCCGCTGCTCGGCCACCAGCTTGAGCGGCGCCGGAGCTTCCGGTGCCGGACGCATGCTGGTTACCTTGATTTCGGGTCGCCGTGGGCTGACCACGGATGCCAGATCGCCGCGATATTCCCGGTCGGCCGCCTCATCCGAGCGTGCCTGACCGTCGCGGTCGGCTTCGGTGGCTGCGACGGCGGTGCGCAGGTGCGAATAGGTTTCGCGCGCATCGCTGCTGCTGGGGTCATCCATATGCTCACCGGTCTTTGCCATCAGGCGCGACATATCCTGATCGGGATCCGCATCGTCCGCCAGTTTTTGGCTCGAACGGCCGGACAGGTGCTGTTCGATCTCGGAAATTTCGGTCAACAGGTGCATTTCGTCTTCTGCCGTCAAAACACCCTGCGTCAGGTCTTCCTCGACCGGTTCATCGTCGGATTCAATTGCTACGTCTTCTACGTTGAGGATGTTGGGGGCATCCTCTTCGTCGAAATCTTCTTCGGCAACGTCTTCGAGATCAGTCAACAGGGGCTCGGCGGCGGACTGATCCGCCACCGGCGTGTCTTCGATCTCGTCGATTTGCAGGGGCTGGGGGGTCAGGGGCGCCTGCAAGTCAACGGTTTCTTCGATCTGAGTTTCAGCAACTTCGGGGATCAGCGCATCAGCTGTCTCAGCCGCTTGTGGTTCCGCGGCCTCCTCGTCAAGCGCCTCGTCAACCGCAGGTGCCGCCAATTCTTCGGTTTCCTGGGCTTCAGGCTCTTTGGGTTCGGCAAAGTCATCCGCGCTGAGAGCACCAGCCTCAAACGCGGCGGCCACAGCATCTACCGGGGGGGCGGTATTGGCCATCAGAGACGAGTCTTCGTCTTCGGAATACTCGGCAGCGGGCACATCGGAATGAGAGACGACCGCGCGAATACGCTGCAGTTTCGCCGCGATGCTGTCAGCAGCCGGGGGCGGGGTGTCTGCGACAGGTTCTGCCTCAGCGAACCCGGTCTGCGCAGGGGTCGGTTGTGGCTGAACATGAGCGGGAGTTTCGGCTACATTGACTGCGGCCGTGTGCGGGGCCGGTTCTTCAGCAGCAACTGGCGCTTCGGTTGTCTGAGTGGCACGCAGCAACAGGCCGGATTCGTTCTGACGGGCTTCGACGCGCTGTGATGCATCACGCCGGGCGATGCGGGTCAGCATTTCGGCATCAGGTTGCGGGGGTTCCGAACCGAAGTAACGGTCATCCGCTGCGAGATCGCGGAAATACTCGGCGATGGCTTTCATCGTTTCAAAGGAATCATCAAATCCTTCCAAAGTGCAGGAGAAGGTTCCATATGAAACGGTTAATACCTTGTTATTCTGTACCATCAGACGCACGTCCTTTACAAACTACGAGAGCCCACTTACCCGGAATCGGGAGCACACGAAGGCTCTGAACTTTATGCATGAACCTATCATTTTGTGGTCTTAATGTGTCCAAATCCGGGAAAAATGGCCAATCTTAGGAAAATCGAGCCAATTGTACGCTCTATCGATCCAATCGGGCTGTTCGGAGGGGGATTTATCGGATCTGGAGACCTGAATCTGGTGCTGAATCGCGTCAATTCGGTCGTTGCCGCCGATGGCGGAGCGGACATTTTGACAGAATCAGGCCGGATTCCCGATGCGGTGATTGGTGACTTCGATTCGCTGAGCAAAGCGACGCAAGCCAAAATTCCCACGGATCGCCTGTTTGCCATCCGCGAACAGGACAGCACCGATTTCGACAAGGCCCTGCGCAATCTGCACGCTCCGCTGGTTCTGGGGGCTGGGTTTCTTGGCGGGCGACTTGATCATCAACTGGCCGTTCTGAACGTTCTGGTCCGGCGGCAGGATCAGGCCTGCATATTGCTGGGCGAACGTGAACTGGTTTTTCATGCGCCGCCAGAGATCAAGCTGCCGGTTGCGCCCGGCGATGTGGTCTCGCTGTTTCCGATGCAGCCCGTGACGGGGCGCAGTACCGGGCTGGAATGGCCGATTGATAATCTGGCCTTTCAGCCGGACGGGCAGGTGGGAACATCCAACCGTGCACTGGCGCCTGTCGAGCTGAACATGGATGGGCCGGGCCTGCTGGTGATGATCCCGCGCACAGCACTTGATCCGCTTATGCAGGTGTTTCTGTCGGGGCGGACCGGGCGCTGGCCCGCTCGCGCAGAATGACATACAGGCCTGCGGCAATGGTTATGACGATGCCAGCCGCAGCCAATCCATCGGGCAGATCGCTGAAAATCAGCCATCCGATCAGGGTTGCAACCGGGATTTCCAGATATTGCATCGGGGCCAGTGTGGCAGAGGGCGCATAGCGCAGCGACCACGTCATCAGCAGATGCGCGACCGTACCCAACACCCCGATCGCAATCAGCAGCCAGTTCAGGTCGCTGGATGGCAGGGTCATCGAGAGCGCCTGAATGTTCATTTGCGTGCCAATCTGAAGGACCGGAGCCAGAAGGACTGTCGCAAATACGCCGGACACAGCCTGCAACGACACCGGGTCGGTCTCTTTCGCGACTTGCCGGGTGACCAGCATGAACAAGGCAAAGACCACGGCAACGATCAGTGGCAGCAACGCAGGTGCGCCCACCTCGGCAAAGCTGGGTTGAATGACCAGCAACGTGCCAATGAACCCGACGATGCAGGCGGCAAGACGGCGGGAACCGACCTCTTCCTCCAGAACATATTTGCCCAGCAGCAGCATGATGAATGGCATGACGAAGGCAATAGCAACGGCATCCGCCAATGGCAGGAATTGCAGCGCGCTGAACATGGCTGAAATGCCGATGATATGCAGCAGCGTCCGTAGCAGGGTCAGCCGCAGGATGCGTCCGCGCATCCGCCAGGGTCGCCCGGTCACCGCAACCAGCGGGATCAGGATCACCGCTTGCACCGCGAAACGGACCATGACCAGCAGACCCAGCGGTGTGGTCTCGCCCAACAGCTTCGCCATCGCATCCCCCAAGGGCGCGAGCACGCAAAAACCAAGCATCAAGAAGATGCCAAAGACGGGTCTGTCCTGAGTCATGAGCGCGACGCTAACTGTTTCGCGACGCAGAGGGAAGCGCTGTTGTCAGCGGTTGGGCAGGGGCTGAACCTTGGTGTAATCCGGCCCGTTGCAGGTAGGCAAACCATCCTCCAATTTCAGCCATTTCAGCTTTTCTTCATGCGCGACATGCAACGTTGGTTCCAGCGCTTCAGGAGCGCCCAGCGTCGCGACATATAGGTGCACCACATCCGACATGGCGGTTGAACGGAAGGACATCGGCGTGCCGCAATGCGGGCAGAAGCTGCGCTCGACACCGGGAGAGGAGTTAAAGCGCTTGGGCTCTTCACCGATCCACCGCCAATTACCATCGCGAACTCCGAAATACGTTGTCATCGGCGCTGCGCATTGGCGACGGCAACTGTCGCAATGGCAGGTGACGCATGAAAGTACCGGAGGGTCGACCTCGAACCGGATCTTGCCGCACAGACAATGCCCACGCATGTCGCCCCTCGCTTTCTGTTTCAGCAGTTCGGTACGTTCACAGCCAGACCACCCAGCGAGGTTTCCTTGTATTTCTCATGCATGTCATGGCCGGTTTGGCGCATCGTCTCGATCACCGCGTCCAGCGGCACGAAATGCTGACCGTCCCCGCGCAAGGCCAGTGAGGCGGCTGAAACTGCTTTGATAGCGCCTAACCCGTTTCGTTCGATACAAGGAACCTGAACCAGCCCGGCAACGGGGTCGCAGGTCATGCCCAGATGATGCTCCAGCGCAATCTCGGCGGCATTTTCCACCTGTTCGGGGGTTCCGCCCATCACCGCGCAAAGCCCGGCTGCCGCCATGGCGGCGGCGCTGCCAACTTCGGCCTGGCATCCCGCTTCGGCACCCGAGATTGAGGCGTTGTACTTCACCAACCCGCCAATGGCCGCTGCGGTCAGCAGGAAATCCTCGATATGGCTTTCGGACGCGCCCGGTACATGGTCCAGATAGTAGCGCAGAACAGCGGGCAGAACACCTGCGGCCCCGTTGGTGGGCGCGGTGACAACTTGTCCGCCTGCCGCGTTTTCCTCGTTGACCGCCATGGCATAGACGCTCATCCAGTCGTTGATCGTGTGCGGCGCGGTCAGGTTCATGCCGCGTTCGGCCATCAACGCATCATAGATGCCTTTCGCGCGGCGGCGCACTTTCAAACCGCCCGGAAGGATGCCGTCGGTGGTCAAGCCGCGTTCGATACAGGCATTCATGACGTCCCACAGGCGAGCCGAGCCTTTGGCAAAACTGTCAGCGCAGCCCCGCGCGATCTCGTTCGCGCGCTTCATCCCGGCTATGGTCTTGCCACTGGATTTGGCCATCTCAAGCATTTCTGCGGCGGATTTGAACGGGAACGGGACCGGGTCGCCTTCATCGGTGTCTTTCCCTTCGGCCAGTTCTTCCTCGGTCAGGACAAAGCCGCCGCCGATCGAATAAAACACCTGCCGCAGGATGACATCGCCCTGTGCGTCGGTAGCCATCAGGATCATCCCGTTGGCGTGCCCGGGCAAATTGTTGTCGTAGTCAAAAATCAGATCCGCCTTGGGATCGAAATGAAGCGTCGGCAGGCCTTCGGGCGTTACGGTGTGCGTGCGTGCTATATCGGCCAGCGCGGCCTCGGCCTTTTCGTTGTCATAGGTGTCGGGAACAAAGCCCGCCAGACCCAGAATGGTCGCCCGATCGGTCGCGTGGCCGACGCCGGTGAAGGCCAGCGAGCCGTGCAGCGAACCTTTCAGGCCCGTAAATTCAAAGGGGGACGCGCGCATCATGTCCAGAAAGCGCGCCGCGGCCACCATCGGGCCCATTGTGTGCGATGAAGACGGGCCAATGCCCACTTTGAACATATCGAAGACAGATAGGAACATATCAGATAGCCGAGCCTTCCGGGGGATTAGCGTAAGTAGGGGATGTGAAGGGTGTAACGCCCAAACCTTCCGCAGCGATTGCCGAACGGGTGGCGGGGCATGTCTCAAGGTGCAGAAGCACTTTCTGCAAATGTGGCGTGTCGGCCAGTTGATACCAGCTGCGGTCAGCACTTACGGGGTACAGGGCCATCCAGCGCATCATGCAGGCGACATAATAGGTCAGAACCGATGGGACACCTGCGCGAAACCACTCAGGCCCGCGTTGCGCCAGCGCATCCAGCAGCCGCAGGTGCTGCTGCAACCGGGGTCGGATGCCCGCGCGCAGCGTGTCGGCCTGTGAGGCGTCTATGTATTTTTCAGCGTAGAACAGGATGCGAAGATCCGCATGCAACGTGTTGGACGCGAAGAACAGCCATTTCAGAAATCCGGCGCGTTCAGGATCATCCGCCGCCGGGGCCAATTGACCATGGCGCTCTGTCAGCCAAAGCAGGATCGCCGCAGTTTCAAAGATCGGGCCCTGCGGCGTTTCCAGAACCGGGATCAGCCCGTTGGGATTAAGCGACCGATACGCGTCGCTGTCCTGCTCGTTCTGGCGGCGGTCCACCAGCACGGTTTCATAAGCCATGCCCATCTCGTCCAGCGCCAGCCGGATCACCAGCGAGGCGTTGTCAGGGGCATAGTGCAGGCGGTACGGGGTCAACATGCGCGCAACTTACAGCGCAAAGATGTGGGTGTAAGACATGATTGCGACTTTTCCGACAGGAAACGCGTAGTCCTGAGACATCTTAACACCTGTCGGATCGCAAAATGGGGTCGCAGTCGTCTGACGCATTCCCTATAACTCGGTCAGAATAAACTGGGAAAGCTGCCATGACCAGAGATCTGTCGCCAATCGACACCGCGAAATATGTTGCCGCGTACCGTGCCGCCGACATGGTCGAAGACGGGATGCGCGTGGGCCTTGGCACAGGATCGACAGCCGCCTGGCTGGTGCGCCGTCTGGGTGAACGGGTGCGCGAAGACGGACTGCGGATCAAGGGTGTTCCAACCTCGACCCGCACGGCGCAGCTTGCCCGCGAGGTTGGTATCGACGTCATCTCACTGGATCAGGCCGGTTGGCTGGACATGACCATCGATGGCGCGGATGAGTTCGATCAGGACCTGAACCTGATCAAGGGCGGTGGCGGTGCGCATCTGCAGGAAAAGATTGTGGCCACGGCCAGCGACCAGATGATCGTCATCGCCGATGCAGGCAAAGAAGTTGAAACTCTGGGGGCCTTTCCGCTGCCTGTCGAGGTCATTCCCTTTGGCTGGCAGACAACGCGCACATTGATCGAGGAAGCCCTGGATACGATGGATGTGCTTGGGACATCCTCGGCGCTGCGCATGAATGGCGAGGCGCCGTTTGTGACGGATGAGGGCAACCACATCCTTGACCTGCACCTCAAGCGCATCGGCAACCCGCGCCAGATGGCGCTGATCCTGAACCAGGTGCCCGGTGTTGTGGAAAATGGCCTGTTCATCGACATCTGCGACAAGGTCGTGATCGGCCATGGCGATGGCCGGGTCGAGCTGCGGGATATCAACGCGGGCACGGTCGAACTGGATCAGCTGCTCAGCGGGTCGCGCGATAACCTGTTTTCCGATTTTTCGGACTGAGTATCGTGCAGGTCCCTTCGGCAAGTGGCTATGAAAGTTCGAATTTTCCGCGCCGGGGGTTGGCACAGGGTTTTTTACGCCCAGATATCCAGAGAATTTTGCAAGTTGAATGAAGGAACCCGGCATGAGCTTTGACTATGATCTTTTTGTCATCGGCGGAGGTTCGGGCGGGGTCCGCGCGGCGCGTGTTGCGGCGGGCGAAACCGGTGCCAAGGTCGCGCTGGCCGAAGAAGACCGGTATGGCGGCACCTGTGTGATCCGGGGCTGCGTGCCAAAGAAGCTGATGGTCTTTGCCAGCGAATACTCGGGCATGGTCGGGGATGCGCAGGCCTATGGCTGGGACATTCAGCCCGGCGCGTTCAACTGGAACACTTTCCACGGCAAGCTGGTGGCCGAGCTTGATCGGTTGGAAGGGATATATCGCAATATCCTGAAGAACAACGGCGTCGAAAGCTTTGACCAGCGTGCGCGCCTTGTGGATGCCCACACGGTCGAGCTGGCCGATGGAACCCGCAAAACGGCCAAACACATTCTGGTCGCCACCGGCGGTCGCCCGGTTGTTCCGGATTTCCCGGGCTCGGAACTGGCGATTACGTCGAACGAGATATTCCATCTGGGCAAGCTGCCAGAAAGCATCCTGATCGTAGGGGGCGGTTATATCGCCTGTGAATTTGCCGGGATCATGAACGGGCTGGGGGTCAGGACGACTCAGTTCTATCGCGGCGCACAGATCCTTCGGGGGTTTGATGACGAGGCGCGTGGACTGATCAGCGAAGAAATGTGCCAGAACGGCATCGACCTGCATCTGGGCACCAATGTGATCGAGATGAAAAAGCAGGGCGACAAGATCTGGGTCAAGGCCACCAACGGCTCCGAGCAGAGTTTTGATGTGGTGATGTATGCCACGGGTCGTGCGCCGAATGCCGATAACCTTGGGCTGGAAGCTTTGGGCGTTGAACGCGGCCGTAAGGGCGAGATCATCGTGGATGAATACAGCCAGACCGCCGTGCCCTCGATCTATGCCATTGGCGATGTGACGGACCGGGTGAACCTGACACCGGTTGCGATCCGCGAGGGGATGGCCTTTGTGGAAACCGTGTTCAAGGGCAATCCGACACCGGTGGATCACGACTTGATTCCGACCGCGATCTTTACTCAGCCTGAGATGGGAACTGTCGGCCTCAGCGAAGAAGAGGCAGCGGAACAGGAACCGATTGAGGTTTATGCCACGTCTTTCAAGCCGATGCAGAAATCCTTTGCTGGCGGCACGCAGCGGGTACTGATGAAACTCATCGTCTCTCAGGCCACGCGCAAGGTGCTGGGTTGCCATATTGTCGCCCCCGGTGCCGGCGAGATGATCCAGCTGGCGGGAATCGCTGTAAAGATGGGCGCGACCAAGGAAGATTTTGACCGAACGGTTGCAGTTCACCCGGTCATGGCCGAAGAACTGGTGACAATGCGGCAACCTGTGCGCACGGCTTGATTTGCAAGCGCGCGCACACACGTTACAAGGGAACCCGTGATCACACGGTCCAAAACGAAGGAAAAGATACATATGGCGGGCAATAGCGGAGGCCCCTGGGGGGGCGGAGGCTCATCCGGTGGCGGAGGAAATCGGGGTAACAACGGGGACGGGCGCAAGCCCCCCGAAAGCGATGGCCCGCATATCCCCGAGATCGACGAACTGATGAAAAAAGGCCAGGAACAGCTGCGCGTCCTCATGGGCGGTCGTGGTGGCGGTGGCCGTGGTACCAATGGCTCGGGTGGCGGCGGTGGCCCGGCCTTTACCAAGGGCACCCTGCTTTTGGGCGGCGTCGCCGCTCTGGTGATGTGGGGCGTGGCCAGCGCCTATACGGTCAAACCCGAAGAGCAATCAGTTGAACTGCTGTTTGGCCGCTTCTCGGGGATCGGTACAGAAGGTCTCAACTTTGCCCCATGGCCGGTTGTGACGGCCGAAGTTATTCCGGTGAAGGTCGAACAGACGGAAACTATCGGCTCGGGTGGTCGTGGAAGCGATGCGGGTCTGATGCTGACGGGCGATGAAAACATCGTCGATATCGATTTTCAGGTGGTCTGGAACATCTCGAATCCGGCAGATTTCCTCTTCAACCTGCGTGATCCCAGACAAACGATTCAGGCGGTTTCGGAATCCGCGATGCGCGAAATTATCGCGCAGTCTTCGCTTGCGCCGATCCTGAACCGCGACCGTGCGGTTATCGCTGAACGGCTTGAGGAACTGATCCAATCCACGCTCGACAGCTATAGTTCAGGCATCAATATTGTTCGTGTGAACTTTGATGGTGCCGACCCGCCAGAACCGGTCAAGGACGCATTCCGTGAGGTACAGTCAGCGGGTCAGGAACGTGACCGGCTTGAAAAGCAGGCTGATGCCTATGCCAACCGGGTTCTCGCCGGTGCCCGTGGTGAAGCGGCGCAGGTTCTGGAAGAAGCCGAAGCCTATCGCGCCCAGGTCGTGAATGAGGCACAGGGTGAGGCCAGCCGCTTCAGCGCGGTTTTGGCGGAATACGCCAAAGCGCCGGACGTGACGCGCAAGCGTCTGTATCTTGAGCGGATGGAGCAGGTCCTTGGCGACGTAAACAAGATCATTCTGGATGAGAATGCCGGTGGGCAGGGGCAGGGCGTGGTCCCGTATCTGCCGCTGAACGAATTGCGCCGCAACTCGGGCGAGGGGAACTAAAAGATGCGTAAATCAACTTTTGTTCTGCCTGTCATTTTTGTTCTTGTGGTGGCTGCGCTATCGTCGATCTTCATCGTCGACGAACGGGAAAAAGCACTGGTTCTGCAATTCGGTCGCGTCATTGATGTCAAGGAAGATCCGGGTCTTGCGTTCAAGATTCCGGTCATTCAGGAAGTCGTCCGCTATGACGACCGTATTCTGAGCCGCGAGGTCGGACCACTGGAGGTGACACCTCTGGATGACCGTCGTCTGGTGGTTGACGCGTTTGCACGCTATCGGATTACCGATGTGCGCCAGTTCCGCGAAGCGGTGGGTGCGGGCGGCATCGATACCGCAGAACAGCGGCTGGATTCCATTTTGCGGGCGAAAACACGCGAAGTTCTGGGTTCCGTCAGCTCGAACGATATCCTCAGCTCGGATCGGGCGGCGCTGATGCTGCGCATCCGCAATGGGGCCATTACCGAAGCGCGTGATCTGGGTCTTGAAGTGATCGACGTCCGGCTCAAACGCACTGACCTGCCGCAAGCCAACCTCGAAGCCACCTTTGCGCGTATGCGTGCCGAACGCGAGCGTGAAGCGGCAGATGAAGTGGCCCGTGGTGAGGAAGCTGCACAGCGTATCCGCGCGCAAGCCGATCGTACAGTGGTGGAACTGGTGTCGGATGCCCGTCGCGAATCTGAAATTGTTCGCGGTGAGGCCGACGCCGAACGCAACGCGATCTTTGCGGATGCCTACGGAGCAGACCCCGAGTTCTTTGAGTTCTACCGCTCTCTGTCAGCCTATGAAAATGCGCTTCAGGGCGGAAACAGCTCGTTGGTGCTAAGCCCGGATTCGGACTTCTTCAACTACCTCAGTTCGCCATCAGGTCGGCGGGCACCGGTGGCGGCGCCGTCCGAATGATGGGCATGATCCTTCTGGCCTTCGGGCTGGTACTGATTGTCGAGGGGCTGGCCTATGCGCTGGCCCCTTCGCTTATCGAGCGGATGCTGGAGGCGTTGCGCGCCATGCCCGAACAGGCCCGGCGTCTGGCCGGGTTGCTTTGTGTTGTCAGCGGTTTGATCCTGCTCTGGGGGGCATATCAACTGGGCTTTTGACGGGGCGGTTTCACGTGCGGGTGATTTCCCTGCGATCCCGAGTTGCTCACCGGGTTAAACTGACTACATTGGAAACTAAGAAAGGCCGAAACAGGCCTTGGCAAGATTGTCGACAAGGAGAGCTCAAGTGCAAGCGAAAGCGCGCAGTTTATCCGTCCGGTGGGACGACGTGAGTGTTTGGATGCGGCTGTTGTGGCTGGCCTTTGCCGGTACGCTGCTTGTGCTGGCGCAGTCGGTTTCCGCTCAGGCCAGAGGCGAAAGCCTGGCGCCCTTGGCCGAAAAGATCAGCCCGGCCGTGGTGAACATCACCACAAGCACCCTGATCGAAGGTCAGACAGGTCCGCAGGGCATCGTGCCCGAGGGGTCTCCGTTCGAGGATTTCTTTCGCGAGTTTCAGGATCGCAACGGCGGCAATGACAACGGCCCGCCCCGACGCAGCAACGCCCTTGGGTCGGGTTTTGTGATCTCCGAGGATGGCTTTATTGTCACCAACAATCACGTCATTGCGGAAGCTGATGAAATCCTCATAGAATTCTTCCCCGGCGACGGGCAGCCCAAAAAAGAACTGGTGGCCAAGGTCATCGGAACCGATGAGAAAACCGATATCGCGCTGCTCAAGGTCGAAGCGTCCGGCCCCTTGAAATACGTGCAATTCGGCGACAGCGACGTGGCGCGTGTGGGTGATTGGGTTATTGCCATGGGCAACCCGCTTGGTCAGGGCTTTTCTGTATCCGCTGGTATCGTATCCGCCCGCAACCGGGCGCTCAGCGGATCTTATGACGACTACATCCAGACGGATGCGGCGATCAACCGGGGCAACTCGGGCGGTCCGTTGTTCAACATGGACGGCGAAGTGATCGGCGTGAACACCGCCATCCTCTCGCCCAACGGTGGCTCGATCGGCATCGGCTTTTCGATGGCGTCGAACGTGGTAGTGAAGGTTGTCGATCAGCTGCGCGAGTTTGGTGAAACCCGGCGCGGCTGGCTGGGTGTCCGCATTCAGGACGTGACCGAGGACATGGCCGAGGCCATGGGGCTGGAAAAGCCCGGCGGCGCGCTGATCAGCGATGTTCCTGAAGGCCCCGCCCAGGAGGCCGGTCTGAAAGCAGGCGACGTGATCATCAGCTTTGACGGTGTCGAAGTCGAAGACACCCGTGGTCTGGTCCGTCAGGTTGGCGAAACAGAAGTCGGCAAAGCTGTCCGGGTCATTGTGCATCGCGATGGCGGCACGCAGACAATTCTGGTCACGCTGGGACGCCGCGAAGACGCAGAAAGCAAAGAAGATGACGAAGAAGAAACGCAAGATGCTCCGGTCGAAGAAAACGCCGATATTCTCGGGCTGACCATCTCCCCGCTCACAGATACGCTGCGCGCGGATATGGGATTGGATGCAGATGCCGAAGGTCTGGTGATTTCGAATGTCGACGAAGCGTCTGAAGCCTACGCGAAAGGGTTGCGCGCGGGTGACTTGATTACGGAAGCGGGACAGCAAAAGGTGGAAACCATCGCGGATCTGGAGGCCCGAATGGACCAATCGCGAGAGGCTGGGCGGAAATCCCTGCTGCTTTTGGTCCGCAGGGGGGGCGAGCCGCGATTTGTGGCGCTAAGCCTGGAAGAGTGATTAGAAAAGGCCGGGACAAGCACCCGGCCTTTTTCATTGCCTGAACACCTGAAGAGGCATGCAAAAAGAAAATGAGCCATACGCGGTAATTGCGTATGGCTCAGATACAGGGAGAGATCAGTGGACAGATATCGGGGATGATTCTCTGACCTCCTACGGTAACAACTTCACCTTAGGTCAACGCCGACCTCTTCGTATGTGAACCAGATCACACTGGGTCAGATAAGTTCGGAATCGGCCAGATCCCGCAAAGCGTCGAAATCCTGAATCAGCAATCCGCCGCGCGAGGATTCGACAATATTGTCGCGTTTCCAGATCGAGATCGTCTTGGAAACGGCCTCGCGTGTGGCCCCGACAAATTCGGCCAGTTCGCTCTGCGACAAGGTGATGCGCTGCGTTGGGTCGTCCTGCAATTCCGACAGATGCAACAGCTTTCGGGCCAATCGAATGGGCATGGGCAAAAAGACCTGCTCGTTCAGCTGCAACCCCATCCATCGCATGCGCACCCCGGCCAACCGGATCAGATCCACGGCAAGATCAGGCTGTTTTCTGATCTGGTTCATGACGTCATTGCGACGCACACGCAGGACGCGCGATGGCTCGGCCGCCGCAATGGTTGCCGTGCGCGGGCCGTTGTCAAACAGCGCAATCTCGCCAAAAACTTCACCTGGGCGCATCAGCGTCAGCGTCAGCTTTCGACCGCTCATCGCCAGAAAGGACACTTCAAGCGTGCCTGCCAGAATGGCATAAAGCGAATCCCCTTCATCGCCTTGTTCGAAAAGGGTTTCTCCTTGAGCCAGCGAGATGTCGGTCGCCTGCGCCGAAAGCATCTCTCTAAGCCCGTCGGAGGCTTCGGAAAGGAAGCCGCTGGTGGGAAAGGCCGTCATGTATACACCGATCTTGGGCAAGGTGTGAGTGTGGGTGGTGACACAACTTCCCATAGCTCGGCGGCTAAGCCAAGAATTTTGTTTGATTTTGCAGGTATGGCGACGTCAGAACAGCTATTTCTGTTCCGGGTCGTCCATATAGCGTTGCAGGATGCTGAATTGCAGCATCAGGAAGGCCATCAGCGCAATGGGAAATCCGAAGGTTTCGATCTTGACCCAAAGGTCGGTCGACATGGTGCGCCAGACAAACTCGTTTGCCGCGGCCAGAACAGCGAAACAGGCGCAAAGGCGGCGTGTCAGAATCATCCAGCCTTCGTGCTTCATCGGCAGCATTTCATCCAATACATAGGCCAGATAAGATTTCTTTTGCAGCAACCCGATGCCAAGGATCAGGGCGAACAGGCCATAGACAAGCGTGGTTTTCATCTTGAAAAACCGCTCGTCATTGAACCATGCGGTCAGGCCGCCGAAGAAAATGACCATGAAGGCCGTGAAAATCTGCATCCGGCTAAGTTGGCCGGTGAGGTACCACAGGATACCCATTGCCCCCAGCATCAGGGGGACGAAGATAATCGTCGCGATGATAAAGCCGGAATATTCGGTGCCACCGATCAGAAAGCTGTCATCACGCAAGCGCAGGTAGATGAAGAAGAAGGCCAGCGGAGGGCCAAGCTCCAACGCCTGTTTCAGAAATGGGTTGATGTCTTTTTTGGCTGTCATCGGTATGTCCTGCTGCTTACCCGCCCATTTCAACTATTACGGCGCCGAGTGCAATCAATGCCATCAATGCAATGCGTCTTGGGCCAACGGTTTCCTTCAGGACAAGCCAGCCGATCAGCGCCGCAAAGACGGTTGAGGTTTCGCGCAGCACGGCGGCTTCGCCGACTTTGTCCAGCCGCGTGGCCAGCATGATCGACCCAAAGGACAAAGGCGCGATGATGCCGCCGGCCAGACCCCGCAGCATCAGTGGGCCGGGCGCAGGGCGATGTGTCATCGCGCGCCATCTGAGGAAGGCGTAGACCGGCATCGCCGCGCCGTCGATCATGAAGAACCAGGCCAGAAATGTGAACGGGTCGGCGGTGGCGCGTATGCCATAGGCGTCATAGGTGGTGTAAAGGGCGACAAACAGCCCCGTGATGATCGCCAGGACCAGCGCAATCCCCAGCGTGTCCCGGTTGGTTTCAAGAAACCGGAAATTATAGGCGGCCAGGCCGAATATCCCGGCCAGCAGGGTTGCGACGCCCAGCCACTGCACGGTCGAGAATGTTTCACCGAACAGAAGATAGGCACCAATGACCGTAAACAGCGGGCCTGTCCCGCGCACGACGGGATAGACGACCGTGTAGGACCCTTTGGTGTACGCCGCGGCCTGCAGCGTCTTGTAGGCAATGTGGATCAGCCAGACGAGGGCGAAGATCGGCCACATATGAGGTTCAGGCCAGGGCACCACGAAAAAGGCAAACGGGGCGGCCATCAGACCATAGCTGGCGTCAATGGCACCGCGGGACAGCCATGGATCATGACGGCCTTTCTGCAGCGCCCCGAACGCGGCGTGCAGGAAGGCGGCCATCAACGCCAGTGCCAGCGCCAGTTGGTGACCGGCTTCGGTGCCTTCAAGTGAGATCAGCCAGTCGCTCAAATACGCAGACCTTTTGTAGGGCGGAGAGGGGAGGGGGCTGTCTGCCCCCACACCCCCGAGGATATTTGGGGCCAGATGAAGTGGCGGATCAGCCCTTGTCGAGCCCGGTCAGGGCGGCGGCGAATTCTTCGGGATCGAAGGGGGCAAGGTCATCGATCTGTTCTCCCACCCCGATTGCATGGATCGGCAGGCCGAACTTGTCGGCCAGCGCGACCAGCACACCGCCCTTGGCGGTTCCGTCCAGCTTGGTCATGATCAGGCCCGAGACATCGGCCAGCTTGCGAAAGGTTTCCACCTGGCTCAGCGCGTTCTGACCTGTGGTGGCGTCAAGGACCAGCAAGGTGTTGTGCGGTGCGGTCTCGTCAACCTTGCGGATGACGCGGACGATCTTGGCCAGTTCCTCCATCAGGTCGGTGCGGTTTTGCAGGCGTCCGGCGGTATCGATCATCAGCAGATCCGCGCCTTCGGCCTGAGCCCGGGTCAGCGCGTCAAAGGCGAGGCTGGCGGGGTCCGAGCCCTCGGGCGCGGTCAGAACCGGAACCCCGGCGCGGTCGCCCCAGACTTGCAGCTGTTCGACGGCCGCAGCGCGAAAGGTGTCACCGGCGGCTATGACGACTTTTTTGCCGGCCTGCTTGAACTGGCTGGCCAGTTTGCCGATGGTCGTGGTCTTGCCCGAGCCGTTGACGCCGACGACCAGCACCACTTGCGGGCGTTTGGGATAGATCGGCAGGGGCCTGGCCACGGGCTCCATCACGCGGGCCACTTCCTGCGCCAGCAACTGTTTGATTTCCCGGGTCGAGAGTTTTCGCCCAAAGCGCCCCTCGGCCATGTTCGAGGTGACACGCAGGGCGGTGTCGACGCCCATGTCAGAAGCGATCAGCAGCTCTTCGAGTTGCTCGAGCATGTCGTCATCCAGCGTGCGGCGTATTTCTGTGGCAGCGCTGCCACGGCTGAACAAGCGGTTCAGGATGCCTTTGGGTTCAGGGATTTCTGGTGGCGGGGCAGCTGGTGTGGGATCCGCCGGGGCGGGGGCAGGTTGTTCAGCCGGTTCCTGCGCCGGTTCAGGGGTCGGGATTTCGGGAACCGGTTGCGGTTCGGGCTCAGGTTCGGGGAGGACAGGGTCGGGTGCGGCGGTTTCCTCTCCACCATCCTCGACGATGGCGTCCAGCCCCTGTTCGAGGCGGGATGAGGATTTGAACAACTTGTCCTTTAGCTTTGAGAAAAACGCCATATTTGGTCTCCGCAGGTGTTCCTTTCACCTAATGCGGATTTGCGGCAGTTGCAAAGGGTCACGCAAAAGCAAAGACGAAACCAAATTGCGCCCCCCAATAGAGCGGCCAGATCAGATAGGGCGTCAGCTTGTGGGCGGGGTGGTTCGCAGGCAGCAGGAACTTTTCCGTAGCAAGGATCAGATCAGATGCGATGAAGGTGATTGCAGCCGGGAACGCCCATCGCAGTGCACCTGTCTGGGGCAGCGCCAGCACGGTGATCCCCATGCCAAGGATGATCGGGATATAGGCCAGAACAGGGCCTTTCAGGTCTCCGGCGCGGGGGGCAAGCAGTGTGGCCATGACAATGCCCAGAATGACCAGAGACCACACGATCGCGGGGGCATCCCAGATCAGGCTGGCGGAGCTGGCAGGATGCGACAGGAACAGGGCGATATAGGCCAGATGCCCGGCGGCAAAAGCGGCAATGCCGGCCATGAACGTGGCATCCGTTTCACGCGACAACAGCGCGTCCCCGGTTGCGCACAGGGCAAGCGCAACGGCAAGCATCCATGGGCTGCCTTGCAGAACCGCAATGACTGCCAGCGCGGCGACCGAGGTGGTTTTCAGCACAGTGCGCAAGGAACTGGCTGGTCGGGCCGTCAGGGGCAGGTATCCCAATGCGCAGCCAAGGGCGATCCAGAAGAGAAGGGTTGTCATTTCACCTCACCGCGGTTTTCGAATACCTTCATCCCGAGCGCGGCATATAATCAAGCGCTTACGTTGAGTTAAGCGTGTTTCCCCAAGCCCTGGCCAAAGGGTGAATGGCATAGCGGGATCGCATCTGACACAATGGGCATATGTTCCGAGCGCTGATGATTCTCGCCTGCTTTGCCACGCCGCCCGCTGCGGCCCAGACCCCTTTGTCCGGCCCCGAATTCGACACCTATACGCAGGGCAAGACCCTGTTTTACGGGTTCGAAGGGCAGGTCTACGGGGTCGAACGTTATTTGCCCAACCGCCGCGTGATCTGGTCTTTTCTGGATGGCGATTGCAAGGAAGGTGTATGGTATCAGCAGGAAGAGCAGATTTGTTTCATCTACGAAGACCGGTTTGACCCGCAATGCTGGGTCTTTACGCGATCTGGCGGTGGCCTTGTCGCGCAGTTTGAAGGCGACCCGCAGGCGACCGAGCTGTACGAGGCGGAAGATATCGGGGAAGAAATGGTGTGTTATGGCCCCGATGTCGGGGTCTGACTAGGTCACTCGAAGCTCATCATAGCTGAGCATGACATGCTCCTGATATGCAGGTCTTTCTGTCAGCTTATCGTAATAGCGCCGCAGGTTGGGCAGGACCGCGCGGGATATGCCGATGTCGTAATAGCGATAAAGGATATGTCCCAGCTGAATATCGGCCAGCGTCAGATCGGGCCCGCACAGGTAGGTGTTTTCTGACAGTCGAGTATCGGCAAGTGCCAGTTTTCTATCCAGCGCGGCAACAGCCTGTTCAATCGCGTGTTGGTCCTGCTCTGCCGGGGCGGTCCGCACAACCTGCCAGAACACGGGCACTGTGAAACCCATCGCAACGTTGATCTTGGCCCATTCCGCCCATTTGTCGACTTCGGCCTGCTGGACCGGGTCGCGTGGCCAGAACGTATTCCCGCCATAGGCATTCGCCAGATAGCGCAGGATTGCGCCGGTCTCCCACAGCGGTGGGTGATTGTCATCCTGTAGTACTGGGATGGTGCCGTTCGGGTTCAACTTGCGAAAGGCATCGGTGTCCAGCCCGCCGAACCTGTGCCCTGCATCGTGGCGATGAAAGCGCAGATCCAGCTCTCCGACGCACCACATCAGGGCCTGAACATTCGATGACGTTTTGCGGCCCCAGATTGTCAACATGGCTTAGAACAACGATCCCTGATCTGGTGCATCCGGTTTGGATTTCCGGTTGGGCTGCTTTGCGGCTGTCCCGGCGCCAAGGATGCCATCGGCGAATTCGATGTCCAGCGCTGTATGTTTTGCGGCCTCGGCTTTGGTCGTGATGACATTCCCATCTGCGCGGACCACGGCATATCCGCGTTCCAGCGTCGCCTTGTAGCTGAGCGTTTCGCGCAGGCGGTCGGTGGCCTCAAGCTGATGTTTCAGACGATCCAGCCGCGTGGTCTGCGCCGCGTTCATCCGATCAGCAAGCCGGGCAAGGTTTTGCGCGTGCTGGCCGATCTCGCGTTGAAGCGGGCGCAGGGACAGGCGCGACGACAGGTTGCGCAGTGATTCCTGCCGGGCCGAGACCAGAGTGCGCAGAGTTGACGGGCGCAGATGGGCCGACAGTTCCACCACTTGCAGGCGACGGTTTTGCACTCCTCGTGTCAAAGCCGGGGTCAAGCGATCCGCAATCAAATCAAGGCGTTGCCGGGGGGAGTTCAACAGGCTGTCCGGGCGCGGCAGGGCGCGGGACAAATCGCGCAGCCTTTGCGAACGGCGCTGCACCGCGTCCGTTGCCGCGCGCGACAAGCGGGCGCCTTGCTCGCCGGTCCAGGCGAGCAGTTCGATGCGGACCGGCACGGCCAGCTCTGCCGCAGCTGTGGGTGTTGGCGCGCGGCGGTCCGAGACGAAATCGATCAGGGTCGTGTCGGTTTCATGCCCAACGGCCGAAATCAGCGGTATGTCTGATGCGGCGGCGGCGCGCGCGACACTCTCTTCGTTGAAGCCCCAAAGATCTTCGATCGACCCACCGCCACGGGCCACGATGATCAGGTCAGGACGGGGCAGCGCGCCACCGGGTGTCAACTGGTTGAACCCTTCGATGGCGCGGGAAACCTCGGGGGCGCAGTTTGCGCCCTGCACGGCCACCGGCCAGATCAGCACCTTGCGCGGGAACCTGTCCCGAAGCCGGTGCAGAATGTCACGGATCACCGCGCCCGAAGGCGATGTCACGACGCCGATGATCTGTGGCAGATACGGCAGGGGCTTCTTGCGCTCGGGCGCAAACAAACCTTCGGCCTCAAGCTGTTTCTTGCGCTTTTCCAGCAAGGCCATGAGCGCGCCCTGACCAGCGACCGCAACTTCATCGACATTCAGGTTGTATTTGGATTGCGCGCCAAAAGCGGTCAGGCGACCGGTGACGACTACCTCCAGCCCTTCCTCTGGCACGACCGAGAGGCTGGAAACCTGACCTTTCCATGTCGTGCAGGCCAAAACGTTTCGGTCGTCCTTGATGTCGTAGTACAGGTGCCCGGACCGGGCCTTGAACACGCGCCCGACTTCGCCGCGCACGCGGATTCGCCCGAACGCGCCTTCCAGCGTGCGCTTCACCTCGCCCGAGACCTCGGAAACCGTGTATTCAGGGGTGTTTTGGCCCGGAATCGGGTCATCAAGCAGGTCGGACATTTCAGCGCCTTGTTTCAAATGCTCACCCAGCTTAGAACGCCGCGCAGGCGAGGCCAAGCAGATCGGAGACGACCCCATGAACATCCTTATTCTCGGCAGCGGCGGGCGCGAACACAGCCTGGCCTGGGCGGTGATGCAAAACCCCAAATGCGACCGTCTGATCGTGGCGCCGGGCAATGCCGGGATCGCTCAGATCGCGGATTGTGCCGCTCTGGATATCGAAAACGGCGGGGCCGTTGTCAGCTTTGCCGAGGAAAACGCGATTGATTTCGTGATTGTCGGCCCCGAGGCCCCCTTGGCCGCCGGAGTGGCGGATCGCCTGCGCGAAGCCGGGGTGCTGGTTTTCGGACCGTCCGCCGAAGCGGCCCGGCTGGAAGCCTCAAAAAGCTTTACCAAGGAAATCTGTGACGCGGCACATGCGCCCACCGCTGCCTATGCGCGGTTCACCGCGCCCGAACCCGCCAAGGCCTATATCCGCGAACAGGGAGCGCCCATCGTGGTCAAGGCCGATGGTCTGGCCGCGGGCAAGGGCGTGATCGTGGCCATGGACGAAGACACGGCGCTTGACGCCATTGACGACATGTTCGGCGGTGCCTTTGGTGGCGCGGGGGCCGAGGTCGTGATCGAAGAGTTTATGGACGGCGAAGAAGCGTCTTTGTTTGTTCTGTGCGACGGCCAAGACATCCTGTCCATCGGCACGGCACAAGACCACAAGCGGGTGGGTGATGGTGACACGGGCCTGAACACCGGGGGGATGGGTGCCTATTCTCCCGCGCCGGTTCTGAGCGCGGAAGTTGAAGCGCGTGCGATGGAAGAGATCGTGCGCCCCACCATTGCCGAGATGAAGCGCCGGGGCACGCCGTTTCAGGGAATTCTCTATGCGGGGCTGATGATCAAGGACGGCCAGCCGCGCCTTGTGGAATTCAACGTCCGTTTTGGGGACCCGGAATGTCAGGTCCTGATGATGCGTCTGGGCGCGCAGGCGATGGACCTGTTGCATGCCACCGCCGAAGGGCGGCTGGGCGAGATGCGGGTCAACTGGGCCGATGATCACGCGATGACGGTCGTGATGGCGGCCAAAGGTTATCCGGGAACCTACGAGAAGGGCACGGTCATCAAAGGATTGGACGGCTTGCCCGAGGACAGCAGCAATATGGTGTTTCATGCGGGCACAAGCGAGGCTGCGGGGCAGGTGCAGGCCGTCGGCGGGCGCGTTCTGAACGTGACCGCGCGCGGAAAAACGCTGCAAGAGGCGCGCGACCGGGCGTACCAGATGGTTGATGCCGTGGATTGGCCCGAAGGGTTCTATCGCAGCGATATCGGCTGGCGTGCTTTGGAGGGATGATCGGGCAGGGGGCTTTGCCCCCCTCGGCCTTTCAACCGCTCATCCCCTCAGGATATTTATGGCCAGATGAAGAAGCGGATCAGCAATTCAAGGCTAATGTGAGATTGTCGCGCTGTTTGAGCGGACCGAGGTCCGTCAGATGCCAGCCATCCTGATAGGAAACACGGATGATCCGCGACCAGTCTGCGCTGGCGAGGATCATTTCGGGATGGTCGCCACAGCTCCTCAGGCCGCCGGAAATGAAATCCTCACCGATCTTGTGGTTGGTCAGGCCGGGCAGAGCAGCGATTTCGGTCAGTCCACCATCTTTGAAGCGCCAGATGCGCAGGGTTTTGGCCAGGTGGGGGCGATCGATATAGGCGATCTCGATATTGCCGTCACCATCCAGATCAGCAGCACCGACCGGGGCGAGCCAGCGGAATCGTGCGCCGATATGAGGTGTGGCTGCGATTTTTTCTCCAGCGGCGTTGTAGATCGCAAGCTGAGCGCCGGTTGTGTCCTGCGTTTCAACGACAATTGTTTCAACCGCGCCGTCCCTGTCGATGTCTGCCAGACGCGGCGCGAGGTCTTCGAATACACGGTCCTGTGGCAGGCGAACCGTTACGACTGTGTCATTGACCACAAGTTCTAGCGCGCCGTATTCGATATTGTCACCCAAAACGCCATGCGCGTATCGCGTGGTTGGTTCCGCGAAGCGGGCGTCGGTGATGGTATCCGCCGCGACGGCGATTGGCAGCGCGCACCACAGGCCAATAGGGAGCAAAGCGCTGCGCACCCGACATTGCCACAGGCGGGCGGGCTGACGCGGCGCTTTGTTGGGCATCAGATCTGCTTTTCGGGCATCTGGACAATCAGGCCGTCCAGCGCGTCGGTCACCTTGATCTGGCAGGTCAGGCGCGAGCGGGCCGGGTCGGGCTCATAGGCGAAATCCAGCATGTCTTCTTCCATGTCGTCCTTGGCCGGGATCTTCTCGACCCAGTCGGGGTGGACATAGACATGGCAGGTCGAGCAGGCGCAGGCACCGCCGCAATCGGCCTCGATGCCGGGAATATTGTTGTCACGGGCCCCTTCCATGACGGTCAGTCCGTTGGCGACCTCGACAGTGTGCTCGGTACCGCCATGCTCGACATAGGTGATCTTTGCCATTGCGTGCGTCTTCCTTTTGCGATGTTCGAAACCTTCCTTAGTGAAGGGAGTTAGGTGTTTCCAGCCTCATTTGCGACTCCTTACGCCGTGTCTGGACTTTCCTGTATTTTTGTTCTATTTTTGTTCCTATGCTTATTGCCCCTTTTCACCGCGCGGTTTCAAACCGGGACTGGCCGCGACCGCCGTCCTGTTTGCCCTCCGCCCAGCTGGAGGCCCCGCCCGAAGGGGCGCGTGTGGCCGTGGCCGGGCTGGTGATCCTGCGGCAGCGGCCGGGGACGGCCAAAGGCGTGATCTTTCTGACGCTTGAGGATGAGACCGGGGTCGTCAACGTGGTGGTCTGGCGCAAAATCTACGAACGCTTCCGCCGTGCGGTGATCTCGGGGCGGTTGCTGAAGGTGACAGGCCGGATGCAGCGGGCGCATTCGGTGACCCATGTAATCGCGGAAGAGATCGAGGATATCTCGGACATGCTGGACCTGCTGGTGCAGGGGCAGGGTTAGATCTGTCGTGCGGATCAATCCGACATAGTCCATCGCAGTGCCGCAAACCCGCGCCTGAAGAACGGGCGATATGTTTTCTTTGCCTCAAATGCGCGTTTAAGGCGCTTTTCCGCCACTTGAACGCGGGATGGTCGACTCTCCGGCGCCGGGCGCGTAGTGACACGCATCTTTGCGCATCGGCTTGCGTCAAAGCTCGGGCCGGATTGCGCATCACTCAACGTCTTTTCAGAGTCAGTTCGGATGCCCAACGCAACACACCAAGGATCGCTCGAAAAAACCGTCTCACGGGACGAAAGCCGGATTTCCGACCGTCTGGCAGAGCTCTCGGAACTCACGCGTTCAGCGGGATATGTTCATACCGCCCGAATGATCGATGAGGCGCTAAGCGCTTATTCCTTCGAACGCAGACAGGCTGAGACTGCAAAAAGGCTTCGGTCAGAGTTGCAGCAACTCAAGCGGATTGAGGCGTCGCGCTCGTCTGACGAAACGGATCGAAAGCCGCATTTGGTTCCGAACTTTCGGTCCCGGCGGTCGGCAAAACCCGATGGGATGCTGTTCGACAGGGCCGAGCGTTCTGACGGCGCAGCCCAGAAAGCCGGGGCGCGCAAAGGGCAGGCCGCATTTGTCCTGACGACCCGGATGCGTGTTGACGGGCGGAACGTTGCAAGGCTGCGCAATGGGCACTGGACAGGAATTTCCATGTCTTTCCCCGCGGAACCTGAATTCCAGTTTCGCTGACAGGTCGCCCGGCGCCAAGGATCCGCCGCCGGGGGCGTTGCAGGGCAGGATTCAGAGGGCAAACTAGGTAACCAATGCGATCGCGGAAAGGATCGAGGATATTCCGGGGATACAGGATGTTTTGGTGTGGGGGAGAGGGTTAGTCCGCTTTGCGGGACAAAACGGACTTCGACAGAATAACGGCTGCTATTCAGCCTCTGCCTGCACGATCGCGATGGCCACTGGTACGCGATATATATTCTTGTCGCGGAAAATAGCGCTTACCGCATCGGTTACTT
Organism: Ruegeria sp. P8; assembly: GCF_056534665.1. Taxonomy (NCBI): domain Bacteria; kingdom Pseudomonadati; phylum Pseudomonadota; class Alphaproteobacteria; order Rhodobacterales; family Roseobacteraceae; genus Ruegeria; species Ruegeria sp. P8. Next base: position 619,931 of record NZ_JBQERC010000001.1, read on the forward strand.
GATCCCGAATTGCTTCAATCACTTCCGGCTTCTGACCCTTGATAAGCTGGGATGCCGCAACCGTTGCCGTTAGGAAAATATCGAATAATTCACCCGGTTCATCCAAGAGCCAATGCGTCGTGACATTTTCATGGGAAACCATGCGCAAGCCAGATGCCTGCATCATCGCCTTCGCTTCGTCGGGCCGCGCAAAAGCGAAAAGGTCCGGCTGAGGGGGGGCATCGGAAAAATCTGCATTCGTCTTTATCGCTCCAAACACAGTTCCGAATGCCGGAGAAACATCTGGGGCCGCCCAAGTTGCCATCAAGAAACGGCCCCCGGTACGCAGCACTCTGTTGATTTCATCTAACGCTTTCGGTTGCTCAGGTAAGTGCATCATACCAAAGTTGCAGACCACCTGATCGAATTGGCCGTCAGCGAAAGGAAGTGCTGCGGCGTCACCTTGCTGAAGAACAGCATCTGGTGCGGTCTCAGCTGCTAAGGCAAGCATTACTTCCGAAAAGTCTAAGCCAGTAACACGTGAACCCGCCTCGCTAAGCATTGCGGTCAAGGCGCCTTGACCGCAACATAAATCAAGAACCGACATTCCTTTTGGCGATCCACGATTGATCAACTCTTGGGCCGCATAGTCCGTGACAGGGCCAAACTTTCTTACATAAGCGGAGACAATGCTCTCGTCGGCCCAGCCGAGGCGCTCGCGGGCTGCGAATTCGCCAAAATCTTGCATATTTCCCCCGTCCTCCATCTGGCATCCTCATAGGCAGTTGAATGATAGATGAAAACAGAGAGGTCAGCTACGGCCTCAAAGCAGCCCATAAGTCTTACCGCTTGAACAAAACGCTCTGCGCCTGCTTGTCCCGGTGATCCCCTCGCAACTCGGCATACAACGCGCGTCCGGCCTGAACGGCTGGGCGGGCGCTGACGGTCTCCAGCCAGCGGGCAAAGTGCGGCTTGTCCTCCAGCACCTGCTGCTGGCCTTCCCACAGGCTGGCCCAGCCCCAGATCGACATGTCGGCGATGGAATAGAAATCGCCCGCGACATACTCGTTTTCGGCCAGCCGCCGGTCCAGTACGCCGTACAGGCGCGCGACCTCGGCGCGGTAGCGGTCCTTGGCATAGGGCAGGTCCTGTGGCGGGTCCAGTTGCGGGGCGTATTTCAGGAAGTGATGCGCCTGACCCGCCATCGGGCCAACGCCTCCCATCTGCCACATCAGCCATTCCTCGACCGCGATCCGGTCGCGCTCGGTCCTGCCATAGAACCGCCCGGTCTTGCGGGCCAGATACATCAGGATCGCGCCGCTTTCGAAAACCGAAATAGGTGCGCCGTCCGGCCCGTCGGGATCGACGATGGCGGGCATCCGGTTGTTGGGCGCGATCTTCAGGAACCCGGGGTCGAACTGGTCACCCTTGCCGATATTGATCAGATGGGTGGTGTAGGGCAGCTCCATCTCCTCCAGGGCGATGGAAACTTTCCAGCCATTCGGTGTCGGCCAGAAATACAGATCAATCGGGTCAGCCATGTGTTCTCCTGATGTTGACGGGGATCATGCGGGTTTCTGCCGGTTCGGCAAGTACCGCTTACGAAAGCGTGACCGAACCGCAGGCCGGGCTTGACCGAGAACCGCCCGAGGCGTATTGCGATCCTGAAGCTACGTGGCGATTTGTTACCGGATTGCGGGCCACGCTAAACAACACCGCTAAAAGGTCAGGATGAAAGACCCCTTTCGCTTGGCCGCGTCTGGGGTTTTTTGTTTGCCTCCACCCGAGGCTGAAAGGATTGAGATGAGCGAGAACTGGAACAAACGCACCCAAGCCGTCCATGGCGGCATCCGTCGCAGCCAGTATAACGAGGTGAGCGAGGCGATTTTTCTGACGCAGGGTTTCGTCTACGAAAACGCTGAACAGGCCGAGGCCCGGTTTCTGGAATGTGGCCCGGACGAGTTCATCTATGCCCGTTACGGCAACCCGACCGTGTCCATGTTCGAGCAGCGCATCGCGGCGCTGGAAGGCGGCGAAGATGCGTTTGCGACGGCCTCGGGTATGGCCGCCGTCAACGGCGCGCTGACCTCGATGCTGAAGGCCGGGGACCATGTCGTTTCGGCCAAGGCGCTGTTCGGCTCGTGCCTCTATATCCTTGAAAACATCCTGAGCCGCTATGGCGTGGACGTGACCTTTGTTGACGGCACCGATCTGGAACAGTGGAAGGCTGCGATCCGCCCGGACACCAAGGCCGTTTTCTTTGAATCCATGTCGAACCCCACGCTTGAGGTGATCGATATCGCCGCCGTGGCCGATCTGGCCCATGCGGTCGGAGCCGTTGTCGTGGTGGACAACGTGTTCTCGACCCCGGTGTTCTCGCGCGCGATCCAGCAGGGTGCGGATGTGGTCGTCTATTCAGCGACCAAGCATATCGATGGGCAGGGCCGTGCGCTGGGCGGTGTGATCATCGGAACCAAGGACTTCATCCGAGGAACCGTTGAACCCTATCTTAAGCATACCGGCGGCGCGCTGAGCCCGTTCAATGCGTGGATCATGCTCAAGGGCCTTGAGACGATGGCGCTGCGGGTCAATGCACAGGCCGAAAGCGCGCAAAAGATTGCCGAGGCGCTGGAAGGGCACCCGGCATTGGAACGGACGCTTTACCCCGGTTTGAAAACCCACGCCCAGAACGCACTGGTTCAGACCCAGTTGGGCGGCAAGGGCGGGACTGTGCTATCGTTGGACATCAAGGGCGGCAAGGATGCGGCGTTTGCCTTCCTGAACGCGATGACCATCCCGGTGATTTCGAACAATCTGGGCGATGCCAAATCCATCGCGACGCACCCGGCGACAACAACGCACCAGCGTCTCAGCGACGCGCAGAAGGACCAGCTGGGCATTACACCGGGCCTGATCCGCTTTTCCGTCGGGCTTGAGGATGCCGGTGACTTGCTGGCCGACATTCAGCAAGCGTTGGAAGCCTCGCAGAAATAAACCAAAGCCCCCCGCGCCCTTTTCGTGCGTGGGGGGCAGGTTGCCTGCCCACGCGGCCATTTTGTTTCGGGCGGCTGACAGGCGTGCCACCCGCTGTTCCCACCTTCAAAAGGCGCTAACTGTTGCGAGATGACGGTTTTGCGCCGGATTTTTCAATCCGGGCTGCTATTGCCGACGTATCGGGTTAGACTGGTAATAGACCATCAGTCATATATAGTCCGACGACCAACCAAGGAACCGCCGCTGATGAATGTTCACCCGCGCGACATTGATGAAAAACCGGATCGGGACAAGGCCGCCGAGGCTTTGAACGTTCTGCGGCAATGGGCCAAATCTGCCTCGGAAGCCGAGATAAACCAGCTTGACCCGGCTGTGGCCCGGCTGCTGCCCGGTTTGGCAGCGGGCAACTATCCGCCTTTTTCGCGCGCTTACCCCGATGACTTTACCGTCGATGCGGCGTACCGCGCATCCTTGCCGGATTTGCAGAACGGCCCGTCCAGCCTGATCCGAGGGGCCAAACAGCAGATTCAACATGTGGGTATTTCGAACTTCCGCCTACCGATCCGGTTCCACCGGAAAGAGGGCGAAGACCTGACGCTGGAAACCTCGATCACCGGTACCGTCAGCCTTGAAGCCGAGAAAAAGGGCATCAACATGTCCCGGATCATGCGGTCTTTCTACAAACATGCGGAACGGACCTTCAGCTTTGAGGTCATGGAATCCGCCCTGGACGATTACATGTCCGATCTGGACAGCTTTGACGCCCGTATCCAGATGCGCTTTTCCTACCCGGACAGGATCAAAAGCCTGCGCTCGGGCCTTGAGGGGTATCAGTATTACGATATCGCGCTGGAACTGGTCGAACAGAACGGTGTGCGTCAGAAGATCATGCACCTTGACTATGTCTATTCCTCGACCTGCCCCTGTTCGCTGGAACTCAGCGAACATGCCCGGTCGATGCGTGGTCAGCTGGCGACGCCGCATTCGCAGCGCTCCGTCGCGCGGATTTCGGTTGTCGTGGATTGCGATGCGGATTGCCTGTGGTTTGAAGACCTGATTGCGCTGTGCCGCCGTGCGGTTCCGACGGAAACGCAGGTCATGGTGAAGCGCGAAGATGAACAGGCTTTTGCCGAATTGAACGCAGCTAATCCGATCTTCGTCGAAGATGCCGCGCGCCTGTTTTGTGCCGAGTTGCTGGCAGATCATCACGTCGGTGATTTTCGCGTTGTCGCAAGCCATCAGGAAAGCCTGCACAGCCATGACGCCGTGTCGATTCTAACCGAAGGCCCAACCTTCGCCGCGTCCAGCCTTGACCCGAAACTGTTCACGACCCTGTTTCACGTTGGCTGAACGTCTCGGGTAAGTGGCTAGAATTTAATCAGAGATTTACCTGATCGGCGCTCATTCGCCGCAGCGCAGCAAAAATGCTGCAATTGCGCGAAAAACTCCTGTATCCTGACGGGGAATGCAGCTTCGGCACACCGGCGCGCTCAATGGTGTGTCACCCGAAAGGAAGCCGAGACGTGAGACGCCTTGGACTGCAAGACCCCAACCTCCGCCCGGACCACCCGAGCGGGCAGGGCGCTTTACCCTCACTCTTCTGGCTGCATCGTTTTTACAGGAGATCTATGGAATGAATCCGATTACCCAACCACTGGAGCTTCAGGCCGCGGCTATACGCATGGCTGGCTATGCGATCGTCAACCAGATCAAGATTGCACAGATCATGACCCGTTCGGCGCTTGAACTGCCGATGGTGCCGGTCCACGCCCTGCATCTGGCAGCATCAGCACCGGGTCCAGTGGTGGAAGCTCCGGCGGAAAAACCGGCGGCCAAACCCAAACCTGCCGTGGCGCGCACGAAACGCGTACCGGTGAAATCATCAACGCCCAAGAAAAAGCTGGCCCGCAAACCTGCACCGGCCAAGCCGGCGGCCAAACCGGTCGAGTTTTCAGCCAGCCCGCGGCCCAAGGCGGCACCCCCGGCGGCAGCCAAACCGACACCAGCGGTTAGTGATGAAAAAGCAGTAAAACCTGTTGAATCCGCGGCGACACCTGCGACCGAAAGCGTGTCGCCCGTAACGCCCAAGCCCGCCCCTGCGACACCGGCGCCTGTTCAGGCAGCGCAGGTCAGGCCGACACAGGCCGATCCTGCCCCGGCCAAGGTGCAGGCGAAACCAGCCCCGGCGACGGAACTGCGCAAACCGCAGGCGCGAAAATCACGCGCCCCGTCCAAACCGCCTGTGATGCCCGGAACAGATGTCAAAAACTGACAGGTAAACCGGGATCATCTGCTTGACACGGTCGGGTTGGCACGCCAACCCTGCGCGTCATGATGGATCTTCGCCCGGTCGGATATGTGATTGGCTTGCTGGTCGCCATTCTTGGGGCGACCATGCTGCTGCCTATGCTCGCGGACCTGATCGAGGGGCGCGGCGAATGGCCGGTATTTCTGGAAAGCGCCATTATCACGACGCTGACCGGGACCGTTCTGGCGATGAGCTGCTCGAACGGTGTGGGCGAAGGGCTGACCATCCGCCAGACCTTCCTGTTGACAACCGGTGTTTGGGCGGCGCTGCCCCTGTTTGGGGCAATTCCGTTTCTGTTCGGTGAAACCGAGCTGCGCTTTGTCGACGCGTATTTCGAGGCGATGTCCGGCCTGACAACAACAGGTTCAACGGTGATTTCCGGGTTGGATACCCTGCCGCAGGGGCTATTGCTGTGGCGTGGTATCCTGCAATGGCTGGGGGGTATCGGGATCATCGTTGTCGCCATGGTGTTCCTGCCCGAATTGCGTGTCGGCGGCATGCAGATCTTCCGCTCGGAAGGCTTTGAAACAATGGGTAAAATCCTGCCTCGCGCGCAAGAGATCGCGGGTCAGATTTCGCTCATCTATGTTTTCCTGACACTGGTTTGCGCGCTGGTTTACGCCGGTCTGGGAATGAACTTTTTCGATGCGCTGGTACATGCGTTGACAACGCTTTCGACCGGTGGGTTCTCGAACTATGACGCCTCGTTCGGAACCTTTTCGGGCCCCGCCGAATATGCGGCGTCGGTGTTCATGATATTGGCGGCGCTTCCTTTTGTGCGCTATGTCCAGTTGGCAAACGGCCATACAGCGTCCTTGTGGAAAGACAGTCAAATTCGCGCGTTTCTGGCGACCATTCTGGTTCTGGTCATCATCATGTCGATTTTCCTGACATCGGTCTTTCCGCATCACTGGGAACAGGCGTTTCGGGAATCTCTGTTCAACATCACCTCGATCATCTCGGGCACCGGCTATGCCAGTGTCGATTACATGGGTTGGGGCAGCTTTCCGATCATGATGTTCTTCCTGATCGGCCTGATTGGCGGCTGCGCGGGTTCGACCGCATGCTCGATCAAGATATTCCGCTACCAGCTGCTATTCGCCTCGATCAAAAGTCAGATCAAACGGATCAGGTCTCCGCATGGCGTGTTCGTGCCGCTCTATGATGGGCGGCCCGTGGGGCAGGGCATTCTGACCTCGGTGATGAGCTTTTTCATGTTCTTCGTCCTGTCGATGGGCGTGCTGTCCTGGGCGCTGGCGCTGACCGGCCTGGACTTCATCACAGCCGTTTCCGGGGCAGCGACCGCGCTGGCCAATGTCGGTCCCGGTCTGGGCGATCAGATCGGACCAGCGGGCAATTTCGCAAATCTCAACGACACGGCTAAATGGTTGCTGACAATCGGGATGCTGGTCGGGCGACTCGAGCTGTTGGCCGTTTACGCGATCTTCACTGTTCAATTCTGGAGAGGCTGATGAAAAGACCCCTTGGCGCGCAGATTTCGCATATGCTCAAGGATCGTGGCGTGGACGTGATTTTTGGTATACCCGGCGTTCACAATCAGGAAATGTATCGCGGCATGGAAGAGGCTGGCATCCAACATGTTCTGGCCCGTCACGAACAGGGGGCGGGGTTTATGGCCGATGGGTATGCCCGCGCAACCGGCAAGCCGGGGGTTGCCTATGTGATCACCGGGCCCGGCCTGTGCAACATCATGACGCCGATCGGGCAGGCCTACAGCGACTCGGTGCCGATGCTGGTGGTGTCGTCCTGCCTTGATGAAACACAGGCGCTGCGCGGCCAGTTGCACCAGATGAAGGACCAGCGCCTTGCGGCCGGAACCGTTGCACACTGGTCGGCACAGGCCAACACCGCCGAGGCCGCCTATGCGCTGGTCGAACGCGCCTTTGAAGAATTCGAGCTGTCGCGCCCGCGCCCCAAGCACATTCAAGTGCCAATCGCGCAGTTGCAGGCCGAGGCTGACCCGGCACCTTTCCCCAACCAGCCTGCGTTGCGCACCAAGGCGTTGCCGCCTGACGTATCGCCGGTTGTCTCGATGCTGAACCTTGCGCGCAGGCCGCTGTTCATTCTTGGGGGCGGTTGCAAGTCCAACGACTGGCGGCAGATTCTGACACAGCTTGGGGCTGCATGTTTTACTACATATGCAGGGCGCGGGCTGCCGGGCGCAAACTATCCGCTGGATTTCGGCGCGTCGCTGCCGCGCCCAGGCAGCGCCGAGGTTATCGCCTCGGCGGATCTGGTCATCGCGGTCGGCGCCGAATTGGGCGAGGTCGATCTGTGGCGCAGCGACCTTGGGCATTCGTCAACGCTGATCCGCGTTGACCTTGATCCCGAAGTCCTGTCGGACCACCATCGCGCCGCGATCAAACTGCAAACCGACAGCGAAAGCTTTGCCCGCGCCTTGTGGCAGGCGACCGAAAACCTGAAACCGGCAACCGGCTGGTCGCCCGACGAAATATCCGAAACCCGCGCCCGGTGGCGGGCCGAGGTGGATGCCGAACGGCCCGGAATTGCAGCAGTGGCCGATGCGCTGCGCGCCGCGATGCCCGCTGATACCATGATCTATTCCGACATGACCCAATTCGCCTATGTCGCGAAAGAGGTGTGGGACATGGCCTACCCGCATCACTGGCACCATCCGACCGGGTTCGGAACGCTGGGCTATGGTTTACCGGCCGGAATTGGCGGCGCGGTGGCACGGCGCGGCAAACCAACTGCGGTTATCGCCGGGGATTACGGGTTCCACTATACGATGCAGGAACTGGGTGTTGCGGTCGAACTGGGTTTGTCGCTGCCGATCATCCTGTGGGACAATGGCAAACTGAAAGAAATCGAAGACAGCATGGTCCGCAGCCAGATCGCGCCCAATGCAGTGGTGGCGCATAACCCGGACTTCTGCAAGCTGGCCGAGGCTTTTGGCGCGCGCGCCTCAGCCCCTTCATCTCTGGCTGAGATGCAGAGCGCGGTTCGCGCGGCGTTCGATGCACCTGTCCCGACCTTGATCCACGTGACCCCGGACATTCTGTAACAAATAAAAGCGCCGCAGGTTCATGCGGCGCTTTGATGTTTCAATGTCTGGTTTCAATGTCTGCGCGGGCTTAGTCCCAGCAGTGCACCAGAACCGTCATTCCGGTCGCGCGCCGGTTCAGCTCGTTAGGGGAAATCCGGGTGGTTTCCTCGCTTGACTGACCGGAAACGCCGGCTTTCGTCAGGATTTCTGTCAACCGCTCGACCGTTGCCGCAAGGCTGACCGATGCGGGCAGGGTGCGCCCCTCGGACGGTGTGGGCAGCAGCATACCAACCACGTTGCCGCTGTCGTTGAAGACCGGCCCGCCCGCATCGCCGGGCTGTGCGTTCAGCGCCAGCCGTTTGACACTTGTCTCGCCGTTCAGGCCGCGGATATCCGCGATTTGGCCGTAGGTCAGCGTCGGTGCGCCCAAAGCCCCCTGATAGGAAAAGCCGGATACGGCCACTTCGGACTGGATGCGCGGCTGGGTGGTACTGAAAGCAGCAACACTCATCGGTGCAAGGGCTTTTGCAGGGCGCAGGACCGAAACACCAAGCTCCGGGTCGGTCAGCGCCAGCTGAACCTCCTGATCCCCCTCCAGGGTGATCCGGGTGCAGCTTTCGGCGGCTTCAGATACCGTCAGAACCGTACCGTCCGCGCCAGCGAAAAAGCCCGACCGCGACAACCGGGGCTTGCGGATCTGAAGACCCGAGACCAGATCGATGCGCTGTTCCGCATCCGCACCGGCGGCGGCATCCAGAACCGCGTCGGTTGTGCTCAGGCTGGTCGCCATCGCAGCCAGAACACGCAGGCGGCGCGCCTCGTCCCCTTCGGGCCAGACCAGCGTAAAGCCCTTGATTTTCCCATCGGCCAGCCGCGCCTGCGTGAATGACACGATCCCATTGCCGCGCCCTTCAAGGGTGAACTGGTCGCGGCCCAGCTCGCGCGGGCCGTTCAACGGTACAATCTCAAGCGACTGCATCACCTCGTAAAGGGCGCGCAACGTGTTCTTGTTACCCTCCTGACTGATCAAAAGGGCCTGGGCGTTCATATCCGAGGCGCTTTTGAAATGTACGAACGGAGCTTCATAGCGGTCAAAGCTGACTGTACCCAACGGCATATCCAGCGCAATTCCGGCCGCGTCGTCGGAATACCGGTCCATCCCGGCCGAGATCAGCGGCGCGTTGTATTCATCCATCAGGGCCTTGCGCTGCACCGTGGTCAGAACGCCCGTCGCCTCATAGCCGTTGAACCGCTGCCAATCGCCCATCGACCGGCGGGTTCCCTGACCGAAAGCGCCATCGATGGTCGAATTATAGAAACCCGCCGCCTGAAGGGCCGTTTGCAGGTCTTTCCGTTCCTGCGCGGTCAAAAGACGCTCGGATTGCAGCGCTTGTGCGCGGGTTTCATCCGAAACCTGTGGGGTCGTAACCGCCACGGGTTCTTCCGCCTGTGCTGCCGGTTCCGTCGGCGCGCTTACGACGTCGCGGTTTACCGCGTTTTCGCCGACGGGCCAGAATTGCTGCCCCAACGCGCTTGAAAACGCGACAAAGCTGTCACGCGGGATCTGTCCCTCAGCCCGGTATACGCGCAAAACCTGCTCGGCATCGCCGCGCGAATAGGGGCCAATGACGATGGCATACCAGCCACTGTTCAGCCGAAACCCGTTCACATCGGGCAGGGTGCTGGCATAGGCTTGCGCCCGGTCCTGCGCTTCGCGCAGCGACGGCTGCGCCTCGACCTGAACCCAGACGCCGGGGTCTTGTTGTGCGGTCGCGGCGCGCAGGCCGACCAGAAGAAACAAAAGAATTGCTGAAAATACGCGTGTCATTGTCTGCCCGTGTTATGCGGTGTTTGTACTGAGGTGCAGAATACGCGATTTCATTTGCCAAATACCATGCTGAGAATGCGGGGAATTTGTGGTGTGGCCGCGCAGATACAGCCACAGCCCAAAGCCCCGTTGACGCCCCTCGGCCCCTTGCATAGGAAGGGCCAAACCGACCGGAACCGGGCGCACGGGGCGCCCAGAGGGAATGTCATGACCGAACCGACCAGCGCACCGCGTTCATTTCAGGAAATCATCCTCAGGCTTCAGTCCTACTGGGCCTCGAAAGGCTGTGCGATTCTGCAACCCTATGACATGGAGGTCGGGGCAGGGACGTTCCATCCCGCAACCACCTTGCGGGCGCTGGGATCCAAGGCATGGGCCGCAGCCTATGTTCAGCCGTCGCGCCGTCCCACGGATGGGCGTTATGGCGAAAACCCGAACCGGCTTCAGCATTACTACCAGTATCAGGTGCTGATCAAACCCAGCCCTCCGGATTTGCAGGAGCTGTATCTGGGCAGCCTTCAGGCCATTGGCATCGACATGGATCTGCATGATATCCGCTTTGTCGAAGACGACTGGGAAAGCCCCACACTGGGCGCATGGGGGCTTGGCTGGGAAGTCTGGTGTGACGGAATGGAAGTCAGCCAGTTCACCTATTTCCAGCAGGTCGGCGGCCATGACTGCACGCCTGTCTCGGGCGAGCTGACTTATGGGCTCGAGCGTCTGGCCATGTATGTGCTGGGCATCGACCACGTGATGGACATGCCGTTCAACGATCCGCAATCGCCCAGCCCACTGAAATACGGCGATATCTTCAAGCAGACGGAAGAGGAATACGCCCGCTGGAACTTTGACGTGGCCAATACCGAGGTTCTGTTGCGCCATTTCGAAGAGGCCGAGGCTGAATGCGCCACTATCCTGGCGCAGGCGCATGACGATCCGAAAACCGGCAAGCGCATCATCATGGCGCACCCGGCTTATGACCAATGCATCAAGGCGTCACACATCTTCAACCTGCTGGATGCGCGGGGCGTGATCTCGGTCACCGAACGGCAGGCCTATATCGGGCGCGTGCGGGCGCTGGCCAAGCAATGCGCGGATGCCTTTGTGCAGACCGAGGCCGCCGGGTTCAGCGCCGGATGAGGCGATCAGGCCAGCCCCGGCAACAGGGCTTTCAGGCCGTCCGCAATCATGCTGACGGCGATAGCCGCAAGAATCATCCCCATAAAGCGGCTCATGATCACGCGCGCGGTGTCGGACAGGCGTTGGGCCAGCCAGGCCGCGTTCCAGAACGTGATCAGAAGCAGGCCAACAACGGCAAGGAATACGCCTGCATAAACAAAGGCTTCTATAGGCTTCTTGATCTGGTGTGCATACAGGATCAGCGTGGTGATGGTGCCGGGGCCGACCAGAATGGGAAAGGCCAGCGGATAAAAGGCGACGGTGTCGGGTTCGGGGTAAGCGTCCTTTTCCCCCTTCGTCCCGTGATGAGAGGTGCTTTCGTGTCCGTTCAGCATGTTCAGACCGATCATCATGACAACCAGACCACCGGCGACGCGCAGATGATTGACGCTGATGCCAAAAAGGCCAAGCGCCTGACTGCCGACCAAGGCAAAGGCACCGCCAAGGATCAGGCAGTAGATCACGGTTTTGACCGCAATCTTGCGCTGTTCGGCGGCAGACAGGTCCTGAGTGACGCTCAGAAACACCGGCAGGTTGGTGACCGGGTTCATGATCGCAAACAATGCGCCGAAAAATCCGACGGCAAGGGTGGATTCCATCGCGTTGACCTCGTTTCTGCCTGTTCCCCGATGAAACCTGTCCTATTTTACAAGAACTTGAAAGAGGCGGCCTGAAAGATGACGGGAAAACTGCTGGCAATTCTTCTGCTGCTGTCGGCCATCGTGGCAGGCCTCGGCATGTATTATCTACAGGTCTACGGCTATTATTATGAGGTCGAACCGCAACCGGGGCAGGACGTTGCCCTGATGACGGATGCAGGCGGTGTGCCGGAACCCATCGCCTATTCCGGGTTTCAGGCAATCGACGCCGACAGTTCGCCTATTCGGTATCGCGCCTGTTTCGAGACCGAATTGTCGCCGGACCAGATGGCTGGATACGTGCCTGTCGAAAACTCCAAACCCCTGACCGCACCGGGATGGTTTGAATGCTACGATGCGGTGTCTTTGGCGGAAGCGCTTGAATCCGGGCAGGCGCGGGCGTTCATGGGGGTGAAGAACATCCATTTCGGCGTCGACCGGATCGTGGCGATCACCGCGGATGGCAAGGGCTATGTCTGGCATGCGTTGAACAATTGCGGTGAAAAAGCCTATGACGGTACCGCCGTGGGCGAGGAATGTCCGCCGCGCCCGGAAAACTGAAGGAGCAGACCTTGGGCCATGTCATAGAAATCCCCGATTTCCTGACGGCCACTCTGGGGTTTGCGGTCTTTCTTATCGGGGCCGAGATCAATGCCCGTGTGGCAACCCTGCGCAATTTCAACATCCCGGAACCCGTGACAGGGGGCCTGCTGGCTTCGCTGGTTGTTCTGACGCTCTATTTGGTATTCGGGATTGAACTGTCCTTTGGCCTGACGGCCCGCGATTTCCTGCTGGTCCTGTTTTTTGCCGGGATCGGCCTGAATGCCCGCCTGTCTGACCTCATTGCGGGCGGTAAGCCGTTAATCTTGCTTTTGATTCTCACACTGGCGACGATTGTCTTTCAGAATGTGATTGGTGCCGCTGGGGCGGCGATCTTCGGCTATCCCGCACAGGCCGGTGTGTTGTTCGGATCGGCCGCTCTGATCGGTGGGCACGGTACGGCAATCGCATGGGCGCCGGACGTGGCGCAGGCAACGGGGTTAGACGGCGCGACCGAACTGGGTGTGGCCGTCGCCACCCTTGGATTGGTGCTTGCCGCGCTAGTTGGCGGCCCGATTGCGCGCCTGCTGGTCGAGCGGCGCGGCCTGAAGCCTGACCGCCCTGACGAAGAACCCAGCGTCGGATTGCCCGATGAGCATGACGGGCACACCACAAGCATCGATCATCTGACCGTCATGCGCGTCCTGCTGCACCTGAACCTGGCGATCATCTTGGGATATGCACTGAATGAATCAATTGCTGCCGCCGGGCTGAAACTGCCGCTGTTCGTGCCTTGCCTGATCATGGGCATCGTGATCGCCAATCTGCGGGACGCGCTGTTTCCCGGCGCTCCGAAAGTGTCGCGCACACCATCGCTGGCGCTGATTTCGGAATTTGTGCTGGGCGCGTTTCTGGCAATGTCGCTGATGAGCCTGCAACTCTGGACCATTGCGCAGCTTGGCATGGCCATTGCCGTGATCATGACAGCGCAGACGGTGTTCGCGGTGCTGTTCGTCCTCTGGGTGCTGTTCCCGGTCATGGGGTCCAACTATCGCGCGGCTGTACTGGCCGCCGGATTTGGCGGCTTTGCGTTGGGGGCCACACCCACCGCTATCGCAAATATGACAGCCGTGACCAAGCGATATGGCCCATCGCCTATTGCCTTTATCGTGCTGCCCCTTGTATCCGCCTTCTTTGTGGATATCGCCAATGCCATCGTCATTCAGACGATCGTCAATTTCTAAGGACCGACAATGCCCGACCTGCTGATCGAACTGTTCTCCGAAGAGATCCCCGCACGGATGCAAGCCCGTGCCGGCGAGGATCTGAAAAAGCGGATTACCGATGGTCTGGTCGAGGCCGGTCTGACCTATGCAAACGCAGCCGCCCTGACCACGCCCCGCCGCCTGACGCTAGCGGTCGAGGGGCTGCTGGCGAAAAGCCCCACCATCCGGGAAGAACGCAAGGGTCCAAAGGTCGGCGCGCCTGATAAAGCAATCGAAGGGTTCCTGCGCGGCGCGGGCCTGACCCGTGATCAGCTGGAAGAACGCGAAACGCCCAAGGGGGCCATCTATTTCGCCACCATCGAAAAGGCCGGTCGCCCCGCGGCTGAGATCATTGCCGAAGTGCTCGAAACCACCATCCGCAATTTCCCTTGGCCTAAGTCCATGCGCTGGGGCAGTGGCAGCTTGCGCTGGGTGCGTCCGCTGCATTCGATCCTGTGCATTCTGACGGATGAGGCCGGGGCGCAGGTCGTGCCAATGGATGTCGATGGCATTTCGTCCGGCGACACCACAGCAGGACACCGCTTCATGGCGCCCAGCCGCTTTTCGGTCACGTCCTTCGACGATTACGCGGCCAAGCTGAAGCGGGCTTTCGTGGTTCTTTCCCCCGAGGAACGCGCCCAGCACATCTGGAACGACGCCCAGAACATGGCCTTTGCCGCCGGTCTTGAACTGGTCGAAGATCAGGGCCTGCTGGCCGAGGTCGCCGGGCTGGTCGAATGGCCGGTCGTCCTGATGGGGCAGATTGACGACGAATTCCTCGACCTGCCGCCCGAGGTGCTGCAAACCTCGATGAAAGAACACCAAAAGTTCTTCTCGGTCCGCAATCCCAAAACGGGCCGGATTGAACGGTTCGTCACCGTTTCGAACCGCGAAACCGCGGACAATGGCGCGACCATTCTGGCGGGCAATCAGAAAGTGCTGTCGGCCCGTCTGGCCGACGCCAAATTCTTTTGGGAAAATGACCTGCGCATCGCCAAATCGGACATTGCACAGTGGACCCGCGCGCTGGAAAACGTCACCTTCCACAACAAACTGGGAACGCAGGCCGACCGGATCGGGCGCATCGCCGCGCTGGCCCGCGAACTGGCCCCAGTGACCGGAGCCGATGCTGATCAGGCTGAAAAATCCGCGCGCCTGGCCAAGGCCGACCTCAGCTCGGAAATGGTCTACGAATTCCCCGAACTCCAGGGCCTTATGGGGCGGTATTACATCGAAGCGGCAGGCGAAGATGCCGCCGTGGCCGCTGTCGCGCAAGAGCACTACTCGCCTTTGGGGCCGTCGGATGATGTGCCCACGGCTCCGCTGTCGGTGACCGTTGCATTGGCCGACAAGCTGGACACGCTGGCGGGGTTCTGGGCGATTGATGAAAAGCCTACCGGCTCAAAAGACCCGTTTGCCCTGCGCCGTGCGGCGCTGGGGGTTATCCGGTTGATTTTGGAGAACAATGTTCGAATTGGCTTGGATAACCTGTTTGCAAAGAGGATTGTGCTGTTTTTTGCAAACAAAGACATATCTCGCTTGTTAGAGAAAACTCACCAAATAAAGACTTCCCTGTCTGAAGCGAAAAAAGAAACTCTAGGCGATGAAGTTGCTAACTTGGTTCAGCAGAGTCTTAAAGAAGAGTTGAGAGACGAGGCGAGAGGCAAAGTACTCTATGCAAAGTATCTGGGCTACGAATTGCTTGCCTTCTTCCATGACCGTCTAAAGGTCTTCCTACGTGAAGAGGGCATTCGCCATGATGTGATCGACGCTTGCATAGAGTTGGAGCAAGATGACGACCTCAACCTGCTGGTCAAACGCGCCCGTGCGCTGAACGCGGTGATCGCGACCGAGGATGGCGAGAACCTCGTGCAGGGCTTCAAGCGCGCCAACAACATCCTGACCCAGGCCGAAGAAAAGGACGGGGTGGAATATTCCTACGGTGCGGATGTGAAATTCGCCGAGACCGACAGCGAAAAGGCATTGTTTGCCGCTTTGGATTCAGCACAGGCGCAAATCGAACCCGCGCTGAAATCCGAAGATTTCCCCACGGCCATGGCCGCCATGGCCGGGCTGCGCGGGCCGGTGGACGCGTTCTTTGAGGATGTGCAGGTCAACACCGACAATGACATTGTTCGCCGCAACCGGCTGAACCTGCTCAGCCAGATCCGGCAGATCTGCTCCAGCGTGGCCGATCTGACCCGGATCGAAGGGTAAACGACCGGGCGCGCTGGCAGGCGCGCCCACAACGCACTTGCGTGAAGGGCGCAAGCGCTTATGCTGCACGCAAACCAAAAGGTGCTGCAGTGCAGAATAATCCGAATACGACGCTCATTACATCCGACGCGCCTGTCACCGCCCATAGGCATGGCGGGCGGGCCAAATGTCTGCAACGTCTGGTCCGGCTGGACCTGCCGGTGCCCCGAACCGTTGCGTTGTCATTTGATGCCGTTCACCAGATCGCAGAAGGGACAACCCCGGATATTGCGGCGATCCTCGAACAGTTCGATCCGACCTCGTTGCTATGCGTCCGGCCCAGTTCCGAAGACCCCGATTGGGGTGGTCCCGGCGCGGTTCTCAATATCGGAATGAACGATGCCCGTTATGTCGACCTGTCCGACACCATGGGGGCCGAGGCCGCCGCAGCCCTGTATCTGAGGTTCGTTCAAAGCTATGCGATCCACGTGGCGCGGCTGGATGCGGATGTGTTTGATGACATTGACGCTGATGGCCGCGAGGGGCTGCGCCATTCGCTGCGCGCCTACGAGGATGAAACCGACGAGGTCTTTCCGCAGGACAGGGGCGAACAGCTGATCGGCGTTTTGCGCTCAATGGCACGTGCATGGGACGGGACGTCCGCGCGCTTGCTGCGGCAGGCCAAGGGGGCACCCGCTGACGCCGGGCTTGGGTTGGTCATTCAAGAGATGATCCCCGGAGTAGGGAAAGGGGAGTGCGGATCGGGCGTTCTGCAACTGGTTGATTCCACAACCGGAATGCCACAGATCACCGGTCGCTACCTCAGCCAGAGCCAGGGGCGCGATGCACTGGGCAAAGATGTGGCCGCCCTGTTTCTGGAAAAAGACCCGCGCGGCCCCTCGCTGGAAGAGGTCGCGCCCAATGCTTTTGCCGATGTCAAAACGCATGCTGCCCTGATGCGCGAGAAACTGCGCGAAGAGATGCAGGTCGAATTCGTCATTCAGGACGGCACTGTGCATATTCTGGATGGCGTCCGGGTGCAGCGATCGGCTCGCGCGGCCATGCGCATTGCCGTACGTCTTGCCGAAGACGGTATCATACCGCCGCAAGAGGCGGTGATGCGTGTCGACCCGCACGCGCTGAACGAACTTCTGCACCGTCAGGTCCACCCTGATGCGCGCCGTGACGTGCTGACCACGGCCATTGGTGCCAGCCCCGGTGCCTCGACCGGCAAGATCGTGTTCACCTCGGCCGAAGCACAGGCCAGTGCCGCCCGTGGCGAGGCGTGTGTTCTGGTGCGCCGGGAAACCTCGCCCGAGGATGTGCGCGGGATGCACGCTGCTGTTGCGGTTCTGACGGAAAAGGGCGGCATGACCAGCCACGCGGCCGTGATCGGGCGCGGATTGGGCCTGCCCTGTATCGTCGGGGCCTCGGAAATGCGGTTTCAGACGAAAGACAAGATGCTGACCGCACCGGATGGGCGGGTATTTAAAACCGGCGATATTGTCACCATTGACGGCAGCTCGGGTCAGGTTCTGGCCGGTCAGCCCGCCATGCTCGAGGCCGCGTTGGATGACTGTTTCCAGACGCTGATGGGCTGGGCCGATGCCGAGCGTGACATCGACATCCGCGCCAATGCCGACACACCGGCTGATGCGCAGACGGCCCGGAACTTTCAGGCTCAGGGGATCGGTCTGTGCCGGACCGAACATATGTTCTTTGATCCCGGCCGTCTGATCGTGATGCGCGAAATGATCTTTGCGCAAACCTCGGCGGGCAGGGCGGCAGTGCTGGAACGCCTGCTTCCGATGCAGCGCGAGGATTTTGTTCAGCTGTTCAGGATCATGGAAGGCCAGCCTGTCTGCATCCGCCTGTTCGATCCACCCTTGCATGAATTCCTGCCGACAACGCGCACCGGGCAACGGGAACTGGCCGAGGCACTGGACCTGCCCGTGTCCGACGTCGAACGCCGGGTTGAGGCGATGACCGAATACAACCCCATGCTGGGACTGCGCGGCGTTCGTCTGGGTGTCACCGTGCCCGAGATCTACGACATGCAGGCGCGTGCGATTTTCGAAGCCACACTTGAAGCCCGAAAAAACGGTGCCCCGGTGGTGCCCGAAGTGATGATCCCGCTGGTTTCCGCCAAGCGCGAGGTTGAACTGGTCAAATCCCGCATCGACTCGGTCGCCGCCGCCGTTGAATCGGAACGGGGGCAGAAGTTCGAATATCGGCTGGGCGTCATGGTCGAAACACCACGCGCCTGTCTGCGCGCGGAAGAGATCGCGCCGCAGACCGCCTTCATGAGTTTTGGTACAAACGACCTGACGCAGATGACCTACGGCCTGTCCCGCGACGATGCCGGTCGTTTCATGTCCGCTTACGTGCGGCAGGGGGTCTTTACCGAAGATCCGTTCCACGTCCTTGATCCGGACGGGGTGGGTGAGTTGCTGAAACTCGGGGCGGAACGCGGACGTGCCGCGAAGCCGGATGTGACCCTTTCGGTCTGTGGCGAACACGGTGGAAACCCCGAATCAATCGCCATCTGTCGCGATCTTGGATTCGACTATGTGTCATGCTCACCGTTCCGGGTTCCGGTCGCTCGGCTGGCTGCCGCTCAACTGGCGATTTCCTCCAGACTTGGGGGTTGACACTGCGCTGAACCCCAAGGAATAGTGGGTTATCCGGTCACTCGTAGGCGAAAAATATTTTCGCTACGGGCAATTTTCCACTTGCTTTTTTCAAGATACTGGACCTTTGCCTCAGTCTGGGGTATCAGCCTCGTCGCGCCCGCCGGGGGAGGGTATGGCGCGTGATGTGCCTGTGCGAGGTTATCTGATGCTACGTTACATATTGGCTGTTGCCGCAGTGGCGGCAACCGTGCTGCCGAGTGCGTCCTTCGCCGAGAAGGAAGCGACTGATACTGCAAAACAAGAACTTGTCGCCCGCAGCGAGCTGCCAGCGCAAAGTTTTCGGGACTATTTCAAGCTGTTCCAGCCCCGCAAGGCGGTTGAACCTGTCGAAGTGTCCTTCTCCAAAGACTGGCTTGACCAGCAACCAAAGGCCACGGGCGGTGAAAACTGGGAATGCCTGTCCGAAGCCCTGTACTTCGAGGCGCGCGGCGAAAGCGTGCGCGGCCAGTTCGCGGTTGCCGAGGTGATCCTGAACCGGGTCAAAAGCAGCCGTTTCCCGGATTCCCTGTGCGGGGTGATCCATCAGGGGACCGGCAAGAAATACCAGTGCCAGTTCACATACACCTGCGATGGCCGCAAGGAAGTCATCCACGAGAAAAAGGCGTATGAGCGTGTGGCGAAAGTCGCGCGGGCTGCCATTGATGGCGTGGCGGATGAGTTGACCGAAGGGGCAACACATTATCACACGACGTCGGTTCGCCCATCCTGGTCGCGGGTCTACAAACAGACGGCGAAAATCGGCGTGCATGTTTTTTACCGCCACAACTACCGGACAGCGAGCAACTGATTGACGCACCCGCGCTGGAAGCTTGCTGGCGTGGGGCAGGTTGCATCCTATATTGCGGGCCAGGAGGCCCGTGATGATTTTGAACCGCAGACACCTTTTGCAAACGGCTGCAGCAGCATTGCTGATGCCGCGTGTGGCCAGCGCGGGTTTTGCACCGCTTAATGCGCGTGTAGCCAAACACCCGATCGCGCCGGCAAGTTATCCTGAAACGGAAGTCTGGACATATGACGGGTCTGTCCCCGGCGTTGAACTGCGCGTCAGGCAGGGCGACCGCATCCAGCGCACCCTGATGAACCAGCTTCCGCAGGCCACGTCTGTCCATTGGCACGGCATTCGCATCGAAAACGCCATGGATGGCGTACCCGGCCTGACACAGGACGCGGTCGAGATGGGCGCAAGCTTTGATTACTCTTTCTCCGTTCCCGATGCAGGGACCTATTGGTACCATGCGCATAACCAGTCGATGGAACAGGTTGCGCGCGGGCTTTACGGGCCGCTGATCGTCGAAGACACCGTGGCCCCCGATGTGGATCAGGATCTGGTGCTGATGCTGGACGACTGGCGGCTTGATCCGGAAACCGCCCAGATCACGGATGATTTCGACAATGGCCATGACCTCAGCCATGCTGGTCGGCTGGGGAATATCATCACTGTCAACGGATCCCTTGACCCGCGCGTTCAGGCGCGACGGAACGACCGTCTCCGGCTGCGCCTGATCAACGCCTCCAATGCGCGGATTTTCGACCTGGATCTCGACGGGTTGTCGGGTTGGATCGTCGCCCTTGACGGTATGCCACTGGAAACGCCGATCCCAATGTCGGGGGCTTTCCCAATCGCCCCGGCACAACGCATCGATCTGGTTGTGGATGTCGTGGCTGCGGGCGATACGGCAAGTCTGGTGAGTGTTGAACGCGACGGTGCCTTTGGCATCGTTCGGTTCGATGTCGACGAACCTCTCGCACCCGCGCCACGACAAGGCGTGGCAGCGTTGCCGCCCAACCCTTTGCCAGTCATCGAGGATGTCTCATCCGCACCATTGCACCGGATGTCCCTGCAAGGCGGGGCGATGCGCTGGCTGGACAACGCCCGGATCGGGGACACTGAATTGTCAGGCCAGGAATTGGCGCAGTTGGGCCGGTTCTGGGCCCTGAATGGTTATGCGGAACGCCCGTCCGACCCGTTTCTGGACGCCCGGACCGGGGGTCTTCACAGGATCGAGTTCGTCAATGAAACAGTCTTTCCACATGCCATGCATTTGCACGGTCACCACTTCCGACTGATCCAGCCGGACGGATCGCTTGGCCCTTGGCGCGACACTGTTTTGGTTGATCGCGGACAAACCCGCCAGATCGCGCTGGTCACGGATAATCCGGGGGACTGGCTGTTGCATTGCCATATGCTGGGACATGCCGCTTCGGGTATGATGAGCTGGTTTCGCGTCACATGACGCCGCATTCGGCGGTTGGAATGGCGTTTGTTTGAATGTTATAGGCCCTTGCAACGCCTATAGTGGGCAAGCCCTGCAACAAGCCGAAAAGGCCGGACCCATGAGTTCTGAAATCCGACTGGCATTTGCGCACCCGTCCGAACGGTCCGAGGCGACCTCGCCCCGAGGGCCGCTGGACCGCATTTCTCTGCGCGACCATATTGTCGAGGTTGAAATCGGTGCGTTTCAGGCCGAGCGGGGAACAACCCAGCGGATCTGTTTCAACATCGTGGTCGAAGTCCGGTCTCTGACCGACCCGATTGACGACGATGTGGATCGCATCCTGTCTTATGACCGGGTAACGGAATCCATTGCCTATGAACTCGCGGCCGAGCGTCTGAACCTGCTTGAAACCCTGGCCGAGCGTGTGGCCGAACGTATCTTGCATGAACCTCAGGCTGTAAGAGTCTTTGTTCGCATCGAAAAACTGGATCGCGGTCCGGGCGCTCTTGGGGTCGAGATCGTGCGCGGGAAAGACTCGGTTCATCACGATGTGACCGAGGAAGACCGCCCGCATCCCCGTCTGGTCTACCTGTCGAATGACGCCATCGCCTCGGACAATCTGACCGGGTGGATCGACCAGTTGCAGAACCGCCAACGCCCGCTGATCCTGTGTGTGGGGGCGTCAGACCTGGCTGCGCCGCAAACCGGCCACGCAATGACACAGCGCCGGATTGACCTGCTTGCGATCGAGCAAAACGCGTGGGTTCTGGCCGCACGCGATCACCGCTGCAAGGTGGTTTCAACCCGGACGGAACTGGACTGGGCCATGAAGAACGGCCAGATCTGTGTCTGGGCCCCGTCCAAGATCGTTCTGGACGCGGTGGATGGTCCTTCTGCCGCGCCATCCGACGCCGTGGCTTTGGCCGCATGGTTTGCCGCGACCTTTGAAGCCAGTGAAATGATGGTCATCGGCGGCGAATTGCCGAAAGCGCCCAAAACCCCGCTGCGGGCTGTGGCCGTGGATCAGGCCCAATTGTGAGCATCTATTTCAGACCGCTGGTTCAGCACGGCCAGATCCGGCCCGCTGGTGCGTATTCTCTGGCCGGTCAATCCCTGTGGTTTACCCATGTCGAGGCGCTTGGGCGCGATACCGCTCCGCAGATCATGGCGGCATCGGACATTCCCAGTGGGACGTTGGAGCGCTTGACCGGCCCGCGCGCACCCATCGCCGGGCTGGATATGCAGGTGCCGCATATCATGGGCATTCTCAACACCACGCCTGACAGTTTCTCGGACGGGGGCGTTCACAGCTCGGTCGAGGCCGCCCGCGATGCCGCCGCCCGGATGGTGGCGCATGGGGCCACCATTCTGGATGTCGGCGGGGAATCAACGCGCCCGGGTGCAGATTTCATTCCGGCAGATCAGGAAATTGCCCGCACCCGCCCGGTGATCGAGGCGATTCGCGCGCAAACGGATGCCCTGATTTCAATCGACACCCGCAAAGCCAGCGTCGCCAAAGCGGCGTGTGCGGCGGGCGCAGGGCTGGTCAACGATGTCTCGGGGTTCACGTTCGATCCCGAACTGGCACCGTTTTGCGCCGCCAAGGGCACACCGGTCTGCGTCATGCATATGCAAGGCGATCCGGCCACGATGCAGGAAAACCCCAGCTACGACAACGTGTTGCTGGATGTTTACGACTTCCTCGAACCCCAGATCGCTCTGCTGGAGAACCTGGGACTTCGGCGCGATCTGATCATCGTCGATCCGGGCATCGGTTTCGGCAAGACCGAAGACCATAACCTGACCTTGCTGCGCAATCTCAGCCTGTTTCACGGGCTTGGCTGCCCGATCCTGCTGGGCGTGTCCCGCAAGGGCTTTATCGGAACAATTGGACGGGAACCGGACAAGACTGCCCGCGCTCCGGGTTCAATTGCCGTGGCTTTGGCCGGATTGTCCCAGGGCGTGCAGATCATTCGCGTTCACGACGTCGCCGAGACTGCTCAGGCCTTGCGCCTATGGGCTGCTGTCCGGTAATCCGGTCTCACGGAAAATCACGGAGTGACACCAATGCGCAAGCTGTTCGGAACCGACGGGGTGCGGGGCACGGCCAACACGCATCCGATGACGGCGGAAATGGCGTTGCGCATCGGGGCTGCGGTGGGGCGCTATTTCCGGCGCGATGCGACCGGTGTGCACCGGGTCGTCATCGGCAAGGACACGCGCCTGTCCGGCTATATGCTGGAAAACGCGCTGACCGCCGGTTTGACCTCAACAGGAATGAATGTGCTGTTGCTGGGGCCGGTCCCCACGCCTGCGGTGGGTCTGATGACGCGCTCGATGCGGGCCGATCTGGGTGTCATGATCTCGGCCAGCCACAACCCGGCAGAGGACAACGGTATCAAGTTCTTTGGCCCCGACGGCTATAAACTGTCCGATCAGGCCGAGATAGACATCGAAAAGCTGATCGACGAAGGTGTCCGGCCTGCTCAGGCCCAGAACATCGGACGGGCGCGTCGTGTTGATGACGCCCGGTTCAGATACGGCGAGCGTGTGAAATCCTCGCTGCCGCGCGATGTGCGTCTGGATGGCCTCAAGGTGGTGATCGACTGTGCCAATGGCGCCGCCCACCGCACCGCGCCCGAGGTTCTTTGGGAACTGGGCGCAGACGTGATCCCGGTTGGCATTGCGCCCAACGGAAAGAACATCAACCTCAACTGCGGATCGACCAAGCCGCAGCTGGCCGCCGAAACCGTCGTGGCGCATGGCGCTGACGTTGGTGTCTGTCTGGACGGCGACGCGGATCGGGTCGTTATCGTCGACGAAACCGGTCAGGTCGCCGATGGCGATCAGCTTATGGCATTGCTGGCGACGGCCTGGAAAAAATCTGGGCAGTTGAAAGGCAATGCTCTAGTGGCCACCGTGATGTCCAATCTGGGGCTTGAACGGCACCTGTCGTCACACGGAATGCGGCTGGAACGCACAGCCGTCGGCGACCGCTATGTGGTCGAACGTATGCGCGAAGGTGGCTTCAACCTGGGCGGTGAACAATCCGGTCATATCGTGATGAGCGATTATGCCACCACCGGCGATGGCCTGATGGCCGGTCTGCATTTTCTGGCCGAGATGGTTCTGTCCGGTCGCAAAGCCTCGGACTTGTCCAAGCAATTCGAAACCGTGCCGCAGCTGCTGAAGAACGTCCGCTATGCCAACGGTCAAACTCCGCTTGAAGTTCAAAGCGTTAAAGCTGCCATTGCCGATGCCGAGGCGCGGCTGAACGGGCAGGGCCGGTTGCTGATCCGCAAATCCGGCACCGAGCCGCTGATCCGCGTTATGGCCGAATGCGAGGATGACGCGCTGCTGTTACAGGTCGTCGACAGTATCGTGGCCGAGGTCGAAGCCGCCGCAGGCTAGCGCCCGAACAGAACCCTGCGCAGGCTGAACCACTGGCTGATGGCCATGCCCGTCAGGATCAGGGCCAGGGCGACGTAGAATCGCAGGGGCAGGGCCTCGGACAGGATCCAGGCCCCGAACACCATCGACCAGATCGGCACCTGATAATTCACCAGCGTCAAAAACACCGACCCGGCGCTGCGGGTGATCGAAACCCGCAGCAAATTGGCGAATGCTGTGGGGATCAGGCCAAGCACGATCAGGGCCAGCGATGGGCGGTAGCCCTGCCATGTGGGGATGCCTTCGACCAGCAGCATGATGGGCACCAGCAGAACAGCGCCGACCAGCAGGGTCAGCGCAGCCAGCGCCAGCGGCTCGACCGGCGGGCAGCGCCGTGTCAGGATCGATGTCGAGGCATAGCAGAGGGCAGCCGAGACACAGGCCAGCTGCGCCAGCGGCTCGGTCCCCTGGCCCAGCTTTGCCAGACCGGGTCCGATCAGGACCAATGCGCCGGAAAACCCAAGGCACACGCCCAGAAACCGACGCAGGTTCAGCGGCTCATCGGAAAAGAAATGCGCCAGCGGCAGCACCATCAGCGGAATTGCGGCCATGGACAGCCCTGCAAAGGCCGAGGGTACATATTGCTGCCCCCAGCTGAGCAGCATGAAAGGCACCGCAGTCGACAACACGCCAATCAGCAGGATTGATGTTGTCAGCGCGGGTGTCAAAACCGGCATACGGCGCCCGGTGATCCGCATCAGGACAAGCAATGTCACCGCACCCAAAGTGGTGCGCGATGTCGCCACGGTAATCGGGCCATAGCCTTCCAATGCCATCGCGACGACCATGAATGTGCCGCCCCAAATAAGCCCCAGCGTGAAAACGCCGCTCCAGTCCTGCTTCGTGGGTTGTTCAACCATTCCATCCCCTTATCCCGCGTGCGCGCCGGTGTCACGGGCTGATCTTGACTTTATGTTAGTTTCCACTTACCGTAAGCAATGACTTACGATATGACATTTTCAGCTTTGGGCGATGCGACCCGCAGGCAGGTGTTCGAAGCCGTCGCCAGCCAGCCTCAGGCAGTGGGCGAACTTGCGTCAAAGCTGCCGGTAAGCCGACCGGCCGTCTCACAACATCTCAAGGTGCTGTCTGATGCTGGGCTGGTGACATGCCACGCGAAAGGGACGCGCCGGATCTATGCGGTGCGCCCCGAGGGGCTGGCAGAGCTGCGCAGATGGCTCGACCGTTACTGGAGCGACGTGATGAACAGCTTTGCAGATGAGGTGAACAGAGCGGGAGAGAGGCCATGACAGACCCGATTGTCAAAACGATTGTCGTAAGTGCCTCAGCTGCGCGTGCTTTCGACATCTTCGTCAACCGCATCGGTACATGGTGGCCGCTGGACAGCCACGCGGTGTCCGCATCGCAGGGACAACCGGCAAGGGACGTGGTAATTGAACCCCGGATCGGTGGCGCGGTCTATGAGGTCATGTTCGACGGAACCCGTGCCGACTGGGGTGAAGTGCTGGCGATCGAGCCCGGCCGATCCGTGGCATTCACCTGGCATCCGGGCACCAACAGCGGGTCTCCTACGCGCGTCGATGTGCGTTTTGAGGATTGCGGTTCGGGGAAGGCCAAAGTCACCTTGACGCATTCCGGCTGGGACGTCTGGGCAGATGAAGCGCCCCAAAAGCGCGGCGGCTACGATACGGGATGGGATTTCGTGCTGGGCGAATGTTTTGCCAATGCAGTCTGAAAATGAAAAAGGGCGACCGCCTGGGCCGCCCTTTGCCTGACATCGGTCAGACTTAGTTCTTTTCTTTGTCGACCATCTTGCCGGCCGAGATCCACGGCATCATGCCGCGCAGCTTGGCGCCGGTCTCTTCGATCATATGCTCGTCATTGGCGCGGCGCGACGCTTTGATGGTCGGCTGGCCAACGGCGTTTTCCAGCATGAAGTCACGGACGAATTTGCCCTGCTGGATGTCGTCCAGAACCGCTTTCATGCGGGCCTTGGTCTCGTCGTATTTCAGGATGCGCGGACCGGTGACATACTGGCCATACTCAGCCGTGTTCGAGATCGAGTAATCCATGTTGGCAATGCCGCCTTCATAGATCAGGTCGACGATCAGCTTCACCTCATGCAGACACTCGAAATAGGCCATCTCGGGTGCGTAACCGGCCTCGACCAGAGTTTCAAAGCCGCAGCGGATCAGTTCGACCAGACCACCGCACAGAACGGCCTGTTCGCCGAACAGGTCGGTTTCGCATTCTTCGCGGAAGTTGGTCTCGATGATGCCCGAGCGGCCGCCACCGATGGCCGAGCAGTAGGACAGGCCGATTTCCAGCGCCTTGCCGGTTGCATCGTTGTGAACCGCGACCAGGCAGGGCACGCCGCCGCCTTTGGTGTATTCGCCGCGCACGGTGTGGCCAGGGCCTTTGGGGGCCATCATGATGACGTCAACGCCGTCTTTCGGCTCGATCAGCCCGAAATGGACGTTCAGACCGTGGGCAAACGCGATGGCGGCACCGGGCTTGATGTTGTCATGGACGTATTTCTTGTAGGTCTCGGCCTGCAATTCGTCGGGCATGGTGAACATGATGACGTCGCACCAGGCAGCCGCCTCGGCGATGCCCATCACTGCCAGACCTTCCGCTTCGGCTTTCTTGGCCGAGGGCGAGCCTTCGCGCAGGGCGATGACCAGGTTTTTGGCGCCCGAGTCGCGCAGGTTCAGCGCATGGGCGTGGCCCTGGCTGCCATAGCCCAGGATAGCCACTTTCTTGTCTTTGATCAGGTTGATGTCGCAATCGCGATCGTAATAGACGCGCATTTTGCCGGTCCTTTCTGGTTTGGTTGGGGCGGTTCTACCTGCCGCGCGTCGGATTGGCGATAGGGTTGGGCTTGAGTATTTGTAAAAAAGATGAAGAATAATTCTTGAAAACGGAAAATACTGAAAAAATCATGCTTGATGATATCGACCGGCGCATTTTGCGTCACTTTCAGGCGAACCCCAGCCTGACCACCGCGGAACTTGCCGATCTGTGCCGGATCAGCGCAGGTGTTTGTTGGCGCAGGCTGGAAAAGATGCAGGCAGCCGGGATCATCGAAGGGCAGGAGGCGGTGATCGACTGGGCCGCGATGGGCTATGCTGTCGAGGTCTCGCTTCGGATCACCCTGGACAAGACACAGGCCCGCGCCTTTGACGAGTTTATGGAAGAGGCCCGCAACGTGGCCGAGGTGATCGAAATCCAGACATTTCTGGGCCGGGTGGATGTCCGCCTGTCGGTAATTGCGCGGGATATGAAGCACTATCAGCAGCTTTATCGGGACCGGATCCTGACCCTGCCGCATATCGCCGATATCGAAGCGCTGATGCATATCGCGCGGGTCAAGCGGGACGAGGTGTTGCCGGTATGATCGAGCTGGATGAGATTGACCGCCGTCTGCTGCGTGCGTTGCAACAGGACGCCACCCAAAGCGCAGGTGCCCTGGGTCGGAGGTTCAACCTGTCTCAGCCCGCCACCTGGCGGCGTATCCGCAGGTTGGAGGACGCCGGGATCATCAAGGGCCGGCGGCTGCGTCTGAATGCCGAGGCGCTGGGATTCGGTGTGACCGTGTTTCTGGGGGTCAAGCTGGCGCGCAAGGGACAGATCAGCCTTGAGGATTTCGAACGCGCGGTCAGCGCCATCCCCGAAGTGCAGACCGTCGAGCATGTTCTGGGATTGTACGATTACCGCTTGCGCGTTGTGGCGCGGGACCTGTCCGATTTCGAACGCGTGTTGCGGCGCCGGATCATGACGTTGCCCGGCGCTGGCGATGTCGAGGCGAACGTCCTGCTGAGCGAGGAACGGCTGCCCGGACCGATTGGATGACCTGCCTTAGTATCTGGTGCGGATGTAATACCCGGGATGATGGGTCAGGCGGGCAAACGTGATCGGTTTGTCTTCTTTCCAGGTGGTACGCTCCATCTGGATCATCGACGCGCCCGCCGTGGTGCCCATGAATTCCGCCAGCCTTGCGTCAGCGGAAATAGCGCAGAACGCGACCTCGGCATCGTTGAACGGAGCGGCATTCAGCAGCCACTCATGCGGTCCTTGCTGGGTCAGGTCGGCGTTTTCCACATCGGGGACGGTTTCGATATTGATCCAGCGCTCTTCAAGTTGGAACGGGCGGTTGTCCGCGTAATGCATACAGACGACATGCAGAACCCGCGTCTCGGCGGGGACATCAAGCTGAGAGGACAGCCAGCGGGGGCAGGGCTCGACAGTCCGTTCCACCAGCGCATAGCGATAGGCGGCATTCTGGCTTTCGACCATCTGTCTCGCCAGTGAGAATTCCAGCTTGGCGTGTTTGCTGGGCTCTTTCTTGACCCGCGTCCCGCTTTTGCGCTTGCGTTCGATGAAACCCTGATCGGCCAGTTCCCTGAGGGCACGGTTCACCGTCGCGCGGGCGCAATTGAATTCTTCGGCCAGTTGCGTTTCGGTCGGCAGTAATGATCCCTGAGGCCACACGCGGCTTTCAATACGTCGTTTTACTTCATCTCGAACGGACTGGAAGTTAATACGCTTTTGTATCGTCACAGGAAAAATATCCCTTCAAGTAAAAAGTGTGCGCATCTGTTCAGAAGCAAGCAGAAGTGTAAAGGGGAAGTGACACTGGTTGGCGTCATTTTCTTGTGTTCCCAGTGTTATACAGCACCGAATGGGTCGATTTTACCCGCATTCCGTCGCGTCACTTTTTGTCGCGAAATGGCTTTACTGGCCAAGGTAAAGAGACCAAGACTGCACTGACGATATTGAAAGGACGCCATATGCCTGCCTTGCTGAAGAACGTTGACCCGAACGGGCTCGAAGAATTCTCGGTCGTATTCACCGATCGCTCGCTGAACCACATGTCCCAAAAGTTTCAGGGGGTAATGCGCGACATCTCGGCCATGCTGAAAGAGGTGTACAAGGCAGACGGGGTGGCCATCATTCCGGGCGGCGGTACCTATGCGATGGAGGCGGTTGCCCGGCAATTCGCGCGCGGGGCGGATGTTCTTGTGGTCCGGAACGGGTGGTTTTCGTACCGCTGGAGCCAGATCATCGAAAGCGGCGCCCTGACCAGCTCGACCACCGTGATGAAGGCGCGCGAGACCGGAAATGCCAGCCCGTCCCCCTTTGCGCCCGCACCGATTGACGAAGTCGTCGCAACGATTCGCGAACAGAAACCCGGCGTTGTGTTCGCACCGCATGTTGAAACGGCGGCGGGTGTCATCCTGCCGGATGACTATGTGACCGCCCTGGCCAGCGCGGCGCATGAGGTGGGTGCATTGATGGTGCTGGATTGCATCGCATCCGGGTGTGCCTGGGTGGATATGAAAGCCACCGGCGTCGACGTCCTGATCTCGGCCCCGCAAAAGGGCTGGAGCGCATCGCCTTGCGCCGGTCTGGTCATGCTGTCCGAACGGGGCGAGGCGCGTCTGGAACAGACGAGCTCGGACAGTTTCGCCATCGACCTGAAGAAGTGGCGCCAGATCATGCAGGCCTATGAAAACGGTGGTCACGCCTATCACGCCACAATGCCCACCGATGCGCTGCTGGCTTTCCGCGATACCATGGCAGAAACCAGGGGGTACGGGTTCGAAAAGCTGCGCAAGGCGCAATGGGCATTGGGCGACGGCGTGCGGGCGATGTTGAAGGAGTATGGTATTGTCTCGGTGGCTGCTGACGGTTTCGGCGCGCCCGGCGTTGTGGTCAGCTACACCTCGGACCCCGAAATCCAGAACGGCAAGAAATTTGCCGCTCTGGGGATGCAGATCGCGGCCGGGGTGCCGCTGCAATGTGACGAACCCGAAGGCTTCAGCACCTTCCGTCTGGGCCTGTTCGGATTGGACAAGCTTTATGATGTGGACGCCACCATCGCGCGCCTGAAGCGTGTGCTGGATCAGGTTCTGTAAACGGGCCGGGCCTTAGCGAACGCCAAGGCCCATCTGCATCAGCGTCTTGCGCACAGGCGGCAGGGAATACAGCGCGCTCAGCCCCATTGCGCGCGCATCCCGCAGCGGGCGCGCCTCGATCATCGAGGCGCGGTTCAGCAGATCAATCCCTTTGACCCGCATCTCGATCTCGGTGTGGCGCGCCTTGTGATAGGCGTCCAGCATCTGCGCGTCGCCCAGATCTTCGGGCCGGGACTGCGCCAGATCCAGCAGGCAGCGCAGATCGCCCAATGACATGTTCAGCCCCTGCGCGCCGATCGGTGGCACCACATGCGCGGCCTCGGCCATCAGGGCAATGCGCTCACCCGCCAGCCGTTCCGCGGACTGGCTGATGATCGGCCAGATCGTCCGGCGCGATGCCAGCCTCAAGGGGCCAAACAGGCCACAGGACCGTTCCGTCATCGCAGCCTCAAACGCTTCGGCATCAAGGGTCAACAGGTCAACGGCATTCGGCCCGCGTTCCATCCAGACAATGGCGGACGAGGGCTGCCCCTGCCAATCGGGCAGCGGAACCAGCGTGAACGGCCCGCCAGACCTGTGTATCTCGGTCGAGACATTCTCGTGCGGAATAGGATGCGTCACCGCAAACGCCAGCGCTTTCTGCCCATACCGTGTTGTATGCACTTTGATACCGGCGGCCTCGCGCATGGGAGAGTTGCGCCCATCTGCGGCCAGCACCAGCTTGCAGCGGATGCGGCTGCCGTCGCTCAGGCCAACGCGGGCTTCGGCAGTGCGGGTGAACAGGCTGACGGTCCCGGTGCCGGGGCGGAAATCGACATTCGGCAGCTCTGCCAGCCGCGCGACCATCTCCCGGCGCAACAGCCAGTTGGGCAGGTTCCAGCCAAACGGTTGCTCGGAAATGTCAGCGGCGTTGAAATCGCGTATGACGCGGGGTTCGGGCACGTCCCCGCCGGCATCGACAATACGCATGATCTGCAAGGGGGCCGCATGTGCATCCAGCCGTGCCCACAGGCCGCATTGCTCCAGCAGGCCGCGCGCAGGTTGCAGAAAGGCGGTGGTGCGCAGGTCGGACCCGTCCACATCCCGTTCGGTGATCGGTGGCGCGGGATCTACGCACACCACGTCAAACCCGGCGGTTCCAAACGCCGCCGCTGCGGTCAGACCGGCGATTCCACCGCCGGAAATCAGGATGTCACAACGGTCAGTCATGGCGCCTCTCATCAGTTCGGGCAGACCCTAGTTCGGTTCCACTCCCTGTGCCAAGTGACATCCTGTCCCGTATCTCAGCCGCGTGAGATCAGGATCAGGACCAGGAACATCACCGGCACCATCATCAGGGCAGGGATGTAAAGGCCGGGAAGACCAAACACCATGGCCGAACAGCCCCACATGCTGAGGACCGCGCCGACGGTATAATACAGGTCCTCCGCCTTGGCGTTGGCGGCGTCGCGGGCCAGCCACCCGAAAACCGGAATTGCAAAGAATAGGCGCTGCCAAACCGGCAGGCGTCCGGGCATCTCGATCGCACTCATGGGGCTCTCCGTTCTGTTCGTCGCTCCAGCGCATATAGGGCTGCGCATGCGGGTGCAGAACGTACGGATCGTCGCAGTGTGACAGGCTACCGCAGGCGGGCCAGAAATGCGGTCAGATCATCCGTGTGATGGTGGATGTGATCGGCCTCATGCGGGTCCGGGGCGACATGAACCGTGCGCATTCCCATCTCATGCGGGGCGGCCAGATTACGCGGGTCATCCTCGAACATGGCGGCCTTGTCAGCCTGAATGCCATCCTGTGCAAAGATGGCTTCAAAGGCGGCTTTCTCGGGCTTTGGCCGATACCCGGCATGTTCGACGCCATAGATTGCATCAAACAGCCCCGAAAGCCCGCGCGCCTGCAAAACCCGCTCGGCGTAGGGTGCGCTGCCATTGGTGTAGACGATGCGCCGTCCGGGCAGGGCGCGAATGTGATCGGCCAGCTCTGCATCCGGGTCCATATGGCTCATGTCCACCTGATGCACCGCGTGCAGATAGGGCTCGGGGTCCAGATCATGTTCGGCCATCAACCCGGCCAGCGTAGTGCCGTATTGGCGCCAGTACTGCCCGCGCAGCCTGTCGGCCTCGGCCCGGTCCACGCCGATGGCCTGCACCACGTAATCCGTCATCAGAACTTCGATCTGATCGAACAGCTGCATATGCGGCGGATAGAGGGTGTTATCCAGATCGAATACCCATTGCGTGACATGACTGAAGGACGGTTTGACCATGGCTTGGGTTTAGGGCGCGGGCGGGGTGTTTTCAATGCCGTACTTGATTGACGCCCCCAGAGACGGATAGACATGTCCGAACGAGGAGACAGAATACCCCATGAGCCAGACCCGATCCCCCACCAAGGATGCCTATAGCCTGATACTCGAAGCCATTGATGTCGGCGTCTACAAGCCCGGCGATCGTCTGGTGGAAAGCGAGCTGGCAGAACGGTTCGGGGTGTCGCGCACCCCGATCCGCGAAGCGTTGCAACGCCTGGAAACCCAGTCTCTGCTGGAACGGGACGGTCGGTCACTGATCGTGGCGTCGCTGGACCACAACCAGATGGCCGAGCTTTATATCGTGCGGCGCGAACTGGAAGGGCTCGCCGCGCGGCTGGCTGCCAAACACGCCACCGAAGAAGAGATCAGGGTTCTTCAGGACATGGTTCTCGAAGATGACAAGCTGGTGGGCGATCCGATGGCGCTGTCACGTGCCAATCGGCGCTTTCACGAACAGATCCATCTGGCCTCGCACAACCGCTACCTTGTCCAACAGCTTGATCTGGTGCACCGGACTATGGCCTTGATGGCGACCACGTCGCTGGCCGTGCAGGGGCGCGGAGAAATTGCCCAGAGCGAACATAAAGGCATCGTCGAAGCCATTGCCGCGCGCGATGAAGAGGCGGCGGGGCGGGCGCTCAAGGACCATATCTCGATCGCATTCATGACGCGCCTGAAGCAGGACGCAAGCCGCCGCGACAAGTGATTGTCAGGCCAGCGGCTCGTCTTCGCTGGCCTGTCCGTGCTGGGTCTTGTCCCAGAAAAACGGGTTGGTCGCCAATTCCCACAACGCCTTGTAACCGGCAATCACGCCCAGCGGGAAATACAGAAACATCGTCGGAACCCAAGGCAAAAGAAACCGCCGCTCACGTGCGGATACGGCGATCAGACCAACACCGATACTCAGCCCCTCTGCCATCAAAAACAGCCCGATCAGCGCGGTAGAGGTTGAATGCGGCACGATATTATCCATCGGATTGGCCAGCCCCAGGCTTGACAGCCAGAATACCCAGAGGACGGGCGCCAGCAGAAATTGCCCCAACGTGCCCAGAAAGAACGCCTGAAGGCCCAGAAATCTGGCACCTCCAAGGTCACGCCACAGCTTTTGCGGGCTGCGCATATGCACCAGATACGTGACCATGAACCCCTTGAGCCAGCGCGAGCGCTGTTTGACCCAGGGCCAGGCCCGGAAATTCGCCTCTTCATATGTTGTGGTATCCACCATTTCGGTCCGGTACCCGGCCCGGTACAGCCTTACGCCCAGATCAGCATCCTCGGTGACGTTATGGGCATCCCAGCCGCCCAGTTCCAACAGCTTGTCGCGACGGAAAAAGAACGTGGTGCCCCCAAGTGGCACCACCAGCCCCATGCGGGCGATCCCCGGCAGGATCACGCGGAACCAGCTGTTGTATTCGATGGTAAAGCAGCGTGACCGCCAGTTGGTGCGCGGGTTGTAGTAATCCAGAACCCCTTGCAGGCACACCACATCCGGCGCGGCCTGGGTGAAATGCGCCACCACGCGCTCGATCTGATCCGGTTGTGGGGCGTCCTCGGCATCCCAGACGCCGACGAAGTCGCCCCGGCAGAAATCCAGCGCGTAGTTCATGGCGCGCGGTTTGGTGGTCAGCCCGTTCAGCTCGGGCACCTCGACGATGCGCATCCAGCTGGGCAGGCTCACTTGTGCAAGGGCATTGCGCGTCACGTCATCCTTTTCCTCAAGCACAAGGATGACATCCAGCAACGCCTTGGGATAGGTCAGCCGCTGCAGCCTGTGCACCAGAGCATTTGCAATCTCGCGCTCCTTGTACAATGGCACCATGATCGACACGCAGGGTTGCCGCAATGTGATGGCCGCTTCGGTGTGGTCCGGCTGCGTTCTCAGGCGATGCCAAAGATAAGCCAGCGTGCCAGCCGTCCGAAAGACCGCAAAAAGCACCAGAGTTCCCACAGCCATGCCCAGCATCGCCAGCAGGCCAAAGGACGGGAATACGGCAAACAGCCCCAGCACACACAACAGGGCCACCGAAGGCCCCACGCGCGACCTAAGGGTCCAGTTGCGGCAGCTTTGCACGGGATCAACCCGCGTTTCCGCCGATCTGGCCAAAGACCCCGAGAATTGCCGCGCAATCGTCCGATCGATCTGATCGGATGCCGCCAGCACCGGGATCACGGCATAATCGCATTCCCGCATCCCGGCGGTCACGGTTGCGAACCGGTCGGGCCGGGCGGTGGCCACCAGAACAAGGGGGCCAATCCGCATCCAGGGGATGACATTGTGTTTCAGCCAGAAGTCGACCGGCATTAACCCGCTCAGTTCCGGCATCGGCGGGATCTGTTCAAGATCGGCAATCTGCCAGCCGGATTGCGCAGACAGCGCGCTCAACACGTCCTGCCGGGTGGCATAGCCTTCTCCGACCAGTATCTCTCCCAGCGGTGCGTTCTGTCTGGTTTGCTGGCTCAGCGCATGGTCCAGCTGGGATCGGGTGATAGCCCCGGTTTCCAGCAGGCAGGTGCCCAACGGTTTCCGATACCCGGGCGCGGGGATCGGTGCGGCGGACGTGAAATCCAGAAGATCAAGCTCAGCCATAACAAAACCCTGGCGCAGTTACCTGCGCTCAGGGTTGTTCGATCAGGGTTAACACCCGGTTAACACTGCACAGACAAGCAGTTATGCCTGAATTTTCTTCTTTTCCATGGCCTCGGCGAAACGCTCGAACAGATAGAAACTGTCCTGCGGTCCGGGCGATGCCTCGGGGTGGTATTGCACCGAATAAACCGGCCTATCCGCCATGCGGATACCGCAGTTCGAACCGTCAAACAGCGACCGGTGGGTTTCCACGACGCCATCCGGCAGGGATTGCGCATCGACAGCAAAACCGTGGTTCATCGACGTGATCTCGACTTTGCCGGTGTCCAGATCCTTGACCGGGTGGTTCGCGCCATGGTGGCCATGGTTCATCTTGACCGTCTGACCTCCCAGCGCCAGCGCCAGCATCTGGTGTCCAAGGCAGATGCCGAACACAGGCAGGTCTGTCGTCTCCAGAATCTCTTTGATCATCGGCACGGCGTATTCGCCTGTTGCTGCCGGATCGCCGGGACCGTTCGACAGGAACACACCGTCGGGCTGATGTGCCAGCACGTCGGCTGCGGTCGCGGTTGCGGGCAGAACGGTAACATCACATCCGGCGGATGCGAGGCAGCGCAGGATGTTGCGCTTGGCGCCATAGTCTACGGCAACAACCTTGTGGGCAGGGGCCTTCTGACGCTGGTACCCATCCGGCCAGGCCCACCGCATCTCATCCCAGCGATAGCTTTGGGCGCAGGTGACTTCCTTGGCCAGGTCCATGCCCTCCAGCCCGGCAAAACCGCGCGCGGCGGCGACCAGCGCCTCGATGTCGAAATTTCCCTCGGGGTCATGGGCCAGCGCCACATGCGGCGCACCTTGCTGGCGGATTGCCCGGGTCAGGCGGCGGGTATCGACACCCCCGATGGCGATGCGCCCCCGGCGGGCCAGCCAATCCTTGAGCTCCTCGGCCGAGCGCCAGTTCGATGGCTCGGTCGGATCCCATTTCACAACCATGCCAGCGGCGACCGGATCACCGGTTTCGTCATCCTCGGGGTTCACGCCGACATTGCCGATATGAGGGAAGGTGAAGGTCACGATCTGCCCGGCATAAGACGGGTCGGTCATGATCTCCTGATATCCGGTCATCGCCGTGTTAAAGCACAGCTCGGCCACGGTTTGCCCGGTCGCGCCGAAGCCTGCGCCGTAAAACAGGGTTCCATCGGCCAAAGCCAGACATGCGGTGGGCTTGGACGGGGCATTCGGGGCCATGGCGCGACTCTCCTGTAGGGTAAATCGGCGCATACCTAAGGGGGTTGGGCGTCTGGGTCAAGTCTGTTCAATTTTTGCGCTGTTGTTGTTTTTCAATGGGTTAGATGGATCGACCCCCGGTTGTATCAGGCTTTTTGTTTCTATATGGTCGGGGTTCCGTTGTCATGGGGATGGACAAACCAAATGGACATGCGATCACGGGTGAATGCCGCCCTGAAGCAAGCAATGAAAGACAAAGCAGCCGAGCGTCTGTCGACACTGCGGTTGATCAACGCCGCCATCAAAGACCGCGACATCGCGGCACGTGCGTCCAGCAATGAAGAAGCAAAGGGATGCAGCGACGCAGAGGTTCTTGAAATCCTTGGGAAAATGACCAAGCAGCGCAAGGAAAGCGCCCGCGCCTACGAAGAGGGCGGTCGCCTGGATCTGGCCGAACGCGAGATTCGCGAAGTCGAGGTGATCGAGGAATTTCTGCCCAAACAGCTGGACGACGATGAGGTCAGCAAGGCCATTCAAACCGCCATCACGGCAACCGGCGCGGGTTCGATCCGCGATATGGGCAAGGTGATGGGCGAGTTGAAGACGCGCTACACTGGCCGGATGGATTTCGGCAAGGTCGGTCCGATGGTCAAGGATCACCTGTGCGCAGCCTCAAACGGCGACTGCTGAGGCACTGGGCCCCGTGAATTGCTACTGCGCGACTGGCTCGCGCAGTCTTAGGACCAGCTCGTCATAAAGCGTGATCCGCTCATCTTCGGACAGAAACGCCCCGATTTCGACCTCGCGCCCGTCTCCGACAAGGGTGACATAATGCGGAACCGGGCCGCCTTTCTTGTGCATCGCGGGCCGTGCCCAATAGCGGTTGCAAGACCATTCGTGTTGCTCTTTGCCGGGGGTGTGGTGCACCAGCCGCGCATGTGTGCCCGACAGGGTCAGAACCTCGAAAACACTGCGGGCGCGGTAGTTGGTCTTGATGGCCAGCCAAAGCCCCAGCACAGTGATCAGCAGGAACGGCAGCAGCCCCCACAGGATCACGGAACCAAGCGTGGCCAGCAATGGGATCAGGCCAAACAGGAACACCGACAGGATCGTGATCATCGCGCCCCGCGGCGGCAGCGAGTTATGCGGCCAAAGCCGCAGTTCCTGTTCGGTTTCCGAGGTCTGATTCCACGTATAGGGCATACCGCGAACATAGCGCAGCGCCGCCTCATGTCGACGGGTTTTGATCAGACGACGTGGCCGACCCGAGACCAGGACAGGGCGTCATCCAGACGATCGTCACCCCAGAACACCTCCTGCCGGACAACAAAGCTGGGGGCGCCGAAAACACCCAGTTTGACGGCGGTTTCGGTTTCCGCCTCAAGGGCTGCGACGATGTCGTCGCCTTGCGCGCGCGCCAGGGTCAGTCGGGGGTCTTGCTGACACCGCAACAGCGCCTCGGACAGCGCACTTTCGCGCCCGGCTTCCACCCCTTCCTCGAACCAGATGCGATAGAGCGTTTGGGTGAACGTCACGCCCCAGCCATCCATCATTCCAAGCAACGCAACCTGATTGGCCAGTGGCAGATTGGAAATCGGATGGGGCGCGGGCAGGTTGGCGTGGATGTGGTACTTGGCACAGCGGCGTTCGATGTCGCGCCACATGTAAGCCGATTTCACAGGCTTTCCAGCAAAAGGGATATTCTGCTGGGCCGACATCACTGTGCGCACGTTGAACGGGCGCCAGTTCACCGTGGCGTCATGCTGGGCGCACCATTCCTCCAGACGCATCACGGTCAGGAAGCTGTACGTGCTGCCAATGGAATACCAAAAGTCGATCTCGGGCATTGCCGACCCTCCGACTGTTCCGTCCGCACATCATAGCCGATTTCGTCGCACTTGGCGAACGCAGGGTGAGGGCAAAGAAAAACCCCGCCACCTGGGCGGGGTTTTCTTGGTTCAGATCGGGATCAGTGCGCGTGGCCCTTGTCCCAGTCTTCCTGCTTGGGCAGCTGCTCGAACGTGTGCTCGGGCGGCGGCGTGGGCAGGGTCCATTCCAGCGTATCCGCATACTCGTTCCAGTAGTTGGGCCGGGTCTCGCGTGCGCCACGCAGCAGGGCGTAGATCACGATGCCGAAGAACAGCAGGAACGAAGCGAACGAGATGAACGCACCAATCGACGAAACATAGTTCCACTGCGCGAACGCCTCGGGATAGTCGATGTAGCGGCGCGGCATGCCCTGACGACCCAGGAAGTGCTGCGGGAAGAAGGTCAGGTTGGCGCCGATGAAGAACATCCAGAAGTGAACCTTGCCCCAGAACTCGGAATATTGGCGACCGGTCATTTTCGCGAAGTAGAAATACATCCCCGCAAAGATCGCAAAGACGGCACCCAAGCTCATCACATAGTGGAAATGCGCAACCACATAGTAGGTGTCGTGATAGGCACGGTCCACGCCAGCCTGCGACAGAACCACACCGGTCACACCGCCAACGGTGAACAGGAACAGGAAGCCGAAGGCAAACAGCATCGGTGTCTTGAACTCGATGGAACCGCCCCACATGGTCGCGATCCACGAGAAGACCTTAACGCCTGTCGGAACCGCGATGACCATCGTGGCCAGCATGAAATAGGCCTGCTGACGCAGCGACATGCCAACGGTGTACATGTGGTGCGCCCACACGACAAAGCCCAGCACACCGATTGCGATAATCGCCCAGACCATCGGCAGATAGCCAAAGATCGGCTTGCGCGAGAAGGTCGCGATGACATGGCTGATGATGCCGAAACCGGGCAGGATCACGATATACACTTCCGGGTGGCCAAAGAACCACAGGATGTGCTGATACAGGATCGGATCGCCGCCACCGGCCGGATCAAAGAAGGTAAAGCCAAAGTTGCGGTCCATCAGCAACATGGTGATCGCGCCCGCCAGAACCGGCAGCGACAGCAGAATCAGCCACGAGGTGACGAAGATCGACCAGCTGAACAGCGGCACCTTGAACAGGGTCATGCCGGGGGCACGCATGTTCAGGAAGGTGGTGATCATGTTGATCGCGCCGAGGATCGAGGAGGCGCCCGATACGTGCACGGCAAAGATCGCAAGGTCCATGGACATGCCGCCCTCGGTCGTGGACAGCGGCGGGTACAGAACCCAGCCCACGCCCGAACCCATCTGATCGTTACCACCCGGGCTCAGCAGCGAGGCCACACCCAGCGAGGTACCGGCAACATAAAGCCAGAAGGACAGGTTGTTCATCCGCGGGAACGCCATATCCGGCGCGCCGATCTGCAACGGCATGAAATAGTTGCCAAATCCGCCGAACAGGGCAGGGATGACAACGAAGAACATCATCAGAACACCGTGATAGGTGATCATCACGTTCCACAGATGCCCGTTGGGTGTACATGGGTCGGCCATGAAGCCTTCCAGGCACATGTACTGAACACCTGGGTGCATCAGTTCAAGCCGCATGTAAACGGTCATCAGAACCGAGATCAGACCGGCCAGAGCCGAAACGATCAGGTACAGAATCCCGATGTCCTTGTGGTTGGTCGACATGAACCAGCGCTGGAAAAAGCTGCGCTGGTCTTCATGGTCGTGACCATGAATGGCTGCGTCTGCCATTATAGGTGCCTCCTGTTGCAACTACACCGCGCAGCCGGACCTCTCCAACGCGCGGGATTCCTGCTGGTTTTAGAATGCGTAGGGGCGACCTTCAATGGCCGAGTTTGATCTGGATCAAGATAAATGGCCGCACCCCCCTTGAAAACGGGTGTTCGAGAAGCCGGGATCTGAGCGTTCGGGGGGGGCTGGTGATACAGCGGGCCTAGCGCCTGTGTTCAGGTCGCCCGCAATGGGTCCGTCTCTCAAAGCTGACCGGAAAGGCGTGAACCTTTGCCTCTGGCCAATCACCCGAACCGAGGACAGGGAAGGGGGGTGTTGAGGCCAGAGTAACAATTGCTGCTCCCTGTCTGATTGACGGGAAAGGAGCTTTACGAATTCTAGGTGTCGGGGCGAATTGGGTTTGTCGATGAAACTCGTGGAAACAGAGGTTGTGAAGTGGTCAGGTAAGGTAAACCCGACTGGTAGCACAATGATTTGTGCCCATAAGGAGAACATGAATCAGGCGCACCGCCTGTGGTTGAGTGAGTGTTTTTATGACAAAGCAATGGGCTGGATATTTGGTGGTCGCATCGTCACTGGTGTGGTTTTGCTCCGGGTATGCGGCTTTGTCTGAGAGCGCCCCTGTTGACGTTTGGGAGCATTGCCGGTCTGACGATAGCTGTACGATTGAGTATGACCGTTTATCCACCCAAGGAGACGAGCCATACATGTTTCTCGGATATGTAATGGACTCTGAACAAGCTCGATGGAACCAGTTTCGAAAGGCAATTCACGCATATCCAGATGTGCAGAGTTGCCTCGTAGAAGAAGAACGAAACAAAAAACAACCAAACCTACTTAAGTTTGATTGGGACAGTGTTGGTACGGGGCAGGAAGCCGCAGTCTGTGTATTTCGGATAGCTAGAAGCCTGTCAAATCAAGATAGGATTCAAAACTGGTTTGCATACCATCAATTTGAGGTTGCAGGACCTCATAGGTATCGAAGCAAAAGCTTCGTGCCGACTAGAGAAAATCAACCGGTGGCATCAATGACCGGCTATTGGACGGTAGAGCAGTACCGCAAACAAACACCATCAATGATTAGAACCTTTACCGGTTTTGACACGGTAATAAGGTACGAAGTGATATTGAGCTTTTCTGAAGAAAATCAAACTGTTGGTGCATCAGTGCTTGCGACAACCAAGTAATTTTTCGGAGGGAAACCCATAGCAAACCTCCAACTTAGCCTTGAACCATATTGAGTTGACCTGAACGGGCGGTTTTCCTTACTTCTTGTAATGCGAACACTTAGGCAACTCGTAAAATGCTGCGAGCTGTTCTCCTGGTTTGGAAATGCGATAAGCTTAATCATCCGGAAATTCAGGCCCGTGCATGTCAAATGGCAACTAAGTCCGCACAGTGCACCTTCGACTTGAGCTTGATGAAGTATTCAAAAACTTAACCAGTTTACGTCCGATTAAGAGTTGCGAAATCTGTACTCTGCTGCGTAGGCAGGCATCACCTGTCGGGAACGTGCCGCATCTGTCTCTGAGGATGTGATCTCATGCCAAATCCAAGTGTAAAAAACGTACAACCCCCACTGAAAACCCGGTACATTTTGTACATTTCAGGGCTCAATCCCCCGGCTTGACCCGGCGGGGCGGGTGGACCACAACTCGGTCAAAAGCCCCTCAAGGAACGGATGGCAACCATGGTTTATGATCCCGACAACATCTTCGCCAAAATTCTGCGCGGCGAGATACCTTCGTCAAAAGTTTACGAAGACGCCGACACACTGGCCTTCATGGACATCATGCCTCGTGCCGATGGGCATTTGCTGGTGATCCCCAAAACGCCCTGCCGCAATGTGCTGGATGCCACGCCCGACCAACTGGCGGCGGTTATGAACACCGTTCAAAAGATGGCTCGTGCAGTGATGAAAGCCTTCGACGCGGACGGTGTAACCATTCAGCAATTCAACGAAACCGCAGGCGGGCAGGAGGTTTTCCACCTGCATTTTCACGTCCTGCCGCGTCATGACGGCGTGTCGATGCGCCCACCTGGTAAAATGGGTGATTTCGACCTGATTGCCGAACATGCGGAGAAGATAAAATTCGCTTTTTAGTCAATATCTTACGGTCTTTTTGTGATGTGGTGATCCGGACGATTACCCACACCCGCCCGCGCATATCGCCGTGACCGGAGACAAGATATCCCGAAACCCTTCCTTGGGACCGACCAAGTGACTCCATAGCCGGATAACGCAGAAATCGCCTGCTCCCTTGCAACGCGAATTGGCCATAAGATTAAGCGGGAAGGGGGAAATGAATTGCCGTTCCGATTTGGGGTCGGAACGGCAGACTCGTAACCAAACACTTCTCGGATTTCGAGGGCGAGCCCTTGATCACCGGTTTAACATACCACTCACTCTTGATTGGCAGTTTCATATTACTCGTTAACAACTCCGGTGTATCCCAGAGAATTAAAATTTGCCTAAAGAATACCGTAAAACTGGATCGTTCTTGGTAAATTGCGACGTGTTTCGGAAACAGAGCCTTCCGCCCATCCATATTGTTGTATCGGGGAGCGACAGAATCTGATTCGACGACTGCTGAACCCCAGAC
This sequence comes from Ruegeria sp. P8, assembly GCF_056534665.1. Classification (NCBI taxonomy): domain Bacteria; kingdom Pseudomonadati; phylum Pseudomonadota; class Alphaproteobacteria; order Rhodobacterales; family Roseobacteraceae; genus Ruegeria; species Ruegeria sp. P8. The sequence continues at coordinate 662,474 of NZ_JBQERC010000001.1, forward strand.
AGAATCAGGTTTCCGAAGCGCCAAAAACCTCCTCAAAGGTTGTCTTCAAGGCCGCATCAAGATCATCCATGGTGACCGGAAGACCCAAATCCACCAACGAGGTCACGCCGTATTCGCTGATCCCGCAGGGAACAATGCCCGAAAAATGCTCCAGGTCCGGTTCGACATTGACCGAAATGCCATGAAAACTAACCCATTTTCGCAAACGTAAGCCAATTGCCGCGATCTTGTCCTCTGCCGGTTTGCCGGTCACCGTCAGCGGTTTGTCGTCGCGCCGCACCCAGACACCAACGCGCCCGTCGCGTATTTCGCCGTGCACGTTGAATTCGGCCAGTGCTGATATCACCCAGTTTTCCAGCTGCTTCACAAATTGGCGCACGTCGCGCCCGCGCTTGTTCAGGTCCAGCATGACATAGGCCACACGCTGACCGGGCCCGTGATAGGTGTACTCGCCGCCGCGTTTGCTTGCATAAACCGGAAAGCGGTCAGGATCGGTCAGGTCTTCGATCTTTGCCGACGTGCCTGCCGTATAAAGTGGCGGGTGTTCCAGCAACCAGATGCACTCCGCCGCGTCACCGCGCGCAATCCCGGCGACGCGCGCCTCCATAAAGGCGGTGGCGTCGTCATAACTGGTCAGACCATCGGTGATTTTCCATTCCATGGCGGCCTCATATCCGCCCAAAGCGGGCAGGGGAAGAGAGGTCAGGCCGCTTCGGCCAAACACTGTTGCAGCACCCGAGAATAGGTATCGACCCCTTGTGCGCCCGTCAGCAGGTATTTTCCGCCAAATACCATGGACGGCACACCAGAGATCCCCCGGCTGGTCCAGAACTGCTGTTTCTCTCGCACTAAAGCGATATGCTCCCCGGTCTCAAGCACCTGCCGCGCAGTATCAGGGTTCAGCCCGGCAGAAGTAACAGCCTGCAACAGAACCTCAATGTCGGAAACGTCCTGTTGCCGGGTGAAATACGCGTCGAAAAGCGCAAGTTTCAATTGATGTTGCAGGCCCTGACCTTCGGCCCAATCCAGCAACTGATGCGCCTTGAATGTATTCACGATCCGGCTGTCTTCATCAAAGTTGAAGGTGAACCCCAGTTCCGCCCCGATCGCCGTTAGCCTGTCGCGTGCCTGCTGGCTTTGTTCAGGGGTCGAGCCATATTTCTCAGTGATGTGTTCCCGCAGGTTCTGCCCTTCAGGCGGCATGTTCGGGTTCAATTCGAACGGGTGCCAGCGAAGTTGGGTTTGGATGCCCTGCTGTTTCAAAGCCGCATCAAGCTGGCGAAACCCTACTATGCACCACGGGCACACGACGTCTGACACGATATCGACTTGGATGATTGGGCGGGTGTCGGGCGAGGTCATCTGCGGCTCCTGTCAGATCGAAACTGTGTTGTTTACCGGCTTAGATAAGGCTGCCGCGTGGGATTTTAAACCAGCGTGTTTTTGCCTCTTCACATCGCGCGCGCCAACGTCTATACGCCGCTCTACCAAGTCACTGGCAGTGCGGTCGTGGCGGAATTGGTAGACGCGCAGCGTTGAGGTCGCTGTGGGGTAACACCCGTGGAAGTTCGAGTCTTCTCGACCGCACCATCAAAAGTAAAAATATCCATAAAAAACAATATGATATCACCTGCGTATGGTGATTGATCCACCCATGCATCCACCTTTGTAATTGCTTGGATATTCTTGAGTATTGGTTTGTAGCAGCTGGCGGAGCAATATCTACACGAGCCAAGTCACAAAGAGCTTTTGATGCGATTTACTAGCTTAGCCGTGAAAGAGCACGTATTTACTCCGCGCCGCTAACTCTACGCCTATTTATTTCGGCTCCTCTTTATGACGCCCGCCCTTCGCTGCCGGAAACACAAGTTGCATCCGGCGACCGATTCAAATTCCTTCAAATCAATCAGTTAATACACTCACCTGTTCAATCATCTCAGACTTAACTTCCAACCGGTTTTCTTTCAGCAATACACCGACAACTCTCGTCAGCCGGATTGGGCGCGCTTCGATCTCGACGAACCCGAGGATGTGAGAGCGCACGGCCTTCTTCGCCTGGCTTGGAGCCGCCCCGTAGATCAACATCAGTCGCTATCCTTCAGCTCCGGCAGGGCGTGAGCCTGAGTCGCTCAGCCGCCTTTGCCGTGGTTGGCAAGCAAGAGGATGGCCCGTTGTCCGATTAGGGTTCGCGCGGTTGCTCGATTCATAGTGAATGCAAACAGTTTTTTGGAACTTCGATGGTGGCAAGCGTGTTGTGCATTGCTGCAATTTCCACTGGAGATTGCTGGCAGCGCGTCGATGAACACGTAGTAATATCCAAGCTTTGAGCTTGTGAGGGGATTTGGCTATGTTACATAGTTTTCTGGTGTTCGAACGTCTGACAGAAGATTTTTCAACATACTGAAAAATAAATACAATATCGAAAACGCCGATTTGGCTTCCAACAACAAGAAACGCACATGAGCAATGATCTGACATTTATCACAAACGACGAAGCGGGAAATCTGCGGGATCGGTTTTCGACGCTCATCAAAGCGACTAAGTTCTTTGATGTTCTAGTCGGCTATTTTTACACAAGCGGCTTCCACGCACTGTATCCCTCACTGGAGGGAACAGAACGGGTCAGAATTCTCATTGGGATTAGCACCAATCGAGAAACGTTTGATTTAATCCAACGGATTCAATCACACAAAGAAGTGAGGGATCAGTTTGGGCAGGCAATCCGAGACGAAATGGAAATGTCTGAAAACGAGCTCCATGTCGAAACTGGAGTGAAGAAGTTTCTTGAATGGCTGAAGTCAGGAAAGCTCGAAATTCGGGCCTATCCGGAACAGAAAATTCATTCAAAGCTCTATGTGATGAGCTTCAAGGACGGGCAGATAGACAGGGGTCGCGTTATCACCGGGTCCAGTAACTTTACTCAAAATGGCTTGGTCGAGAACCTTGAATTCAATGTCGAGCTGAAAAATCGTTCCGACTACGAATTTGCTCGCGACAAGTTTGAAGAGCTATGGGCGAGGGGTGTCGATGTCAGCGAGAAGTACATTGAGACCATTCAAAAAGATACATGGCTTCGAGAAGATATCAGCCCGTATGAGCTCTACCTCAAATTTCTGTATGAGTACTTTAAAGAAGAAATAAACGAAGAGGCAATCGACCATCGTTATCGACCAGAGAACTTCAAAGAGCTGAAATACCAAGACCATGCGGTTATCAACGCGCGGAAAATTGTTGATGAGCATGGCGGTGTCTTCCTCTCGGACGTGGTAGGTCTTGGAAAGACCTTCATGGGAACGATGTTATGCCAGGAGCTGAACCGTAGGGTTCTTGTACTGGCTCCTCCGCATCTGATTGACGAAGATAACCCTGGAAGCTGGGAAAATGCTTTCCGGACCTTTGGTTTTAGGGCTCGGGATTATTCTTGCCGTTCGGTCGGCGTTCTTGACCGTGTTATTAGCAAAAATGAGCACCAAGACTTTGATATAGTACTTATCGACGAAGCGCACCGGTTCCGCTCTGAGCAAACAGAGACCTATGCCAAGCTGGCTGAAATCTGCCGTGGAAAGAAGGTCATCTTGGTCACGGCAACACCGTACAACAACACTCCGAGTGATCTTCTTGCTCAGATCAAGTTGTTCCAGAAAACTCGGCAGAGCACGATCCCGAACCTTCCAGATGTTGAAGGTTTTTTCAAAAGCCTGGAACGTAAACTGAAGGGTCTGGACCGCCAGGCCGATAAGGAAGCATACATTTCAACTACTAAGGAAAACGCAGCTCTGATCAGAGATCGTGTGCTCAAGCATTTGATGGTTCGTCGGACCCGCAAAGAAATTTCAGAATACTATGGTGACGATCTTCGCCAGCAAGGAATGAGTTTTCCTGACGTTGCTGAGCCTCAGCCAATTTTCTATGAATTCAACCCTGAGGAAGACCGCATTTTTTTCCGTACGATGGAGCTTGTGACGCAAGATTTCATGTACGCACGATATACACCAATGCTGCATCACAAAGGCAGCATGACGGCCATGGAGCGGCAGAGTCAGCAAAACATGATGAAATTCATGAAGATGCTACTCATCAAGAGGCTTGAGAGCAGCTTCTTTGCATTTACCCAAACTCTGGATCGTTTCATTGCCTCTTATGACCGCTTCATTCAAGAATTTGAGGACGGGACGGTTTATGTAAGCGCCAAGCACACTCAGAATATTTTCGAGTACTTAGAGCGAGGAGACCTTGATGGGGTTGACCGTCTGATCGAAGAAGGAAAAGCCGAGAAGTTCCCAGCTGAGGAATTTGACGAGAAACTAAAAGCTGAACTCTATGCTGATCGACATATCCTGCGGGAAATCAAGGATATGTGGAAGAAGGTGAAGCGCGATCCAAAGATACTAGCTTTCAAAGAGGCACTCGAGACGCAAGCGCCGATTCATGATGGAAAATCCATTATCTTCACTGAATCAAAGGAGACGGCGAATTATCTCGAGGAACAGCTTCAGAAGGAGTTTGCAGGGCAGATCGTATGCTATACTGGCTCCAACTCGGCGGCTGAGCGCGAAGAGGTTATTGCAAATTTCGACGCGAATGCGAAGCAGCCCAAAGATGACTTCAAGCTGCTCATCACAACAGATGTCTTGGCAGAAGGCGCGAACCTCCACCGAGCAAACGTGGTCATTAACTACGATATTCCGTGGAATCCAACGCGTATCATGCAGAGGGTAGGGCGAATTAATCGGGTGGATACACAACACGAGAAGATCCACACGTACACTTTCTTCCCAACTGATCAATCAAACGATCAAATCAAATTAAAAGAAGCAGCTGAAGCGAAGATTGCAGCCTTCATCTCGCTGCTCGGTGCTGATGCCCGATTGTTGACTGAGAGCGAAGAGGTTGAGGCTCACAGCCTATTCAGCCAGCTTCTATCCAAAGGCACCATTGAAGGAGATGAAGAGCCCGAGAGTGAGCTCAAGTATCTTCAAGAAATACGAGCTATCCGGGACGAGAACCCGTCTCTTTTTGAGAAGATCAAACGCCTCCCGAAGAAAGCTCGCACAGCTCGAAAAGCTCAGGAAGCGACGTCGAGTTTATTGACGTACTTTCGCAAAGGAAAGCTTCAAAAATTCTTCCGTGTGAGCACCGACGACATCAACGCGGCTGAAGAGCTTGATTTCATTCAAACGGCTCAGGCACTCAAGGCGGATGCCCAAGAGAAAAGATCGAAGCTTGATAAAACCTTCTACGCTTTGCTGGAAAAAAACTCGGAAATGCTCACGCGCTCAACCGATATTGAGGAGGAAGAGTTCTCGACCAAACGGGGGAGCAGGGACAACGCAGCACGGCTATCGAAAGTCCTGAAGGCGAAGCAGGTGCGGACCTTTCAAGGCTTTACAGACGATGACGAAGAGTACATTGCACAAGTTATAGGGGAGCTTGATGCGGGGGGGATACCTAAGAAAATCTCGCAACGCATCTATGCAAAAGTTGAGAAGACACCGGAGTTCTTGCTGAACCCTTTGAAGCTATTGGCTCTGCTGAAGTTGGAACTTCCAGCGGCTTTCTTGCAACCCAACCAAGCTGAACAAGGGCAGGGCAAGGGAGCTGCCAAAGAGATCATTCTTTCTGAGTATTTTAACGCGGTAGAATAATGAACAGAACTGAAGCCATTTCACTCGTCAAAGACGCCTTCGACGCTCACTTTTCAGCAGAAACATTCGGGCGCTTCATCAGTAACCTTTTTAATGGTGAGTACACTCGGCTCGATAAGCGCCGGGATGGGCAGTATGTCCGAGAAGCGTTCCGTTCGTTTATTCAAGGATACCGGCTTCTTGGGACGTACCAGGACGCTGAAGGAACAAGTCTAGACATCCTTGTGGTGACGCTTCAGCGTGAAAGTTCTCTTGATAGAGCCCGTACCGCACAGAGGAACTTTATTGCTGACTACCTGAAGAAGAACGGTCGAGATGCAGCGCTTGTTGCTTTTCTTTCGCCTGATCAACATGACTGGCGCTTTTCGCTTGTGAAACTTGAGTATTCACTCGGGGTCAAAGACGGGAAGCTGAAGACAGAAGAGGAACTCACTCCAGCAAAGCGGTGGTCATTTCTTATTGGTCCTCATGAGGGTAGCCACACGGTGCAAAGCCGTTTTGTGTCATTGCTGCAAGATGGTCAGAAGCCGCTTTTGAAAGAGCTCGAAGAAGCTTTCAGTATTGAAAGCGTTACAGATGAGTTCTTCAAGAAGTACTGTGACCTTTTCTTTCGGATGAAGGAGTCTCTCGATAAGCTTTTGGAGAGCGATCCTGCTATCAAGGCGGACTTTGAAGCAAAGGAACTTACGACCGTTGATTTTGCCAAGAAAACTCTCGGTCAGATGGCTTTCCTCTACTTTCTCCAAAAGAAAGGGTGGTTTGGTGTAGCGCCAGAGAAGCCGTGGGGCACCGGACCCAAAGACTTTCTTAGGCGGCTTTTTAGCCGTCGAGAGAATTACGGAAAGAACTTCTTCGATGATGTGCTTGAACCGCTGTTCTATGAAGCTTTGGCACAAGACAGAGGCGTTGAGGCAATCTACCCTCGGCTTGACAACTGCCGGATGCCATTCCTGAACGGTGGGCTCTTCGAGCCTATGAATGGCTATGCCTGGGAAACAACCAATATCTGTCTTCCTGATGAGCTGTTCTCGAACTCAAACCGCACTCCAGAAGGCGACAAAGGGGACGGCATCCTCGACATTTTCGACCGCTATAATTTCACAGTCAATGAGAGTGAACCGCTCGAAAAAGAGGTCGCAGTTGACCCAGAAATGCTTGGTAAGGTCTTTGAGAACCTGCTCGAGGTAAAAGATAGGAAGAGCAAGGGAACGTTCTACACGCCGCGTGAGATCGTACACTTCATGTGCCAGGAAAGCCTTATCAACTTCCTGAGCAGTGAGTTGAATGACGTTGTTCTTCGTGCGGAAATTGAAGCATTAATTCGCAACGGTTCACAGATCATTGAGAACGACGCAATGGTCCTTGAGAAAGGGAGGGAAGGCACCTACAAATTCATGCTCCCTGAGAATGTACGTTCCCGTGCCAGTGAATTGGACCAAGCTCTCGCTAACATTAAGGTATGCGATCCAGCGGTGGGTTCCGGAGCCTTTTCTCTCGGTATGCTCAACGAGATTGTGCAAGCGAGGCAAGCTCTGGCTGTGCATCTTCGTCGTGACCAGTCGGCGTTTGAACTCAAGCTCCACAGCATCTCTCATTCGCTATACGGCGTTGATATCGACCCCGGGGCTGTTGAGATTGCAAAGCTTCGGCTTTGGCTTGCTTTGGTAGTTGAGGAAAATGAGCCGCATCCGCTTCCGAACCTTGAGCACAAGGTAATGCAGGGGAACAGCCTCATCTCCAAGTACGAAGGTGTACAGCTTTTTGATGAGAGTTTCCTTGAAGAGGCCAATCACCTCGAAAAAGAACGTGCTCATGTTGATGCGCGTCTGTCCGAATTGCAACGAGAGTACATTACGCTTCACAGCCAGGACGCCTTGTCCCCCGTGAAAAAGCAGGAGTTGGAGCGCGAAGTTCGCTCTCTCAACAAAAGGAAAAAGGCGCTCAATGCTCCTGATGAGTTGCAGGGGCAAGAGCTCAGCATTTTTGATGCTCCAGGCAAATTTCAGCAAGAGCAAGAGAAGGCTGAGCGTCTCCAGAAAAAAATTGATCAATACATTTCAGAGTCTCAAAGAACCAAAAAACAGAAACTAAAAGAGGAAATTGAGCAACTCAAGTGGGAACTCATTGAGGCTTCGCTGAGAGAGCAAGACAAGCTTGATCATCTCGAAGAGATGAAGGCCCTGAGGCACAAGAATATCAAGCCGTTTTTCATTTGGAAGCTAGAGTTTAGTGATGTCTTCAAAGAAAATGGCGGCTTTGACGTGATCGTTGGAAACCCTCCGTATGGGGTTTCCAAAAAAGGTGATGAGCGGAAGATGGTGCTCTCTGAGCTCGGCAAAGTTCCGGATTTTGAGATCTATTATTTCTTTGTCCAACTTTCCAAGAAGCTGCTGTCCCCTAAAGGTGTCAAAAGCTTCATTATCCCAAACACATTCCTTTTCAATGTGTTCGCTTCTGGTTACCGGAAGTCGCTTCTAGACAACTGGAATATTCACCTCTTGCTGGATTGCACAGCTTTCAAGCTGTTCAAGGCTGCAACCGTTCATAATGCCATTACGGTTTTCCAAAACAACTACCGAAAGGTCTCGGATGTTGGTTACAAGAACACCCTAAACGCGGCGTCGTTTGAGGAACTTGCGGCGCGAAGCACCCTCAGAATTTCCAAAGCTGATCTTGAGATGAATAATGTCAATTGGGGGCTGGTTTTCAAACTTCCCCAAGAAGTTTTATCAATTGTTTCTCAGATTAAATCTGTAGGAAAACCGTTGTCACATAGATTCCCAAACATAAGCCAAGGATTGATTGCATATGATAAGTACCAAGGGCAGTCCGATGAAATAATTAAGGCCCGGGCTTATCACTATACTGAAGAGACGAAGGTCGGATTGAAAGAGTGGTTGTGGGGAGAGGATGTGACCCCATATCAAGTGAACTGGAATGGGAAAGAGTACATCGACTACTGTGATGGAATTGCGAATCCACGTGACCCAAAGTATTTCCGCGGAAGCCGTGTGCTGGTCCGAGAGATCACGAACCCAAAGATTTTTGCAGGATTAACCGGTGAAGAACAGTACCATGATCCTGCAATCATAGCTATCTTGGCTAGCGGGCAGGATGCCAAAGTTCTGCTCGGTATTCTAAACTCAAAGCTTGCAACCTTCTTTCACTTTAACGCGTCCCCCAAAGCAACAAAGGGGGCATTTCCGAAAATTCTTGTGAAAGATATTAAGGACTTCCCGATCCCACCTTTTGAGGGGGGATCTGGTGTGGCTGAGTTAGTTGACAGCATCATTGCGGCGATAGAGGACGAAGACCACGCCGAAAGAAAGGCACTGGAAGCTGAACTAGATGAGCAGCTGTACACTCTTTATGGTTTGTCTGAAGCACAAAAGCTGATTTTGAGGGAACTGGAGTACTGAACGGGTAGGCTATGTCAGGGCGATAGCGCTAGCCGGGGCCGGGTTAACCGAGCATCCCCTGATTCCCGCTGAAGGTATAGGCAGCGGCGGCTTTTGCCGCCTTCGCACCCTTCTCAATCTGTCGCTTGAGGATCGCGGCAAGTTTTTTCATAAGGTTGGGATCGTCAATATCGGGATTTGCTTCAAAGGCTGAGCTGCTTAGATCGTTGGCACGATTTCTGGCAAAGATTCTTGCCTGCGGCAGCAACTCGTCGGCTGCTTTTGCCAGTAGCTGCTCTTCGGGGTCTATCCTTTGGCCACCGCTTGTAAGATTTTCAGTAACGCGTTCTGGCGCTGGATCATTGCCTGATTGCTCTGGTGAATTTTCTCCTGCCCCGCGATGATCAGTCTCAACAGATCCCTCAAGCTCTTTTCTGGATTCTGGGGTGTTGCGTCTTCGGTCATTCAAAATCTCCTTTGTTTCGTGAATAAGGGCCGCAACTTCAGCGGCGGGAATTTTCAGGGTACGATTGGCGTTGTGATTTTTCACTCCTTCCGGCGTTTCGATCATGATCCGGCTCCGGCCTCGGCCTTCTGCGACTGCCTCGGCCAGCTCTAGGCCGTTGTTGTTGATCAGTTCGGCCAGCCTTGCGGGCTGTTCTGATCGGGGCAGCTCGGCCAGCTCCTTTAAGCTCTGTCGCAAGGTGGGCAAGTCGAAGTCGCGGCGCCTGGCTTGCTGGTGGTCATTGTGGCTGTAGGCGGCGCGAGGCTTGTCCTCGTCGGCAAAAGCTTCGGCCAGTTTGTCGGCCAGCTTGTCGTGGCCTTGTTCGCGGAGTCTCAACTCCGCAAAGTCGTTTCGCGGCCCAGAGGTGAGCTGGTGGCCGAATTTCAATTCACAAAGTCGACAAACCGCTTCATCTTTTGCGTTCGACCTAAACAAGCGGTAGGTGCGCCCGCTCTCGAGGTCGGCGGCTGGTCGGACGTAATGAAAGTGATGTTGGGTCGATCCATTGGCCCTCTTGCTTTCGTGCAAGGTGAGCGTTTCAGGATCGGCAGGATTGAAGCCGTATTCGGCTCTGATCGCTTCGATAGTTGCTTTCAGCTCGTCAGAGGTTAGTTCCTGGCCCGGTGAAATGATGATGTGCAACAGCCCATTTTTACGCCCTTTGGCGGCTGCAAACTCATCGCTGATCAAGAGCTGATCGTTATCATCTTGGATGATCTCGACTCTCTCGTTGTCAGCCTGAGTTACCGCATAAGCGGTGACGCGGGGGCCATCCCCCGCACCTATGCAACCGGTTTTGATAATCATTTGGCGGCGTCCAGCTCGTCGCCGTTGTGAGTGTCAACTTTAGCTGGCTTCAGTTTGCGCAGCTCTGCCCGCAGCTCTCCGAGCGGTGCCATCCAAGCTTCTACGCCATGGCTTATTGCCTTGTGCATCGCCGCGAACTGACCCTCTGTCAGTGTGCCGTTAGCCCGTGCGGAGTTGATTGCGTGCTGAGCTTGGTTCAAGTTAGTGGAGATCCCGCTGAGCTGGCGACAGATCGCTTCGAGTTTCGAAGCATTCGGCGGCGCAAACGTAGTGCGGCCATAGACCATGAATCGCACGAAATCAGCTTGTGAAAGCTCGTTTTCGTGCGCCCATGATTTTAGTTTTTCGGCCTCTATCACGGTGAGACGCATCTTAAACATGCGGTCCCGGCGGGGGCGGTGGCCGGGTAGTCCCGGCGGGGTCTTGGGGGGCGTGTGGGTCATCAAAAAAATCCTCTTTTTTCTGTGGCCCGAAGGGTGGGGGTCAAGGGGGAGGGAACCTCCCCTTTGCTAGTGTCTGCGTGTCCCGGAGGGCCAAAGCAGTCCCACTTGCTGTCTCCATCACCCCCAGAAAATCCGAGCGCTGTTTTTTAAATTGCTGCGAAATCCGAAAATGCAAATTTTAGAGAAAAGCCAGGGCGAAAATTTACAAAGTGGACCTGTGGGCCTGCGGGGGCAGAGGCCTACTGGTGGCAAAAAGAGAGTCTTTTTGGCAATGATTATTGGCGCTCAGTCTGGGCGAAGATGGCCTGCCGACGGTGCAGGACTAAGAAGCGTTGTAGAACATGCGGGGGGTAACTTACCGGGAAGAGCGCCTGATCGAGGATGCGCAAAATTTTTGGATCTGGATGTGCGGGCGATTCAATAACGGCTTGTATCGGCAATCGGTAGGCCAGATGCCATTTCGAATTCTGTGGCTAAGGCTGTTGAAAAACACACCGGTGGATTTGATTTGTTTGGGTCTAATCGGGTCCGCGATCTGCTCGACGATGAGGGGCCATAGGATCACCCAGAATTGCCGCGACCGTCTGTGCCAGAAGCGTGAACTGGCGGCATCCCATACCATGCCGCCAGCTCGTGAGGCGAAGGGGTGAGCTTTCACCAGGACACAGTGTAGCTTGTCCAAGCTGAGCGCGGAATATATGAGTTCACAAAAGTGGCAGAGTTAACACAAGGTTAATAGCGGCTTGCAGTAAGCCTCGGCCTGCGCATCTCCTATTTTTTGAGGTGTGAAAAATGAACACAGAAGAACTTGAGATTAAGCGTGCTTTGGACATTTATTTTCAAGAGCAATTCGGGCTGCAACGGCAGATCGTGAAGCAGCTCGCGAGCATCGAGGGACAGAACCGGGTGCTTTTGGCAATCTTTGCTGCGGCAGGGCAGGAGCTGGGCAAATGAGGTTCTTCGCTGGGATGTTCTACGCGGCGTCGATTGCCTCGGCAGAGCTAATGACAGCCGTCGCAAAGGCCGCTGGTGGCTCTGGTGCTGGGTTCCGAAAGAACAAAAGAACGGTTGCGACTGCCCACGCTCTGCTGCTTGCTTATGCGATGCAAGCAAAGGTTCGCCGTGATATTGGGGTGTTGCTGCGGATGTGACTAGAATGACAGGTCTGGATCGTCGTCGCCCAGCTCTTTCCGGATAATCTCGTTAACGTCGATCCCGCTGCCGCCCTCGTTGGCTTCGGCTGCGGTTTCATTTGCCTCGATGAGGGCGGGCAGTTCTTTCTTGTAGTAGTAGCGGGAGGCGGCGTAGCTCTGCCCTAGCAGCCAGCCAACGGCCCGAATCCAGCTGTCGCTATCTTCGACAAAGTGATCGGTTGCAATGGTCTCTGCTTCTTCTCGGTCCAGCTTTCGCCCGGCCTGGAAGTTGTCGGATTTGATTTTACGAACTGCTTTCTTGCTGGCGCAGAGTTGCGCCAAGGTCTCTTTCATCACCAGATATTTGAGATGTTCGCGGACGGAATCTGAATAAGTAGCCATAACCTGAATATGTGCAGGCTGATGAAAAAGACGTTTAGAAGTCTACAGCCGGTTGCACTGAACGACCGGGGCATGTTTTGCTTTTTGTTGGCTGCTCGCCATGACATGAGAGGTGGCGACTTATGTCATCCAAGATCACGTGAGCCAACCCATGGGTGGCTGTTTTAGCAAGAAGCCGAAAGGCCTCATCAGCGGGAATCGCGGTTATAAAGTTTATTTTTCTGTACCACTCTTGGCGCTCGAACTGTTCATCGGTCCTTGTGTCGGTCATGATATTTCATTCGAAATTTTGGGCGATTGTATACTTGATAAACCAGCTATTCAGTAGGCTGTACGTCTTTGGGCCACGGCGCTCTTGATATTAGCGCCCACATATGGGGATTTTGCAATGATGCACGCGCATCGATCTCTATGAGCAGTTCCATAGTGGCTGCTTCGCTTGCACCAACAGACGCAGAAAGCTGACTTAGTGAGCAGCCTCATCTGACTGGTCCAAGTTGATTGTTAGTGCATCATCGGCCTGTGATCCATCGGGATGATGGTTTCAGGTGCCGGCGGGCGATAGCCCAGTGCACTGTGGGGGCGTTTTGTATTGTAGTGTCTCCTCCATTGTTCGATCAGGATTTGTGCTTCGCGCAGGCTGTAGAAGATTTCGCCGTTGAGTAGTTCGTCCCTGAACCGGCCATTGAAGCTTTCGCAGTATCCGTTCTCCC